>CAWFSB010000007.1:0-26163 GCA_963818355.1 uncultured Acidobacteriota bacterium | reverse complement strand
CCCCTCGAGCAGCTCCATGGCGATGAAGTGCTGGCCCTCGTGCTGGTCGATCTCGTAGACGGTGCAGATGCCGGGGTGGTTGAGGGCGGAGGCGGCCCGGGCCTCGCGCTGGAAGCGCTCGAGCGAGCCCGCGTCCGGCGCCATCTCCGCCGGCAGGAACTTGAGCGCCACGTGCCGGCCGAGCTTCGTGTCCTCCGCCTCGTACACGACGCCCATGCCGCCGCTGCCGAGCTTGGACGTGACCCGGTAGTGCGAGACCGTCTGACCGATCATGGCTCTCCTTCGGGGCTCACTCCGCCCGCCGTCGGCGGGGTACAGCTTCTCGAACTCCGGGTCGCCGTGGAGGAGCGCGAGGTCGGGGTCGCGCCGGGCCCAGGTCGCGTCGTTCTCCCCGGCGTCCTTGGCCTTGCGAAGGGCGTCGAGGGCTTCGTCCCTCTTTCCCAGCTGGCCGAAGACGCAGGCCACGTTGTACATCACCATCGCGTCGTTGGGCCGCAGGGCCATGGCCAGGCTCGCCTCGCGCGCCGCGTCGTCTCCCCGGTCCACGTGGGCGTAGTCGGTGGCCAGCAGCGTCCGGCCCCGCGCGTCCTCGGGCGACTTCCGCAGGTGCGCCTCCAGCACGAGGATCCGCTGCTGCACGGCGTTGCGGAGCGCCTCCCTCTTGCCGAGGGCCCCGAGCGCGTTGTGGAGGGGCACGTAGACGTTGTAGTCCTCCCCGGACGCGGCCACCGCCGCCTCGGCGAGGTCGACGACCTCCTGGTACTGGCCGGCGGCGAAGAGCGCCCGCCCGAGCAGGTAGTAGCCCCCCTCGACGTCCGGCTTGCGCGCGATCGCCCGACGGACGCGCGCGATGGCCTCGTCGAACATCCCCTCGGCGTAGAGGATCCATGCCTCCGCCACCTGGATGTCCGGCGAGTCGCTCCCGAGGGCGCTCGCCTTCCGGCTCGCGGCCTTGGCCCGCTCGATCCAGTCGGGTGCGCGGTCGAAGTGCTGGTTGAAGAGCGCGCACGAGCTCGCGATCGCGGCATGGGCGAGGGCGAACTGCGGGTCGCGGGACACCGCGTTCTCGAACATCTGGAGGGCGAACTCGAGGTCCTGCCGGGTGAGCCGCCGCGCGTAGCTGCGGCCGCGCAGGTACAGGTCGTACGCCTCCGTGTTCGCGGTCGGCTTGGCGGCGAGCTGCTCCTGCTCCTGGGGCGAGAGCGTCACCCGCAACGCCTCGGCGATCTTGCGGGCGATCTCGTCCTGCACCTCGAACACGTCGGCCATCTCCCGGTCGTAGCGCTCGGACCACAGGGGGAAGTCGGTCGTCGTGTCCACGAGCTCGGCGTTGATGCGCAGGCGGTTCCCCGCCCGCCGCAGGCTCCCGGTCAGCAGGAAGGCCGCCCCGAGCTGCTGGCCCACCTGGGTCGGGGTGACATCCTTGTCGCGGAAGGCGAGGACGGTGGAGCGGGCGAAGATCCGGAGCCCCTTGATCTTCGAGAGCTCGGCGATGATGTCCTCGGTCACCCCGTCCCGCAGGTACTCGTCCTCCTTGACCCCGGAGAGGTTCCCGAAATAGAGCACGGCCACCGACTTCTCCGCCGCCTTCGCGGACCCGCTGCGCGAGTCGAGAGAGCTCCGCGGCCCGGCGGCCGCCCGACTCCACGTCGCGCTTGAGGCGCAGGAGGTCGGTCTTGAGGTCGGTGGCGGTCTGGAAGCGGAGGCCGCGGTCCTTCTCCAGGGCCTTGCCCAGGATGCGGTCGAGATCCGCGGGCAGGCCGGTCCGGGCCTGGCCGACGGGCAGGGGCGCACGGTTGAGGATCGCGTCGAAGACGACCGCGGAGGTTTCCCCGGGAAAGGGCAACACCCCGGTGGCGGCCTGGTAGAGCACGGTCCCCAGCGAGAAGAGGTCCGTCCGCGCGTCGGTCAGCTGGCCGCGGGCCTGCTCGGGCGACATGTAGGACACCGTGCCCATCGTCGAGCCCGCGGTCGTGAGCTCGTTGGGCTGCACCGCCGTCGGCGCCTCGGAGTGGTCCCCGCCCCCGGCCGGGCGAGCCCGCTCGATCTTGGCCAGCCCGAAGTCGAGGATCTTCGCCTGGCCCCGCGCGTTGACGAAGATGTTGGCGGGCTTGAGGTCGCGGTGGACGATCCCCTTCGCGTGCGCCGACTCGAGCGCGTCCGCCACCTGGATCCCGAGGTCCAGGAGCGGCCCTGTCTCGAAGGGCCCCTTCCGGATCCGATCCGCGAGCGTCTCCCCCTCGAGCAGCTCCATGGCGATGAAGTGCTGGCCCTCGTGCTGGTCGATCTCGTGGACCGTGCAGATCCCGGGGTGGTTGAGGGCGGAGGCGGCGCGAGCCTCGCGCTGGAAGCGCTCGAGCGACGCCGCGTCCTGCGCCATGTCCGCCGGCAGGAACTTGAGCGCGACGTGCCGCCCGAGCTTCGTGTCCTCCGCCTCGTACACGACGCCCATGCCCCCGCTGCCGAGCTTCGACGTGATCCGGTAGTGAGAGACCGTCTGTCCGATCATGGCTCTCCTCGGGCCCTCACGACCCCGCGCCCGGCGGGTAGAGCTTCTCGAACTCGGGGTCGCCGTGGAGAAGCGCGAGGTCGGGGTCGCGGCGGGCCCAGTCGGGGTCGCGGAAGCCCGCGTCCCAGGCCTTGTGGATCGCCGCGAGGGCCTCGGGCTTCTTCCCCAGCTGGCAGAAGACGCAGGCCGCGTTGTACAGCACGATCGCCTCGTTGGGCCGGAGCGAGATGGCGAGGCTCGCCTCGCGCTCGGCCGCCTCGACCATGCCCAGGCTCGCGTAGTCGCCGGCGAGGAGGGTGCGGGCGCGCGCGTCCTCCGGCACCGTCCGGATGTGCGTCTCCAGCGCCTGGATCTCCCGCTGGCGCATCTTGTCGAGGGCGTCCTTCTTGCTGAGCGCGCCCAGCGCGTTCGTGATGGGGACGTACACGTTGTAGTCCCCGCCGCTCGCCTCGAGCGCGGCGTCGCCGAGGCGCACCACCTCGTGGTACTGGCCGGAGGCGAAGAGCGCGCGCAGCAGGAGGTAGTAGGCGCCCTCGGTGTCGGGCTTCCGCTCGATCACCTGGCGCACCAGGGAGACGGCCTGGTCGTACTGCCCCTCGGCGTAGAGGATCCAGCCCTCGGCCACCAGGACCTCGGGCAGGTCGCGGCGGATGGCGCTCGCCTTCTGGGTGGCCGAGACCGCGCGGCCGATCCAGCCCTGCGCCCGCTCGTAGTGGTAGTGGAACTGCGCGCAGGCGTTCGCGATCGCCGCGTGGGCGAGGGCGAAGGCGGGGTCGAGGCCCACCGCGTTCTCGAACATCTGGAGCGCGAACTCGAGGTCCTGGCGGGTGAGGCGCCGGGCGAAGCTCTTCCCCCGCAGGTACAGGTCGTAGGCCTGGAGGCTCTCCGTCGGCTTCTTGGCGAGCGCCTCCTGCTCCTGGGGCGAGAGCTGGACGCGCAGCGCCTCCGCGATCTTCCGCGCGATCTCGTCCTGCACCTCGAACACGTCCGCCATCTCGCGGTCGTAGCGCTCGGACCACAGCGGGAAGTCGGTCTGGGCGTCCACGAGCTGCGCCGTGATCCGCAGCCGCTGCCCCGCCCGGCGCAGCGTCCCGGTGAGGACGCAGGAGGCCTTGAGCTGCTGGCCGATCTGCACGCGGGGTCACCGGCTTGTCGCGGTAGGCGAGCACGGTCGGGCGGGAGAAGATCTTGAGGCCCTTGATCTTCGAGAGCTCGGTGATGATGTCCTCGGTGACGCCGTCGCGCAGGTACTCGTCCTCCTTCACCCCGCTGAGGTTCTCGAAGTAGAGGACGGCGACCGATCGCTCGGCCGCCTTCACCGCCCCGCTGCGCGACTCGGTGACCTCCGCCGCGCGTCGCCCGCCGGAGTCGGTGTCGCGCTTCAGGCGCATCAGGTCGGTCTTGAGGTCGGTGGCGGTCTGGTAGCGGAGGTTGCGGTCCTTCTCGAGCGCCTTGCCCAGGATCCGCGCGAGGTCGGCGGGAAGGGCCGGGTTGACCTGCGCGAGGGGCACCGGCTCGCGGTTGAGGATCGCGTCGAAGACGACCGCGGAGGTCTCGCCCTGGAAGGGCAGCACCCCGGTCGCCATCTGGTAGACCACCGTCCCGAGCGAGAAGAGGTCGGTGCGGGAGTCGGTGAGCTGGCCGCGCGCCTGCTCGGGCGACATGTAGGACACCGTCCCCATCGCGGTGCCCGCGCTCGTGAGCTCGTTGGGCTGGATGGCGGTCGGCGCCTCCGAGTGCTCCGTCCCCGCCGCGGGCCGCGCGCGCTCGAACTTGGCGAGGCCGAAGTCGAGGATCTTCGCCTGGCCGCGCGGGCTCACGAAGATGTTGGCGGGCTTGAGGTCGCGGTGGACGATGCCTTTCGCGTGCGCCGACTCGAGCGCGTCCGCGATCTGCGTCCCCAGGTCGAGCAGGGTGGCGAGCTCGACGGTCCCCCTCCGGATCCGGTCGGCGAGGGTCTCCCCCTCGAGCAGCTCCATGGCGATGAAGTGCTGCCCCTCGTGCTCGTCGATCTGGTGGACCGTGCAGATCCCGGGGTGGTTGAGCGCGGAGGCGGCGCGCGCCTCCCGCTGGAAGCGCTCGAGAGTGGACGGGTCCGAGGCGAGCTCGGCGGGCAGGAACTTGAGCGCGACGTGGCGGCCGAGCTTCGTGTCCTCCGCCTCGTACACGACGCCCATGCCGCCGCTGCCGAGCTTCGACACGATCCGGTAGTGGGAGACGGCCCGGCCGATCATCGGGCCTTCTCCCCCGACGGCCCCGCCCCGCCGTCCATGGCCTCGGCCGGGTAGAGCCGCTCGAACTCGGGGTCGCCGTGCAGGAGCGCGAGGTCGGGGTCGCGGCGCACCCAGTCGGGGTCGATGAAGCCGGCCTCCCAGGCCTTGCGCAGCGCCGCGATCGCGTCGTCCTTGCGCTCGATCTGGCAGAAGACGCAGGCCGCGTTGTAGAGGACGGTGGCCTCGTTGGGCCGCAGCGTGATCGAGAGGTTCGCCTCGCGGACCGCGTCCTCGGGGCGGCCCATGGCCGCATAGTCGCCGGCGAGGACGCTGCGGGCGCGGGCGTCCTCCGGCACCGTCTTGAGGTGGTTCTCGAGCGCCTGGATCTCCCGCTGCCGCATGTTGTCGAGGGCTTCCTTCTTGCCGAGCGCCCCGAGCGCGTTCGTGATCGGCACGTACACGTTGTAGTCGGTGCCGCTCGCCTCGAGCGCGGCGTCCGCCACCGCCGCCACGTCCTGGTAGCGGCCGGCCGCGAAGAGGGCGCGCAGCATGAGGTAGTAGGCCCCCTCCGTGTCGCGCTTCCTCTCGACCGCCTCCTGCGCCACGTGGGCGGCCTCCTCGTACTGGGCCTGCGTGTACAGGATCCAGGCCTGGGCGACCTTCACCTCGGGCAGGTGGGGCTGGAGGCCGATCGCCTTGCGCGAGGCGTCGCGCGAGCGGTCGAGCCACTTCCGCTGGCGCTCGTAGTTGTAGTGGTACTGGGCGCAGACGTTCGAGATCGACGCCCAGGCGAGGGCGAAGTCGGGGTCGAGCGAGACCGCGTTCTCGAACATCTGCAGCGCGAACTCGAGGTCCTGCCGGGTGTGGCGCCGCGCGTAGCTGCGCCCGCGGAGGTAGAGGTCGTAGGCCTGGAGGTTCTCCGTCGGCCGCGCCGCGAGGGCCTGCTCCTCCTGGGGCGAGAGCTTCACGCGCAGCGCCTCCGCGATCTTGCGCGCGATCTCGTCCTGCACCTCGAAGACGTCCGCCATCTCGCGGTCGTAGCGCTCGGACCACAGCAGCGAGTCCGAGGCCGCGTCCACGAGCTGGCCGGTGATGCGGAGGCGGTTGCCGCCCCGCCGGATGCTGCCGGCCAGCACGCAGTCGGCCTTGAGCTGCTGGCCCACCTGCGCGGTGGCGACGGCCTTGTCCCGGAACGGGAGCACCGCCTGCCGGGACAGCACCTTGAGGCCCTTGATCTTCGACAGCTCCGTGATGATGTCCTCGGTGACGCCGTCGCGAAGGTACTCGTCCTCCTTCACGCCGCTGAGGTTCTCGAAGTAGAGGACGGCGACCGACCGCTCCGCGACCTTCCGGGCGCCGCTGCGCGAGTCGCCAAGCTCGGCCGCCCGCCGGCCGCCCGAGTCGGCGTCGCGCTTCAGCCGCAGGAGGTCGGTCTTGAGCTCGGTGGCGGTCTGGCAGCGCAGGTTGCGGTCCTTCTCGAGCGCCTTCGACAGGATGCGGGAGAGCTCGGCCGGCAACGCGGGGTTCCGCTGCGTGACCGGCGGCGGCTCCTGGTTGAGGATCGCCGACACCGTGTCCGCCGACGTGTCCCCCTGGAACGGCAGGACGCCCGTCGCCATCTGGTAGAGCACCGTGCCGAGCGAGAAGAGGTCGGTCCGCGCGTCGGTCAGCTGCCCGCGCGCCTGCTCGGGCGACATGTAGGACACCGTCCCCATCGTGGTGCCCGCGCTCGTCAGCTCGTTCGGCTGGATCGCGGTGGGCGCCTCCGAGTGCTCGCCGCCGCCCGTGGCCTTCGGGCGCTCGATCTTCGCGAGGCCGAAGTCGAGGATCTTGGCCTGCCCGCGCGGGGTGACGAAGATGTTCGCGGGCTTGAGGTCGCGGTGGACGATGCCCTTCGAGTGGGCCGACTCGAGGGCGTCCGCGATCTGGATCCCGAGGTCGAGGAGCGCGCCGAGCTCGAACGGCCCCCTCCGGATCCGCTCCGCGAGCGTCTCCCCCTCGAGCAGCTCCATCGCGATGAAGTGCTGCCCCTCGTGCTGCTCGATCGCGTAGACCGTGCAGATGCCGGGGTGGTTGAGGGCGGAGGCGGCCCGGGCCTCGCGCTGGAAGCGCTCGAGCGACGCCGCGTCCTGGGCCAGCTCCACCGGCAGGAACTTGAGCGCGACGTGGCGGCCGAGCTTCGTGTCCTCGGCCTCGTACACGACGCCCATGCCGCCGCTGCCGAGCTTCCCGACGATCTTGTAGTGCGAGACGGACTGGCCGATCACTGGCCGGCCTCCGCCGCCCCTGCCGGGTACAGCTTCTCGAACTCCGGCTCCCCGTGGAGGAGCGTCGAGGTCGGGATCGCGGCGCACCCAGTCGGGGTCCCGGAACCCGGCCTTCCAGGCCCGGCCGAGTGCGGCCATGGCCTCGGCCTTCTTGCTCATCGTGCAGAAGACGCAGGCCGCGTTGTAGTGCACGTTCGCGTCGTTCGGCCGCAGGACCATGGCGAGGTCGGCCTCCCGCGTCGCCTCGTCGATCCGCCCGTCGTCGGCATAGGCCCCGGCCAGGAGGATGCGCGCGCGCGCGTCCTCCGGCACCTGGCGCAGGTGCGCCTCGAAGGCCTGGATGGCGCGCTGGCGCATCGTTCTGGAGCGCGTCCGTGCTTGCCGAGCGCGCCGAGGGCGTTCTGGATGGGCACGTAGACGTTGTAGTCGGCGCCGCTCGCCTCGATCGCCGCCTCGACGACGCGCCGCGATCTCCTGGTACTGCCCGGAGGAGAAGAGAGCGCGCAGGAGGAGGTAGTAGGCGCTCTCGGTGTCCCGCTTCTTCTCGACCACCGAGCGCACGATGCGGAGGGTCTCGTCGTAGTCGCCGCTCGCGTACAGGATCCAGGCCTGCGCCACCTTCGCCTCGGGGAGCTCCGGCTGGAGCGCGATCGCCTTCTCCGCGGCGTCGCGGGCCCGCGCGAGCCAGGACGCCTCGCGCTCGAAGTTGTAGTGGTAGACGGCGCAGACGTTGGCCATGGCGGCGTACGCCAGGGCGAAGCCCGGATCCTGGGTCACCGCGTTCTCGAAGAGCTGCAGGGCGAACTCGAGGTCCTGCCGCACCTGGCGCCTCGCGTAGCTGCGCCCGCGCAGGTAGAGGTCGTAGGCCTGTGCGTTCGCGGTCGGCTTGGCCGCGATCGCTTCCTGCTCCTGGGGCGAGAGCTGGACGCGTAGCGCCTCCGCGATCTTCCGCGCGATCTCGTCCTGCACCTCGAAGACGTCCGCCATCTCGCGGTCGTAGCGCTCGGACCACAGGAGCGCGTCCGACTCCACGTCCACGAGCTGGGCGCTGATCCGCAGCCGGTTGCCGCCGCGGCGGATGCTGCCGGCGAGGACGCAGGCGGCCCGGAGCTGCTGGCCGACCTGGGCGGTCGCCACCGGCTTGTCGCGGAACGGCAGGACCGCCTGCCGGGACAGCACCTTCAGCCCCTTGATCTTCGAGAGCTCCGTGATGATGTCCTCGGTCACCCCGTCGCGGAGGTACTCGTCCTCCTTCTGCCCCGAGAGGTGCTCGAAGTAGAGGACGGCGATCGATTTCTGGGCGGCCTTCTGGGCGCCGCTCTTGGCCTCGCCGGGCTCGGCGGCGCGCTTGCCGCCCGAGTCCGTCTTCCGCTTGAGCCGCAGGAGGTCCGTCTTGAGCTCGGTGGCGCTCTGGTACCGCAGGGCCCGGTCCTTCTCGAGGGCCTTCTCGAGGAGCCGGCCCGAGCTCGGCGGGCAGGGCGGGGACGAGCTGGGTGATCGGCGGGGGCTCGCGGTTGAGGATGGCCTCGAAGACGACGGCCGAGGTCTCGCCCTGGAAGGGCAGGACGCCCGGTGGCCATCTGGTAGAGCACCGTCCCCAGGGAGAAGAGGTCGGTCCGGGCGTCGGTGAGCTGCCCCCGGGCCTGCTCGGGCGACATGTAGGACACCGTCCCCATCGTCGTGCCCGCGGTCGTGAGCTCGTTCGGCTGGATCGCGGTCGGTGCCTCGGAGTGCTCGGCCCCGCTCGCCGGCCGCGCCCGCTCGATCTTGGCGAGGCCGAAGTCGAGGATCTTGGCCTGCCCGCGGGGGGTCACGAAGATGTTCGCGGGCTTGAGGTCGCGGTGGACGATGCCCTTCGAGTGGGCCGACTCGAGGGCGTCGGCGATCTGGGTCCCCAGGTCGAGGAGGGCGCCGAGCTCGAACGGCCCTTTCCGGATCCGCTCCGCGAGCGTCTCCCCCTCGAGCAGCTCCATCGCGATGAAGTGCTGGCCTTCGTGCTCGTCGATCGCGTGCACGGTGCAGATGCCGGGGTGGTTGAGGGCCGAGGCCGCCCTCGCCTCGCGCTGGAAGCGCGCGAGCGAGTCCGCGTCCTGGGCCAGCTCCGCGGGAAGGAACTTCAGCGCGACGTGGCGGCCGAGCTTCGTGTCCTCGGCCTCGTACACGACACCCATGCCCCCGCTGCCGAGCTTCGACGTGACTCGGTAGTGGGCGATCGTCCGGCCGATCATCTTCTGCTTCTCCTAGGAGGGGAGACGAGATGCTATCAGAAGGCCTCTTTGTTCACCACGAAGGGCATCCGCTTCGGGTCGCCGCTGTAGCGGCCCTCCAGGACGTCGATCGCGCCTTGCACGCAGCGGCCGGCCATGCCCACGTCGGGGTCGGCGGAGAGCCGGGTCGCCCGCGCGGCCGAGGCGGCGTGCGGGAAGAGGCGCAGCTTCGGCACGAGGGCCTCGTCCCGCAGCGGGCTGTCGTCGGGGAGAGGCTCCCTTTCGAAGACGTCGAGGGCCGCCCCGGCGATCCAGCCCTCGCGCAGGGCCTTGGCGAGGGCCACCTCGTCCACGACCGGGCCGCGGGCCGTGTTCACGAGGTAGGCGGTGGGCTTCATCAGCCGCAGCCGCGCCTCGTCGATCAGGTGGAAGGTCGGCTCGGCGGCCTTCCCGGGCATCGTCAGGGGGACGTGGAGGGAGACGAAGTCGGCCCGTCGCAGCGCGTCCTCCAGGGAGACGATCTCGATCGACTGCTTCCGGCCGGAAAGCCCCTCGCGGTGGCGGAGGTCCATCAGCCGCTGCACCGCGGCGACGAAGCCACCGAGGGCGGCGGAGCGCGAGGTGCTGTGGCAGAGCACGTCCATGTCGAAGCCGACCGCCTTGCCCGCCATGCTCTGGCCGATCCGTCCCATCCCGAGGACGGCCAGCGTCCCTCCCGTCACCTCGTCCCCGAGCCACGGCAGGTAGGGGTGCCAGGTCGTCCACTCCCGGGCGCGCACCTGCACCTCCGCCGGGTAGAGCTTGCGCGCGACCGCGCCCATCATGAAGAAGGCGTACTCGGCGGTGGCGTCGGTGAGGACGTCCGGCGTGTGGGTGAAGGGGATCTTGTGCCGGTTCGCCGCCGCGCGATCGATGTTGTCGACGCCGACCGCGATCTGGGAGACGACGCGGAGCCCCGAGGCCGCCCCGGCCGCGAGGATCTCCTCGTCGATCGGGTCCCGGAGAGTGGTCACGAGGGCCGCGATCCCCGAGCGGACCTTCTCGAGGACGAGGGCCTTCGGGGGCGGCTGGACCTGGTCGTAGACCTCGACCGCCCACCCGCGCTCGCGCAGGCGGTCCAGGGCGCCCTTGCCGATGTCGCAGGTGACGAAGATCCGGTGGGTCATGGCTCGCTCTTTTCCACGGGAGGAGCGACGAGGATAACATTGCCGGCGTGAGACCGACCGACCTCCGGGGCATGCTCCAGTACGTCCCCCAGTTCCGGGAGAAGACGTTCGTGGTGGCGGTCGACGGCGCCGCCGTCGCCGACGAGAACTTCGTCAACATCCTGATGGACGTGGCGGTTCTGTGGTCGCTCAGCATCCGCACCGTGCTCGTCCACGGGGCGTCGGACCAGATCAAGGCCCTCGCCGGGCAACGGGGAGTCGAGCCGTCGGACCTCGAGGGCTCGGGCGTCACCGACGCCGCCACCCTGAAGCTCGCCCTCACCGCCGCCAACCGCCTGACCCACGAGATCCTGGAGGGCCTCTGCGCGGCCGACCTGCGCGCCGCGTCCACGAACGCGGTGATCGCTCACCCCCTCGGCATCCTGAAGGGCGTCGACCACCTCTTCACGGGCAAGGTCGAGCGGATCGACGTGGGGCTCCTGCAGACGCTGCTCTCGAACGGCATCGTCCCCGTGGTACCCCCCCTCGGCCTCGACGGCGAGGGCCACACCTACCGCCTCAACTCCGACGCGGTGGCGCTCGAGCTCGCGAAAGCGCTCGGTGCGGTGAAGCTCATCTACATCACCACCACCGACGGGCTCTCGGTGGGCGGCTCGCTCGCCCGGCAGCTCTCGGTGGCGGAGCTCGCGGACGCGCTCCAGAAGGGGACGGTGGACCCCGGCGAGGTCTCGAAGGCCCGCCACGCGGTCGCCGCCTGCGAGGCGGGCATCCCCCGGGTTCACGTGATCAACGGGAGTGTCGACGAGGGGCTGCTCTCCGAGGTGTTCTCGAACGAGGGGATCGGGACGCTCGTCTACGTGAACGACTACCAGCAGATCCGTCGCGCCCGCCGAAGCGACGTCCGCGCCATCGAGCAGCTCATCCGCAGCTCGATCGAGAAGGACGAGCTCGCCCCGCGGACGCGGGCCTCGATCGAGAAGGAGCTCGGCGACTACTTCATCTTCGAGGTGGACAAGAACCCGATCGCCTGCGTGGCGCTGCACACCTACCCGGAGGAGAACAAGGGCGAGCTCGCGTGCCTCTACGTGCGGCCCTCGCACGAGAACCAGGGCATCGGCCGCACGATGGTGCAGTTCGTGGAGTCGAAGGCCCGCGAGCTGGGCCTCGGCCAGCTGCTCGCCCTCTCGACCCAGGCCTTCAACTACTTCCAGGCCAAAGGGGGTTTCATCGAGGGCTCGCCCGACGACCTGCCTCCCGCCCGCCGCGCGAAGTACGACGCGAGCGGCCGCCGGTCGAAGGTGCTGGTGAAGAAGCTGTAGCGGGTCAGGGCCTCGCGACCGCCGCGGCGGCCGCGGTCGGCGCCGGGAACAGGGCCTCGAACACCCGATCGGTGCGGTTGCGCCAGCCCGCCCAGCCGGCGCCCTCCGGCACCTCGCCGCCGGCGGGGCGGTAGCCGCGCCCCCGGAGGAACGTGTCGAAGCGCTGGTTGGCGCGGCGCATGTCCCAGGCCTCGCGGGTGCTGCGCCGGTCGTAGCGGCCCCAGTCGAGGTAGATCCGGAGGGGGACCTCCGCTGCGGTCCTCACCTGCTTCTCGAGCAGGTCCTGGTCGGTGTCGAGCATGCTCAGCGACTGCAGGCCCAGGGCGCCGAAGACCGTCGGGTGCCGGAACGCCGCGTACGCCGCGCGCCAGGCTGCGAAGCCCGTGCCGACGAGGGCGCGCCCCTGCGGGCTCGGGTCGGTGCCGTAGCGGCGCTCCAGGAACGGGGCGACGTCGTGCGCGAGGAGGTTGGCCACGGCGTCCTCCGTCTCCTCGTCCGGCGGCGGCTTCTCGCCCCACTCCGGGCGGGAGACGAAAGCCACGAGGACGGGCGCCACGCGCGACGGGATCAGGTTGTCGAGGCTGCGGGGCAGGAGGCCCTTCTCGCGCGCGCCGTCGCCGTCGAGGACGAGGGCGAGGGGACGGCCCTTCTCGACGCCGGCGGGAACGTACACCCGCACCGCCACGCGGGAGCCCGGGCGGGACGCGCCCTCGACGACGTGCTCCTCTATCCGCCCACGGCGCTCGAGCGGGACTTCGGCGAGGTGGTCGGGCGCGCGCCACGCGGGCATGGCGAGCGACGACTGCTCCGCGGGGAACGCACCGATCGTCCCGGTGGGGGGCGCGGGGACGCGCCAGGGGTTCCGGGGGTCGGGGAACCGGTCCTCGAAGTCGCGCACGAAGTGGTAGCTGACCCGGGCGTCGGGCTCGAGCGTCGCCTCGTACCAGAAGAGGTCCGTCCCGGGAACGCGGGACATCGGGTCCTCGCGACGGTCGCCGATCATGTCCCCGGCGATTCCGACGTCGTTCGCCTGCCCGCGATAGAGGAAGAGGACGCGGTCAGGCCACTCGACGAGCGGGCCCGCGGGCAGCGAGGCCAGGAAGCGGTCGACGGCGGCGGCCTTGTCCGGCGCCGCGTTCGCTTCCTCGAGGACGCTCGAGAAGCGCGGCGACACGGGGACACGCGTCGCCGTGGAAGCCGGAGCCGCGGGTCCGGCGGCGGCCTTGGGCTTGCCCCAGTCGACGCGCGCGAGCTCGCCCTGGCTGCGCGCGAAGAAGGCGCCGTCCGCGAAACCTGGCGACGACCACACGAGGTCCTGGAAGAGGTCGAGGCGCGCCCGCTCCTTCCAGCCCTCGGGGCTGGCTTTTCCGACGTGGAGGGTCTTCTCCTTGGTCAGGACCACGAGGTCGTCCCCCACGACCAGGGGAAACCCGTCCCCGGGCTCCCGCGACCGCCAGCGCACCTCGCCGGTCCCCGCGTCGACGCAGGTGAGCGTCGAGCGGCCGCTCATGCCGTAGAGGAAGCCGCCGTGGTAGACGGGGACGACGTACGTCGTGCGCAGGACGGGTGCCGTCCACAGCGTCTCGACGGTCGCACCGCCGTCGGGGCGCGGCACGAGGCGCAGCATGGCCGACCCGTCCTGCCGGAGCTTGAGGAAGAGGCGGCCGTCGCCGGCCGGCACGGGAACGATGCTCTCGGTGGCGATCGGGTGCACCTCGCCGCCGTGCGCGTGCTCCCAGAGGAGGCGCCCGCCCGCGGGGTCGATGCCGAACAGCCGGGTATCACCCACCGCGACCACCTGCTCCCGCCCTCCGACGGACAGCACGTATGGGCGACTGGTAGGCGACGCCGTCCTCCCCGAGGCGCCAGCGCCTCTCTCCCGTGGCGAGGTCGAAGCCGGCGACCGCGCCGCCGCCCGGGGCCCCGAGCGGGACCACGACGACGCCCCCGGCCACGACCGGGGAAGTGCCGAACCCGTAGAAGGGCAGCTTCGCGCCCTCGCGCGTCACGAGGTCCACCGTCCACAGCTCGCGGCCGGTGGCCGCGTCGAGGCCGAAGAGGTGGCCGCGCGGGCCGAGGCCGAAGGCGCGACCGCCGTCCAGGGCCGGTGTCGAGATCGGGCCGTCGAACGAGCCGTCGCGGCCCGGGAGCGTCGGCGCGATCGCGTGGCGCCAGAGCTCCTTGCCGGTGCGCGCGTCGAAGGCCACCGCCACGTCGTTCTGGCCGTCGGAGAAGAGGGTGACCGCGCGGCCCTCGGCGACCGCGACCGACGAGTAGCCGGCACCGAGAGCTGCTCGCCAGGCCACGGCGAAGCCGGCGCCCTCCGAGGCGTCGAGGGTCGCCTGCGCGGCGCCGTCGTGGCGGGGGCCTCGCAGGCTCGGCCAGTCCGGGGAATCAGCCACCGCCACGCCCGAGAGGGCGCACGACGCCACCAGAACGGCCAGGGTTTTCATGGCCAGAGTGTACGGGCTCCTCGCAGAACCGCAACCCCAGACGTTGGCACGAGCCTCGGCCCGAGAATCGCGGTGCTACACTCCGGCTGATGTCGACGTCGGCTCGCCGCCTCCACTACACGTACGCCCAGTACCTCTCGCTCGAGGAAGAGAGCTCGGTGCGCCACGAGTACCTGGACGGCGAGATCTACGCGATGGCCGGCGGCTCGCCCGATCACGCCGCCCTGGCCGCGGCCTGCATCGGCGCCCTGCGCGGCCGGATGCCCCCGGGCTGCCGGGCCTTCACCTCCGACCTGCGGGTCCGCATCGCGGCGACCGGCCTCACCACCTACCCGGACGCGGCCGTCGTCTGCGGGGGAACGCTGCGCGCCCCGGAGGATCCGCTGGCGGTCACCAACCTCGTCCTGCTCGTCGAGGTCACCAGCCCCTCGACGGAAGACTACGACCGGGGCGAGAAGTTGCGCCACTACAAGAGCCTGCCGAGCGTGCGCGAGGTGCTGATCGTGTCGCACCGGGCTCCCCACCTGACCCTCCACCGCCGCGCAGAACCCGACTGGACAGTGACGACGGCGGAGGGCGGCGCCTCGCTCGACCTCGCGAGCGTTGCCGCCCGGATCGCGGTCGACGAGGTCTACCGAGACGGGCTCGAGGACGCGGGCTGAGCCAGGCAGGCCCTGATGCGCCGCAGCGCCTCCTGGATGTTCTCCAGGCTGTTCGCGTAGCTGAAGCGCAGGTGACCCTCGCCCCACTCGCCGAAGGCGGTGCCGGAGAGGCAGGCGACGCCGGCCTCGTCGAGGAGCCGGTCGGCGAGCGGCTTGGCCGGGAAGCCCGTGCCCGTGATGTTCGGGAACACGTAGAAGGCGCCCTGCGGCCGCGGGCACTTGAAGCCGGGGATCTCGCGCAGGCCGTCCACGATCGCGTCGCGCCGGCGCTTGAACTCCGCCACCATCGAGTGGACGCCGGAGTGGTCGCCGCGCAGCGCCGCCGCCCCCGCCATCTGCGTGAAGGTGGCGGTGCAGGAGACGGCGTTCGTCTGCAGCTTGGCGATCACCTGGGCGAGCGGCGCCGGCATGATGCCGTAGCCGAGCCGCCAGCCGGTCATGGCGTAGGTCTTCGAGAACCCGTCGAGGACGATCGCGAGCGCGTCCATGCCCGGCATCGCCGAGATCGAGACGTGCTTTCCCTCGTAGAGGATCTGCGAGTAGATCTCGTCGGCGAGGACGGGGATGCGGTGCTGCACCGCGGCGTCGGCGATCGCGCGCAGACCCGCCTCGGGGATGACCCCGCCCGTCGGGTTGTGCGGGTAGTTGAGGATGATGAGCTTCGTCTTCGCCGTGATCTTGCTGATGAGCTGGTCCACGTCGAGCGCGTAGCCCTTCTCCTCGAGGAGGCGCACCGGCACCGGCACCCCGCCGATGAACCGGATCATCGACTCGTAGATCGGGAAGCCGGGGTTCGGGTAGAGCACCTCGTCGCCGGGGTCGATGAGGGCGAGGATCACGTAGAACATGATCGGCTTGCCACCCGGGGTCACCACCACCATCTCGGGGGTGACCTTCACGCCGCGGCGCGCGGTCGAGTCCTCGGCGATGGCCAGGCGCAGGTCGGGGATCCCGGCCGAGGGGCCGTAGTGCGTGGCCCCGCCCTTGAGAGCCGCGACCGCGGCGTCGGTGATGTGGGAGGGGGTGTCGAAGTCGGGCTCGCCGATCTCGAGGTGGATGACGCTGCGTCCCTGGGCCTCGAGGGCGCGGGCGCGAACCAGGACTTCGAACGCGGTCTCCGTGCCGAGCCGCGCCAGGCGTTCCGAGAGCTTCATGGTGTGCCTCCCCGGACAAATCTACTCCTACTCCCGGGAAAGCGGCCTAGTACGGAGGGATCAGGGGGCCTGAGAGTCCAGCCGCTCGACCCCGTAGGTCTGCTGGAGGCGCGCGGCGGCCGCCTGGGCCTCCGCGGCGTCCAGGACCAGGCGGGTGAACCCCTGGCCGGCCACGAAGTCGACCACCTGGAACCCCCCCTCCGGCGCGTTCAGGGCGCGCCGGACGTCGGCGAGGCTCGCGATCGGGCGACCGTTCACCCGCTCGACGATCAGGTCCCGCAGCTCCTGGTAGCCGAGGTTGGCGGCGTCGGGGAGGACGCTCGAGAGGAGAACGATGCGCTGGGGCTCCGTGCCGGCCTCGTCCGGCTCGCGGTCGATCGCCACCAGCAGGCGCGGCGGCGCGCGGCGCGCCCAGTCGCCCCACGCCCCGAGGTACGGTCGGGTCAGCTCCTGGAAGACGAGCCCGCCGGCCACCAGGTAGTCGGGCCCGCGGCCGAAGACGTAGGGCGGGACCCGGTCCTGCTCGGGGGACATCGCGCGCAGCGGCAGCTGGAGCTCCAGTCGCTGGCCGTCCCGGAGCACCTTGACCGGCATCGTGTCACCCGGCTGGCGACCGTCCGAGAAGAGAAGGGCGAAGAGCATGCGTCCGTAGAGCGGGTCCTCGTAGTAGCCGGTGGGGTCCAGCTTGGCCCCGCCCATCTCGAGGACCACGTCGCCCGGCTTCAGCACGCCCCCCGCGCTGCCGTTGGGCGCGACGCGGGTGAGGCGAACGCCGGTCTCGCCCGGCCGCAGGCCGACGAGCTCGCGCAGCGCCGGGTTCGTGAGGTCCTGCCAGGCGAGCCCCGCACGGGCGAAGCTGCGCCAGTCC
This sequence comes from uncultured Acidobacteriota bacterium, assembly GCA_963818355.1. Taxonomy (GTDB): domain Bacteria; phylum Acidobacteriota; class Vicinamibacteria; order Fen-336; family Fen-336; genus DATBSL01. The sequence continues at coordinate 9,345 of CAWFSB010000007.1, read as the reverse complement.
CCCCTGGCCGCACCGGCGAGGAACTGCGCGAGGACGGGCGCGGCCAGGGCGGCGTAGGCATCCCCCGCCCGGCCGGTGACGAGGCCGGCCACCCGGCCCTTCGCGACCACGACCTCCGACTCGCCGAGCCCGTCCGTGCTGGCGCCGACCTCGAGAGTCAGGAGGCTCGTCTGCGAGAGGCCGTGCCTCCCGGAACGCACCTGGCGCAGGGTGCCCGGGTAGGAGTCGAGGAGCCCGGAGCGCTGCCAGCGGAGGATGGTGACATCCCCCTCGGTCGGGGCGCGCTCCGCGAGCGGCAGGGGAAGGAGGCCCTCCCAGAACGTGGGGTCGTCGACGGCGACCAGAGCGAGCGGGCCCTCCTGGTCCACGAGCTCGACCCTCGCCACGGTGCGGGCCTCGGACCCGAGCTTCTGCGCCTCGACCAGCAGGTGGTTCCCGAAGGCGGTCGAGGCCACGAGGATCCTCCGCCCCGGCACCACGAGCCCGGTCACGGTCCGCGTCCACGGGCGCCTGCTTCTCCCAGGGCGCGCGCCAGTTCCAGTCCTGGCCGGTGACCCGGACGCTGACGATGCCGGCGCGGAGGTGGCCGTTGGTGGCAGCAGGGGCGGTGGGCGCGCCGGCCGGCGTCGCCGCCGCCATGGGCGCGGGGGCCGAAGGCGCCGCAGGAGCGGCCACGCGCGCGGGAGCGCTCGCGCAGGCCGCCGCCGCCAGGGCGGCGAGAGCGAGCAGGACGCGGCTAGAGCTTGCGGTCGTGCGGGATCGCATACTGCCTCAGGATCTCCGGGTGGGCGGCGTCGGCGCGCTCGCGGTCGAGGGCCTCGATGCCGCCGTCGCCCTCGAACTCGATGCGGTGGAAGCGCTCGCGGTTGGAGGCGAACGCCTCCACCACGTCGGCGAGCGAGTGGATGGGCCGGCCGTTGATGCGGACGACCCCGAGCGGCAGGGCCATCGCCATCTGCGAGTTGACCGCGTGGCGCAGGACGCGGGTGAGGACGATCACCTCGCGATCGGCCTCCTCCGGCCGCTCCGCTTCGCGGAACAGCTGGTCCCAGACGAGGTCGCGGTTGGCGCTTTGCGGCCAGCCGCGGCCGAGGGTCTTCAGCAGCTCCGCCTCGAGCCGCATGAAGACGAGACCGGCGTAGACGACGTAGTCCGGCGCGACGCCGTATTGGTTGCGGTTGCGGTCGTAGCGGGCGATGCGCCGGGCGGGAGCCTCGAGCGACCGCTCCTTCCCGTCCCGCCAGACGACGAAGCGCACCGGCGCCCCCACCTGCAGCATGTCGATCGCGTGCTCGAAAGTCACGCGGGCGTCGCCGAGGCGGATCGTGCCGTCGTCCGCCACCCGCTGCCCCTCCACGGAGACGCAGCACGTCGCCCGGCTTCAGCACTCCGTCCGCCGTCCCCCCGGGAGCGACGCGGTCCACGACGACGCCGCCGAGACCGGCGGGCAGCCCCCGCTCGCGGCGATAGGCGGGGGACAGGAGCGGCGTCGTCTCGAGGCCCGAGTCCGGGAAGCCGTCGTACCGGCCGTCCTCCAGGTTCGCGAGGAAGTGGCGGACGATCGGGACGGGGATGAAGAAGCCCATGTTGTCGGCGCCCGGGAAGCCCTGGAAGGCGACGCCCACCACCTTGCCGTCCTGGATGACCGGGCCGCCGCTGTTGCCGGGGTTGATGGCCGCGTCCGTCTGCACGACGAGGTGCGCGTCGGCGCCGCTGTGCACGTAGCCACGCGACTCGACGCGCGAGACGATTCCGGCGGTCGAGGAGACGTCCTGCCCGCCGAGCGGGAAGCCGTAGGTGACGACCCGCGTGCCCGCGCGTGGGAGCGGGCCCAGGGCCAGGGGGCGCAGCCCGCGGGCGAAGGCGGGGTCGGCCACCCGGAGGACAGCCAGGTCGCAGTCGTTCCCCACCGCCTCGAGCGTCGCCACGTACGGGTTCGCCTCGTCGGGGCGCCGCACGAGGATCTGCCGGGCGTCGGCGATGACGTGGGCGTTCGTCATGATCCGCCCGCCGGAGATGAAGAAGCCGCTCCCCGAGGCGCCGCTGACCCCCTCCTGCCGCCACGGCTGCGACCAGTCGAAGCCCGAGCGGAAGACCTGCACGTACACGACGGAGGCGGCGACGCCGTTGCCCGGGGACGGGACCTCGGCGGCGAGGGGCGCCACTCCCCCGAGGGCGAGGAGGGCCAGGCCGGCGAGCGCCGGCCTCACCGCGCCGCCCCCGCCGCGGCCTCGCCAGCGTGGGTGCCGTCGGCCACGGAGTCGGGGATGCCGGTGCTGCGGATGCCGGCACCCGTGAGGTGGAGGCCGGGCACGGAGTCGATGGCGCGCGCGACCGCCGCCATGCGCTCGATGTGCCCCACTTCGAGCTGCGGGGTGCCGCCCGGCCAGCGGAAGACGCGGCTCATGACCGGCTGGCCCCGCAGGCCCAGGACGTCCTGCATGTCTCGCTTCACCGTCTCCACCATCTCCTCGATCGTTCAGGGTCATCACTTCCGGGTCGCGCACGCCGCCGAGGAACCCGCGCAGCAGCACGTGCCCCTCGGGGGCCCGGTGCGGGAACTTCGTCGAGACGAAGCTCAGCGCCGTCGTGCGGAGCCCCTCGGTCTGCGGGACGACCATGCCGTAGCCGTTGAGCGGGTGGGCGACGTCTCCGCGGCGGTAGCCGAGGAGAACGGTGGCCGAGGACGCGAACGGGATCGCGGCGAGCGTGCGGGCCGCCTCGGGCACCAGGCCTTCGATGGCGGGCGCGACCCTGGGCCCCGGGGCCGCGACGATCACCTGGTCCGCGCCGACCGTCTCGCCCCCCTGGACGGCGAGCGCGAAGCCGGAAGCGGTGCGGGAGACGTCGAGCACGGCGGCCTTCGTCCAGATCTGTTCCCGGTCGAGGCGCACCACGAGCGCGTCCACCATCTCGCGGAGGCCCCCGCGCAGCGAGTAGAACGCGGCGGGAGGCTTCGCCCCCGGCGCCGGGCTCGGCCGCGGTGTCGCCCACATCCCGCGCACGAGGCTCCCGTGCTTCTCCTCGAGGTCGCGGAAGCGCGGGAAGGTGGCCAGGATCGAGAGCCGCTCGGGGTCGCCGGCGTGGATGCCGGCGAGCAGCGGCTCGCCGAGGCGATCGACCGCCTCCTGCCCGAACCGGCGCCGGAGGAAAGATGCGATCGACTCGTCCCCGCGCCCGTTCCCTCCGGGGATCACGAGGTCGAGGCCCATGCGGAGCTTGCCCGGCCAGGAGAACAGGCCGCTGCGGGCGAAGGGCAGGATCTTCGTGGGGACGGCCAGCATCATCCCCTCGGGAAGCGGGTGGAGCTTCCTCCGGTGGAGGATGTAGACGGAGCGCAGGTCCGGGTTCGTGGGAACGAGGCGCTCGCCCAGACCCAGCTCGCGGCAGAGGGCGATGCCCTCCGGCTTCTGCGCGAGCATCGAGTCCGGCCCGCCCTCGAGGAGAAATCCGTTGCGCGTCTCGGTCCGGATCACCCCGCCGAGGCTCGGCCCGGCCTCGAGCAGGAGGTAGGGGACCTGGCGCTTGTGGAGGGCGTAGGCGGCCGACAGCCCCGAGATGCCGCCTCCGATGATGGCTACCGTCGTCTTCGTCACGAACTTCCATCTTACGGGGAAGCGCGGCGGGGGCGAAACGGGATCCGCCCACGCGGAGAGGCTGGCGAGTCTTCCGCTCGTCCACGAGGACCCGTTTCGACCGCATGCTCGTCGCCCAGAGCCTCACCGAACCCCTCGTCCTCCTCACCGCGGGAACCGTTGACAGCCGCCGCCGCGGGCTGTCAGACTCCCCCGCGTAACGTCAGGGTGCCTCCCGCTGCGGGAGGGTAAAAGGGAAGCAGGTTGAAGGCCTGCGCGGTCCCGCCACTGTAGCCGGCGAGCCCGCTCCCAAAGGCGCCTGAAGGGCGCCGCCACTCGGGGAAACCCGGGGAAGGTCGGGAGCGCGGCGTTGACCCGGGAGCCAGGAAACCTGCCCTGACCGACGTGCTAGAGGCTTCTCGCGTGAGGAAGCACTGGGTTTCCATTCGCCCCCTTTCCCTTTCCGTCGTCTGGCTCCTCCTTTCCGTGTCGGCGCCGTTCGCAACGGCCGAGACGCCCACCGGGGCGCTCGCGGGCATCGTCCGCACGAGCGACGGTCTCGCGCTTCCCGGCGTCGCCGTGACCCTCGATGGCCCGGCCGGAGAGCGACGTGCGACCACGGGGCCCGACGGGGCCTTCCGGGTCGGCGGGCTCGCGCAGGGCGAGTACGCCGCGTCCGTCGACGCTCCCGGCCTCGAGCTGCGAGAGCCCTCGACGGCCCGCGTGGGCGCCGGCGAGGGCCGGCTCGACCTCGTCCTCGCGCCCGCTCCCGTCTCCGAGCAGGTGGTCGTCAGCGCCACGCGCGGCGAGGCCACGCTGTCGTCGCTCGGCGTCTCCGCCGACGTGCTCGACCGCCAGCGCATCGACGACCGGGCCGCGCCGTCGCTGCTGCCGCTCCTCCAGGAGGTGCCCGGAGTCGCCACCGCCCGCACCGGGCAGACAGGCCTCCAGGGCTCCGTGTTCGTCCGCGGGGGCGAGTCGCGCTACGCCTGCGTGCTCGTCGACGGGGTGGCGGTCAACCAGCCGGGCGGCTCCTTCGACTTCGGCACCGTCCTGCCCTTCGAGCTCGAGCGGGTCGAGGTCGTGCGCGGCGCGGCGAGCAGCCTCTACGGGAACGACGCGCTGGCCGGGGTCGTGAGCCTGCGGACCCGCCGCGCGCGCCCGGGCGAGAGCCCGTCTCTCCGCGCCGAGGGCGAGACCGGCTCCTTCGACTGGCGACGCGGGCTCGTCGCCACGTCGGGGGCGCGCGGCCGCTTCGACTGGAACGCGGGCGTGCAGCGGCTCACCACCGACAACGACGAGCCGAACAGCCGCTTCGAGCAGACGGCGGCCGCTCTCTCCGCCGGGGCGAGGATCGACTCGCGCACGGACGCGCGCGCGGTCGTCCGGTTCGACGACAACACCTCGGGGACGCCTGGACCGACCGCCTTCGGCCGGCCCGATCAGGACGCGTCCTTCGAGCGCGAGGACCTCGTCGTCTCAGCCCTGGTGCGCCGCGCCCTTCCCCGCCTCGCGCAGCAGCTGAGCATCGGCTACGCGAGCACGGACCAGCTGTCGCTCAACCCGATCGACTCCGGCATGTGGCTCCCGGAGTGGGACGGGGTGTCCGGCTCCTTCCCGCTCTCCGACCTCCCGAACGCGGCCGGCTTCCAGAACCGTACGGCGCGGCTCGATGCCGGGTACCAGGCCGACGTCTCGATCGGGACACGGCACCTCCTGACCGCCGGCGGCGAGGTCGAGCACGAGACGGGCGACCTCGGCAACCGCGCCGAGGAGCGGCTGACGCCGGAGCGTACGAACTTCGGGGTCTACGCGCAGGACCGCCTGCTGCTGGGCTCGCGCGCGTACCTGACGGTGGGTGGGCGCGTCGAGAGAAACGGAAGCTACGGCACGCACGCGGTGCCGCGCGCCGCTCTCGCCCTGCGCCTGCGCGAGGGCGAGGACGCCACGACCTTCCGGGCGAGCGCGGGCATGGGGATCAAGGAGCCGAGCTTCCTCGAGTCGTACGGGGAGTCCTTCTTCGCGAAGGGCAACCCCGATCTCGACCCCGAGCGCAGCACGACCTTCGACGCGGGGGTCGAACAGCGCCTCTTCGAGAGCCGGCTGCGGGCATCGGTCACGGCCTTCCACAACGAGTACAAGGACCAGATCGCCTACACGGTCGTCGACTTCGACACCTTCGAGGGCAGCTACGTGAACCTGGCGCACACCCGGGCGCAGGGGATCGAGGTCGCGCTCGAGGCGCGGCCGATCACCCCGCTGCACCTGTTCGGCCAGTACACGTTCCTCGACAGCGAGATCCTGGAGAGCCCGAGCGACTTCGACCCGGTGTACGCCGTCGGCGAGCCGCTCCTGCGCCGGCCCCGGCACCAGGGCTCGTTCTCCGCCCAGCTCTCGTTTGCCCGTTGGAGCGCGGGGGCGACGCTCGTGCGGGTGGGCGAGCGCGCCGACAGCGACTTCGTCGGCCTCGGCCTGACGCGGTCCGAGGCCTACACGCGCCTCGACGCGCGTCTGCGCGTGCGCGTGGCGGGGCCGGTCGAGGCGTTCGTGACGGGGGAGAACCTGACGGGCGCCAAGTACCACGAGGTGCTGGGCTACCCCGCCCTCGGCCGCTCCGTCCGCGGCGGCCTCCGCCTCGCGGTGGGCGGGCGCAACTGAGGCGACTCGTGGGCGCGATCCTCCTCGCGCTCGTTCTCGCGGCCCCTTCGGCGCCGGCGGCGGAGGCGCCGCTCCGCGTCGCCTCGCTCAACCTGACCGCCGACGAGCTTCTGGTCGAGATGCTGCCGGCCGATCGGCTCGTCGCGGTGACCCGCTGGGCCGACGACACCGACATGTCGAGCGTGGCCGGTCGGGTACCCGCCACCGCGATCCGGTTGCCGCGGGCCGACCTCGAGCGGATCATCGCGCTCGGACCCGACCTCGTCGTCGTCTCCGAGTACACCGACGCCGACTTCCTGCGGCTCGTCGAGAAATCGAGGCTGCGGTACCACCGGATGAGCGGCCTCGACACGCTCCCCGGGATCCGCGCGGCCATCGTCGACCTGGGGCGGGCGGTGGGCACGCCCGACGCCGCCGCGCGCCTCGCGGCGCGCTTCGACGCCGTGCTGGCCGAGCTCGCGCGGAGAATCGAGGGTGACCCTCGGCCGCGCGTCCTCTACTGGGGCGACCCGCACACCGCCGGCGCCGGGACCGCCATCGGCTCGCTGGTCGAGGCGGCCGGCGCGACGAACGTCGGCCGCGAGCTGGGCCTGCGGGGCATCGTGCCGATCGCCGGGGAGAAGGCGTTCGCCGCCGAGCCCGACGCCTTCCTGGTCACCCAGGGCTCGGGGGCGTCGGTGGCCCTCCGCCAGCACCCCCTCCTCTCGCGCACCCGCGCCGTGCGCGAAGGCCGCGTCGTCGAAATGCCGAACCGCCTGCTGGTGGCCCTCTCCGACCGGGCGGCCGACGCCGCGTGGTGGCTCGCCTCACGCCTTCACCCGACGCGCGTGCCGGAGGCGGCGCCCCCGCCGAAGCTCCCGTGAGCGAGCGCGACCGCCGGCTCGTCGTCTTCGCCGCCCTGGCGGTCGCCCTGCCTCTCGTTCTCCTGGCCGCGTTGAGCCTCGGTAGCGTCCCGCTCCCTGCGACGAGTGTCGTGCGCTCGGGCCTCGCCCGCCTCGGTGCCTTTGGGCCCACCCCGCTCCCGGAGATGGGCGAGATCATCCTCTGGTCGGTGCGCCTCCCCCGGGTGCTCATCGCGGCGCTCGTGGGCGGAGGGCTTGCGGTCGTGGGCGCCGCGCTGCAGTCGCTCTTCCGCAATCCCCTGGCCGACGCCGGCCTCCTCGGGGTGGGCCCCGGCGCCGCCCTCGGCGCGGTCCTCGCCGTGAACCTGGGCTGGGCACAGCAGCGCTTCCTCGCAATGCCCTTCGCCGCGTGCGCGGGCGCCCTCCTCGCCCTCCTCTTGATCTACGCGATCGCCCACGCCGGCGGAAGGCCCACGCTCTCCGGCCTCCTCCTGACCGGCCTCGCGGTGAGCGCCCTGGCCGGGGCCGGCACCTCGGTCCTGCTCGTGGCGGTCGAGGAGTTCCGCGTGCGCACGGTGCTCTTCTGGCTGGCCGGCGGCCTCGAGGGCCGCGGCTACGAGCACCTCGGCCTCGCCGCCGCGTTCGTCCTCCCTGGATCGCTCGCCCTGCTGCTCCTCGCCCGCCCTCTCGACGTCCTCTCCCTCGGCGAGGAGGAAGCGGCGGCGCTCAGTCTTCCCGTCCACGGGGTGCGGATCCTGGTCTTCGGCCTGTGCGCTCTCGTGGCGGGGCCGGTCACCGCGGTTGCGGGGTCGGTGCCGTTCGTCGGCCTCGTGGCGCCCCACGCCCTGCGACCGCTCGTGGGGCCGCTCGGCCGCCACCTGCTGCCCGCCTCCTTCCTGGCGGGCGCCCTCCTCGTTGTGGTCGCCGACCTCGCCGCGCGCTCCTTCGGGCAGCACGTCGAGCTGCCTCTCGGCTCCGTCACCGCCTTCGTCGGCGCCCCCTACTTCCTCCTCGCGCTGCGGGGACAGGAGGGGCGCGAGTGAGCGCCGTCCTCGAAGCCCGCGGGCTGGCTGTCGATCGCGGCCGCCGGAACGTGCTGCGGGGTGTCGACCTCGCGCTTCTGCCGGGCGAGGGCGTCGCCCTCGTCGGGCCGAACGCGGCCGGCAAGTCGACGCTCGTCCGGGCGCTCGCGGGCCTCCTTTCGCCCGCACGGGGCGAGATCCTCCTCGAGGGCCGCCCGCTCGCGAGCTGGCCTCGCCCGGGCCTCGCGCAGCGCGTGGCCCTCGTGGCCGCGGAGGACGAGGCGCCGGACCGCATCGCGGTCGAGGACCGGGTGGCGCTCGGCCGCTACCCGCACCGCGGCGCGCTCGCGCCCCTCACCGCGGAGGACCGGGCCGCGGTGGCGCGCGCCCTGCGGCAAACGGAGACCTCGCACCTCGCCCGGCGGCCGCTCGGGACACTCTCCGCCGGCGAGCGGCAGCTCGCCGCTCTCGCCCGCGGGCTCGCTCAGGAGCCGGCCGTCCTCCTCCTCGACGAGCCGGCAACGCACCTCGACGTGCGCCACCAGCTCCACCTCTTCCGCGTCCTCGACGACGTGCGGCAGTGCGGTGTCGCCGTCCTCGCCGTGATCCACGACCTGCCGCGGGCCGCGGCCTGGGCGCCCCGCATGGCCCTCCTCGACGAAGGCCGCATCACGGCGGAGGGCTCGCCGGCGGAGGTGCTGCAAAGCGCGGCGGCCGAGCAGGCGTTCGGCGTCGCGATCCACGGCGTGCCCGTCGGCGACGGGCCCGAGCGCCTCTGGCGCTTCGAGGAGCGGGCCTGAGGCCCTACCTCTCGCCGAGGGGCAGGTAGTCGGTCCCGCTGTCGCCGCCGCCGCGGTGCGCCGGGCAGAGGGACGCGAAGAAGTCCTCGTACGGCATGACGTCGGGGTGCGCGGCGCGCCAGTGCGACTCGATGCCGGCCCAGCCGCGGCCCGCGAACACCTGCGCGCACTCCGGGCACTGGCGGGGCCACTTGCGGCTGCGGGGGACGCTCTTCCGGCAGGAGGGGCAGTCGGCCGGTCGGGCGGCGCGGTGGTCACGGCACAGCGAGGACCAGAAGCGCTCGTAGGGGAAAGCCGCGGCGTGCTTCGCGCGCCAGTGGGTCTCGACACCCTCCCATCCGGAACGGAAGGCCTGGCTGCACAGCGGGCAGCGCCTCCGGCCCCGCTTGGGGACTCTCTTCTCGCAGGCGAGACAGGAGGCTGCCATCACTCCCCCGAGGACGTGTGG
>CAWFSB010000006.1:0-50050 GCA_963818355.1 uncultured Acidobacteriota bacterium | reverse complement strand
GCCTGGGCGGAGGGGCCCTTCCTGAGCAAGGAGGAAGTCGACGTGCTCTCGATTCGCCGGGGCAGCCTGTCCGACGAGGAGCGCAGCCGGATCGAGAGCCACGTCTCGCACACCTACGAGTTCCTGCAGAAGATCCCGTGGACCGGCGAGCTGCGGCGCATCCCCGAGATCGCCTGGGCCCACCACGAGAAGCTCGACGGCTCGGGCTACCCTCGACGCCTCACCGCGCCGGACATCCCGGTGCAGTCCCGGATGATGACGATCGCCGACATCTACGATGCGCTGGTCGCCTGGGACCGTCCCTACAAGAAGTCGGTCTCGGAGGAGCGAGCCCGGGAGATCCTCCAGCAGGAGGCGAAGGAGGGGAAGCTCGACCCGGACCTCCTCGCAGTGTTCCTCGAGGCGAGGCTCTTCGAGCTCCCCGATTTCCGGGCACGGCTCAAGCCGAGGGCGTAGCGTGGCCGCGCCCCCCCTCGTCATCGCCCACCGGGGCGACTCGGCGCACCGGCCGGAGAACACCCTGGCCGCCCTGGCGGGCGCGCTCGAGGTCGGGGCCGGCCTCGTCGAGCTGGACGTGCAGCTCACCGCGGACGGACACGTGATCGTCCTCCACGACCCCGACCTGGACCGGACCACCACCGGCCGCGGCGACGTCCGCCGGCTGACCCTGGCCGAGGTCCGTTCGGTGTCGGCGGGCTACCCGGACCGTTTCGGCAGCACCTACGAGGGCGAGCGGGTCCCCGCCCTCTCCGAGGCCCTCGCGCTCCTGCGCGGGCGGGCGAGGGTCCTCGTGGAGATCAAGGCCGAGTCGGTGACGGACGACGCCGAGGGCGGCATCGAGGCGCGGGTGGCGGACGAGGTCCGCCGGGCGGGCATGGCGGACGCCGTGGCGCTCATCTCCTTCGACCACCGCGCGATCGTCCGCCTCGCGTCCCTCGCCCCGGAGATGACCCGGGGGCGCCTCTTCGGGCACACCACCCCCGACGAGGTGCTCGCCCACGCGCGGGAGGCCGGCTGCGAGCTCGTGATGCCGCACAAGAGCCAGCTGACCGACGCCCTCGCCGAGCGCGTCCACGCGGCGGGCCTGAAGATCGCCACCTGGGTGGTGGACGAGCCCGAGGAGCTGAAGCAGCTCGCGCGCTTCGGCCTCTACGGCGTCGGCTCCAACCGTCCCGGCGTCCTGCTCGACGCGATCGCCGACGGGTTACTGGACGAACCGTAGCCAGCCCGTAGGAATCCGCAATCTCAGCGCCGGCGGACTGCGGACCCTCGTCGCCCGGCACGGATGGGGCTCCTCGGGGTGACAAGGGCTCGGTCGAGAGCACGCGTCGCATGCCGGCGGCGGCGAAGCGGGCGTAGGCCGCCTCGGCCGCGTCGGTGAAGTCGACGACGCCGGGCACCACGACCGGCGAGGTGCAGTCGTCGAGGAGGACGATCCTCTCGGCGAGCCGTGGGTCCCGCGCGCGGATCTCCGCGAGCAGATCTTCGACGGTCCAGGCCACGCAGTGGCTCTTCGCCTCGCCGGCCACGATCACGGTGTCGAACGACAGCAGGTGCTCCAGTAGGGCGAGGTTAGGGGCGTCGATGGGGGTGCCGGTCGCGTCCTCCATCACCTCGGGCCGGAGCACGGAGTAGTTCTCGGTGAGGGGGTTCTGCCCCTTGACCTCCGCCCGGGTCGGCGTCTGGCGCGCGATCGCGTGGAAGAAGACGGCTTCTTCCACCGCCGACACCATCGCGTGGCCGATGCCCCCCACCATCGAGTGGTACGGCCACACGACGAGGGGGTACTTCCCCCCCTCGGCGAGGCGGCGGGCGTAGTGGAGAGCCCAGGCCTCGACGTCGAAGCCCGCGTGGGGGGCGACCGCCGGCGCGAGCTCGGGGTTCACCCGCCAGCGGCCGCTCTCGACGTCGGCGTGGGTGATCACCGTGTGCGGCGGGGGGTGGGCACCCGTCTCGGCCCACCCAGAAGAGCGGGTGGAAGATCTGCGCCGCCGTGTGCGTGTCGAGGGTCACGACCACCTGCGTGATGCGGTCGAGGTTGCGGTAGAGAAAGGCCGCGATCCGCGCGCAGTCCTCGACGGCCCCACGGCCCGAGCGGCCGCCGACGAACAGCTCGAACTCGGGCAGGCAGAAGGTGTTCTGCACGTCGACGAGGAGGAGTGCGGTGCGCTTCTCGTCCCCGGCGGCGGGGCGGATCCCGTGTCGGGACGCCCACTCGAGGGCCTGGTCGGCGCGCTCCTGGTACGGCACGCGGTAGACGCGGCTCACCGCCTGGGGGTCGAAGAACGGGGGCGGGGGAAGGCTCATCGCCTGCAGGTCAGGCGACGAGCGGGTGGATGACGAGGCCCGAGGGGAGCTTCGGGTGGAAGAACGTGCTCTTGGCCGGCATCGACTCCCCGGCGTCGGCCACGTCCACGATCTGCCGCACCGGCGTCGCCCGCATGAGGACGGCGAGGCGGCAGGAGCCCGTCGCCAGTGCCTCCTCGGCCTCCGCCTGCGAGTGGACGTAGCTCACCGCGGTGTCCGGCACGCCGAGGAGCGGCCCGAGGACGGCGTGGTGCAGGAACCAGGTGTCGAGCGCGCGCAGGCAGGGCGGGGCCTCGGGCGGGAGCCGGCGCTCGCTCCCCGCCTCGGCCTCGACCACGAGCGCGCCCTTCCCGGGCTCGGCCAGGGCGAAGGCGTAGGGCGCGGGCGAGGCCGCGACCGCGGACGCCGCCGCCGCGACGTCCGGCTGGCGCGTCAGCCGGAATCCGTCCGACAGGCGCTTGCCCGCGCTCCTCGAGCGACGGGCCCTCCGCGAGGATGCGGTGGTACGGCTGGACCACGAGCCCGGGCGCCTCGATCGGCGTGAAGTAGCCGAGCGTCCACGCCCCGTCGGGGCCGACCGCGTCGCGGTACCGCAGCGCGGTCGCGTGGCGGTGGTGCCCGTCGGCGATGTAGGACTTCACGCCCCCGAGCAGGGACTGGAATCGGCCGACGAGCCCCGCCTCGTCGACGCGCCACATCCGGTGCCCGACCCCGCCGTCGTCGGTGTACTGCGCGGCCGGGGGGTGGCCGATCGCCTCGAGCACGAGCGCCGCGAAGACGGCGCCGGGGTCCGGGAACATGAGGAAGATCGGGCTGAAGTTGGCCTTCGTCGCGATCAGCACGCGCCAGCGGTCCTCCTTCGCCGCCGCCCGGGTGTGCTCGTGCGGCAGGATGACCCGCCGCTCCGGGTCCTCGGCGCGGAAGCGGGCGAGCACGCCGAACCGCCGCAGCGTCCGCCCGGCGTGGGCGAAGCTCTGCTCGAGCAACGTAGAGGCGGGGCGCCGCGTCCGCCTGCAGCACGCCCTCGGCCTGCCAGCCGCCGGAAGGTCTCCCCCGCCTCCGCGTACCCCTCGTCGCCGGGCGCGCGGTTCAGGATGACGCGCACGATGTTGTGCGGGTGGCGCGCGTACAGCTCGTCGCGGTAGGCGGGCGGGATGACGTCGTAGGGAGGCGCCAGGACGCGCGAGAGGTCGGCGTCCCGGTACTGGAGGCCCGCGAAGGGCTGGATCTCGGCCAAGAGTCTCCTCCGAAAGCACGGGAGGCGCCTCCCGGTGCCGTGAAACGACGATGGTACGACCTATAATGACGGGGTTCCAGTTTGCCCCAGGGAGGCACCATGACCACCTTCGCCCGCCGCTCCTTCCTCGCGACCCTCGGGGCCGGCCTCGCCGCCCCCGCCATCCTGCGCGCGCAGTCGCGCTCGAAGCGCTACCCGATCGCCTTCTCGACCCTCGGCTGCCCCGCCTGGAGCTGGAAGACGATCCTGGAGAACGCCGACCGCATGGGCTATGCGGCCCTCGAGCTGCGTGGCATCGCCGGGGAGATGGACCTCCCGAAGGTGCCCGAGCTCTCGGGGACGCGCCTCGCGGAGACGAAGAAGGACCTCGCCGCGCTCGGCATCGTGGTCTCCAACCTCGGCGCGTCCTCGAAGATGCACGAGAAGGACCCGGCCACGCGCGAGCAGCAGTTCGACGAGGGCCGGCGCTTCATCGACCTCGCGCAGGCGATGGGCGTCAAGTACGTCCGCATGTTCGGGGACAAGATCCCCGAGGGCGAGCCCAAGGAAGAGGTGATGAAGCGCGTCGTGGAGGGCTTCCAGAAGATGGCCGCCTACGCGAAGCCCGCCGGCGTCACCGTGCTCATCGAGTCGCACGGGGACTTCACGAAGTCGCCCGACCTCGTCGAGATCCTGACCCGGGTCGACGCGCCGCAGTTCCAGCTGCTCTGGGACGCGCACCACTCCTTCGTGGCCGGCAAGGAGAAGCCCGCCGACAGCTACAAGGCGCTCGCGAAGTGGATCCGCCACACGCACCTCAAGGACTCGAAGCCCGAGGGAGCCGACCGGCGCTACGTGCTGCTCGGCACGGGCGAGGTGCCGGTCAAGGAGCAGGTCGCCGTGCTCGCGAAGAACGGCTACAAGGGCTTCTACTGCTTCGAGTGGGAGAAGAAGTGGCACCCCGAGATCGAGGAGCCCGAGGTCGCGTTCCCCCACTACGCGAAGACGATGGCGGAGTACCTCTGCCGCCGCCGGAGTGGTGGCCTCCTAGAGGCCGAGGAGGCCACGATGTCCGACGAGAAGAAGACGCGCCGCGAGTTCCTGGAGACGGGCGGCCTGGCGGTCGGCGCGGTGGCCGCGCTCCCCGCGCTGCCGCTGCGCCCCGAGGCGAAAGCGCCCGTGAAGGCGGGCGCGATGCCGCACCGGACGCTCGGCCGCACGGGCGCGAGCGTCTCGATCCTCGCCATGGGCTGCGGCAGCCGCTTCCTGATGTACCCCGCGGAGCAGGCCTCGGCCGTCCTCGAGAAGGCGGTCGGCCTCGGCATCAACTACCTCGACACCGCCGTCAACTACGGCGACGGCGAGAGCGAGACGCGGCTGGGCCGGTTCCTGGCCACGCGCCGGAAGGACGTCTTCCTCGCGACCAAGGTCCCCGGCCGGGCGCGCACGCGCGACGCGGCCCTCAAGGAGGTCGAGGCGAGCCTGAAGCGCCTGCAGACCGACCACCTCGACCTGCTGCACCTGCACAGCCTCGGGCGACGAGGCGGACCTCGCGAAGATCGAGGCCCCGGACGGCGCGATCAAGGCCCTCTACGAGCTGCGCGAGCAGAAGGTCACGCGCTTCATCGGCATGACGAGCCACACCGACGGGGCGGTCATGGCGAAGGCCATCGAGCGACAACGACCTCGACTGCGTGCAGATGGCGATGAACCCGGCGCGGGCCGCGCGCTTCGAGGAGCTGGCGCTTCCCGCCGCCAACAAGAAGAACCTCGGCGTCATCCTGATGAAGGTCACGGGCCAGGACAAGCTGATGGTGGACGGCGGCGCGGACGCCGCGTCGCTCCTGCGCTACGCCTGGAGCCTGCCGATCTCGACCGCCGTCTGCGGCATGCCGAAGCTCGAGTTCCTCGAGGCGAACGTGGCCACGGCGAAGGCGTACGCCTCCCCGCTGCCGCCCGCCGAGGTGGAGAAGCTGCGGCAGCAGCTGGCCGGCCGCAAGGTCGTGCTCGAGCAGTTCTTTGCCCACCACCACGACGGAGGCAGGACGGCGTAGAGCGCTTGTCATTCCGAGGAGCTTCGCCTGACCGGGCGACGAGGAATCCGCCGGCCCGCCGGCGTGAGACTGCGGATTCCTCGGGACCCGTCCAGTCGGAGTCCCTCGGAATGACTCGCCGGTGACTACCGGCGCTTGCGCGGCTTGGGCTTTCGGGCGGCGCGCGCGCGACCCCTTCCGCCGCCGAGGCCGAGGAACGCGAGAAGCGAGCGCGAGCGCGGCCAGCGCGATCTCCCACGGCGCGAGCCAGACGCCGTTCACGGCCCCGCGCCACCAGGCGGACGCGCCGATCGCCAGCAGGCCGACGGCCGGGGCGAGCGCCAGCAGGACCGTCCACCACGACCGGCGCCACGGCAGGAGCAGGTGCGGGACGAGCAGCAGCCACAGTGCCGGCACCGGGTGCAGCCAGACGAAGACGCCCGCCAGGATCGACTGCAGGACGCGTAGCGCGAGGGCGAGCCCGCCGCCGCGCCAGCCCCGCCACAACCCGGGAAGCAGGCTCGCCGCTCCGAGGCCCACCAGCCACGGCCAGCCGACGACTCGACCGAAGGCGGCGAACCAGTCCGGCTCCTCCGCCGGGCCTCGCCGCACTTGCTCGAGCGCGTGCGCGACCCCGAGGACACCGCGCCCCATCCGCTCGAGCGCCGTCGCATCCAGCTTGTCCGCCGTGTCGGACGGCTTGTGGTAGTCGGGATAGAAGGCGACGAAGGAGGAGTCCGAGGCGAAGAGAGCCGGGTGGCCCGCCTGCAGGAAGGACAGGTCGTCCCCGTAGAGCCGCACTCGGAACGTCCTCACCGCCGGCTGGTAGAGCCACGACAGCCAGGGGTCGCCGACCCCGAGGGGAGCCCCCCCTCGCGCGAGCCCTCGAGCGCCGCGCGCACGAGCCACGCCGGGGCGATCACCGCGCGGCCCTTCTCGCGGGGGTCCGCGTAGGCGATCGGGTGGAGGACGGGCGTCCCGCCTCCCCAGCCGGACATCTCGATGACGAACGCGGCGGTCATCGCCCGGGCCCGCGGCCCGAGGCGCTCGACGAAGGCCCGCGAGCCCGCGGTCGTGCCCTTCCCCGTCGAGCCGGCCTCCTCCCCGTCGAACGAGACGAGCACGATCGTCCTCGCCCGCCGCTCGTCGCGCGCGAGCACGCGGCCGAGCTCGATCAGGATGCCGACTCCCCCGCCGTCGTCGTAGGCGCCGGGCGCTTCCGGGGCGGTGTCGTGGTGGGCGCCGATCACCACGAAGTCCTCGCCGGGCGCCCGGAGTGTCGCGACCACGTTGGTGCCGCGGATGCCGTGCCGCTCGAACGCCTGCAGCTCGACCTCGTCGAGCCCGGCCCCGCGCAGCTGTGCCGCCACGTACGCGGCCGCCGCCTGGTTGCGGGGCGAGCCCCACGGGTGGGGGCCGAGGGCGGCCAGCGCCGAGGCGTGACGCAGGGCGGCTTCGCCGTCGATCGACGCGACGAGCAGGAGAGAGAGGAGGGCGGGCATTCGGGGCGCGATTATAGCGCCCGGGACCGAACCGTCGCCGCATTGGCGCCCGGCCGCCAACTTGCTAGACTCACGCCATCCCGGGAGGCCTCACAAGATGCGCGTCGGCTGGAAGAGCGTTGTCGTCCTGTCTCTCGCGGTGACGGCGCCCGCCGCCGCCGGCACGGTCCGGGGGCGGATCGAGGTGATCGAGAAGGGCGGGAGGAGGGCGTCCGACCTGGCCGACGCGGTGGTCTGGGTCGAGGGACCGAAGGTGAAGCCCCGGCCTTCGAGCGCGACGATCACGATGAAGGGGAAGTCCTTCGTTCCCCGCGTGGCGGTCGTCCCGGTCGGCGGAAGCGTGGAGTTCCCGAACCAGGACCCGGTCTTCCACAACGTGTTCTCGGTGTCCGGCGAGAACCGGTTCGACCTCGACCTCTACAAGAAGCCGAAGAGCGGGGCGTGGGTCTTCCGCCACCCCGGCCTGGTGCGGGTGTACTGCAACATCCACCCGCAGATGAGCGCCTACGTCCTCGTGCGCGACAACCCCTTCTGGGCTCGCCCGTCGGAGAACGGCGGCTTCGAGATCCCGGACGTGCCCGCGGGGACGTGGGTGGTGAAGGCGTGGCACGAGCGGGCGGGCGAGGCGTCGCAGGCGGTCGCCGTCACCGAGGGGGGGGCTCTCGACGTGGCGCTCACCCTCGACGCCTCGAAGTGGAAGCGCGCGCCCCACAAGAACAAGTTCGGCAAGGACTACGAGGCCGGCGAGAAGTACTGAACGAGGAGCGACGCGCGCCATGGGACTGACCGGGAAGATCCTGCTGTTCATCGCCGCGCTCGTGATCGCGCTCGTGGGCGGCACCCTCGTCTTCACCACCGTGCAGGCCGACCGCCTCGCGCGCTCCACGATCGACGCCGGGCTCAAGGAGACCCGCGACGTCTGGCAGGCGATCCAGTCGGACCGCTTCAACAAGCTCAAGCTGGGCGTGCGGGTCCTCGCCAACGACCCCTACTTCAAGGCCGCCCTGGGGGAGCGCGACCAGGCCACGACGCTCGACTCGCTCGGGGAGCGCGGAGCGGACCTCGGGGCCGACTTCATGATGGCGACCGACCCCGCGGGCGCGCTGGTGGCCCGGACCGACCGGCCCTCGGCCAGCGGCGACGACCTCTCCGCCGACCCGATCGTGCGCCGCGCCCTCGACGGCGAGGACTCCGCGACGCTGTGGCGCCAGGGAGACCAGCTCTTCACCGCGGTGGCGGTCCCCATGCAGACCGGGCCCGAGCTCGTCGGCGTGCTGGTCGCCGGGTACGGCCTCAACGAGGCGGTCGCCTCCCAGATCCGCCGGCTCACCCACAGCGAGATCGCGTTCCTCGTCGAGCCCCCCGGGCAGCCGGCGCGCCTGGCCGTCTCGTCCCTGGGGCCGCGCGAGAGCTCCCTGTCCTCCGCCCTCTCCCGCCCGGAGCTCGCGGGAGCGGAGATGGCGCCCTTCGAGATCGACCTCGACGGCGACCGCCACATCGGCGTGCGGATACCGCTGAAGGCCGAGGGCGGCGAGGAGATCGGCGCCGCGCTCGCGCTGCGCAGCCTCGCCGCGGAGACCGCCTCCTTCCGCCAGTTCCGCAACAGCCTCGTGCTCGTGTCGCTCGGCGTCATGGCCCTGGGGCTCCTCGCCGCCTGGGGCGCCGCCGCGCGCATCACCGGCCCCGTGCGCAAGCTGGTCGGCCTGGTCGAGCGGGTCCGCGACGGCTCCTACACCGGCGCCGTCCCGGTGCCGGGCCGCGACGAGATCGGGGTCCTGGCGAGGGCCTTCAACGGCTTGCTCGCCGACCTGCGCGAGAAGGACCAGATGATCTCGTTCCTGCGCGACGGGATGACCGCGATGCGCCAGGCTTCGGCCACCACGCCGGCGCCGACCGGCGAGGGCGCGCCCGCGGCGGGCGCGGCCCGGCTCACGGGGGCGACCCTCTCCGGGGATGCCCCGACGATCGCCGCGGCGTCCGCCGGCGGCGCCCTCGGCCGCGGGCAGGTCTTCGCCGACCGCTACGAGGTCCTCGGCACGCTGGGCAAGGGCGGCATGGGCGTCGTCTACCGCGCGCGCGACCGGCAGCTCGACGAGGTCGTGGCGCTGAAGCTGCTGCGGCCCGAGGCCCTCGCGAGCGACCCGACTCTCCTCGAGCGCTTCAAGCAGGAGATCAAGCTCGCCCGGCGCATCACGCACCGCAACGTGCTCCGGACCCACGACTTCGGCGAGACCGCGGGCGTCCCCTACATCTCGATGGAGTACCTCGAGGGCGTGACCCTCAAGGACCTCGTGCGCAACCGCGGGGCGCTACCGCTCGGGGTCGGCCTCTCGATCGCCAAGCAGATGTGCCACGGGCTCGGGGCCGCCCACGCGGGCGGCGTCGTCCACCGGGACATCAAGCCCCAGAACATGCTGATCCTCCCCGAGACGGCCGAGCTCAAGATCATGGACTTCGGGATCTCGCGCGTGTCCTCGGTGGACGCGGAGGGCTCGGGGCTCACCACCGCGGGCACCGTGATGGGCACCCCCGACTACATGCCGCCCGAGCAGGCGCAGGGCCGCCCCGCGGACTTCCGCTCCGACCTCTACTCGCTGTCGGTCGTCCTCTTCGAGATCTTCACCGGCAAGCTGCCGTTCAAGGGCGAGACGCCGATGGCGGTGGTGGTGGCCCACATCCAGCAGGCGCCGCCCCGGCCGCGCAGCGTGAACCCGAAGCTCCCGCCCGAGCTCGAGGTGGTCATCCTGAAGGGGCTGGAGAAGGACCCGGCGAGACGCTGGCAGACGGCAGACGAGATCCTCGAGGCCCTGAGCGCGATCTCGACGAAGGCCGAGGCGGCCTAGACCTCGAGCGCCTTCGCCGCGCGCTCGAAGTCCTCGGGCCGGACGTAGATGAGGTGCCCGTACTTGCCGGAGCCGTCCGCGATCGCGCTCGAGGCGTAGACGTTCACGCTCGAGCGGTAGATCTTCTCGTGGACGGTCGCAAGCGCCCCCAGCTCGTCGTCGCCCTGCACGAGGAGCGCGTGGTGCGGCCCGTCGAGCGCCATCCCCGCCTTCTGCGCCTCGCCCTTCAGCTTCCCGGGATCCTCCGGGAAGAGGGTGATCTGCGTGCGGTCCGGTCCCACCGGCACCGCGGTGAAGGCGACGAGGTTGACGCCAAGCCCGGCCAGGGCGGAGAGGACCTTGTAGGCCTCGCCCGGCTCGTCCACGACGGTCGCGTGGAAGTACTCGACGCGGCGGATCCTGTAGGCCATGGCGGGGAGAATAGCGCGATTCGGGTTCGGCGGCGGCTTCGCCTACTGGCCGGCGGGGACCTTCGCGACCTCGGCCGCCTGGCCGGCGGGCGCCTCCGCGTGCGCGGCGTCGAGAGCCTGCTCGAGGTCTCGCCACAGGTCCTCGGGGTCCTCGAGGCCGACCGACAGGCGCAGCAGGCTCTCGGAGATGCCGGTCGAGGCCTTCGCCTTGTCGGTCATGCAGCGGTGGGTCAGCCCCGCGGGGTGCTGGATGAGGGTGTCGGTCGAGCCGAGGCTCACCGCCGAGACCATGATCCTCACCGCTTCGAGCACGCGGCGGGCGGCCTCGAACCCACCCGCCACCTCGAACGCGAGGACGCTGCCCGGCCCCGCCATCTGCCGGCCGAGGAGGCCCTTCGGGTCCGCGCCGGGAAGCCCCGGGTAGTGGACGCGCGTCACGCGCGGGTGGCGCGCGAGGCGCTCGGCCATCATCCGCGCGCCGTCCTGGGCCGCCTTGACGCGCAGCGGCAGCGTGGGCAGCCCGCGGTGGAGCAGGAAGGCGGCGAGCGGGTGGAGAAGCGCCCCGGTGGCCATGCGCACCTTTCGGATGCGCGCCGCCCACGCCTCGCTCGTCGCCACGATCCCCGCGATCACGTCGCCGTGGCCGCCGAGGAACTTGGTCGCGCTGTGCATCACGATCGCGGCGCCCAGCTCGAGCGGCCGCTGCAGCACGGGGGTCATGAAGGTCGAGTCCACGAGGACCGGCACGCCGTTCGCGTCACGGACCGCCTGCTCCACGTCCACGAGATCGAGGGTGGGGTTCCCCGGGGTCTCGAGGACCACGAGGCAGGTGTCGGGGCGCACCGCGCCCGCAACACCCGCGGGGGTCGTGAACGTCACCTCGTGGCCGAGGAGGCCGCCGGCCAGGAGCGCGTCGCTGCCGCCGTAGAGGGGCCGGACCGCGACCACGTGGTTCTTGCCGGGCTCGCGCGCGGCGAGGAGGACGGCGGTGAGCGCGGCCATGCCCGAGGAGAAGGCCACCGCGGCCTCGGCGCCCTCGAGCGAGGCGAGCGCCGTCTCGTAGCGCGCCACCGTCGGGTTGTGGAAGCGGGCGTAGATGAAGCTGCCGGTCGGGGCGCCGCCCTTCGCCATCGCGTCGATCGAGGCGGTGGCGTCGGCCAGGTTCCCGGTCGGGTAGGTGGTCGAGAGGTCGAGCGGGGGCGCGTGGACGCCGATCTCGCCGAAGTCCTCGCGGCCGGCGTGGACGGCGAGGGTGTCGAAGGACAGGGCCCCGTGGCGCGCTTCGTTCGGCTTCTTCATGGGGTAATGGTGCCGATTCGGTGTATTCTCGGTCAATCGAATTGACTGCGGAGAAACGGCCCGAATGCCCACCCTGAACCGAACGGACGTCGCCATCCTGGCCTTGTTACAGAATGATGCTCGGCTGTCGAACAAGGAGCTCGCGGCCCGGGTGGGGCTCGCCCCGTCGAGCTGCCTCGAGCGGGTGCGGCGGCTGCGCGAGGACGGTGTCCTCACCGGCTACCGGGCGATCGTCGAGCCGCGAGCGCTCGGCATCGCGATGCAGGCCCTCGTCTTCGTCACCCTCGCCCGCCACGCGCGCCAGCAGGTGAAGTCGTTCCGCCAGCACGCGCTGTCGCTGCCCGAGGCGATCGCGGTCTACCACGTGGCCGGGCAGCACGACTTCCTCGTCCACGTCGGGGTGCGCGACGCCAACCACCTTCGCGACCTGGCGATGGACGCCTTCACCAGCCGGACCGAGGTGGCGCGAATCGAGACGCACCTCATCTTCGAGCACGTCCCCAAGCCGGCGCTGCCCGTGCTCGTCGACACCGAGCCGCCGCGGCGGGCACGGCGGGGGCGACCCTAGGTCGCGACTCGCGCCAGGTCCTGCTCCAGGGCGGAGAGGGAGCGCTCCATCTCGGCCGGGAGCCGACCGCCGAAGCGGTCGAAGAAGGCGCGGATCTCCGGCGCCTCGGCCGCCCACTCGGCGCGGTCGACGCCCAGCAGCCCCTGCCGCTCGGAGGCGGAGAGCGCGAGGCCGTCCCAGTCGAGCGCCGACTCGGTCGGCACCAGGCCGATCGGCGTCTCCGTCGCCGATCCCCTTCCCTTCACGCGGTCGATCATCCACAGCAGGACGCGCAGGTTCTCGCCGAAGCCCGGCCAGACGAAGCGGCCGTCGGCGGCGGTGCGGAACCAGTTCACGTGGAAGATGGCCGGCGGGCGCGAGAGGGCCGCGGCCCACCTTCAGCCAGTGCGCGAAGTAGTCGCCCATGTTGTAGCCGCAGAAGGGCAGCATCGCCATCGGGTCGCGGCGCACGACGCCCACCGCGCCGGTGGCGGCGGCCGTGGTCTCCGAGCCCATGGTCGCGCCCACGAAGACGCCGTGGTCCCAGTCGCGGCTCTGGAAGACGAGGGGGGCGACGCGCGCCCGGCGGCCGCCGAACACGATCGCCGAGAGGGGCACGCCGGCCGGGTCCTCCCAGCGCGGCGACATCGACGGGCACTGCCGGGCGGCCACGGTGAAGCGCGAGTTCGGGTGCGCGGCCTTGCCGGCGCGGTCCCAGGGCTTGCCCTGCCAGTCGACGAGGTCCGCGGGCGGGCTCTTGTCCTTCCCCTCCCACCAGGGCACCCCGGCGGGCGTCACCGCCACGTTCGTGAAGATCGTGTCGTGCGCGATCGTGGCGAGCGCGTTCGGGTTCGTGTCGGGCCCGGTGCCGGGGACGACGCCGAAGAAGCCGGCCTCGGGGTTCACCGCCCAGAGCCGGCCGTCGGGGCCGGGGCGGAGCCAGGCGATGTCGTCGCCCACCGTGCGCACCTTGTAGCCGCGGTCCTCGAACGGCGAGACGAGCATGGCGAGGTTCGTCTTGCCGCAGGCGGAGGGGAAGGCGGCGCCGATGTAGTGGACCTCCCCGCCCGGCAGCTCGAGCTCGAGGATCAGCATGTGCTCGGCCATCCAGCCCTGGTCGCGGGCCATGGTCGAGGCGATGCGCAGCGCGAAGCACTTCTTGCCGAGCAGAGCGTTGCCGCCGTAGCCCGAGCCCACGCTCCAGATCGCGCGCTCCTCCGGGAAGTGCACGATGAAGCGGCGCTCGGGCGAGAGGTCCCCGAGCGAGTGGAGCCCGGGCACGAACTCCTCGGAGGCGCCCAGCTGGTCGAGAGCGGCCCGGCCCATGCGGGTCATGAGCCGCATGTTGGCGACGACGTAGGGGCTGTCCGTGACCTCCACCCCGACCCGGCTGAAGGGCGAGCCGAGCGGGCCCATGACGTAGGGGACCACGTAGAGCGTGCGTCCCTTCATCGCGCCGTCGAAGAGCGGCCAGACCCGCTGCCGCGCTTCCTCGGGCGACATCCAGTTGTTCGTGGGCCCGGCGTCCTCGCGCGTCCGGCTGGCGATGAAGGTGAGGTGCTCGGTGCGGGCCACGTCCGAGGGGTGGCTGCGGTGCAGGTACGAGCCGGGGGCCTTCTCCGCGTGGAGCCGGTGGAGCGTCCCGTCGGCGAGCATCTGATCGACGAGCCGCGCGTTCTCCGCCTCCGAGCCGTCGCACCAGACGACGCGGTCCGGCCGGAGCGTCGCCTCCACCTGTCCGACCCAGCGCTCGACTGGCTTCATGCTCGAACCTCGGGCTCCATTGTAGCGTCGGCACGAGGCTTGACCGCTCTCGCGGCCGCCTCCTATAGTTGCCGGAGGTGAAGCCTCCCCGCCACGCCGTCCCGGCCCTGCTGCTGACGGGCCTCCTCCTCCTGGTGGCCGTGCAGGCGCTCGTGGCCACGGAGAGCGGCCCCTCCGACACCCACGCCCTGGCCGCGCGGATCGAGGCGCTGGTGCGCAGCGGCGCGCTCGCCCTCTCCCGCGCCCAGGACGACCCCGACTTCCCCGGCCGCCGCCACCTGCGCTTCGACCAGCGGGTCTCCGGCGTGCGCGTGTTCGGCGCGCAGCTCGTCCAGCAGGTGGGCGAGGACGGCTCGACCCTCAGCGTCTCCGGCTCGGTCGACGAGGGCCTGTCGCTCGACGTCCGTCCGACGCTGCGCGCCGACCAGGCCGCCCGCGAGGCCGAGCGGAACGGCGCGCCCGGCTCGATCGCGGTCGGCGAGCCCGAGCT
The DNA here is from genome assembly GCA_963818355.1 of uncultured Acidobacteriota bacterium. GTDB lineage: Bacteria > Acidobacteriota > Vicinamibacteria > Fen-336 > Fen-336 > DATBSL01. Next base: position 35,639 of record CAWFSB010000006.1, on the reverse strand, counting down.
CGTGGTCCTGCTCCTCGAGGCCGGTCCCGCGCTGTGCTGGACGACGTGGGTGCGCAGGGACCACCAGCTCGAGCGCGTGTTCGTGGACGCGCGCGCGGGAGGGATCGTGCGCCGCTACTCCGACCTCCGAACGGAGGCCGCGGTCGGCCTCGGGGCCGGGGTGTGGGGCGACCGCAAGAAGGTCTCCGCGGACTCCGCGGGGGGCGGCTTCCGCGCCGAGGACCGGCTGCGGCCGCCGGCGCTCGCCACCTACGACCTTCGGTACAGCCTCACCGCCGCCGGGGAAGCGCTGTCGACCGGGCGCATCGATCCCGCGCTCGTGGCTTCCGACGGCGACAACGACTGGTCGGACGGCGCGGTCGTGGACGCCCACGCCTACGCCGGGTGGACCTACGACTACTACTTCAAGCGCCACGGCCGCCGCGGCATCGACGGCCGCGACCTCGCGGTGCGCAGCGTGACCCACTTCGTGCCGCGTTCCTTCGAGTTCGCGAACGCCTTCTGGGACCCCTTCTCGAGCGCGATGTACTACGGGGACGGCGACCGTGACTTCGCGGCGTTCTCGGGAGCGCTCGACGTCGTGGCCCACGAGCTGACGCACGGGGTGACGCAGTACACCTGGGACGGGATCTACGAGGGCGAGTCGGGCGCGCTCAACGAGGCCTTCTCCGACGTCATGGGGACGGGCGCGGAGTTCTTCCACCAGGCGGCGGGCGCGGGGCGGCTCCAGGCGGACTGGTTCCTCGGCGAGGACCTGGCCTTCCGCTTCGACCCGCCGCGGACCGCGGTGCGCTCGATGGAGAACCCCGCGCTCTTCTGCTCGGCCTCGCTGGGCCAATGCGACCCCGACCACTACTCGCGGCGCTACCGCGGCACGGCCGACGGCGGCGGGGTGCACCACAACAGCGCCATCGCGAACCAGGCCTTCTACCTGCTCGCCCAGGGCGGGGTGAACCGCACCTCCGGGCGGCGCGTGGAGGGCCTCGGCGCGGGCGGGCGGGAGAAGGCCGAGCGGATCTTCTACCGCGGCTTCACCGCCTACCTCACGCCCTCGGCCACGTTCCGCGACGCGCGGGCGGCGACGATCCGCGCCGCCCGCGACCTCTACGGCGAGGCGGAGGCGGCGCAGGTGGCCTCCGCCTGGTCCGCGGTGGGCGTCGAGTGAGCTAGCTGAGCCCGCCCATCTCCTCGTCGAGGGGCGTGAAGGGGTCGGCCACGACGAGCGCCAGCCGCCGCGCGAGGACGTCCGCGCTGGGCCGGCCGTCGGGGCTGCGGCTCAGAGCCGCCTTCACCAGCCCCGCGAGCGCGGGGGACACCTCGGGGCAGCGCGCGCGCAGCGGCGGCGGGTCCTCCTCGGCCTGCATCGCCACGAGCGCCAGGGGGTCGGCGGAGCTCGGGATGAACGGCAGGCGGCCCGCGAGCATCTCGTAGAGCATCGCGCCGACGCTGTAGATGTCCGACTTGGTGCCGTAGGGCCCGCGGCGGAAACGCTCGGGGGCCATGTAGGCGGGCGTCCCCAGCAGCGACCCGTCCACGGTGAGGCTCTGGCCGATCGCCGCCTCGCCGGACATCTTGGCGATCCCGAAATCGAGGATCTTCGGCACCTCGCCCTGGGGCGTCTGGTGCAGGAAGACGTTCGAGGGCTTGATGTCCCGGTGCACGACGCCCGCGGCGTGGGCGGCGGCGAGGGCGGAGCAGACCGGCACCACGATCTCGGCGCAGCGCCTCGGCGGCAGCTGGGCCTTGTCCTCGAGCTCCCGCTCCAGCGAGTGGCCGTGGAGCAGCTCCATCACGAGGTAGGCGACGCCGCCCGGGTTCACCCCGAAGTCCAGGACGGCGACCGCGTTGGGGTGCTGCACGCGGCAGGCCGAGGCCCCCTCGCGCCGGAAGCGGGCGAGCGCCTCGGGGTCGGTGCCGGCGCTGGTGGCCAGCACCTTGACCGCCACCTCGCGCTCGAGCTCGAGGTGGCGCGCGCGGAAGACCGTCCCGAAGCTGCCGCCGCCGATCAGCGCGTCGAGCCGGTAGCGGCCGGCCAGGACCGTCCCCGGCATCGCCTGGGCCGGGTTGCGGGGCTCGACCGGGGGCGCCGCCTCCGCCTGCACGGCCTGCCGCGTGCGCAGGTGCGCGCGGATGCGCGCGAGGGCCACCGGGTAGTCGACCGGCTTCGTCACGTAGTCGTTGGCGCCCAGCGAGAGCGCCTCCACGACGTCCTCGCTGTCCGTCTTCGCGGTCACCATGACGACCGGCATCGTCGCCGTCGTGGGCGTCATGCGCACGGTCTTGAGAACGTCGAGACCGGTCATGCCCGGCATCATGATGTCCAGGAGCACGAGGTCCACCGGCGCGCGCCGGAGCAGCTCCAGCGCCTCGGGCCCGCTGGCGGCCGAGACGACGCGGAAGCCGGACCGCTCCAGGCGCCGCGTCATGAGGTCGCGGTTCGCCGGGAGGTCGTCCACCACGAGGATCGTGGCCGTCTCGCTCACGGCTCCGCCTTCGGGGCCGGCGCCGGGCCGGCCTGGAGGTAGCGGGAGGGAAGCTCCCGGCCGAGCCGGGCGGCGAGCGCGCGCGAGGCCCCCGCCACCGCCGCGAGGTCGACGCCGGTCTCGACCCCCATCCCGTGGAGCATGTACAGCAGGTCCTCGGTGGCCAGGTTCCCCGACGCGCCGGGCGCGTAGGGGCATCCCCCGAGGCCGCCGGCGGAGCTGTCGACGACGCTCACCCCCTCCTGCAGCGCCGCCAGCACGTTGGCGAGGGCGGTGCCGCGCGTGTCGTGGAAGTGCACCGCGAGGCGATCCGCCGGGATCGCGTGCTTCAGCCGCCCCGTGACGTCCGCCACCTGTGTCGGCACCGCGACCCCGATGGTATCCCCGATCGACACCTCGTCGCAGCCGGCGTCCACCAGCCGCAGCGCCACGTCCACGACCCGCTCCGGGGGAACCGCGCCCTCGTAGGGACAGCCGAAGCCGGTCGACACGTAGCCGCGCACGCGGAGCCCCTCGCGCTTCGCGTCGGGCAGGAACGAGGCGAAGCGGGCGAAGGACTCGTCGATCGAGGCGTTCGTGTTCCGGCGGTTGAAGGTCTCGCTCGCGGCCGTGAACACCGCGATCTCGCGCGCCCCTGCCGCCAGGGCCTGCTCGTAGCCCGTGCGGTTGGGCACGAGAACGGGGAGCCGCACGCCCTTCGGCTTCGCCACCCGTCGCAGGACCTCGTCGGACCCCGCCATCTGCGGGACCCACTTCGGCGAGACGAAGGCTCCCACCTCGACGACCGGCAGTCCGGCGGCGACCAGCCGGTCGCAGAAGGCGACGCGGTCCCCGATCGAGAGGGCGTTCTTCTCGTTCTGCAGCCCGTCGCGGGGGCCGACCTCGACGACCGTGACGCGCCGCGGGAGGCTCACTCGATCTCCACCAGCGGCCGGCCCGGCGCCACCGCGTCGCCGGCCGAGACGTGGACCGCGCGCACGACGCCGTCTCTCGGCGCGCGCAGGGCGTTCTCCATCTTCATGGCCTCGACGACGAGCAGTTCCTCCCCCTTGACCACGCGCTGGCCGACGGCGACCCGGACCGCGGCCACCCGGCCCGGCATCGGGGCCTCGAGGGCACCCGGGTCGTGCCGGCGCGCGGCTGGCGCGCCCTCGCGCTCCTCCGCGAGGGCGTAGGCGACGCCGTCCCAGGAGAGGTGGACGGCCGTGCCGTCCCGAACCAGGTGCAGCGTCCGGGCACCCGCGCCCTCCCGGACCACGAATACGCCCGGCCCCACGGGATCGAGGGCGAAGCGGAAGGCGTGGCCGTCCACGCGCACCTCCAGCCCGTCCCGCGCGTCTCGCACCTCGACGTCGAAGCTGTGGTCGCCGCAGCGCAGGCGCATCAGCGTTCCTCGCCCAGGCGCCACGCGCCCAGGCTCGCCCACGGGTCGGGGGTCGACCTTGGCGCTCCGGCGCGAGCGCCCCCCCTCCGGCCCAGGGCAGCGGCAGCTGCGGCAATCGCCTCGAGGGGCGGGCAGGGGCTCGGGACGAGCTCCGACAGATGCTCCTCGATGAACCCGGTGTGCAGCTCTCCCGCGGCGAACGCGGGGTGCTCGACGATCGCCCGGAGCCGCGCGATGTTCGTGACGACCCCGAGGACCACGGTGCGCCGAAGGGCGTCGCGCATCCGCTCGATCGCCTCCGGGCGGTCCTGGCCCCAGGTGACGATCTTCGAGAGCAGCGGGTCGTAGTGGACGCTCACCTCAGAGCCGACGTCGAGGCCCGAGTCGACCCGGATCCCGGGCCCCTCCGGCTCCGAGAGGTGCAGGACACGCCCCGGGGACGGCAGGTCGTCGCGGTGCGGGTCCTCGGCGTAGAGACGGCACTCGAGGGCGTGCCCCCGGAGCGCCACGTCGGGCTGCGCGAGGGGAAGGGGACGGCCCGCCGCCACCTCGAGCTGCAGCCGCACGAGGTCGAGCCCGCTCACCGCCTCGGTCACCGGGTGCTCGACCTGCAGCCGGGTGTTCATCTCGAGGAAGGAGAAGGAGCCGTCGGGCGAGAGCAGGAACTCGACGGTCCCCGCGTTCACGTAGCCGGCCGCGCGCGCCGCGGCGACGCCGGCCGCGCACAGGGCCTCCCTCTGCGCGGGGGAGAGGGCCGGGCTGGGCGTCTCCTCGACGACCTTCTGGTGCCGCCGCTGGACGGAGCACTCGCGCTCGCCCAGGTGCACGATGCCGCCCCGCGCGTCGGCCATCACCTGGACCTCGACGTGCCGGGGCCGCTCGACGAAACGCTCGAGCACCATCGCGTCGTCGCCGAAGGCCCCCCGGGCCTCGCGGCGCGAGGCGGCGAGCGCTTCCTCGAAGCCCGCCTCGCTCCGCACGACGCGCATGCCCTTGCCCCCGCCGCCGCGGGAGGGCTTGAGCATCAGCGGCCAGCCGATCCGGCGGGCCTCGGCCAGAAGCCGCGTGTCCGACTGCTCGTCGCCGTCGTAGCCGGGCACGACGGGGACGCCGGCCGCCGCCATCAGGCGGCGCGAAGCCCGCTTGTCCCCCATGCGCCGGTGCACGTCGCCCGGCGGGCCGACGAAGACGAGGCCGGCGCCGCTGCACCGCGTCGGCGAAGTCGCCGCTCTGGCTCAGGAAGCCGTAGCCGGGGTGGACGGCGTCGGCCCCCGTCGCCGCGCGGCGCCGAGCAGCCCGTCGATCGAGAGGTAGGACTCCCGCGCCTCGGCGGGACCGATCGCGACCGCCTCGTCGGCCTCGCGGACGTGCCGCGCGGTCCGGTCGGCCTCCGAGTAGACGGCCACGGTCGGAATCCCGAGAACGCGGCAGGTGCGGATGACCCGCACCGCGATCTCCCCGCGGTTGGCGACCAGGACCTTGCGGAACAGCGGCACGCCGGCTACTTCAGCACAGAACCGGGTCGCCGGCTATCCCTCCAGCCCCAGCAGCCGCAGCACGAGGACGGTGACGTCGTCGTACTGCGGCGTGTCGCCGGCGAAGTCCTCGACGCGGCCCGACGAGGCCCCGCACGACCTCGGCAGCGGGGACGTCCCGGCAGCCGTCGAGGTACGACTCGAGCCGCAGCGCGTGGAACTCCTCGCCGCTCGCGTTGCGCGCCTCCACGACGCCGTCCGTGTACAGCGCGAGCGCGTCGCCGCGGCCGCAGGCGCACGATGTGCTCACGGTACTCGTGGTCCTCGACCGCGCCGAGGGCGGGGTCCACGGGCCCGCCGAGCGGCGCCGGGGCCCGGCCCGGCTCGATGCGGTAGGTCGGGTTGTGCCCGGCGTTGACGTACTCGAGCTCGCCGGTCGCGAGGTCGAGGCGGGCCGCGAAGGCGGTCACGAACATCGCGCGCTCGTTGTCGCGGGCGAGCTCCCGGTTCACGCGGCCCATCGCCTCGGCCACCGAAGAGGCGGTGGGCGCGATCGCGCGGAAGAGCGTCTTCGTCACCGCCATGAAGAGCGCCGCGCCGACGCCCTTGCCCGAGACGTCGCCCACGAGCAGCCAGACGCGGCTGCCCTCCGCCACCACGTCGTAGAGATCGCCCCCCACCGAGCGCGCGGGCCGCAGCACGGCCGCCACGTCGATGCCGGGCCGCTCGGGGAAGGCCCGGGGCAGCATCGCCATCTGGATGTCGTGCGCGAGGTCGAGCTCGCGGTCGAGCAGCCGCCGCCGAGCCGTCTCCTCGGTCAGGGCGAGGTTGCGGATGCGCAGCGCGGCCGCCCCGGCGAAGGCCACGAGCAGCTCCATGTCCTCCTCTCCGAAGGGATGCACCCGCTGCTTCGCGCTCAGGGCGATCATGCCCAGGCAGCCCTCCCGGTCGAGCAGCGGCGCCGCCACCAGGCTCCGCGTGCCGGACAGCACGATGCTCTCGGCCGCCGCGAACCGCGCGTCGACGCTCGCGTCCGTCACCAGGGCGGCGACCCCCTTGTCGATGACCTCCTGGACGAGCCGCCGCGAGAAGAGGGGCTCGCCCCGCACTCCCGGCCCCTGGCGGCTGGCCGGGCGCTCCAGGGTGCCGTCGGGGCGGCGCAGGAAGATGGCGCCCTCGTCGGGGTGCAGGTGGGCGAAGGCCCGGTCGAGAACGAGCTCGAGCAGCGCCTCCGAGCGTGATCGGGGCGGCCAGCGCGCGGTGCACGTCGTTGATGACGCGCAGCCGCCCGGCGAGACCCGCGGTCGCCCCCGTGCCGGAGGCCGACCCTTCCGGAAAGAGCATCTGGGTTGCCGGCCGGAGGATCGTGCTGCCGGGAAGGACCGCGTCGGCACGGCCCTCGAGGCCGTCGCCCGGAGGAGGGACGGGGCCCTCGGGCCCCTCGACGATCACGAGGCTCTCGGCGAGACGGATGACGTCGCCCGGCCGCACCGGGGTCGGCTGGGCGAGGGGGCGGTCGTTCAGGAACGTGGTGTTCCTCGAGCCGAGGTCCTCGAGGAACCAGGAGTCGTCTTTGAGGAAGAGCCGGGCGTGCTGGCGCGACAGGAAGCGGTCGGCCAGGACGAGGTCGGCCTTCGAGGACCGCCCGATCGTCACCGACTCCGCGCGCACCTCCTGCCGGAACGGCTCGGCGTCGCGGGGCTCGAGGCGCAGGCGGAGGACGCTCACGACCCCGCGACCCGGGCGAGCGCCTGCTCGCGGCCCGGCTCGACCGCGAAGAGGGGCAGGAAGCCCGCGAGCTCGAGAACGGTCCGGACGCCGGGGCCGATCCCGCACAGGGCGAGGGCGGCCGGGGGCTCCTTGAGCCGCTTCGCGGCCATCAGCAGCACGCGCAGGCCCGCGCTGCTGATGTACTCGACGCCGGTCAGGTCGAGCACGAGGCGCCGCGCGCCCGCGTCGATCCTCGAGAGGACGACCTTCTCGAGCTCGCCCGAGCTCACGGAGTCCACCCGGCCCACGGGCGCGATCACCAGCGCGTCGCCCTCTTGCTCCTCGCCGATCTGCATTCCGCCTCCCGCTTCCTGCTCAGCCTTCGATCGAGACGAGCCGCCGCAGCAGCCGCAGCCGGTTCCTTCCCTCTCGCGCGCTCGTACTCCGCCTCGTCCATGAGGCGCCGCACGAGCGAGATCCCGAGCCCTCCGATGGGACGCTCCTCGACCCCCAGGGACATGTCCGGCTCCGGGGCGGCCAGGGGGTCGAACTCGGGCCCGTCGTCCGTCACCACCACCTCGCACACCGGGGGATCGGAGGCGGGGTCGAGCCGCAGCTCCACCTCGACGGTGGCGGGCTCGCCGCGACCCTCGAGCCCGTGCCGGACCACGTTGGCCAGGATCTCGTCGAGCGACACCTCCACCGGCCAGGTCACCGCCTTCGACAGGCCGTGGCCGGTCGCGAACGCCTCGAGAGCGTCGAGGACGGTCCGGATCCCGGCGTCCGTCCCCGGCACGCTCAGCCGACGGGTGTCGAACGGGCTCACCGGCTCTTCCTTTCGGGATGGGGAGACGGCGAATGATAACCCGGAGCCCTCCCCGCCGCGGAATCATGCTAGCTTTGGCGCCATCAGGACAAGAAGGAGGCGCGGTCCCGCCAACTTCGGGGAGCGGACGCTGTACTTATGGTCGATGGGGAAGAGGACGCCGAGCTCGTCGCGCGCTGCCTCCGGGGCGAGGTCGAGGCGTTCGAGCCCCTCGTCCTGCGGTACCAGCGGGCCCTCTTCAACGTGGCCTGGCGGATGCTGGGGAGCCGGGAGGACGCCCGGGACGTCGTCCAGGGGGCCTTCGTCAAGGCCTGGGAGAAGCTCGGGAGCTTCGACCCGCGTTACCGCTTCTTCAGCTGGATGTACAGGATCGTGGTGAACGAGTCCCTGAACGCGCGGAACCGGCGACGGCCCACGGACCCGCTGCTGGCCGACGTCGCGGCGCCGGGGAGCCCGGAGGACGAGTTGCGCGCGCGAGAGCGGACGGACCGGCTGCAGGCCGCCCTCCTCGGCCTCGCGGAGGCCGATCGCCAGGTGATCGTCCTGCGGCACTTCGCCGAGCTGTCCTACGCGGAGATCGGCGACACGCTGGGCCTCGCCGAGAAGACAGTCAAGTCGCGGCTCCACGAGGCCCGGCAGCGCCTCGGACGGGCGCTGCCACCGGGAGAGTTCCAATGACGCGACGAGAAGCCGCTTGGGTGGCGGGACGAGGACGAGGAGCGGGCCGTTCGCGCCCTCGACGCGGCACGGCGGGAGGACGCCCCCCCCGACCTCGCCGCGGGGGTGATGCGAGCGGTCCGGGAACGAGCCCCGGGGGGCCAACTTTCGGGCGGGACGCGTGTACTTGCAGGCAGGAACCCCGATATCTGGTCGCCGGCGTCGAGGCGACGCGCATGGAGTGGAGGAGCGAGCATGTCGACGAAGAAGGTGTTGCTGGGCATCGCGGCGGCCGCGGTCATCGCGATCGGTTACTTCGCCGTCAACGGCTTCCCGCCCGTCGGGCCGGGCGCCGAGGGCACGGTGGGCGCGGCCAAGAGGTACCAGTCGGAGCAGATGACCTCGAAGGACGTGGTCGTCGAGGGCAAGGAGGCTCAGAGCTTCCTCCAGAGCGAGACGTTCGACCAGCTGATCAAGAGCCCGGCGGCGCGCAAGGTGCTCGCGAACGACCAGACCCGCGCCGCCCTGGCGAGCCCCGCGCTGGCTGCCGCCCTTGCCAGCCCCGAGCTCTCCGCCGCGCTCCAGAGCGCCGAGCTGCAGGCCGGCCCTCGCCAACCCGGCGATGCGCGCCGCCCTGCGCCAGCCCCGAGCTGGCCGCCGCCCTCGCCAGCCCCGAGATGAAGGCCGCTCTCCAGAGCGCCGAGCTGCCGCGCCGCGCTCGCCAGCCCCGACCCCTCCGCCGCGCTCCAGAGCGCCGAGCTGACGGCCGCGCTCGCCAACGCCGTCGAGCGGAGCCCTCGCCAGCGCCGCAGCATCCGCGCGCCTCGCCAGCCCCGAGGCGCGCGCCGCCCTCCAGAGCGCCGAGATGAAGGCGGCCCTCGCCGAGCCCCGAGGTCCGCGCGGCCCTGGCCAGCCCCGAGATGAAGGCCGCCCTCCAGAGCGCCGAGCTGCGGGCCGCCGCTCGCCAGCCCCGAGATGAAGGCCGCCCTCCAGAGCGCCGAGGTTCGCGCCGCCTCGCCAGCCCCGAGATGAAGGCCGCCCTCCAGAGCGCCGAGCTGCGCGCCGCCCTCGCCAACCCCGGGCTGCGCGCCGCGCTGCAGAGCGCCGAGATGAAGGCGGCGCTCGCCCAGGCCGATCTGCAGTCGCGCTGACGAGAATTGCCGTCGCCGCCCTCCCGGGACGCTCCCGGGAGGGTACAACCGGGGGGCCGCCGCGAGGCGGCCTCCCGTTTCGCGTTTGTCGGAAGGGGGTTCTCCTCGATGTCACGCCTGGCCCGGCCGGCGCTGGCCCTGGTGCCGGCCCTGCTGCTTCTCGCCGCCGCCCTCCCCGGCCGCGCCCAGGTCCTCGGCCGCCTCGAGACGGAGGACCTCCGCCTCGTCTACACGAAGGGCGGCGAGTCGTTCCTGGTCCCGCACGCCGGGCGCACCTTCGAGAACTCGATGGGCTTCCAGCGGCGGATGTTCGACTACCGCCCCTCGCAGAAGGTGACGGTGCTCCTCACCGACTTCGCCGACTCGGGCAACGCGGGCGCCAGCGCCGTCCCCCGCAACTTCCTCGGGATCCAGATCGCCCCGCTGAGCTTCGCCTTCGAGACGATTCCCGCGAACGAGCGGATGAACACGATCATGAACCACGAGCTCATCCACGTGGTCACCATGGACCAGGCCGCCGGGACCGACCGCTTCTTCCGCACGGCGTTCTCCGGCAAGGTGATGCCGATCGCCGCCCAGCCGGAGTCGATCCTGTACTTCTACCTCACCACCCCCCGGGTGGCGACGCCGCGCTGGTACCTCGAGGGGAGCGCCGTCTTCTTCGACACCTGGATGGCGGGCGGCATCGGCCGCGCCCAGAGCCCGTGGGACGAGATGGTCTTCCGCTCGATGGTGAGGGACGGCTCGCGCTTCTACGACCCGCTCGGCCTCGTCTCGGAGGGCGTGAAGGTCGACTTCCAGGTCCAGGTCCAGTCCTACCTGTACGGCGGCCGCTTCATGAGCTACCTCGCGTTCTCGCGCTCCCCCGAGCAGGTGGCGCGGTGGGTGGAGCGCAAGGACGGGAGCAAGGCGTACTACGCGTCGCAGTTCCGCGAGGTGTTCGGGGTGTCGCTCGAGCAGGCGTGGCGCGACTGGGTGGCCTGGGAGCGCGAGTTCCAGCAGAAGAACCTCGAGACGATCCGCGAGCACCCCACGACGCCGGCGCGGGACATCGGAACGCGCGCGCTGGGCTCGGTGTCGCGGGCGCACTCGAGCCGCGACGGCCGCCAGCTGTACGCCGCCTTCAACTACCCCGGCACCGTCGCCCACGTGGGTGCCCTCTCCCTCGCCGACGGGGCGATTCGAAAGCTCGCGGACATCAAGGGCCCCTCGATCTACACCGTGACCTCGCTCGCCCACGACCCCGAGACCGACACCCTCTTCTACACGACCGACAACAACGCCTTCCGCGACATCGTGCTGCTCGACCCGGGCACCGGGAAGTCCCGGATGCTCCAGAAGGACGCGCGGATCGGCGAGCTCGTCTTCAACCGGGCCGACCGGTCGATCTGGGGCATCCGCCACCTGGGCGGCATCTGCACCCTCGTCCGCATCCCCTACCCGTGGACCGAGTGGAAGCGCGTGCGCTCCTGGCCGTACGGGGACATCCTCTACGACATCGACCTGTCGCCGGACGGGAAGCTCCTCTCCGCCTCGGTGGGCGAGATCACCGGCCGGAACACCCTCCGCGTCTTCGAGACGGAGCGCCTGGCGAAGGACGACGCGACGCCGCTGGTCGAGCAGGAGTTCGCCGGGTTCATCCCGTCGAACTTCGTCTTCTCCCCGGACGGCCGCTTCCTCTACGGGAGCTCGTTCTACACGGGGGTCTCGAACGTCTTCCGCTACGAGCTCGCCACGAAGACCCTCGAGGCGGTGACGAACGCGGAGACGGGCCTCTTCCGCCCGCTGCCCCTCGGCGAGGACCGCCTCGCCGTCTTCCGGTACACCGGCGAGGGGTTCGTCCCCGCCGAGATCGAGGCGCACCCTCTCCAGGACGTGAGCGCGGTGACGCTCCTCGGCCAGCAGATCGCGGAGAAGCACCCCGTGGTGCGCGAGTGGAAGGTCGGCTCCCCCGCCGACATCCCCTTCGACTCGCTCGTCTCCCGCCGGGACGACTATCACCCGGGGCGGTCCTTGAAGCTCGAGTCGGCCTACCCCATCCTCCAGGGCTTCAAGGACTCGGTCGCCTTCGGCGCTCGCGTGAACTTCTCCGACCCCGTCCAGCTCTACCGCGCGCACCTCTCGGCCTCCTTCTCGCCCTCTCCCGACCTTCCCGGCAGCCAGGAGGTGCACCTCGAGGCCGCGCTCTCACGGCCCGGCTGGACGGCGAGCGCCCTTTACAACCCGGCCGACTTCTACGACCTGTTCGGGCCGACGCTGAGGAGCCGCAAGGGTTACGCCTTCGGCCTCGCTCACAACCGCATGTTCGTCTACGACCCGCCCCGCCAGGTCGACCTCACGGTCGACGCCACGTACTGGGGCGGGCTCGACACGCTGCCGAACTACCAGAACGTCGCCGCCCCCGTCTCGACGCTTCTCTCCGTCACCGCGCGCCTGCGCGGGAGAAACGTCCGCTCCTCGCTCGGCCACGTCGACGACGAGAAGGGGATCGAGTGGAGCTCCGTCGTCGACCAGTCCCTCGTCCAGGGCAAGGGGTACTTCCGCACCTGGGCCGGCGTCGATCTCGGCGCCGCGCTGCCGCTCGGCCACTCGTCGCTGTGGCTGCGAAGCTCGGCCGGCTTCTCCCCCGGCGACCCCGCCCAGCCCTACTCGAACTTCTTCTTCGGCGGCTTCGGGAACAACTGGGTGGACCACGGCAACGAGAAGCGCTACCGCGAGCAGTACGCCTTCCCCGGCAAGCCGCTCAACGAGCGTCTCGGGGCGCAACTACGTCCGGACGCATGGCGGAGTGGAATCTCCCGCCCCTGCGCTTTCGGCACGCGGGCAAGCCCGGCTTCTTCCTCACCTGGGCGCGGACGGCGGTCTTCGCCTCGGCCCTGGCCACGAACCTGGACGACTCGGCCCTGCGCCGCGAGGTCACGAACGTGGGCGGGCAGGTGGACCTGCAGTTCACGGTGCTCTCGGCGCTCGACATGACGATCTCCGCCGGCTACGCGCGCGCGTTCGAGGACGGCGTCGCCCCCCAGGACGAGGTCATGGTCTCGCTCAAGGTCCTGCGGTAGGCCGGCACCGGGTAGAATCCCGGACCGTCATGCCCCGCACTCTCCCCGGAAGCCCCGAGTCGCCCTTCCCGCGCGTGCTCGTCAGCCACGCCGGGTTCGGGTGCGCCGATCCCAAGCGCGCCGTCTTCCCGCGGCGATCGGCGCGCCGCTTCGTCCTGCAGGACATGGGCGTCCACGCGAAGGAGGCGCTCGGCGAGTTCGAGGACTGGGGGCCGCGTGCTTCGAGGGCGACCTCGCTCCCGGGACCACGGCCTTCGGGGATTGCCTCGTCGGCGACTTCTCGAGCTGGCACAACGCCGGGGATCTACCGCCTCGTCGTTCCGGGGACACCGAGCGCGATCGCCGCATCTTCCCGATTCACGACGGCGTCCTCGCCTGCGCTCCCGCGCCTCTTCCTCGAGTACCTGCACGGCCAGCGCTGCGGGCCCTTCGAGAACGAGTGGCGGGGGCCCTGCCACCTCGACGACGGGGTGCTCTCCGACAGCGGCGAGCCGGTCGACGCGACGGGCGGCTGGCACGACGCCGGGGACACGCGCAAGTGGATGGCCCACACGCCTGAACCCGATCCTGGGCCTCTCCGAGCTGCACCGCCGGCTGGGCTGGCGCCCCGGGCGCCTCTGGGCCGAGGCCCCGTGGGACGACGACGCGGCGGACGAGGTGGCCTGGGGGACGGCCTTCGCCCTTCGGATGCAGGACCCCGCTTCCGGGATGATCTGGGAGGACGTGGGGGGCGGGGGCGGCGCGCGGCTCTCGGCCGCGAAGTGGTGGTACGAGAACCACGCCGGCTGCGGCGGCGACAACTCCGAGAACCGCTTCACCGACAACGCGCGCGGGACGGGCGACGAGCGGCGCGTTCGCCAGCAGTACAACCCCATCGTGCAGTACACGCTGGTGAGCGTCCTGCTGCACGCCGCGGGCGTCGCTCGAGGGCTCGGACCGCGCCCTCGCCGCGCGTTGCCGCGAGGCGGCGCGACCGGACCTGGGCCTTCGTGCGCGGCCGGGCGGCCGACTCCTTCCACGGCTGGGCCTCGGTGAGGTCCTGGCGCGTCCTCGCCGCGCTCGAGCTCGAGGCGGCGGGTCTCGTGCCCGCGGGCGAGGCCGCGTCGGCGCTCGAGGAGCTCGGCACGCTGTTCGACCCGTTCGACCGGCTTCTTCTTCATGGACGAGGAGAAGCGAGCAACCCCACCGCGGGATCCTCCACTCGGCTCAGCCGCTCCTCGCCCTCGTCGCCTTCGCCGAGCGCCACCCCTCGCTCCCGCTCGCCGACGCGCGCGCGGACGATGCTGGAGGCGTGCTACCGCGACTACGTGGAGCCGCTGCGCGCCGAGGGGCCGTTCGGGATCGTGCCCTACGGCCTCTTCCGCGAGCCGCCGCGGACCCGCGACCGCTACCGGCCGTGGCGCGCCGGGCTCTCGTACCGCTTCTTCATGCCGGACGACTCCGAGACGAAGATCAACCACGGCCTCGCCGGCCACTGGACGAGCTGGGCCCACGCGCTCGCCGCGGGGGGCGCCCTCCTCGGCCGCCGCGAGTGGCGCGAGGCCGCCCTCGACCAGGTCCACTGGCTCCTCGGCGCGAACCCGTACGGGGCCAGCCTGGTGACCGGGGTCGGCTTCGGCCACCCCGTGCCCCACAGCTCCTTCGTCGGGGCGCGGCCCGGGGGGATCATGGTCGGCCCGCGCGGGAACGCGGACGACGAGGCCTTCGTCGACGACGGCATGCGGATGGACTGGGGAAGCACCGAGTACTGGAACCTGGCGCTCGCCAACCTCCTGCAGGCCCTGGCCCACCTCGTGCCGGCGGAGGTCCCCGCGGGGCGCAAGCTCGGCCGGCGGGAGAGGTAGCGGTGGCCCCGGTCAACGTCGCGGTCGCGCTGCTGCCGGTGCTGCTCTTCCTGGGGCTCCTCGTCTTCCTCGACAGCTTCAAGCTCGTCTCGCTGCGCTCGGTGCTGGTCGCCTTGCTGGCCGGGGCCCTGGCCGCGCTGGCCGGGACGCAGGCGAACGGCTGGCTCCTCGACGCGACCGGCCTTTCGGCCCACGCGTACTCGCGCTACGTGGCCCCGCTGGTGGAGGAGGTGCTGAAGGCGCTGTGGATCGTCCTGCTGCTCCGGAGGGGCCGGGTGGGCTTCCTCGTGGACGCCGCCATCCTCGGCTTCGCGGTGGGCGCGGGCTTCGCCCTCGTGGAGAACGTCGAGTACCTGCGTGCCCTGGCCGAGCCGCGCGTGCTCCTGTGGCTCGCCCGCGGCTTCGGCACCGCGATTCTCCACGGGGCCACCACCGCGGTGTTCGCCCTACTCGCGAAGATGCTGGTGGACCGTCATCCCGGGCGGCCGACCCTCGCCCTCGTCCCCGGGCTCCTCGCCGCCGCCTGCGCCCACTCGCTCTACAACCACTTCCTGGTGTCGCCTCTCCTCGCCGCGGGCGTCATCCTCGTCGGCCTGCCCCTCCTGGTCGTCGCCGTCTTCGAGCGCAGCGAGCGGGCCACGCGGGAGTGGCTGGGGGTCGGGCTCGACAGCGACCTCGAGCTGTTCGAGTCGATCGCGTCCGGGCACGCGCTCGGGACGCGGCTGGGCGAGTACCTGCGCTCGCTGAAGGCGCGCTTCCCCGGCGAAGCGGTGGCGGACATGCTCTGCCTGCTGCGCATCCAGGCCGAGCTCGCCATCCGCGCGAAGGGCCTCCTGCTCGCGCGGGAGGCCGGGCTCGAGGCGCCGGTGGGCGACGACGTCCGCGCCAACCTCCTCGAGCTGCGCTACCTGGAGAAGTCGATCGGACGGACAGGCCTGCTCGCCCTCAAGCCCGTGCTCCGCGAGAGCGCGCGGGACGCGTGGCAGGTGTACTTCCTGGAAGAAGCCGGCGGGGGCGGGAGCAAAGCCCCCGCCCCTCGTGGCTGAAACCGTCAGTCGACCCGGATCTGGCCCCGGATCTCGCCGCTCGGGACCGCGGTGGTGTGGACGTTGACGTAGGTGACGCCGGCTTTGATGGCCCGGACCAGCTCGGCGAACTCCCCGGCCGCGACCAGCTGCGCGGCCGGGCCGACGACGTGGGCGGCGGTGAGGGTGCCCTCCGCTTCCGGCCCGTCGCCCCCCGGGCTGACACAGGTCGGCGTGCCGGCCGGGCCGGGAAGGGTGGCCGTTCCGCAGAGCCACACCGAGATCCCGCCCGTCGTGTGATGGTCGCCCACGTGGATGTGCGCCTGGCGCACCTCCCCCTGCAGGCCGACGTAGTCCAGGCGGTACCTGATCTCGCTCTCGTCCTCCGACAGGACGGCACGGAACGACCCGCGGGCCGCGGTCGAGACGGCCGGCACCTCGCCAAAGCCCTTCAGGTCCGCCTTCAGCCGGCGGCTCTTTCGGCCGTCCTGGTCGCCTTCGTGGCTCGCGGCCGTCGTGCCGACCGCGGCGATGAGCGCGGCCGCCACGGCGACCGACGCGAGAATGCTCTTGCTCTTCATGGGACACCCCCTCATGCTCAATGAAACGAATTTGGATCTTCAACTGCAGGAGGCGTGCCCGGCTCTCGAGACGTGTGCGCTCCCGGCCCTTCAACGAGATGCGGGCCGAGGGGGCCGGCCGTCCTTACGAAACGAGTAAGCGGACGACGAGAATCGGCGGAGGGAGGCAGGGCGTTTGACGCCCCCTGGCCTGGCGCATAACATGCCCGGTCTGACTCCCAATGAACAGAGCATGATCGGCGAAACCTTCTCCCACTACCGGATCCTCGAGAAAATCGGCGGCGGCGGCATGGGCGTCGTCTACAAGGCCGAGGACACGCGCCTGGGCCGCTCGGTGGCGCTCAAGTTCCTGCCGGACGAGCTGGCCCGGGACGGCCAGGCCATCGAGCGCTTCAAGCGCGAGGCGAAGGCCGCCTCCCAGCTCAACCACCCCCACATCTGCACGATCCACGACGCGGCCGAGGACCAGGGCCGGCCCTTCATCGCGATGGAGCTGCTCGAGGGGCAGACGCTCAAGAGCCGGCTCGCCGGAAAGGCCGCTGCCGATCGACGAGGTCGTGGAGCTCGGCATCCACGTGGCGGACGCCCTCGAGGCCGCGCACCGCAAGGGGATCGCCCACCGGGACATCAAGCCCGCCAACATCTTCATCACCGAGCGCGGGCAGGCCAAGATCCTGGACTTCGGCCTCGCGAAGCTGCTCGAGAGCCGCCGCATCGGCGAGGCGCCGCTCAGCTCCGCGATGCCCACCGACCAGTTCGCGACGAGCACCGGCTCGACCCTGGGGACGGTGGCCTACATGTCCCCCGAGCAGGCGCGGGGCGAGGAAGTGGACGCCCGCACCGACCTCTTCTCCTTCGGGGTGGTGCTCTACGAGATGGCCACCGGCCACCCGGCCTTCGCCGGCGGCACCACCGCCACCGTCTTCGAGGCGATCCTCAACCGGACGCCGCCCTCGCTGTCGGACCTCAACCGGAACCTCCCGGAAGGGCTCGTCCAGATCGTCGGCAAGCTGCTGGAGAAGGACCGCCGGCTGCGCTACCAGTCCGCAACCGAGCTGCGGGCCGACCTCCAGCGCCTCAAGCGCGAGATGGACTCGGGCCGGGTGGCCCCCGCGGGACCGCGCGAGAAGTCGGTGGCCGTCCTCTACTTCGAGAACCTCAGCGGCGCGAAGGAAGACGAGTACTTCCGCGACGGCATGACGGAGGACGTCATCACCGAGCTGTCCAAGGTCCGGGAGCTCCGGGTCTTCCCGCGCGCCGCGGTGGTGACGTTCCGCGACCAGTCGGTGACCGGGCCGCAGGTGGGCCAGCAGCTCAACGCGCAGTTCGTCCTCGGCGGCTCCCTGCGCCGCGCCGGCAACCGGCTCCGCATCACGGCCCAGCTCGTGGAGGCGCGCACCGGCACCTCGGTGTGGGCCGAGCGCTACGACCGCGAGCTCTCCGACGTCTTCGAGGTGCAGGACGAGATCGCGCGGAACATCACCCAGGCCCTGCGGATCACCCTCACCCCGCAGGAGGAGAAGCTGCTGGCCGCCAAGCCCACCGGCGACCCGCGCGCCTACGACCACTACCTGAAGGGCCGCGCCTACTCCCGCCGCATGACGCGATCCGACCTCGACCTCGCGCTGCAGATGTTCGAGCACGCGATCCTGCTCGACCCCGGCTTCGCCCTCGCCCACGCCGGGATCGCGAACGCCTGCGGGGTCGTCTACGAGTGGCACGAGAAGGACGAGCGCTGGCTCGACCGCGGCCGCGCCTCCTGCGAGCGCGCCCTCGCCCTCGACCCGAGCCTGCCCGAGGCGCTCGTGGGGCGCGCCCGCATCCTCTACGCCCAGAAGCGCTACGACGAGGCGGTCCGCGACGTGCGCCGGGCGATCGAGATGAAGCGCGACTGCGACGGCGCCTACAACATCCTGGCCCGGTCGCTCTTCGAGTCCGACCGCTGGGCGGAGGCGATCGAGTCGGTCGACCACGCGCTGGCCGTCAACGGCGACGACTACAACCTGTACGTGGCCTACATCAACGTCTTCGAGGGCCTCGGCCGGCGCGAGGACGCGGAGCGGCTGCGGCAGCGCGAGATCGCCGTCCTGGAGCAGCAGCTCAAGGACGTGCCGGAGGACGTCCGCGCGCGGGTCCTCCTCGCGGCCGACTACGCCGTCTCCGGGCGGGCCGCCGAAGCGGACCGCGAGCTGATGAGAGCGGTCGACCTGCGGCCCAACGACTCCAACATCCTCTACAACGCGGCCTGCACGTACGGGGTCATGGGGAAGAAGCCCGAGGCCATCGACATGCTGAAGCGCGCGAAGGTGGCGGGCTACCAGAACCTGGAGTGGACCCGCCGCGACCCCGACCTCGCCTGCCTCCACGGCGAGCCGGAGTTCGAGAAGCTCTTCGACCCGTCGTCGAAGGCCTGACCCCCACCCAGCCGGGCTTGCGCTTCTCGAGGAAGGCCTGGAGGCCCTCCTGGCCCTCGGCCGAGGCGCGCCGCTCGGCGATCGTCTCGCACACGAGCTCCCGCACGCTCTGCGCGGAACGGCCGTGAACGCTCCGCACCAGGTCCTTCGCCGCCGCCACCGCCCCCGGCGCGGCCTGCAGCAGCTCGCGGACGCGGGCGTCCACCGCGGCGTCGAGCTCGTCGAGCCGGACCACCCGGTGGACGAGGCCGATCGCGGCCGCCCGCGCCGCGTCGAAGCGTTCGCCGGTCAGGAAGAGCTCGCGCGCGGCGGAGGCCCCGATCTTCCGGACGACGTAGGGTGAGATCACGGCCGGGACGAGGCCGAGCCGCACCTCGGTGAAGCCGAACTGGGCCCCTTCCTCGGCCACCACGACGTCGGCCACCGCGGCGAGGCCCGCCCCGCCGCCGAGCGCCGCGCCCTGCACGCAGGCCACCACGGCCTTTGGCGACCCGTCGATCGTCTCGAAGAGCTCGAAGAGGCGCCGAGCGTCGGCCAGGCTCTCCTCGCGCGTGAAGCCGGCGACCGCCTTCATCCACTCGACGTCGGCGCCGGCACAGAAGACGGGGCCACGGCCCGCGAGGACGATGACGCGGATGTCGTCGCGCACGGAGGCCGCCCCGACCGCGTCGTGCAGCTCGCGCACCATCGCCGCGTCGAAGGCGTTGCGTGCCTCGGGCCGATCGAGGACGACGTGGGCCACCGGCCCGTCGAGCGTGAGCGCCACGCGGGAGGACGGCATGCGCGCCAGTATGCCACGGCCGGCGCGGCGTCAGCGTGACGCGCGCGCGACGGCCGGGCCGAGGAGGACGCGGCCGGGGCGCGCCCGGGTCATTCCCCCCTCGTCCAGCACCACCTGGCCGTTCACCAGCACCAGGCTGACTCCCTCCGCGTACCGGTGCGGCTCGTCGAAGGTCGCGCGATCGCGGACCGTCTCGGGGTCGAGGACGACGAGGTCGGCCTTCATCCCGGGCCGCACGAGGCCGCGGTCCCCGAGGCCCAGGCGGGCCGCGGGGAAGGACGTCATCTTCCGCACCGCCTCCTCGAGGGTCAGCAGCCTCTTCTCGCGCACGTAGACGGCGAGGACCCGGGCGAAGGTGCCGTAGCTGCGCGGGTGCGGCGCGCCCTTCCCGAACACCGGGACCTCGCCGTCCGACGCCACCATCGTGAAGGGCGACACGAGGATCCGCGCGACGTCCTCTTCGGAGATCGCGTGGAAGATCCCCGAGGCCCCGCCCCTCTCGACGATCTCGATCGCGAGGTCGGCCGCGTTCTCGACCGTGGGAGCGAGCCCGCGCTCGGTCGCGATCCGGGCGAGGCTCTTGCCCTCGAGCGACGGGTCGAAGCCGCAGGCCGCGATCCCGATGTTGCGCGCGTCGCCGCCGCCCCGCTCGTTCCGGATCTTCTCCACCACGGTCTCGCGGATGCGGGCGCGCTCGGCCGGGCTCGCGATCCGCTTCTTCACCGCCTCCGTCCCGCCCTCGAGCGCCCAGGCCGGGAAGAGGGCCGCGGACAGCGCGGTGCTCGAGGCCGTGTAGGGATACTGGTCGATCGTGACGTCGACGCCGCGGCGGCGGGCCTCCTCCACGAGGCGCAGGGTCTCGGCACTCTGGCCCCAGGCCGCGCGGCCGATCATCTTGTGGTGCGTGACCTGGGTCGGGAGCCGCCCCTCCTCGCCGATCGCGATCGTCTCGCGCACGCTCGCCACGACGCCCCCCGCCTCGTCCCGCATGTGCGAGACGTGGATCCCGCCCATCTCCCCCGCCACCCGGGCCAGGGCGACCACCTCGTCCGTCCGGCGCGAACGTCCCGGGGACGTAGAAGAGCCCGGTGCTGAGGCCGAACGCGCCCTCCCGCATCGCCTCGCGGACGAGGTCCTGCATCCGGGCGAGCTCCGCCGCCGACGGCGCGCGGTCCGCTCGGCCCATCACCGCCTCGCGCACCGAGCCGTGCCCGACCAGGCTCGCGAAGTTGACCGCCGGCCGCAGGGCGGTCACCTTCGCGAGGAAGGCGCCGAGCGGCAGCGGCGACGAGCCGTCCTGGCCCTCGACCAGCGTCGTCACGCCCTGCCGGACGTAGTTCTCGGCCGTCGGCACCTCGAAGATCCCGCGCCGCGCGTGGGTGTGGATGTCGATGAAGCCCGGGGCCACGACGCGGCCGGCCGCGTCGATCGTCCGCCGCGCCGCCGCCGTGATCCCCGGAGCGACCGCCACGATCGTGTCCCCCCGGACGGCCACGTCCGCCCGCCTCCAGGGCGCGCCGGTGCCGTCCACCACGCGCCCGTTCCGGATCACGAGGTCGTAGTCCTGGCCCCTGGCCGGCGAGGCGAGGGCGAGCGACGTGGCGAGGAGAGCGACGACAGCCGTGCTTCTCATGCGGAGGCCTCCGAGGGGCGCGCGCGGCCGAGCCGCGGCATCGGCAGGACGATGACCGCGACGCCGGCCAGCAGGACGCCCGCGCCGAGCAGGAACGGGGGCTTCAGCCTCGCCCCTTCGAAGAGCCACGCCCAGAGGTTCGCGAGCGGCGGGTTCAGGAAGACGAAGGCGGCCACCTCTCCCGCGGGCAGGCGCTTGAGCGCCCAGATCCAGCCGGCGTAGGCGACGAGCGTGCACGGCACGGCCAGGTAGAGGGCGGACCACAGGGCGCCGGGGTGGGCGAGGAGGTTGCGGCCGAGCGAAGGCGTCGCGAGGACGAGGAGCGGCAGGCTGCCGACGAAGAGGAGCGCGTACGTGGTGTCGAGGGCGTCGGCCGCCGCCGGCAGGCGACGGCCGATCACCGTGTAGAAGGCCCAGCCGAGGGGGGCGAGCGACAGGACGAGCGCGCTCGAGAGGTAGGGCCAGTCCACCGGCTTGTCGGTCCCGTAGCGGATGACGACGAAGACACCGGCGAGCGACAGCGCGAGGCCGAGCGAGCGACGCAGCCCGAAGGGCTCCTTGAGCACGATCCGCGCGAGAACCGTGGTGAAGACGGGGTTGAGGGCGATGATCAGGGCGGCGGTGCCGGTGGGGACGGTCTTGAGGCCGTGCAGGAAGGCCAGGTTGTAGACCGGCACCCCGAGAAGGCCCATCGCCGCGATCCGCCACCAGGCGGCGCGCGGCAGCCGCAGCGGCCGGCGCCAGAGGAGCAACAGCCCCGCGCCGAGCAGCACCGGCAGGAAGCGAGCGGCCAGGGCGTCCACGAGCCCGAGGTCCTGGCGCAGGCGCGCCGCGGCCAGGAACGAGAACGACCAGATGAGCAGGGTGATGACGAGAACGAGGTGGGCCAAGGCGGGCAGTATGCCACGCTGGCAGGCGGCCGCGCGGGCCCAGCCCAACGGGTCCACGCGGCCGCGTTCAAGCCCTCGGCGTCACTGGATCCGGGTTCCGAGCATCACGCCAGCGCCCTCGTCCCAGAAGACGGACCCGTCGCCGTTGTAGTCGATGTAGGTGAACTTCCCCCAGAGCTTGCCGTTGGCGAGGACCCGGCCCGTACCCCGGATCTCCCCGTACATCCCATCCCACGCCTGGTTGTAGAGACAGCGCATCACCAGGTCGAACTCGCCCCGATGCCCGCGAGGCTTCCAGTCACCCATGCAGCCCACTCGGGTGTCGCCGACGTTGGGGTGGCCTTCGCCCGTCGCCAAGAGCGACGTGGTCCGGCCGTCGGCTGTGAAGTTCTGCAGGTACTGCAGGTAGAACTTCACGGTCTCGTCTGGTTTCGACGGATCGGCGATGAAGTTGAACTCCACTTTGACCGTCCAAGTGCCGGCCGGCGACAAGGAACATCGTTCGTCGGCCGCCGAGAGCGTCGCGGCCCCGAGCAGGAAGTGCATGCGAGCACGAGAATGGCAACGGTGAGGCATTCGCGTGATCTTCACGGGTCTCCTCCTGATGAGTCACGGGAGCGAGGGCTCCTCGCGTCGCCGCGAAGCGTAGGCCTGACGGTATGCAGAGCCGGCGATTGGATTTCGCTTGGATCCCGTCAGGCCGCGGGCGGCGCCGTCGGCTGCACGTACTCGCGCACCACGGGCGCCGCCGCCGCCACGCCCGCGGCGAGGAGCACGGTCCCGATCCCGCCCGAGACCACGGCGACCGTCGCGCCGACTGCGGCCGAGGCGAAGAGCGACGCCACGAGGCCCGCCTCGAGCTCGCCCAGCTGCGGGCCGCCCATGAAGAAGATCATGTTGAAGGTAGACGTGCCAGTGCAGGGCCACCGTCTGCATCTGCGAGCCCGTCAGCGAGACGAGCTGCGACAGCCAGAGGAGCCGGAAGTCGCGGTGCCGAAGGACCCGGTACGGGGGGGGTCAAAATCGGAACACGCCGAAGCGGGTCTCCGGGATCGGCGCGTTGAGGGCGGCCGAGATCCCGAGGGCGAGGACGGTCCGCGTGTCGGCGGGGTCGATGATGCCGTCGTCCCAGAGCCGCGCGGTCGAGTAGTAGGGGCTGCCCTCCTCCTCGTACTTGGCGAGGATGGGCGCGCGTAGCGCCTCGACCTCCTCCGCGGTCATGGCTTGCCCTGGCGCGCGCCGCTGCTCCTGCTTCACCTGGGTGAGGACCGACGCCGCCTGCTCGCCGCCCATCACGCTGATCCGCGCGTTCGGCCACATCCAGAGCTGGCGCGGCTGGTAGGCGCGCCCGCACATGCCGTAGTTGCCGGCGCCGAAGCTGCCGCCGATGACCACCGTGAACTTCGGCACCGCGGCGTTGGCCACCGCGTGGACCATCTTCGCCCCGTCCTTGGCGATCCCGCGTCTGCTCGTACTCCTTGCCGACGATGAAGCCGGTGATGTTCTGGAGGAAGACGAGCGGCGATCCGCCGCTGCGCAGCACATCGCGATGAAGTGCGTGGCCT
The DNA here is from genome assembly GCA_963818355.1 of uncultured Acidobacteriota bacterium. Classification (GTDB taxonomy): domain Bacteria; phylum Acidobacteriota; class Vicinamibacteria; order Fen-336; family Fen-336; genus DATBSL01. The sequence continues at coordinate 12,158 of CAWFSB010000006.1, read as the reverse complement.
TGAGCGCGCTCTCGGAGAAGAGGACGCCGTTGTTGGCCAGGATGCCGACCGGGTAGCCCATGATGCGGGCGAAGCCCGTGACCAGCGTCGTCCCGTAGAGGGCCTTCCACTCGGAGAAGCGGCTGCCGTCCACCACCCGCGCGATCACCTCGCGCACGTCGTAGGCGCGCCGCGGGCTCGTGGGCACGACCCCGCCCAGCTCCTGCGGGTCGTAGAGGCGGGTCCTCCGGCTCCTCGACCTCCCACGGCGTCTCCTTGCGGGAGGTGAGCGTCCCCACGATGTCGCGGGCACGGGCGAGGGCGTCGTTCTCGTCGAGCGCGTAGTGGTCGGCGACGCCGGAGAGGCGCGCGTGGACGTCGGCGCCCCCGAGCTCCTCGGCCGTGACCTCCTCGCCGGTGGCCGCCTTCACGAGCGGCGGGCCGCCGAGGAAGATCGTGCCCTGGCCCTTCACGATCACGGTCTCGTCGCTCATCGCCGGCACGTAGGCCCCGCCGGCGGTGCAGGAGCCGAGGACGACGCTCACCTGCGCGAGGCCGAGGGCGCTCATCCGCGCCTGGTTGTAGAAGATCCGCCCGAAGTGGTCGCGGTCGGGGAAGACCTCGGCCTGGAGCGGCAGGAACGCGCCGCCCGAGTCCACGAGGTAGACGCAGGGCAGGCGGTTCTCGAGGGCGATCTCCTGGGCGCGCAGGTGCTTCTTCACCGTGATCGGGAAGTACGTGCCGCCCTTCACCGTGGCGTCGTTGGCGACGACCACGACCTCGCGGCCGCGCACGCGCCCGATCCCGCAGACGAGGCCGGCCGAGGGCGCCTGGCCCTCGTGCATCCCGAACCCGGCGAGCGCCCCGATCTCGAGGAAGGGCGTGCCGGGGTCGAGGAGCCTCTCGACCCGGTCGCGGACGAGGAGCTTGCCCTGCTCGCGGTGGCGCTTCGTCGCCTCCTCGCCGCCACCGGCCCGCGCCGCGGCCAGCCGCTCGCGCAGCTCCGCCACGAGGCCGTCCATGCGCGCCTTGTTCTCGCCGAACTCCGCGCGAGCCGGGACGTCGACGCGGGACTCGAGGACGCTCACGCGCCTTCGTCCCCGAGGCAGATGCCGAGCTCGCGCGCGGTCTCGACCGTGTCGCAGTCGAGCGGCACCACCTTCATCCGCTCGCAGCGCCTCGGCGAGCGGCACGTAGCGGACCGTCGGCGGGTCGAGGGCCACCATGACGCCCGTCTTGCCCGCGGCGAGCGCGCGCACCGCCGCCGCGCCGAAGCGCAGGGCGATCAGCCGGTCGAACGTGGTCGGCGAGCCGCCGCGCAGCAGGTGCCCGAGCACGACGACCCGCGTGTCGCGGCCGGTGGCCTGGCCGATCTCCGCCGCCACCCGCTCCCCCACCCCGCCGAGCCGCTCCGCCGAGCCGGCCTTCTTCTCGACGACCGCGTAGCCGCCGCCCTTCGGCCGCGCGCCCTCGGCCACCACGACCATCGCGAAGGAGCGCCCGCGGGCGTAGCGCTCCCGGATCTTCTCGGCGATCGTCTCGAGGTCGTAGGGGATCTCCGGGATGAGGATGACGTCGGCGGTGGCGGAGACGCCGGCGTTGAGCGCGATCCAGCCCGCGTAGCGGCCCATCACCTCGACCACCATCACCCGCCGGTGCGAGGCCGCCGTCGTGTGCAGGCGGTCGATGCACTCGGTGGCGAAGGACACCGCGGTGTCGAAGCCGAACGTGACCACCGTGCGGTTGAGGTCGTTGTCGATCGTCTTCGGGCACCCCGACGACGCGCACGCCCTTCTTCGCCAGGGCGTTGGCGATCGTGAGCGAGCCGTCGCCGCCCACCGCGACCAGGGCGTCGATGCCGTTCGCGTCGAGGGCCTTCACCAGCTCGTCCGTGCGGTCCACCTCGGCCACGGTGCCGTCCGGCTGCTTCACCGGGAACTTGAGCGGGATTCCCGGCGTTCGTGGTGCCGATGATCGTCCCCCCGAGGTGGGTGATGCCGCGAACCGCGCTCGGGGGTCAGCGGGATGAGCCCCCCGTCGGCGTACTGGTCGGGCAGGAAGATCCCGTTGTAGCCGTCGCGGATGCCGACCACCTCCCAGCCCTGGTTGTGCGCGGCCAGGACCACGGCGCGGATGACGGCATTGAGCCCGGGCGCGTCGCCGCCCCCGGTGCTGATCCCCACGCGGCGAATCCCCTTCCGACCCGGCGACATCGGCTTCGACATGCTCCGCCTCCCCGCCCGTGCGCGGCGAGAAAGGTTGTACGCCGCCCGGCGCGCGGCTTCAAGCCGGGATCAGAGGATCGTCCGCTTCTCGAAGGAGCGGGCGCCGACGACGGTGAAGAAGGCGAGGTAGCCGAGCAGGCCGGCCAGGAGCAGCGGCACCGGCATGTGCGGCGTCTCGGGCGTCACCGCGAGGCGCATGGCCTCGCTCATGAAGGTCAGCGGGTTGAGGAGGAAGACGTACCGGAGCGGGCCGATGGCCGAGAGGCGAGCCCAGGGGTAGTACGCGCAGCCGAAGAGCATCATCGGTCCGAGCACCACCGCGAAGAGCAGCCCGGAGAAGCGGGGCTGCACCTTGGTGCCCAGGGTGAGGCCGAAGGCCGCGGACAGCAGGCCGCACAGGGCGACGAGCGGGAGGAGCAGGAGCCACCGCGGGCCCACGTCCCCGAATCCGGCGCCGTGCATCAGCACGATCATGGCGGGGCCCGCGACCAGCCCCGCGGCCGCCGCATTGATGGCCCCGGCCACGATGCGCCCCGCCGACACCCCGAAGACGCTCATCGGGGCGAGCAGCCGCTCGTCCACCTCGCGGCTGCCCGAGAGGTCCTGGACGAGGGGGATGAGGACGCCCTGGACGCCGGTCATCAGGATGGCGATGGCCATGAGGCCCGGCACCATCACCGTCCCCATGTCCGGCGCGACGAGGCCGAGGCGCGGCAGGATGTTGCCGAAGACGAGGATCACCAGGATCGGCTGGGTGAGGGCGGAGACGATCAGCAGGGTCAGGTTGCGGGAAGCCACCACGAGGTCGCGGCGCAGCAGGGCCAGGAAGGCGGTCATTCGCGGAGCCCCCGCCCGGTGAGGTGGATGTAGACGTCCTCGAGGCTCGGCTGGGCGAGGTTGACGTGGTGCAGGTCGGCCCCGCCGTCGCGCACGGCGTGGAGCACGCGGTCGAGGAGGCCGTCGGCGGGGTCCACGAACAGGCGCAGCCGCTCGACCCCGTCCTCGCCGCCCGCCTCGACCGGCTCGAGGTTCAGGACACCCGGCACCTCGCGCAGGCGCGGCGCGAGCGGCCGCGGGGCGCGCATCCAGAGGTCCAGCACCTGGGCGCCCGGCAGCGACTTCTTGAGCGCGGCCGGGGTGTCGAGGGTGAGGATCTTCCCGTGGTCCACGATGGCGAGCCGCTGGCACAGCCGATCCGCCTCGTCCATGTAGTGGGTGGTCAGGATGAACGTCGTGCCCCGCTCGTGCAGCCCGCGCAGCGCCTCCCAGAGGAGACGCCGGGCCTGCGGGTCGAGGCCGGTCGTGGGCTCGTCGAGAAGCACCACCTTCGGGTCGTGCATCAGGGCCCGCGCGATCATCACGCGCTGCTGCTGTCCCCCGAGAGCGTGAGCGGCTTCGCGCCCGCCTTGTCCGCGATCTGCAGCTCCGCGAGCAGCCGGTCGGCCCGCGCCTCGCGCTCGGCGGCCGGCGAGGCCGAAGTACCGGCCGTGGTAGGTCAGCACCTCCCGGACGGAGAGGTCGCGGTCGAGGTTGCGGGCCTGCGGCACGACCGCGATCCGGCGCTTCGCCTCCTGCGGCGCTCGCGCGACGTCCACCCCGTCCACGAGGATCCGCCCGGAGGTGGGCCTCACCAGCGAGCTGATGCAGCCGATCGTCGTGCTCTTGCCCGCGCCGTTCGGTCCCAGGAGACCGAAGAACTCGCCGCGCTCGACCGTGAAGGACACGCCGCGAACCGCCTCGACCGGGGGCGTCTTCCGGCTGCCGGGGTACGTCTTCACGAGGTTCTCGACGACGAGGATGCTCATGGCGGAGGGATCACCACACCCGACGAACGCCGTACTTCACGAAGACGGGATCCGCCGTGACGATGGCGAGCTCTTCCTCGAGGGCCTGGGCGGCGAGCAGGCGGTCGAACGGGTCGCGGTGATGGAACGGCAGGCTGGCCACCCGGGCCGCGTGCTTGAGGTCGATGGGCAAGGGCCGGAAGCCGTTCGCGGCGATCTGCTCGGGCAGGAAGCGGTCGAGGGCACCCTCGATCCGCAGGCTGCCCAGGCTGACCTTGATCGCGATCTCCCAGGCCGTCGCGATGCTCACCAGGCACTCGTTGCGGCCGCTCCCGATCGCGGACCGCGCCTTCCGGGACAGCCCTCGGGTCGCCCCGACCCACCAGAGGAAGGCGTGGGTGTCGAGGAGCAGCTTCACCCGACGTAGTCCTCGAAGTCCTCCGGCGTCCGATCGAAGTCCGGGGCCATCCAGACCCTGCCCTTCGCGGAGCCCGGCTCGCGCCGACCGCCCGGGCCGGCGAGCGGAACGAGGCGCAGGAGCGGCCGGTTGTCCCTGGCGATCACGACCTCCTCGCCGGACACCGCCTTCTGCACGAGCTCGGAGAACCGGGCCTTGGCTTCCGCGACGTTGAACTGAGACACGGTCTGTCTTCCTTCTTGGTCAGCTTATATGACCAACACGCAAGCGTCAAGGGGCTTGCGCCTCGCATCGGCTCAGCCGCCGCGCGAGGGCCTCGGGGTCGGCGAGGTGGACGAGGAGGAGGTCGGCGCGGCGGATGGCCTCCTTCAGGAGCTCGGGGTCGAGAGCGCGGCCGGCTTCGGCGCAGCCGCGCGTTGCCTCGGCCCGAAGGACGCCGAGGGCGACGCGCAGGCCGAGGACGGCCGTGCGCAGGCCCTCGCCCTGCAGTGCGAGCCAGCTCGCGAACGCCTTCGCTGCGAGCCAGCGACGGATCGGCAGGGAGAGCGCCGGCCACGCCGAAGCCACCCAACGCTCGTCGGCCTCGCCGAGGCCCGCGGGCGAGGACGGGACGCAGGGCACCGTGCGGAACGCTGTCGGCCGCGAGCTGCCACGCCGATGTCATCTCGTCGCCGGCGGATTCCTCGTCGCCCGGCGCGACCGAGGCTCCTCGGAATGACAGGGCGGACGGAGCTCCTCGGAATGACAGGACGGGCGCGGGTCCTCGGGGTGACACGCCGAGGACGCTGTCGAAGAACGGGCCGAAGGGCCATCGCTCCGGCGTCCAGCGGCGTGCGTCCTCAGCGGCCATCGCCAGGATCTCGAGCGCCGTCTCGGGACTCCGGCCATCCTCGGCCGAGCACCGAGACGGCGAAGCGCTCCCAGCGCTCGAGGCTCGGCCAGTCCATGAGCACGCCGGGCCGCAGCAGCGGCGGCAGGGCGTCGCGCGCGTCGAGGCCCTCCCAGGGCCAATCTGCCGGGAACGCTGGCGGATCCTCGACGATGCGCAGAGCGGGATCGCCTGAGCCACGGGGACCGGCGGATTCCTCGTCGCCCGGCGAGCCGAGCTCCTCGGACTGACAGGGGAAGAGCATTCCCGCCGCGGTCGGGCAGTAGTGCGACAGCGTCACCGAGACGCCGAGCGGCGTCAGAGTGACGACGCGGGGGAAATGGCGGCAGGCCGACGGCAGAGCCGTCCTCGCCGAGGTCGCGGTGGACGGTGCAGAGTCCCACCGGCGATGGGCGCGGATCCAGGAAGACGCAGCGTCCCACTCCGTCCGTGCGCAGAATGACCCTTGCCCCCTGCGCCAGCCCCGCCACGCCGTGGAAGGGAGGGATCTCGTCCGGCTCGGCCGTGCGGAGCGAGCCGGATCGCAGCGCCGCCCGCAGACGCTGCTCGGTCTCCGGCTCGACGGGGATGGCCCAGCCCGAGGTGCAGCAGGCGCCGGAGTGGCGGCAACGATAGGCTGCGTGGATCGAGAGGGCGCGGACGCGGCGCGCCGGCCCCGGCGTCACGCCGTCGGCGTCCCCACGAGCCGCCCGTCGCGGACGACCACTCGCCCGTCCTTGACCACGGCCCGGATCGCCGGGACGCCCACCCGCACGAGGTCGAGCAGCCGCGCCGAGCGCAGCAGCACCAGGTCGGCCCGCTTGCCGGGCTTCGATCGAGCCCACGTCGTGGTGCAGGTCCAGCGAGAAGGCCGCGTTCACCGTCACCGCGGTCAAGGGCCTCCTCGAGCGCCATCCCCATCGAGAAGCAGCCGATCGCCATGGCGAACGGCAGCGACGGGGAGAGGCCACCGCCCGGGTTCACGTCGGAGGCGAGGGCCACGGGCGCGCCGGCCGCGATCAGGTCGCGCGCGGGGGCGAAGCGACAGAGGCGCAGGTAGAAGGCCGCGGTGGGGAGGAGTGTCGCGACGCAGGACGCCTCGGCCAGGGCCTTCATCCCGGCCGGGGAGACGTAGACGAGGTGATCGGCCGAGCGCGCGCGCAGCTCGCCGGCCAGCTCCGCCCCGCCGGTCGTGGCCAGCTCGTCGGCGTGGATCCGCAGCTTCATGCCGTGGGCTCGCGCGGCGAGCAGGATGCGCCGGCTCTCCTCGACCGTGAAGACGCCCTTCTCGCAGAACACGTCGGCGAACACGGCGAGGCCACGCTCGGCGACCGCGGGGACCATCTCCTCGACGAGGATCTCGACGTAGCGGGCCCGGTCCCCGCGGTGCTCCCGGGGCACCTCGTGCGCCCCGAGGAACGTCGGCACGACGGTGACGGGGTGGCGCGCGGCGGCCTGGCGAATGGCCTCGAGGCTCCGGATCTCGGCCCCGGTCTCGAGCCCGTAGCCGCTCTTCACCTCGGCCGTGGTGGTGCCGCAGAGGAGCATCTCGTCGAGGCGCGAGGCGGCGAGGTCGGCGAGCTCCCCGACGGAGGCCGCGCGCGTCGCCTCGACGGTGCGCACGATCCCGCCGCCCTCCGCCGCGATCTCCTGGTACGACGCCCCGGCCAGGCGCCGACGGATCTCGTCGTCCCGGTCGCCGGCGAACGCGAGGTGGGTGTGCGGGTCGACGAGGCCGGGCACGACGGCGGCGCCGGCGGCGTCCAGCGTCTCCGCCCCCGGCCGGAGGGTCACGGCCGCGTCGAAGCCGGCGTCGGGGCCCACCCAGGCGACCCGCCCGCCGGCGACGGCGATCGCGGCGTCGCGCGCGAGGCCGAGCTCGCGCATCGCGGCGCCGGTGCGCGGGGCGGGGCCGGCGAGCGTCGCGAGGAGCCCGATGCGGCGGACGGCGAGGTCGGCGGCGATCATGTCCCGAGGCGCTCCCGCGCGGTGGCCGCGTCGAGCCCGGCCACGCTGACGACCTTGTTGCGCCCCGAGGCCCCGCTCACCACGCGCACGGCGGAGGGGGCGACGCCGAGCGTTCTTCCCAGGAAGCGCGCGAGGGCCTCGTTGGCGGCGCCCTCGACCGGGGGCGCGGTCAGCCGCACGACGAGGGCGCCCTCGCGCTCCCCGCCGAGCGCGTCCTTCGAGGCCCGCGGCTGCACGCGCACCCGCAGGGTGAGACCGTTGCCGCTCGGCCGCAGGTCGAGGGCCACGCCTACTGCCCGCTCGCCTCCTCGCGGCGCTTGAGGAAGCGGAGGTTGTCCTCGACCTCGGCCTCCTCCTGCAGGTCGAGGAGGTGGGTCAGCCGGGTCACGATGGCGCGGATGTCGGTGCGCAGGGCCGCGCGGTGGCCACGCAGGTCCAGGATGCCCCGCTCCACCTCGTGCGCCCGGTTCTGCGCCAGCTCCAGCAGACGGTCGCCCTGCAGCTCCGCCTGCTTGACGACCGTCTCGGCCTCCTTGCGCGCGGCCTCCCGGATGTCCTCCGACGCCTTCTGCGCGCTGAGCAGCGTGTTCTTGAGGATGGCCTCGCGCTCGCGGTGGTCGTTGACGATCAGCTCCAGGTGCCGCAGCTGCTGCTCGATCGTGTCCTTCTCGCGCTGGAGGGCGGCCATCTCCTCGGCCACCGCGGCCAGGAAGGCCCTGACCTCGTCGGGGTCCAGGCCCCGGAAGCGCTGGCCGAAGGTCTGCCTCTGGATGTCCGTGGGCGAGAGCTTCATCCGACCCTCCTCTCCCTCAGCCGATCGCCTGCCGGCGGAGGACCATGGCGTAGTCCACGAGCGACTGCACGATCCCGTACTGCGCGAAGATGACGAGGCCGAAGAGCACCAGGAACGCGATGTCGAGCGGGAAGTAGCGCAGGCTCGTCGGCAGCCGGCGCCGTATGAGGCGCAGCGGCGGCTCGGTGGCCGCGTAGAGGAAGCTCACGATCGGGTTCCGCGGGTCGGCGCTCACCCAGGAGACCACGGCCCGGGCGATGAGGACCCAGGAGTAGAGCTGGAGAAACCAGTAGAGCGTCCACCCGAGCCCCGCGAGCACGTTGGCCAGCAGCAACATCCCCCAAGACCCTCCCGGTGCGGCCTCAGGCCGCGGACTGTCTCTCCCCGAAGATGGCGGTACCCACCCGGACGATGGTAGCGCCTTCCTCGACCGCGGCCTCGAAGTCGTGGCTCATCCCCATCGAGAGCTCGCGCCCCTCGAGAAGCCCCGCCGCCTGCGCCCGGTCGTGGAGCGAGCGCAGGCGGCGGAAGTAGGGCCGTGCCCGCTCCGGGTCTTCGAAGAAGGGGGGCAGGACCATCAGTCCCTCGACCCGAAGGCCCTCCTTCCCCCGCAGTGCCTCGAGCACGGGCAGAAGCTCCTCCTCGGGCAGGCCGAACTTCGTCTCCTCGCCGGCGAGGTCCACCTGGACGAGCGCCCGCACGGGTTGCCCCGCCTCGGCTCCGGAGCGGGCGAGCCGAGAGGCGAGATCGAGGGAGTCCAGCGACTGGACGACCTCGAACAGCGCCGCCGCCCGGCGCGCCTTGTTCGACTGCAGGTGCCCGACCAGGTGCCAGCGCAGTCCCGACTCGCGCAGGTCGGCGGTGGCCGCGATCTTCGGCTCCGCTTCCTGGACCCGGTTCTCGCCGAAGTCCCTCACGCCGGCGGCAAAGGCCTCGCGCACGGCCTCCGGCGGGTGTGTCTTGCTGATCGCGACGAGTCGGATGTCGCCCGGGGGGCGCGCGGCGCGCTCCGCCGCCCGGGCGATCCGCTCCCGGACGGCGGCCACGCGGTCCGCGATCACTTCTTCATGGCCTTGAGCAGCCCCTGGGCCGTGGCCGACGTTCTGGGCGTCGGTGGGGTTCAGGCTGAGGTACTTCTCGAGGTTCTGCGATCGCCTCGGGGATCTTCCCCTGGCCCACCATGAGCGCGCCCAGGCGGTAGTACGCCTCGGTCATGGCCGGGTCGGCCTTGAGCGCGGCCTCGAAGGCGGCGATCGCCTCCTCGTTCTTGTACGAGTTCAGGAGGAAGATGCCCCGGTTGAACTGGGCCTTGGCGTCGGCCGGGTTCGCGCCCGCCGACTTCTCCATGATCGCCATGGCCTTCTCCGGCTGGCCGTTCTCCTGGTAGAGCTTCGCGAGCTGGGTGGAGATGTCGGAGGAGTCCGGGCGCAGCTCGAGCCCCTTCAGGAACGCGGCCTCGGCGGCCGGGACGTCCTTCTTCAGCGCGTAGACGGAGCCGAGGTTCTGGTAGACCTCGGGGATGTCCGGGCTCTTCTCGAGAATGGCCTTGTACGCGGCCTCCGCCTCGTCGAGCTTCCCGGCGGCCTGCAGCTCGACCGCCTTCTGGAAGGAGGCGCGCAGCTCCGAGGCGGAGCTGCCCGGCTGCTCCGCGGCCTGGGCCATGGTGTTCAGCTTGAAGTCGGGGACCTGCGGTGGGGTCGCCGAGCGAGATCCGGACGTCGTTGACGGCCGCCTGGAAGCCGTCCTTGCTGGCGGTGATGCGGTAGGGACCGGGCTGCATCCCCACCTGCATGTACTCGCCCTTCTTGTTCGTCTTGGTCTCGAACTTGCGGGTGATCCCGCCCTGGAACTCGATCAGGACCTTGGCGTCGGGGATCGGCTGGCCCTGCGCGTCGAGGACCTTGCCGCGGACGGTGCCCGTCTGGGCCTGGGCCGGGGCGGCGAGGAGAAGGGCGCCGAAGAGCAGGCCGGCGGCGATGAGTGCACGCTTCATGATGGTTCCTCCCTACTGGTACGCTGTAGTGTCTCACGCGGGGGTGCGATAGGAAATGGGGTCGGGAGCCCCCGCCTCCCGGAAACCCCGCAGCCTCAGCCGGCAGGACTCGCAGACCCCACAGGCCGCTTCCTCCGCCTGGTAGCAGGACCAGGTCTTCGCGAACGGGACGCCCAGGGCGAGCCCCTGCCGGACGATCTCGGCCTTGGACATGGAGATGACCGGCGTCACGATGCGCAGCGACGTCTCCGGCCGGGTCCCGAGGCGCACCGCCTCCTCGAACGCCCGGTAGAACTCGGGACGGCAGTCCGGGTAGCCCGAGGAGTCCTCCCAGACCGCCCCGACGAAGATCGCCCGCGCCCCGATGACCTCGCCCCACGAGACCGCGGCCGCCAGCAGGTGCGCGTTGCGGAAGGGCACGTACGAGCTCGGCACGACGCCGTCCACGGGCTCGCCCTCGCGGACCGGGATGGCCGCGTCGGTGAGGCTGCTGCCGCCGATCTGGCGCAGGTCCGAGAAGTCCACGACCAGGCGGCGCTCGGCGCCGAAGTGGTCGGCCAGGGCGTGGAAGCTCGCGAGCTCCTTCGCCTCGGTCCGCTGGCCGTAGTTGGCGTGGAGAAAGGCGAGGCGGTGCTCGGCCGCGGCCAGGGCCGCGGTCACCGCGGAGTCCATCCCGCCGGACACGCAGACGACGGCCAAGGGGCGTTCATACGCCCCTCGTGACGCCGGGCCAGAGGACCTTGTGCAGCTGCACCTGCAGCCGCACGCCCAGGCCGTCGTCCAGGATCCAGCGGCCGAGCGTGCCGGGGTCGAGGACGCCGTGGACCGGCGAGAAGAGGACGGTGTGCCGCTCGGCGAGCCTTCGGCCGAGCACGACGTCGCGCGACCACTCGTAGTCGGCGCGGCCGTCGATCACGAACTTCACCTCGTCGCCGGCGCGCAGCCGGTCGAGGTTGGCCCACTCCACGCGCGCGCTCTCCCCCGAGCCGGGCGTCTTGACGTCCACGATCGCCACGGCTCGCGGATCGAGCGCGCCCAGTGGCACGTGGCCCGAGGTCTCGACCACGACCTCCCAGCCCTCGTCGAGCAGGCGGCGTCACGAACGGAAACGCGGCGGGTTGCGCGAGCGGCTCGCCGCCGGTCAGGCAGAGGAGCCGCGCGGGGAAGCGCCGCAGCTCCGCGGCGAGCTCCGCCTCGTCGCGGCGTGTCCCCTCGTGGAAGGCGTAGGCCGTGTCGCACCACACGCAACGCAGGGGACAACCGGTCAGCCGCACGAAGACGCAGGGTCTCCCGGCGCGGGATCCCTCACCCTGGATCGAGAAGAAGACCTCGTTGACGGTCAGCATCCCTGGCCGAGGCTCACTCCCCGTAGGTCGCGCTGCAGCCCGGGGCTTCCCAGACCCGAACGCGCGCGAGCCGCTCGCCCTCGGGCCCCAGGGCACGCCGGACCTCCTGGAAGAAGTACCGGGCCACGGCCTCGGCCGAGGGGCTCTGCCCGGAGAAGTCCGGGTGGCTCGTGATGTCGGCGTAGTGGAAGCGGCGGCAGATCTCCCCCACCGCTTCCTTCAGGTGCTCGAAGTCCACGACGACGCCCAGGCGGTCGAGCGTCTCCCCGGCCGCCACCACTTCGACCCGCCAGTCGTGGCCGTGCTGCGGCTCGATGGGCCGTCCGTCCTGGTGCAGGACGTGGGTGGCGCAGAACGTCGTCTCGTACGCGACCTCGAACACTGGCGTCTCCTAGGGCAGCTTGCCCCGCGCGATCGCCGCGATGACGGTGTGGAGGGTCTTCTCCATGCTCGCGCGGACCTCGTCGTCCTGCTCGTCCTTCGGCAGGCCCCGGCCGAGGACCTCCCGATAGTCCACCTGCTTGCGCCACAGGATGCCGCCCCCCTCGTGGAGACGGATCTCGAAGCAGGCGTGCGGCTCGCCCAGGTCCTCGACCTGCACGTGGAAGTGCCGTCCCTCGTGCTCGACCGCGCGGTTCAGCCCGACGATCATCCGAGTGGCCTCACCGCCCGGACATGGTAGCGCACCCGGCCCCCGGGTGCCCGCTAGAATGGCGCGTGCTCGCCCCGGTCGCCCCTGCCCTGGCCCTGGCCCTGATCGCGCTCACCGTGCCCGCCGCCGCCG
>CAWFSB010000005.1:0-26570 GCA_963818355.1 uncultured Acidobacteriota bacterium | reverse complement strand
GCCCGAGGTGATGAGCGAGCGCGGGTCGTCGTGCTTGTAGTACTGCGCCTCCCACATCTGGTGCTGGCCGACGTCGCTCACGACGATCGAGTTGCCGCCCGGTCGTCTTCCAGAGGTCGTGCACGACGTGGGCGGCGAGGAGCCGGCCGTTGCCGTCCCGGTGGACGATGTCGCGCGAGCGGGTGTCCTGTCGCCCCGCCTCGATCTCGGCGAGCCACTCCTCGGGGCGCCTCGCCTTCACGATCGGGGTGAGGGCCTCGAGGGAGGCCCGCAGGTCGGAGACGAGGGCCACGTCCACCTTCACGTTCTTGCCCACCTCGGAAGGGTCGATCTCGACGTGGACCTTCTTCGCGTGGAGGGCGTAGGTCTTGACGTCGCCGGTGACCCGGTCGTCGAACCGCATGCCGAACGCGAGCAGGAGGTCGGCGCGCTGGATCGCGCTGTTCGTGAAGGCCTCCCCGTGCATGCCCATCATGCCGAGGCAGAGCGGGTGGCTCTGCGGGAAGCCGCCGATGCCGAGGAGGGTCAGGGCGACCGGCGTGCCGGTCTTCTCCGCGAAGCGCGAGCGCCTCTGGGCCCCGGACCGCATCACGCCGGCCCCGGCGAGGATCAGCGGCCGCTCCGCCTTGTCGATGAGCTCCACGGCCCGGGCGAGGCTCTCCTCGTCGGGTGGCTCGGGATCGCGAAGGCCGGGCAGGTGCACGGTCTCCGGCTACTCGAACTCGACCTTGGCCTGCTGGGCGTCCTTGGTGATGTCCACGAGCACGGGACCCGGGCCGGCCGGAGCGCGCGACCACGAAGGCCTCGCGGATCGAGTGCGCCACGTGGTCCGCATCGGTCACGAGCGAGTTGTGCTTGGTGATGGGTAGCGTGATGCCGGTGATGTCGGTCTCCTGGAAGGCGTCCGAGCCGAGGAGCTTGGAGGACACCTGGCCGGTGATGAACACGGTCGGCGAGGAGTCCAGCATCGCGGTCGCGATGCCCGTGACCAGGTTCGTGGCCCCCGGGCCCGAGGTCGCGACGGCGACGCCGACCTTTCCGCTGGCCCGCGCGTATCCGTCGGCCATGTGAGTCGCCCCCTGCTCGTGGCGCACGAGCACGTGGTGGATCGCGTAGTTGAGATGGCGTCGTAAGCGGGCAGAATCGCGCCTCCTGGATAACCGAAGACGTGTGTCACGCCCTCGCGCTCCAGGCATTCCCAAAGAATTTGTCTCCCGTTCGTTGCACTCGCTCCTCCACGATGAGGCCCAAAAAGCGAAACCCCCGAGATCTTCTTCGGGGGTTCGCGTCTGGCCTCGAGTTGCCTGTCGGCCTTAGACCACGAACCCCCCGGGCAGGATGCCCAGCAGCAGCAGGACCCGCAGCGACAGTCGTACGCCGACGCTCGAGAGGACGCCGGGGCGGGTTGGGGTTCGCGTCGATCATGACGAAGGCCGATACTGGGCCCTCGGGCGCGCGGCCCTGTCAAGCGAATCCGCTCGGAGTAGCCATGAATCTGTGCCGATGGGGACCATGAGAACCCTGACGCGCTGGCCCACCCACGGCCACGCGCACGCGCCGGCGGCGGCAAACCACTCACATCGGCATCCGCACGCAGAGCCCCACGGCCACGCCGCACCGTACCCTTCCGCCGGGGGCCTGGGCTCAGGTCTTGAATGGTGCCCTGCTCGCAGAGCACGATTCAAGACCTGCTGTCCGTGGCCGGAATGCCGGTCAACCTCCCCACCAACGGCCACGGTCAGGGCTACGCCGATCTCGACTTCGTGATCCCGGAGCTCGTGGGGAGCATCCAGTACAAGAAGGGCACCTGCTACGCCGAGGAGGGGGCCCGGCTGGTCGATCCAGGCGAGCGCCCCGGCAGTGCGGCAAGACGACCCTCGCCCCCAGTCTCTCGGCGGACGGTACTTCGACCTGGAGCAGGAACCGGACCGTCTTCGGCTAGATCTGGAATGGGACACGTTGACCGGCGGAAAAGGACCTGGTGGTCCTGGACAAGGCGCAGGCCTGGCCGGAGGTGTTTCCCGCCTACGCGAGCGCCATCGACCGCGACCGCCGCACAGAGACGGCGAGCTCCGTCGTCGCTCGGTCGGATCCCGTCCCGGCGGTGACGTCGCCGGGTGCTGGAGTCGCATGCGGGCAGCGCCGGCACACTCGTCGACCCTGGTCCCGTTCGCGCTCATCCAAGGTTCCGAGGGTGCCGTTCGCGGCTCTGGCACCGTGGCGGGTACCCCCGACAGCAGCGTGTCCGGCGGGAAGCGCTTCGCTCGCTGGCAGCGCGACTACCTGGCGTTTCTCAGCCACGTGACCTGCCCCGCCTGGGCCTGCCCGCCAGCCTCATGCGCCGCCTCGGCGAGGCCGCCGCCGACCTGATCGCCGCCCGCAAGCGCATCCTGGATCTCCCAGACGCCTGCGGTCCGTCGCGGGCGACCGCGAGATCTCGTGCAGCCTTCTTCCCCTGGCTCCTGCAGCATCGCGCTTCGAGCAGCACCGGCCCCAGGGGCGGCGCTCGGGCCTGGGGCCCGGCCCGGCGACCGAGACGACGGCCGGCGCTCTCAGTTCGGCGTGTACCAGATCGGCGACGTGTAGGCGCGCTCGGTGATGGTCATCCGCGTGCCGGGCAGCGGCTTGTTGCCGAAGCGCTTCGCGTCGTAGGCGGTCCAGCGCGGCGTCGGGATCTCGATCACGCGGGCGTAGTAGAAGGCGCGCTGCGCGGGGTCGAAGTCCGGGTCCTTCCAGACCGTGATCAGCTCGGGCGCGCCGATCGTGTTGGTCCAGGTCGCGTTCGCGACGTCCACGGTGCTGCCCACGGGCGGCAGCTTGCCGTCTTGGCGTCGGGCTTGCGGTCGCCCGACCAGACCACGTCGTAGACCTTCTCGTGCAGCTCGCCCTTCGCGTCCAGCCAGCCCTTGACGATCTGGATGCGGTCGAGGTTCGCGCCGATCGGGTCCTTGAGCGCGGCGACGAGGAAGGTCGGCGCCTTGCCCGCGGGCGCCTCGCGCAGGTCGCCGCCCATCGGCACGCCCTTGGTGTAGCCGACGCTCGCCGGGATGCGGTTCGTGCGCGTCGCTCCGCCTCGAAGTCCCAGCCGCCGAAGAAGCGCACGATCATGCGCGGGCCGGTCGTCGCGTAGGTCTCCTTGCGCTGCATCGCGTCCCAGAGCGCCTCGCGCGTGTTCTCCGTGGCCCACACGGCGGCATAGCCGGAGGCGCAGACCTCCCAGTCCATGATCTTCACGCCGGTCTTCGGGTTGTTGATGAAGGTGGCGGTCAGGCGCTCCGGGCTCGGCTCCTGCGGCGTCGGTCTTGCCGAAGAAGTTGTCCTCCTCCATCGCGGCGAGACCGGTGTGCGCGTCGCTGCTGCCGACCATGCCGAACTTGTAGGGATTCGTCCCGAGCTGCTGCTCCAGCTTCAGGCCGTTCTTGAGCGCCGAGCGGGCGTACTCGAACTCGAGCATCTCCTTCTTCTTGGCGACGCTGCCGTCGAGGTTGCCCTTGTCCCAGAGCTCGAAGTCGGCGAACTCGTCGTTCGGCGACAGGAAGGGATGCGTCTCGCCGTCGCCCTTGGTCTGCGTCGTCTCGTAGAGCCGCTCCCACTTCGCGCGCGTCTCGGCGTACTCGCGGTCGAGCTTCTTGCCGAACGCCTCGACCATCGGGAACATCAGGCCGTTGCTCAGGTTGCCGTTGTGCGCGATGGCGAGCACGCTGCCGCCGGTCTTCTTCTCGTAGGCGTCCATCCACTTCCACAGCTCGACGGGGTTGTCGCTGCCGAAGGGCGGGTAGACGGTGAACGGCTCGACCTGGCTCGCCTTGTCGCCGTTGTCGCGGAAGATGACGTTGCGATGCAGGTTGTTGCCGCCGGTGTTCGAGGTCCACTCGTAGCCGATGAACGCCGTGAAGCGGCCCGGGCTCGTTGTACTCCTCGGCGGCGGCGATCGTCTCCTGCCACGCGCCGCGTAGGCGCGCGTGCCGGGGAAGTACATGAGGTCCTTCGGGAACGTGCCCTGCGAGAAGGCGACGATGATCTCGATCGCCGCCTCGCGCGCCCTTGCCGGACTGGATCATGTCGTACCACTTGCGGCCCGTCGGGTCGGCGAGCACTTCGGGCTTGCCCGCGAAGAGGTCGGGGAAGAAGCCCATGTTGTCCGAGTGATCGGCGACCACGAGGAAGTCGAGCGGGCGCGAGAGCTTCACCGGCTGCCGCTCGACGCGGTGACCTCCTCGCCGCGGGCGAAGCGATAGGCGTCGCGCGGGCCTGAGCCGCGCGCCGAAGGCGCCCGCGTCCATCGAGAACGCCGTGTGCAGGTGCGTGTCGCCGAAGTAGCGGCCGCGTCGGGATAGTTCCGGCCCGCGTAGGGCGAGTAGGCGGCGCTTCGCGAAGGCCTTGGCCGCGGCCGCCGGGTCGTGCTCCCCGGCGTCTTGCGCCAGAACGGTCGCCGACAAGCCGGCGGCGAGCGCGATCGCGAGAATGCCCCGGAGTAGTGGCTCGAACCTCATGAATCGTCTCCCTGTCTGGCTTTGAAGGGCCTCAGTTCTGCGGAGTCTATCCTCCGTCGTGGAACGAGGTCAAAGCCCGCGTCGGGATGACGCGACGGCCGACCCGCCCTTCAGTGCACCGGGTGCGCCATCCCCAGCCGCTTGAGCTTCTCGCACAGCGTGGTGGGCAGGAGCCCCAGCAGCACCGCGGCCTTCCGGCGGCAGCCCCCGGTGCGGGCGAGCCCGGTGTCGAGGAGCGACCGTTCGAAGAGCGCCATCCGCTCGTCGAAGCGCGGGCCCTCGCCGACCGGGGGGAGACGCGACGCGCGCGATTCCTGCTGCTCGAGGGCGGCCGCGGCCTCGATCGCGTGGAGGACGAGCTGCCAGTGGCGGGCCTCGAGGTCGCGGCGGGCCTGGAGCAGGCGGTAGAGGTCCGCCTCCCAGGTCTCGCGCCGCCCACGGTAATCCCGCAGCTCCGCCCAGAGGAGCGATGCGTCGGAGGCCTGGACGGCCCGGTCCCGGTCGGGGGCAGCCGGCCCCTGCCCAACAGTCTGTGGGGTGTCCATGCCCCTGAAGATCGGTCGCGCGAGCCGGAAAGTCCTTGGGGTTTTCTTGGGTTCCTGCCGTTGGCTACTCGGGGGGCTCGCCGCTGGGCGGCGGCGGCTCGGCGTCGGGCGTGAAGACGTCCTCGATGCGCAGGGCGAAGACCCGCGCGATCGAGAAGGCGAGCGGGAGGCTCGGGTCGTAGCGCTCGTTCTCGATCGCATTGACGGTCTGGCGGGAGACCCGCAGGGCCTCGGCGAGGTCGGCCTGCGACCAGTCGCGCTCGGCACGCAGGACGCGGAGGCGGTTCTTCACGCGCGCCACCGGTAGCGGCGAGCCGTCAGGAGATAGCCGGCCCACCACGCGAGCAGGAGCGCCACCGCCACCCACTGCCCGCGCAGCTCGGGCAGGCGCGTCTCGAAGAGCGCGTAGACGACCGACGCGACGAGGCCGAAGGCGAGCCCGTAGAACGCCCCCTCGAGGTGGAGCCGGCGCTCCAGCTCGTCGGAGCGCCGCAGCAGGCGCGCGAAGACGAGCACCGCCGCGAGCGTCCAGACGAGGCCCATGACACCCCACTCCAGGCGCCAGGTGCGGGCGTCGCCGGCGCGACCCGGCTGGAGCAGAAGCAGGTTGAGCGCGGCCAGCGGGAGCAGCCAGGAGTAGACGCCGGCCCGGGCCAGCTTCCATGCGGCGAAGCCGGCCACCAGGATCGAGAGATGTCCCGCCAGGAACGGCGCGACTCCCGCGGCCGTCAGGCCGCTGGAGTCGCGGAAGGCCTGCCGGAACAACCATCCCCCTCCGACCGATCCGACCACCGAGACGACGAACCAGAGAGCACCGGAATCAGCGAGCGGCCTGGGTTGAGGATCGGCTGCCATCGTTCACCTCTCGGCCATCAAAGTACGCTTCACTTTCCCTAATGTCAAGTATCTTTGTCTATTAGTCGTCTAAGCTTTACATATCTGGTCTTGAATCTCGAATGGGGCCTCGCCAAGGACCGCGGCGAGGGGCGCGGCCGCGCCGCACGCTGGGTGCGGGGGCCGGCTCTCCCCGGGGTCTTCCCGAAACAACAAAATCGACCCGCGCTCCGCGCGGGTCGGGGATCAGGAGCCGTTGCCGGCCAGGAAGAGCGAGTAGGCCGGGTTGCCGGTCTCGGGGACGGCGGGATAGCCGAGGCGGTCGAGAAAGGTCCGCAGCTCGCCGAGCTCCTCGTCGGGGACCTCGAAAGCCGCCAGCACGCGGCCGAAGTCCGCGCCATGGTTGCGGTAGTGGAACAAGCTGATGTTCCAGCGCCCGCCGAGCGTCTCGAGGAACTCCATGAGCGCCCCGGGCCGCTCGGGGAACTCGAAGCGGAAGAGCCGCTCGTCGCGTGCGACCGCCCGCCCGCCCACCATGTAGCGGACGTGGAGCTTGGCCATCTCGTCGTCGGTGAGATCGAGGGCTTCGTAGCCGCGCTCTCGAAGCCCGGCGGCCACCGCCCGGCCGTCCTCGCGCGAGGCGGTCTTCAGGCCCACGAAGATGTGGGCGGCGGCGCGGCCCGCCAGGCGGTAGTTGAACTCGGTGACGACCCGGGGCCCGATCGCCGCGCAGAACTCGCGAAACGCCCCCGGCCGCTCGGGAATCGTGACCCCGAAGAGCGCCTCGCGGGCCTCGCCCACCTCCGCGCGCTCGGAGACGAAGCGCAGGCGGTCGAAGTTCATGTTGGCGCCGCTGAGGATCGCCACCAGCCGCTCGCCGCCCTTCCCCTCGCGCGCCGCCCACGCCTTGAGGCCCGCCACCGCGAGAGCACCCGCCGGCTCCATCACGCTGCGCGTCTCGTCGAAGACGTCCTTGATCGCCGCGCAGATCTCGTCGTTCGTGACCCGCACGACACCGTCGACGCACGCACGCGCGATCCGGAACGTCTCCTCCCCCACCTCGCGCACCGCGACGCCGTCGGAGAAGATCCCGACCCGGTCGAGGTGGACCCGCTTCCCCGCCTCGAGCGAGCGGTACATGGCGTCCGCCTCGAAGGGCTCGACGCCTATGATCTTCACCCCCGGCATCACCGCCTTCAGGTAGCCGGCCACCCCGGCGACGAGGCCGCCCCCGCCGACGGGAACGAACACCGCGTCCATCCGCCCGTGGCACTGGCGCAGGATCTCCTCGCCGATCGTGCCCTGGCCGGCGATCACCAGCGGGTCGTCGAAGGGGTGGACGAAGGCGAGCCCGGTCTCGGCCACGAGCCCGTCGCAGTGGGCCTTCGCCTCGGAGTAGCTGTCGCCGGCCAGCACGACCTCGGCCCCCATCCCCCGCACCGCCTCGACCTTGATCTCGGGCGTCGTCTTCGGCATGACGATGACCGCGCGCAGGCCGAGGTGTCTCGCCGAGTACGCGACCCCCTGGGCGTGGTTCCCGGCGCTGGCCGCGATCACCCCGCGCCCGCGCTCGGCGCCGCTCATGTGCGCGATGCGGTTGTAGGCCCCGCGCAGCTTGAAGCTGAAGACGGGCTGCAGGTCCTCCCGCTTGAGCAGGACCTCCGCCCCCAGCCGCCGCGAGAGCCCCGGCGCGGGGTCGAGGGGCGTCTCGCGGGCCACGTCGTAGACGCGGCTCGTGAGCACGTCGTGCAGCAGCGTGGTCGCGGGGCCTTCGCTCATGCCGTTGAGCACGGAGACTACGGCGCCGGCCGCGGCGCGCCGTCGCGCGAGAGGCGGCGGATCGCGCGGTTCGCCCGGTCGACCACCCGCGAGTCGGGGTCGGCGAGCAGCGGCTGCAGCCGGGGCACCGCCGCCACGTCGCCGAGGGCGGCCAGCAGCTCGGCCACCGCGCCGCGCACCCCGGGGTCGGGGTCGTTCAGGTACGGGTACAGGTCGGGGGCGATGCCGGGCCCCAGCTCGAGCAGCAGCTCGCTCGCCCGCTCCCCCCTCCGCCCGCCGCCCCCGAGCGGCCGCACGAGCGAGTCGAGGAACGAGCTCCCGCCGAGCCGCGCGATGCCGAACGCGTAGGCCATCCGCACGTCGTCGTTTCCCTCGCGCTGGAAGCCCACCTCGAACTCCCGCCGGGCCGAGGGCTCGGAGACCCGGGCGAGCCCCTCGACCGCCAGGCGGCGGTGCTCGGGGTCGTTCGAGCTCAGCAGCTCGCGCAGGAGGTCGGCCTGGGCGGGATCGCCCGCCCGCGCGAGCGCCGCGAGCGAGCGCGTGCCGAGGTCCCGGCGGCGGTTCTGCTCGAACAGCTCCCGCAGCGCCGGCCCCGCCTCCGGGACGCGCAGGACACCGATCGCCTGCACCGCCCGGTCCCGGACGGAAGCCGAGGTGTCCGCGAGGAGCGGGATGAGCGCCCGCCCCTCCGCCGGCGTGCCCGTCTTGCCGAGGGCGGCGGCGGCTGCAGCGCGGACGTCCGCCGACGGGTCCGAGAGCGCCTTGACGAGGTCCGGGATCGAGCTGCCACCGCCGAGGATGCCGATCGCGTAGGCCGCGTCCGTCCGGACGCCCGCGTCCTCGTCGGTGAGCGCACGGGACAGGGCGCGGAAGACCGACGGGTCGACGTCGGTGAACGGCGGGACCGAGGCGCGGGGGGCCTCGTCCGAGAAGAGGCCCAGGAAGCGGCCGACGGGGCCGGAGCGGGGGCGATCGGCGTAGATCTCCACGATCGCGGAGATGGCCTCGTCGCGCACCCGCCGGTCGCCGTCCTCGAGCGCCGTGACCAGGGTGGGGACCCCGGACACGTCGCGCAGCGCGGCGAGGGCCTGGACCATCTGCAGGCGCACCCGCGGATCGTCGTCCCTCAGGAGCGTCGAAAGCGGGGCGACCGCCTCCCGGCGCCGGCTCTCGCCGAGCTGGCGGGCCGCCTCCTGCCGCGTGCGCGCGGTCGGCGACTTCAGGTTGGCGACGAGGCCGTCGAAGGTGTCCCCGGCGCACGTCGCGGCGCCGCCGAGGAGCAGGAAGAGGGCGAGGAAACGGTGGGTACCCATGGGGAGGAATCATACATGGGCATTCCGCCTCACGCCGACGACGCGGGGCGCCGGTTCCCCGCCTTGCCCGGAACGCCTTCGGCTGGCCCGGCGGCCTCGGCGCGCCCCCTGAGGTGGCGGGACACGATCTGCCGGTGATATGCTGTATCGTATGCGATACACGAGGCTCCGCGGGCAGCTGCGCACGGCCCGCCTCGGACAGTCGCTGACCCAGGCGGCCCTGGCCGGACGCAGCGGTACCAGCCGGGTCACCATCGCCCGGCTGGAGGCGGGCTCGGCCGGCGACGCCCGCGTCGGTACGGTCGCCAGCCTCTGCGAAGCCCTCGGCCTCGAAATCGCCGCGGTGCCGGTGGGCGCGGGAAGGGCGCTCGAGACGCTCCTCGCGCGCGAGCGCGAGCGCTCCCGCCGGCTGGACCTCCGCCGGCGGCACGCGGTCCTCGCGGCGCGCCTGCTCGCCGCCCCGAGGCCGAAGGCGACCGCCCTCGTCGTCAGGGCTCGCACCGTGGTCGACCGCTGGGAACGCGAGAGGCTGTGCAGCCGTCACTACGTCTCGCGCTGGCGGGCCATGCTCGAGGGCCCCGCGCAGCGCGTGGCGCAGGCGATGCTGGAGCCGGGCGAGTGGCGAGACGCGCTCTTCCAGAACACCCCGTGGGGGTTCGCCCTGGAGCCCGCCGCCCCGTGAGGCGAGACGACCTGAGGCGCCTCTTCGCCCGTGCGCGCGACCTGTGCGGCGAGACGGACTACGTGGTGTTCGGCAGCCTGGCCGTGCTCGGCTGGTCGGGCGAGGTGCCCGCGCGCATGGCGGCGTCGATCGACGTGGACGCCTTCTCCCGGGGCGACCCCGGCCGCATCTTCGACCTCGTACCCGCCCTGGGGCAGGGCAGCCCCTTCGAGGCGGAGTTTGGCTACTACCTCGACCCTATCTCTCCCCGCGTGGCCACGCTGCCGGAGAGCTGGGAGGAACGACTGACGCGCATCCAGCTCGAGCCTCTCCTCACGGCGTGGTTCCTCGAGCCGAACGACGCGGCGGTTTCGAAGTACGCGCGGATGGAGCCGCGCGACCGGGAGTGGATCCGCCCCGGGCTGCGGGCGGGAGTGCTGTCGATCGCGATCCTCGACGCACGATTCGCGCGCACCACGTTCTTCGACGCCCAGGAGTCCGCCCGTGCGCGCGAGGCTTTCGAAGAGGACCGCCTCTGGATGCGCGCGAAGCGAGCCCGGAGGCGGTGACGCGGGACGCCGGCCCTCCCGCCAGCGCCCCGCCCCGGAAGCTCAGAACAGCCCGGCGCCGAACGAGTAGACGACCCCGACCGTGAGCGTCGTCTGCGAGCCCGCGAACGAGCCGTCGTCCGTCTCGAAGATGTCCTCGTCCGCGAAGTCCGTCCGGTACTCGAGGCGCGCCTTGAGAGCGCCCGCGATCGTGTGGTCGCTCGTGATCGTGACCGTCTGCGCCGTCGTGCCAAAGGTCATGAAGCCGCCCTTCGTGTCGTCGAGGTACTCGTAGCGGCGCGACCAGGGCCCAGGACGGCGTCGCCTGGAGCTTCGCGTAGGCGGCGATGCCCCACCACTCCACGTCGCCCTCCTTCCCGTAGTCGAAGTTGCCCATGAGGCTGAGCTTCGACGTGGCGGCCAGGGTCAGGGTGGTGTCGAAGATGTGGCGCGTGTCGAGGAAGTCGGCCTCCTTTCCCACCATGTAGTTCGCGATCCAGGTGAGCGAGGCGGTGGGCTTCAAGGTGGCCCCCAGCGCGAACGTCTTGTCGCCCTCGGGGTCGATGCCGCTGTTCCAGCCGTTCACGAGGTAGCCCGCGAGGGCGAGCTTCGGGCCCACCGTCCAGGTGGCGCGCAGGCCGGTGTGGTAGAAGGGGATCGCGTAGCCGAAGAGGGTCGAGCGGGTGTAGTTCCAGTTGTCCTGCGCTTCGATCACCTCGGCTCCGATCGGTGTCACGAACTTGCCGGCGTCGATCTGCACGCTGGAGCCGACGAGGACGCTCGCGTAGGCCTGCTGGATGTTCTTGTAGACCTCCTTGCCTTCCGTGACCGAGCTGGGCGAGCCCTCCTTCTGCGGCTCGAAGAGCGCGGTCAGGTCGGCGGCCCGGCCGAACCACAGGTCGGTGCGGAAGCCGATCCGGCTCTCGGCGGTCGGCACCTTGGCGAAGTTGACCTCCGCCGCGCTCAGCGAGAAGGCGTTGTGCTGCACGTCGTAGGTGCGCAGCGCCGGGTCCGTCCCGTTGAAGTTGTAGCCGTAGTAGACGTCCACCCAGCCGCCCACCTGGACCTTCGGCTCGGGAGGGGGTGCAGGCGTCGCCTCGGCGGCGTGGGCGTCGGCGTGGGCGCCGGGGCAGTCGCCTGGGCGAACGAGGGAGCGGCGGCTCCGAGGATCAGGACGAGAGCGGCGGTCGCGGCGCGCAGGCTTTCCGTGCGAGAGGCGCGTGTCATAATCGGTTCTCTCCTTGGTATCTGTCGGGACAACGGGGCGGCGCGCCGCAGCCACGGCGCGCCGCCGGATCTGCGGCCGATCAGCGGTGGATCGTCGACGTCGCCTGGGTGAAGCCCGGGTAGGCCTCCATCCCGTGCTCGCCCTTGTCCAGGCCCTCCAGCTCCTCCTCGGGCGAGACGCGGATCCCGAGCGTCAGCTTGAGGACGAACCAGAGGAGGGCCGTGCTGGCCAGCGTGAAGAGCGCCACCGCGACCACTCCCTTGATCTGGACGAGGAGCTGCGTCACCCCGCCGCCGAAGAAGAGCCCGGCCACGTCGTTGCGGCTGGCGAACAGGCCCACGCTCAGGGTGCCCCACACGCCGTTGACGAGGTGGACGCTCAGGGCCCCGACCGGGTCGTCGGCCTTGACCTTGTCGAAGAAGAGGACGGCGTAGACGACCAGGACGCCCGCGATCAGCCCGATCGCGACGGAGCTGCCGGTGCCGATCCAGTAGCAGGGGGCGGTGACGGCCACGAGGCCGGCGAGGGTGCCGTTCAGCATCATGCTGAGATCCGGCTTGCCGAGGGCGATCCAGGCGGTGGCGGTGGCGGCCAGGCAGCCGGCGGCCGCCGCCATGTTGGTGTTGAGCGCGACGGCGCTGATCCCGGCGACGTCGGCGGCCATGGTGCTGCCGGGGTTGAAGCCGAACCAGCCCAGCCAGAGGATGAGCGTGCCGAGCGTGGCGAAGCCCATGTTGTGCCCGGGGATCGGGTTGACCCGGCCGTCCTTGCCGAACTTGCCGATGCGCGGCCCGAGGATGAGAACACCCATCGAGTGCCGCCCAGCCCCCGATGCTGTGCACGACCGTCGACCCGGCGAAGTCGCGGAAGAACTCCTTCTGCCCCTCGGCCGCGACGGCGAGGAAGCCGCCGCCCCAGACCCAGTGCCCCGCGATCGGGTAGACGAAGGCCACCAGGACGAAGGAGAAGGCGATGAAGCTCAGGAACTTGACCCGCTCCGCCACCGCGCCGCTCACGATCGTGGCCGCGGTGCCGGCGAAGACGAGCTGGAAGAAGAACTTCGCCTCGAGGGGCACCCCGGTCCAGTTGAGCGACGCGAAGACCCCCTGGTAGGCGGCGCCCGTCGCGGGGCTGTTGTCGGCGCCGCCCAGGAGGAAGCCCTGGGTGCCGGTGAGCCAGTTGAGCGAGCCGCCGTCGCCGAACATCAGGCCGAAGCCGATGACCCAGAACGCGATCGACGACACCGCGAACACCACGAAGTTCTTGGCCAGGATGTTGACCGCGTTCTTCGCCTGGCACAGGCCCGCCTCGAGCAAGGCGAAGCCCGCGTTCATGAAGAAGACGAGGAAGGCCGTCACCATCACCCACAGGGTGTCGGCCGCCACTTTCAACGTTGCCGGATCCATCAGAGCGCCTCCTCTCCCCTCTCGCCGGTGCGGATGCGAACCGCGTCCGAGAGGTCGGTGATGAAGATCTTCCCGTCTCCGAACTTGCCGGTCTTCGCGGTGGCGAGCACGGCCTCGATCGCCTTCTCCACGACCTCGTCGGCGAGGACCACCTCGATCTTGACCTTGGGCAGGAAGTCCACCTTGTACTCGCTGCCGCGGTAGGTCTCGGTGTGCCCCTTCTGGCGACCGAAGCCCTTCACCTCGCTGACCGTCATGCCCACGATCCCCACGTCCTGGAGCGCCGTCTTCACGGCGTCGAGGAGGTGGGGGCGCACGATCGCCTCCACTTTCTTCATTCGTCCTCCTTGGGTTTGGTCGTCGGCCGCCCGCCGAGGGCGGCGAGAAGCGCCTCCTCGACCCCGGCCAGGTCCTCGGGCGCGAGCTTGCCGCCGCTCGCGCCGGTCACGTAGAACACGTCGAGCGCCAGCGCCTTCGCGGTGGCGACCTTGGCGAAGCGGATGTCGAGCCCCCGCCGGGCGAGCGTGTCCGCGATCGTCCACGCGAGCCCGGGGCGGTCCTGCGCCTTCACCTCGATCACGGTCGCGGTGGCCGAGATCTCCTGGTCGAAGCGCACCGAGGGACCGCGGGCGGCGCGGCCCAGCGCCCGCCGGGTGCGCCGGGGGTTCTTCCGCAGCCGCGCCGCCACCGCCGCCGCGACGTCGTGGCTTCCCGAGAGGGCGGCGACGACGTCCTGCTCGACACGCGCGCGCCGCTCGGGCTTGACCGGCCGGTGCGACGACACCTCGGACAGCCGGAAGGTGTCGATCACAAGGCCGTCGCGCCGGTTGAAGAGGTCGACGGACAGGATGTTGACCCCGTGGGCGGTCAGGGTGCCGGCGACGCTGGCCAGGAGGCCGGGCCGATCGTCGGTGACGAGGGTCAGCTCGGTGCAGTGGCCGTCGGCGAGGTCGCGCCACTCGAACGCCGCCTTCGCCTCGCCTCGGCCGGAGACGAGGCGGAAGTGCCGGGCCATGTGCGACGCGTCGGTGGCGCGGAGGTAGCGCTCCGGGAGGAGCGCGAAGTGGCGCTCGAGGTCCGCCTCCGGGAACTCGCGGCGGAGCGCCTCGATCGGCGCGCGCCCGGGCGCGTCTCCACGGGGTCGTCGTCGCCGGGGTGGCCGGCGAGGTGCTGGCGGGTCCGGTTGTAGAGCTCCCAGAGGAGCGCCCCCTTCCACTCGTTCCAGATCCCCGGGGCCACCGCGCGGTGGTCGGCGTAGGTCAGGAGGTGCAGCAGGTTCAGCCGGTGGACGCTCCCCACCCGCTCGGCGAACGCAGGCGACGAGCGCGGGCTCTCGGTGAGGTCGCGCTGCTGCGAGAGCTGGGACATCTCGAGGTGGGCGGCGACGAGGAAGACCACGTCCTCGGTGGCGCGCTCGTCGAGCCCGAGCCGGGCGCAGACCCGCGGGGCGAGGCTCGCGCCCCGCTCGCACGTGGCCGCCCCCGTGGCCCTTGCCGATGTCGTGGAGCAGCATCCCGAGGTAGAGCGGGGCCGCGTCCTCGACCTCGTCGAGGATGCGGCCGAACGGCCGCACGCCGGCCTCCGTTCCCGAGGCGACCTCGTCGATCGCCTCGATCGCGCGCAGCGTGTGCTCGTCCACCGTGTAGCGGTGGAAGAAGTCGTGCTGGACGAGGAAGCTCACCCGGCCGAACTCCGGCAGGAAGCGGCCGAGGAACCCCGTCTCGTGCATGGCGCGCAGGGCGAGCCCGACCCGCCCGCGCCAGCGCAGGAGGTCGACGAAGACGGCCGCGGCCTCGCTTCGACTCGCGCAGCGCGCGGTCCACGAGGGAGAGGCGCTCGCGGACCGCGAGGGCGAGCTCGTCGGAGAGCGGCACGCCCTCGGCCTGGGCGGCGGCGAAGGCGGAGAGGAGCCCGTGGCCGCTGGCGAGGAGCGCCTCCGACTTCGCCCGGAGCCGGCCGTCGCGCACCTCGAAGTCGCGGGCGGGGCGACGCTTCGTGAGGGCGGCGAAGAAGCGCCGGGGGGCTTCCCCGGTCGGGCGCCGCAGGACGCTGCGGAAGACGCCGTGCAGGTCGGAGGCGCGCCGGTAGTAGTCGCGCATGAACAGCTCCGAGGCGAGCAGGCCCCGGCTGTCCTCGTAGCCGAGGCTCCTCGCCACCGCGGGCTGCAGGTCCAGGGTGAGCACGTCCGTCTTGCGGCCGGTGACGAAGTGGGCCTCCGCGCGCACGCGGAGCAGGAAGTCGTAGGCGCGCAGCGCCGCCTGGTGCTCCCGCTCGGAGAGAAGGCCCGCGGCGCGGGCGTCGGCGAGGCCGCGGCTGCCGTGGCGGGCCTGGGCCACCCAGAGCACCGCGTGCAGGTCGCGCAGGCCGCCGACGCCCTCCTTGACGTTCGGCTCCTGGACGCACACCGCCCCGCCGACCCGGGCGTGGCGTTCGGCCACGTCCGCGCGGAGCGACTCGAGAAAGGCCTCGCCCGTCTTGCGGTCGCGACGGATGGCGTTGTCGAGGGCCCGGTCGAGCGCCCCGAAGACCGACGTGTCGCCGGCCACGAGGCGGGCCTCGGCGAGGGCGGTGCGCGAGTGGAGGTCGCCGCGGGCCTCCTCGAGGCACTCGGCCAGGGTCCGGAAGCTGTGGCCGACGGTGAGGCCGACGTCCCAGAGGAGCTGGAGGACCTGCTCGACGAACCGTCGCACGGCCTCCGCCGGCACGGCCCTGGTGCAGGAAGAGGAGGTCCACGTCGGAGAACGGGGAGAGCTCCGCCCGCCCGTAGCCGCCGAGGGCGACCACCGCGCACCCGGCGAGCGCCAGCCGCGCCGGCGGCTTCCGCCTCCGCGAGCGCGAGCCGGCAGGCGTGGGCGACGACCTGGTCCACCTGGTAGCTGCGGGCGGAGGCGATCTCGAGGCCGCCGAGGCCGAAGCGGTGGCGCATCCGCAGGCGGTCGGTCTCGAGCTTGAGGAACCGCTTGAAGTCGGAGAGGCGGCCACGGGGTTCCGACGTGTCGGGCTCCGCCTGCAGGCGCTGCCGCGCGTGGGCCTCGATCTGCTCGCGGTCGATCTTCATGGCGTCGCCGGCGTGAAGATCCACGATGCGTGCCGGGGCCCGGCTCGACCGCTCGGGCCCTGAACTCGCTGATCTGACGAGCCTTCGGCCGCGTAGTCCTGGGCCACGCCCTTCGCCTCGCCACGACGTTTTTGTCGGACAAGGCCTTGGAGACGCCGCTTTCGTAGGGCTTCGCCGAGCGGGCGGCAGGAACCGGGGAGCCCCTCGACCTATCGACGCCGTCGATGTCGGCCTATAGATCCATGAGCTCGTACGATCGCTCCAATGAACAGCAGTTTTGTAGCATCAGAAGCCTAGGCGCGACATTTTCGTCGCTCGTCGTTCCGAGCGACCTCGGGGCGACACCGCTTGTCATTCCGAGGGACTTCGGGTCGACGGGTCCTCGAGGAATCCGCGGCCGCCGGCCCGCGATCAGTCGCCCGCGGCGTCGGTCACGGCGCCGCGCGAGGCGCTGCCCACGAGACGCGCGTACTTCGCGAGCACGCCGCGCGTGTAGCGGGGGGCGGGCGGCGTCCAGGCGGCCCGCCGGCGGGCGATCTCGGCCTCGTCCACCTCGAGCTGGAGCAGGCGCTTCTCCGCGTCGATCGTCACCCGGTCTCCCTCGCGGACGAGGGCGATCGTGCCGCCCACCGCCGCCTCGGGGGCCACGTGGCCGACCACCAGCCCGTAGGTCCCGCCCGAGAAGCGCCCGTCGGTGATCAGTCCGACGGAGTCGCCGAGCCCGGCGCCGATGATCGCCGAGGTGGGCGACAGCATCTCGCGCATCCCGGGCCCGCCCTTCGGCCCCTCGTAGCGGATGATCACCACGTCGCCCGGGCGGATCTGCCGGCCGAAGATGGCCTTGATGGAGGCTTCCTCGCTGTCGAACACGCGGGCGGGGCCGGTCATCACGGGGTGCTTCACGCCGGTGACCTTGGCGACCGCGCCCTCCGTGGCCAGGTTGCCGCGCAGGACGGCGAGGTGGCCCTGGGCGTACAGCGGCTTCGACCAGGGCCGGATGACGTCCTGCCCGGCGGGCGGCTCCGCCGGCACGCCGGCGAGGGTCTCCGCCACCGTCTTCCCGGTGATGGTGAGCGACTCACCGTGGAGCAGGCCGTGGTCGAGGAGCATCCGCATCACCTGCGGCACCCCGCCGGCGCGGTGGAAGTCGGTCGTGACGAAGCGGCCGGACGGCTTGAGGTCGCACAGGACCGGCACGCGGGCCCGTATCGTCTCGAAGTCGTCGAGGGCGAGGGGCACGTCGGCGGCGTGGGCGATCGCCAGGAAGTGGAGCACCGCGTTCGTGGAGCCGCCGATCGCCATCACCACCGAGATGGCGTTCTCGAAGGCCTCGCGCGTCAGGATCCGCCGGGCGGTCAGGCCGGCCCGGATGGCCTCGGCCAGCACCCGCGCCGACTCGGCCGTGCTCTCCGCCTTCTCCGCGTCCTCGGCCGCCATGGTGGAGGAGCCCTTGAGGCTCATCCCGAGCGCCTCGAAGGCCGAGGACATGGTGTTGGCGGTGTACATCCCGCCGCAGGCCCCCGCGCCGGGAATGGCCTTCCTCTCGATCGCGTCGAGCTCGGCGTGCGGCAGCTTCCCCGCCTCGTACTGGCCGAGCGCCTCGAAGACGCTCACGATGTTGAGGTCGCGGCCCTCGTGGCACCCGGGCTTGATCGTGCCCCCGTAGACGAAGATGGCCGGGATGTCGAGACGGGCGAAGGCGATCATCGCCCCCGGCATGTTCTTGTCGCAGCCGCCGATCGCGAGGACCCCGTCCATGGCCTGCGCGTTGCACACGGTCTCGATCGAGTCCGCGATCACCTCGCGGGAGACGAGCGAGTACTTCATGCCCTCGGTCCCCATCGAGATCCCGTCGGAGACCGTGATCGTCCCGAAGACCTGCGGCATCGTCCCCGCGGCGCGCAGGGCCTCCATCGCGCGGTCGGTCAGCGGGCCGATCCCGACGTTGCAGGGGGTGAGGTTGCTGTGGGCGCTCGCCACTCCCACGATGGGCTTGGCGAAGTCGGCGTCGGCGAACCCCACCGCCCGAAGCATCGAGCGGTTGGGGGCGCGCTCGTCCCCCTCGGTGATGGCGAGGCTGCGGCGTCGGGTCGTCATGTCGTTCCCTCCGGACCGCCCATCTTAATCCGACCGTGCTACCCTCGGGGCGCCGGGACCACCATGAGAACACTCACCGTCGTCTGCCCTGTCCGCGACGAGGAGGCAGTCATCCTCGCCTTCCACGAGGAGCTCAGCCGCGTGCTCGCCGGCCTCGAGGGCTGGTCCGCCTCGGCCCTCTACGTGGTCGACGGCGGCACCGATCGCACGCGGGAGCGGCTTCGGGGCCTCGCGGCAGCCGATCGATCCGTCCACGTCCTGGCCCTGTCCAGCCACTTCGGCCAGCAGGCGGCCCTCCTGGCCGGGCTCGACCACTGCGACGCGGACGCCGTCGTCATGATGGACGGCGACCTGCAGCACCCGCCGGCCCTCATCCCGACGCTCCTGGCCGCGCACGAGCGTGGGTACGACGTCGTCTACACCGTCCGGGAGGACACGCCGGAGATCCCGCTCGGGAAGCGCCTCGCCGCACGCCTCTTCTACCGCCTCTCCCGCGCGGTCTCCGACACGCCGATCCACGAGGGGGCGGCCGACTTCCGGCTGGTGTCACGGCGCGTGGTGGAGGTCTTCCAGCGCGACCTCCGCGAGCGGGGCCTCTTCCTGAGGGGCCTCTTCGTGTGGGTCGGCTTCCCGTCGTGCGCCGTGCGGTTCCGGGCGGGCGCCCGGCGCGCTGGTCGGACGAAGTACTCCCTGGGTCGGAACCTCCGCCTCGGCCTCGGCGGCGTGGTGGCCTTCAGCCGGGCTCCGCTCCGGGCGGCGGCGCTCGCCGGCCTGCTCGTCTCGGCCCTCGGCGTACTGGCGGGCGCCTCCGCGCTGTGGGGTTGGCTGCGCGAGGGGTCGCCCCCGCCGTGGAGCGTGGCCCTGGCGATCTTCGGCCTCGTCAGCGGCGCGCAGCTGCTCTTCCTCGGGGTCCTCGGCGAGTACGTGGGCGCGGTGCTCGAGGAGGTCCGGGCCCGCCCCCACTACGTCGTCGAGGAGCGCATCAACCTCTAGTTCTGGGCTTCTTCGGCACGCCCTTCGGGTGGCAGTCGAGGCACGCCACGCGGTGGACGTCGTGGAGGCTGTCGGGCGACTTGAAGGTCGTGTCCATCTTCTCCACGTCGATCCCGCAGTTCGAGAGGCGCGGGTGGCAGCCCGCGCACGAGGCGCGCGTCGTCTGGCCGTGCTTCGCGTGGCAGGCCAGGCAGCTCAGGCCCTCGTGGACGCCGACCGGCGTCCGGTCGTCGCCGGAGAAGACCTGCATCCCGGCCCGCGGGGCGTGGCACTGGTAGCAGAGCGCCTGCCGCCGGTCGGGGCTCATCTTCACCGGCCGCTCGCCGTCCTTCATCGCCGGCATCGGGAGCCGGTCGAGGCCGACGTGCTCGAGCGCGCGCCGGTCGTAGAGGGCGAGCGACGGCCGCGCGATCTCCTGCGCGGGGCCGGCCACGAGCCCCCGGTCGCTCCGCGGCGGCGAGGGGCTCGCCCTTGCGGTGGACGGAGTGGCAGGCGAGGCACGGCACGGCGGGAAGGCCGGCGTCCGCCTCGTTCACGAACGTCCACGGCCCCTTCCGGTCGAGCGGGGTCACGAGGTCGCGGATGCCGCCCTCGAAGTGCATCGCGTGGCAGCGCAGGCAGTCGTCCATGAGCTGCTGGTTCGCGTTGTGCTCGGGGTTGATGAAGATCGCCGCGTACGGCGTCCCGTGGGGGCCGCTCTCCCAGTCGGCGCGCTCCTGGCGGTGGCAGGCGGCGCAGCGCTCGACGAGGGGCGGGACGTCCTGGTGCCGGATGTGGATCTGCTCGGGCGTCTCGCCGCGCGAGTGCAGCCACACGCGCGAGAGGTTCTTCGCGTGCATGCGCAGGTCGGCCGAGAAGGAGCTGCCGTGGCAGTCCTTGCACTTGACGCCGCGGTGGCTCGAGGCCGCCCAGGCGTCGACCATGGGCCGGATCTCGTGGCAGCGGGCGCAGCCCATGCCGTCGTCGCCGCCGTAGTAGTAGCTGGTGCCGGCGAGCGTCGCGACGCCGAGGACGCCCAGCGCCACGACGGAGAAGAGGAGGCGTCGCAGGGTCTTCATGGTCGCCTCCCTAGCCCTTCAGGCCGCCGCCCTTCCAGGCCTTGACCAGCAGGTCCGAGGCCCGGAAGGCGTTCGCGAAGATGGTCAGCACGGGGTTGAAGCCGCCGTTCGTGACGTGGACGCTCGCGTCGATCACGAACACGTTCGGCACGTCGTGGATGCGGCAGCTCGCGTCCACGACCGACGTCTTCGGGTCGTTCCCCATGCGGCAGGTGCCCGACTGGTGCTGGTGGCCGGTGACGCCCGCGCCCGGCCCGGCGCTGGTAGGTGAGGATCGCGCCGGCCTCCTTGAGCCACGCCTCCGCCCGCTCCGCCTGGCGGTTGCGCGATCTCGATCGTGTGGGCGTGCTTGTCGCCGGAGATGCGCAGGACCGGGATCCCCCAGTGGTCCTTCACCTTCGGGTCGAGCTCGACGCGGCCGTCCCAGGTCGGGCATGTCCTGGGTGGGGCCCTGGATCATGATGTTCCGCCGGTAGTAGCGGCGCATGAAGTCCTTGTGGGCCTTGCCCCACGACGGCGTCCCGGGCGGCTGGTCGTTCGAGAACTGGTAGGGCAGGCGGATGAACTCGTTGGCGAGCATGCCGCCGCCGCGCGAGGCCCGGCGTGCCGTGGTTGTAGTCGCAGACCGAGATGCAGACCCCGGGGCCGACGTCGTCGTAGATCTCCTGCTCGAAGAAGCCGACGGCGCCGGTGTAGGTGTGGCCGTTGAGGTTGCGGCCCACCCAGTCGTGGCGGTTGCCGAGGCCGTTCGGGTGGAGCCGGCTCTTCGAGAGGAGCAGCAGGCGCGCCGACTCGGTGGCCCCGCCCGAGACCACGACGAGGTCCGCCGGCTGCTCCTGCAGCCGGTCGTTCTCGTCGAAGTAGGCGACGCCCGTGGCGCGCCCGCGGTCGTCGAGCGAGGACCTCCTTGACCTTGCACTCGGTCCGCAGCCACGCGTTGCCGGTGGCGAGCGCGCGCGGGATCACGGTGTTCTGCGTGCCGTTCTTGGCGTTCGTCTCGCAGCCGAAGCCCACGCACCAGCGGATGCGCATGCAGGCCGAGCGGCCGTTGTAGGGCACGGAGTTGATGAGGAGCGGCGTGTCGAACGGGTGCAGGCCCAGCCGCAGCGCCGCCGGCTTCAGGATCTCGTACTCGCGCGACTTCGGCGTCATGGGCGGCATCGGCAGGGGCTTCCGCCGCGGGCCCTTGAAGACGTTCGGCTCGACGTCGCCGCTCACCCCGATCTCGTACTCGGCCTTCTCGTACCAGGGCTCCAGGTCGTCGTAGGAGATCGGCCAGTCGTCGAGGGTCGAGCCCTCGAGCGCGCCGTAGGTCGAGCGCATGCGGAAGTCCTGCGGCATGTAGCGCCAGGCCTGGGCGCCGTAGCTGAACGTCCCGCCGCCCACGCAGCCGCGTTCGGCTGGTACTCGCCCTGGTGCGGGTAGACGACGCGCTCGCGGCCCTCGAGGTCCACGAACACGCGCGGGTTCTTCTCCTCGTCGGGCCCGTAGGCGACGCCGAGGCTCGAGTTCCGCTGGTTGACGAGGTCGTCCTTCCGCTCCTCGAAGGGCGAGTGCCAGCGGCCCTTCTCGAGGCAGCACGACGCTGAGGCCGGCCTCGGCGAGCTGGCAGGCGACGACGCCCCCGCCGGCCCCGGAGCCGACCACGACCGCGTTCACGCGAGGCAGGGCCATGGCGCTACCCCTTCCTCGGCGCGCGCGGCGCGAGGCGGGCGCGGCGTCTCGTGCAGGCGGCCGCGGATCGGCGGGTCGGGCACGCCGAGCATCCGCCAGCTCACGCGGTCCTTGTTCCCGCCGTGGCGGGGGTCGCCGTAGAAGCCCATCATCGTGTGCTCGCGGAGGAGCGCGAAGAAGGCCGCGGGCTCGACGCCGCTCCAGTCGGCGGCCTCGACCGCGCCCTTCTCGACGTCCTGCAGCACGGCGGTCTGCGCCTCGAAGGGCAGCTCGGCGAACGGCTTCCCGTGGCGGCGGCGCGCGGTGGCGTCGAGGCCGCGGAGGCCCGCCTGCCAGCGGCGGCCGCTCCTTCTTCTGCCGCGTGGCCAGCTGCCGGTCGACGAAGGTCACCGACGCCGGCCTCGGCCGCGCCGGGGTCCTGGTCGGGCGGGACGATCTGGTCGCACGCCGCGGCGAGGGTCGTCGCCTCCTCCTCGGTCAGCGCCCGCCAGCGGCTGGCCGGCTTCCCGCACGCCACGGCGGTGGCGGCGGCGGCCACGGCGCCTGTCTTCAGGAACCCGCGTCGATCGACGGCATAGGGATCGTCCATCGCTCCCCCTCCCGAACCCCGGCACCATACCGGCCGAATCGCCCGCGGGGCAATAGGCAAGACGCCCCATGCCGTGTCATCCTCCGCGCGCTGACGCCCTCCCGGGAGGATGGACATGACGGCACTCGTCGCCCTGGCCCTGGCCGCGCTCCCCATGCGGAGAGCCGCTCGTGAACGCCCGCGACGGCCATGTGTCATCCCGAGCGGGCTACCGGTCGCCGATGGCAATGAACGTGTCACCCCGAGGAGCTCCATCCGGACCGGGTCGAGGCGAGCCGGCGTTCCGCCGAGGCGAGCCGGTCTGCGACCGCGGATCCCTCGGGACCCGTCCAGCAGAAGCCCCTCGGGATGACGAGTGCCTTCGACGGGGCCTTCCCAAACGGACAGGTCCCCGCGGCCCCCGAGACAGACTGAGCGCCGCGGGGTGCACCGCCGCCGGAACCTCCTGTGCATCGTCTGCGAGGACATCTCGCCGCGGCTCGGCAGCTACGGCGACCCGGTGGCGCTCACCCCGGTCCTCGACCGGTTCGCGCGCGACGGCGTGCGCTTCACGCGCATGTTCTCGAGCTCGGGCGTGTGCGCGCCGAGCCGGGCCGCGCTGATCACCGGCATGTACGCGACCGCGATCGGCGCGAACAACATGCGCACGAGCACGCAAGGACCTCCCCGACCACGCCCCCTACGAGGCCGTGCCGCCGCCGGCCGTGCGGCCCTTCGCCGAGTACCTGCGCGCCGCCGGCTACTACACGACGAACAACGCGAAGACCGACTACCAGTTCACGCCGCCCGCTCACCGCCTGGGACGAGAACGGGCGCGAGGCGCACTGGAAGCACCGCCCGGACGGCATGCCCTTCTTCTCCGTCTTCAACCTCGAGGCGACGCACGAGTCGCAGGTCTGGGGCCGCGCGAACGACCCGGTGGTCGTGCCGCCCGAGCGGGTGATCCTCCCGCCCTACTACCCCGACACGCCCGTCGATCCGGCGCGACGTGGCCCGGGTCTACAGCAACATCGCGGTCATGGACCGGCAGGTCGGCGAGCTGCTGGCGGAGCTCGACGAGGCCGGGCTCGCCGACGACACGATCGTCGTCTTCTACTCCGACAACGGCGGCCCGCTCCCGCGCGGCAAGCGGGAGCTGCTCGACTCCGGGCTCCACGTGCCGTTCATGATCCGCTTTCCCGACGGATCCCACGCCGGCACGGTGGTCGACGACCTCGTGGCCTTCGTGGACGTCCCGGCCACGATCCTGTCCCTGGCCGGAGTCCCGGTGCCGAGGCACATGCAGGGCCGCCCCTTCTGGGGCGATCAGAAGGCTTCCCCGCGCGAGTACGTCTTCGCCGCCCGCGACCGGATGGACGAGCGAGTCGACCACGTGCGGGCCGTGCGCGACCGGCGCTTCAAGTACCTTCGCAACTACCGGACCGACCTCCCCCGCTACCAGGACGTCACGTATCGGCGCCAGATGGCGGCGATGCAGGAGATCCTGCGCCTGCGCGACGAGGGCAAGCTCGATCCCGTCCAGTCGCTCTGGTTCCAGCCGACGAAGCCGGCGGAGGAGCTCTACGACACCGAGGCCGACCCGCACGAGGTCCGCGACCTCTCGGGCGACCCGGCGTTCGGCGCGCCCCTCGCGCGCCTGCGCGCCGCCCTCGACGGCTGGCTGCGCGAGACCGGCGACCGGCCGGGGCGCCCCGAGACCGAGCTCGTCGAGTCGCTCTGGCCGGGCGGCGTCCAGCCGAAGACCGCGACCCCGGCGATCGCGTGGCACGACGGGCGCGTCACCCTCGAGTGCCCGACCGAGGGATCGGCGATCGCCTACCAGGTGGACGGCCGGGGCTTGCGCCCCGGCCACTGGCTGCTCTACACGGGGCCGTTCGAGGCGCGCAGCGGCGCCGTGGTCACCGCCACCGCCAACCGCGTCGGCTGGGCGCCGAGTCGCGAGGTGCGCTTCGTCGTGCCCTGAGCGACAGGGCCTTCCACGAGGCTCTGCGGAACGGACCAGATCCTCGTGACGCCCTTCAGGACGGGGGCGTCACGAGGTGCGGGGCCAGAGGCAGCTCGTCGAGCCCACCCAGGTCTTGTCGCGGTTGAACTTGACGCCCATCATCTTGCCCTGCGAGAGCCGGGCCAGCGTCGTGACCGGCAGCGGGCGGCCGTCGCGCCAGACGAACATCACGCGCACCTCGACCCGCGATCGCCCGCCGTCCGGCGCCTCCACGACGGGCGCGTAGTCCACCTTGCGCATGAGGAGCGTGCTCGCGCGCTCTTTCTCCGGGACGGCGGCGAGGTCCTCCGGCGTCACGTCCACCTTGACGCCCGAGCCCGAGAAGGAGAAGAGCGGCTTCAGCACCCAGCTGGTCGAGGTCGTCGGGGACGCGGTCGAAGTCGCTCAGGAGGCGCGCCTCGGGCACGAGAGGGTGCTGCAGCCCCGGCAGGGCGTGCTTGCTCCAGCGGAAGAACCAGTTCGGGTGGCCCGCCCACTGCACGTCCAGCTCCTCCGTGAAGCGGAAGGGCAGATGGACCTTCTTCTCGACGATCTCGTCCACGATGAGGCGGTTGTAGACCCGCAGGATGCGGGTCTTCTTCCCGTCCCGCTCGTACCACAGCTCGCGCCCGCTCTTCGTGAGGTCGGTCGGGCAGACGGCGCGGATGCCGAAGAGCTTCTCCGTGGCCGCGAAGTCCGGGTAGGTGCCCTGCCCCGGCGGGTCGAGGTCGAGGAGGACGACGTTCTCGGCGGGAAGGCCGCCCAGGATCGCGTCCCCCACCACGCGTCGGTAGCCCACGTCGTCGAGGCCGCCGAGGAGGAACTCGAGCGGCTCCCCGTGCCCGGGCACCATCTCGAGGCAGAGGCGCCCCTGGAGGAGCTGGAAGGCGTAGAGCGAGGGGAAGCCCTGCAGCTCGATGAGCCGGGGCGCGAGGCGGCCGTCCGCCTCGACGATCGCGAAGTCCGCCTGGGCGAAGAGCGGGTGGTCGTCGCTCGCCGGGACGTCGAACTCCGGGGGCACCGCCGCCTTCGAGCGCTCGAGCGCCGCGGGCTGCAGGAGCTGGTCCCAGATCTCGAGCGCCCCCTGCACCATCGCGTCGCGCAGGTCGGGCGGCAGGAAGACCGGCGACTCGCAGACGCGGAAGCCGATCGTCGACCCGGCCGACTCGGCCAGGCGCTCCTTGTAGGTCTCGTAGGCCCTCTCGGTCCAGGACGCGTTGAAGGCGCTTCGCAGCGGCTCGATCACGGCGTCCTCACCCCGCGCACGCGAGCTGCTGGTAGAAGTCGTTGCCCTTGTCGTCCACCAGGATGACGGCCGGGAAGTCCACGACCTCGAGGCGGTAGACCGCCTCCATCCCGAGCTCGGGGTACTCGACGAGCTCGACCTTCCGGATGTTCTCCTTCGCGAGGAGCGCGGCCGGGCCGCCGACGGAGCCCAGGTAGAAGCCGCCGTGCTTCCGGCAGGCCTCGGTCACCTGGGCGCTGCGGTTGCCCTTGGCGATCATGACCATCGACCCGCCCTGCGACTGGAAGAGGTCCACGTACGAGTCCATGCGGCCGGCGGTCGTCGGCCCGAACGAGCCGGACGGCAGGCCCTCGGGCGTCTTGGCCGGCCCCGCGTAGTAGACCGGGTGGTCCTTGAAGTACTGCGGGAGGCCCTCGCCCCGGTCGAGCCGCTCCTTGAGCTTCGCGTGGGCGATGTCGCGGGCCACGACGATCGGGCCGGTCAGCGAGACCATGGTCGCCACGGGGTGCCTCGAGAGCTCGGCGAGGATCTCCTTCATCGGCCGGTTGAGGTCGATCGCGACCTTCGGCCGGTGGGGCACGCCGCGGTACCGCTCGGGGATGAAGCGGCCCGGGTTCCTCTCGAGCTCCTCCACCCAGACGCCGTCGCGGTCGATCTTCGCGAGGATGTTCCGGTCCGCCGAGCACGAGACGCCCATGCCGATCGGGCACGACGCCCCGTGGCGCGGCAGGCGGACGACCCGGACGTCGAGGGCGAAGTACTTGCCCCCGAACTGGGCGCCGATCCCGGTCTTCCGCGCGGCCTCGAGGAGCTGCGCCTCGAGCTCGACGTCGCGGAAGGCCTGGCCCTGCTTGTTGCCCGCCGTCGGCAGCCCGTCGAGGGCCTTCGCCGAGGCCAGCTTGACCGCCTTGAGGCACGCCTCGGCCGAGGTGCCCGCCGATCACGAAGGCGAGGTGGTACGGCGGGCAGGCGGCGGTGCCGAGCGTCTTCATCTTCTCGGTCAGGTACTTCACCAGGCTCGCCGGGTTGAGGAGCGCCTTCGTCTCCTGGAAGAGGGACGTCTT
>CAWFSB010000004.1:0-140552 GCA_963818355.1 uncultured Acidobacteriota bacterium | reverse complement strand
TAGTTCGCCCGCTCCGACGTCGTCGGACGGGTCAGCGCCCGAGCCACCAGGCGAGCTTGACCATGAAGACGTCGTCGGCGGGGGCCGCGAAGAGGTCGCCGAGGTCGCGGCCGAAGGCGTGGTCGCCCGGGTTCCGGCCGTCCTGGCGGCGCTGCGTCCAGACGACGTAGGCGGCCGAGCCCGGGCCGGAACTCCCAGCGCAGGACCGCGTTCACCCGGAGCGACTTGAAGTTGAAGTCGGGGACGGGGATGCGGAAGGAGCGCGGCGTCGCCCGCGCCGTCGGGGTCGATCGTGTAGAAGGGGAGCTCGGGGTCCCGGGCGATCGTGCCCACGTCCACGCCGTACACCGGGAAGTCGTAGGTGCGGGGCGCGGCGAGCTCCCGGATCGTCGGGTAGTCCCCCGTGGAGAGGAGGGCCTGGGTGTACAGCTGCAGGGAGAGCCTCGGCGTGAGGACGAGGTTCACGCGCAGGGGGATCGACCACTCGGTCTGCTCCAGCTCTCCGAAGACGTAGCGGCTGTCGAAGGTCGCGGTGGCCGTCGCGTCGGGCACGGTCGAGAGGTACTGCGCGATGGTGCGGGAGCGCAGGTAGGTGGGGGTCGCCGAGAGGGTGAGCGCCGTCCACGGTCGCAGGTTGAGGGTCGCCGAGTACTGCCGGCTGCGGCCGCCGAACTCGCGGTTCGAGAGGGCGGCCTGCGCGTAGACCCAGAACGGCCGGCGGGAGTCGCTCGCGGCGACGACGCTCAGGCTCTCGATGCCGGGGCGGATCGTGGTCGGCCCGCCGCGGGTGAGCTTGTCGTCCCAGGTGTTCCAGGACTTGCCGAGCGCGAAGTCGACCTGCCAGTAGTTCCGGAGCTGGCCCCCGAAGGCCACCGCCACCCCGTCGCCCTGGCTCTCGCGGCCGTAGTTGAAGGTCCACCACTTCGCGACGGAGAGCCGCCGGCTCCGGGTCCACGCGTCCGGGGTCAGCTTCCGGAAGACGACCTGGCCGTGGGCGCCGCCGCGGTCGGTCTGGGTCGCGAAGCCGAGGTCGTTCGGCTCGAAGCCGGGGCTGATCCCCCACAGGCCGGCGTTGAAGGTGACGTTGCCGCGGTTCTTGTTGAGGCCGAGCCGCCCGCTCCAGCCCGAGAGGGACGTCGCCGTGGGGTCGACGCTCACGTGCGGGGCGTCGGGCCGCTGAAAGTAGCGCGGCGCGGCCCGCTGGACGCGCAGCACCGACGCCTGGCTCCCCGAGACCGTGCTCCCGGAGAGCCCCCCGGAGACGACCCAGCCGCGGGTCTCGTCCAGGAAGACGTGGCCGTCCACACCGCCCACGAACGCGCGGTCGACCAGCAGGCTGTCGAGCGAGGGTGTCTCGAGGTCGCGGAGGACGGAGGTGCCGAGGAAGCCGATCGACCCGCGCCGGCCCAGGGCGTGCTGCGCGCGGCCCACGAAGTAGTTCGTGAGCGGCTCCACCTCGACGCGGTCGCGGACGGCGCCCGTGGCCGTGCGCGCGTACTCGCGCCCGGTCACCGACTCCAGCAGGCCGACGTTCCAGCCGCTCCTCGTGCGGCCGACGAGCTTGGCCGCGCCGAGAATGGTGGTCGCGGTGGGGGTGTCCACGAAGTCGCCCGCGCCCGGGCCCTGCGGCACGCGGCCGATGCGCCGGGAGTAGAACAGCTGCGGCTCCGGGTAGAAGAACGTCGTGTACTCGCTCGCCCCGCTGCGGCCGAAGCGCAGGAAGACCTGGCTGCCCTCGGTGAAGAAGGGGCGCTTCTCCTCGAAGAAGGTCTCGAAGGCGGAGAGGTTGACGACGGCGGGGTCCACCTCGACCTGCCCGAAGTCCGGGTTCACGGCGCCGACGAGGGCCATGCCGCTGCCGACCCCGACCTTGAAGTCGAGCCCGGCGCCGCCGTAGTAGCGCGAGCCGTCGTTCCAGGGGTTCGCCCCCGTCGCGGGGGCGACGTACTCGGCCCGCCCCGAGACGTAAGGCAGGAGCTCGAGGTGCCGCCCGGGACGGATCCCGTCGATTCCCTCGAGCCCGCTCATGCGCGAGGCGAGGCCGCTCTCGTTCTTCGGCACGAGGACGAGCCACGAGCTCTCGTTCTTGCGGTGCACGACGCGGCGCGCGTTGACACCCCAGGCGTGGCCGGGCGCCGTCGGGAAGCGCAGCTGCGAGAACGGGATCCGCATCTCGACGCTCCAGCCTCCGGCATCGACCGACACCGCCGACTCCCAGACCGCGTCCCAGGTGTCGTCCTCGAAGTTGTCGTCGTAGATCGCGGCGTCGCGCTGCACTCCGGCGGCGCTCACCTGCAGGACGACCCCGGTGCGCCGGTCGCGGTGCGGGTCGAGGTAGAGCGTGAAGGTGTCGCCTTCCGCGAGCGCGTCGCGCCGGGAGAGCTGCCGCACGATCCTCCCGGGCTCCCGGTCGAAGAGGCGCGCGCCGACGTAGAGCGCGTGGTCGTCGAAGAGCAGGCGCAGCTCGGTCGGCTCGGTCGCCGGCTGGCCCTGGTCGGGGTCGCGCTGCAGGAAGCCCGACGCGACGGGGGCCGCCTGCCAGTCGGGCTCGTCGAGGCGCCCGTCGAGCGACGATCGCTCCGCTCGCGCGGACGGCGCGAGCCGGCGGCTCGGCGCGCAGGGGTGACGGCGCGGGGAGGCCGAGGCCGGCGCCGAGGACGGCCAGGGCGCCCAGGTGAGCCCGTCGGGAAGCGGCGCGGCCTCGAGTCACGGTCAGGGCTGGCATTCTAGACCGCAGAGGCCAGCGGTCCGGGCGGCCGTCCCGCCGCCAGATTCGCCGGCGCGGTACAACTTTTTGCATCGGTACGAGTCCTTGGATTGGCCTCGGCGGGGAGGGGGCCGCACGAGCCGAGTAACCCCTTTGCCTGCAATCCAGATTCGGAGTGGTCGGACCTTTAATGGGGGGCATGAGCGTTGCAGCAGGATCCGGTAAGCCCGGGTGCGGCGTCTTGCAGCCGACGGGCGTGCCACCAACCCGAAGCTCACGATTCAAGGAGATTCCAGGATGGCTCACCTCACACGATGCGCGCTGAAGGCGGCGCTGGCGCTGGCGATCGTCGCCGCGCTGATCGCCCCGCTTCCGGCCTCCGCGCAGACCCTCTACGGCTCCATCACGGGCACCGTGACGGACCCGCAGGGCGCCCCCATTCCCGGCGCCACCGTGACGGCGACGAACACCGGCACCGGCCTCAGCGTCAATGCGGTCACCGACGCCAACGGGTCCTACACCTTCCGCAACCTTCCCCCCGGCGTCTACGACCTGAACGCCTCCCTCGAGGGCTTCCGCGCGCTGAACCAGACGGGCCTGCGCGTCTCCGCCGGCAACCCCGTCCGCGTGGACCTGAAGCTCGAGGTCGGCACGCTGGCCGAGACCGTGAACGTGGTCAGCGAGACGACGCTCCTCCAGACGGAAAGGGCCGACCTCAGCACCGAGCTGACGTCGAAGGCGATCATCAACCTCCCGCTGAACCAGTTCCGCAACTACCAGAAGCTGATCGACCTCGTCCCCGGCGCGACGCCCTCGCAGTTCCAGAACGCCGAGATCGACACGCCGGGCCGCTCGCTGCGGACCTGGGTGAACGGCGT
Organism: uncultured Acidobacteriota bacterium; assembly: GCA_963818355.1. Lineage (GTDB taxonomy): Bacteria > Acidobacteriota > Vicinamibacteria > Fen-336 > Fen-336 > DATBSL01. Next base: position 136,967 of record CAWFSB010000004.1, on the reverse strand, counting down.
CCAGCCGAACAGCAACACCACCCGCATCGACGGCGCGGTGTCGGTCAACGTCTGGCTGCCGCACCACGCGGGCTACGTCACGTCGGCCGAGGCGATCGAGACGGTCAACGTCGTGTCCAACAACTTCGACGCCGACCTGGGCATGGCCGGCGGCGCCGCGAGCACGGTCGTCACCAAGTCCGGCACCAACGAGCTGCACGGCTCGGCCTTCCTGTTCCACAACAACGAGAGCCTGAACGCGAACTCGTTCTTCAACAACGCGTTCGGGCTGCCCAAGCCGGACCTGAAGAGGAACGTCTACGGCGCGACTCTCGGCGGGCCGATCGTCAAGAACAAGCTGTTCTTCTTCGGGTCCTGGGAGCGTTACTCGCGCGACAACAAGTTCAACCAGCACCTTCGGCGTCCCGACCGCGAGGATGCGGGCCGGCGACTTCAGCGAGGTGGCCGCGGCGTACTCGAGCTTCAAGCTCTACAACCCGTACACGGGCGGCGCGGGCGGCGCCGGCCGCGAGCAGTTCCCGAACTACACGATCCCCGGGAACCTGATCAGCCCGCAGGCGCAGGCCGTCCTGCCGTACTACCCGCTGCCCAACACGACCCAGGACCTGAACTCGAACCAGATCGCGGACGACTACGTGATCACCGCGCACCCAGTACCAGCACCGCGACAACTACGACCTCAAGCTGACGTACCAGCGCAGCGCCTCCCACTCGCTCTGGGCCAAGTTCGGCATGCTCGACAACGAGGGCACCGGCGACAACTTCATCCTCGGCTTCGAGGAGCCCTCGCTCGGCGACACCCGTACCTACGTGGGCGGGATCGGCCACACCTGGACGCTCAGCCCGACCCTGGTGCTGGACGGCAACTTCGGCTACCTGCAGATGAACCAGACGGTGACCGGCCCCGACTACGGAACCGACTTCGCCGCCGAGCTCGGGATCCCGGGCGTCAACGGCCCGTCGGAGCGCTACACCGGCCTGCCGACGTTCGACAGCACCTACTACATCGGCGGCACGCCGAGCTGGATGCCGCTGTTCCGCACGGAGAAGAACTGGACCTTCAGCTCGGCCATCACCAAGGTCCTGCCCAAGCACGAGATCCGCGTCGGCTTCGACTTCGTCCGCCTCGAGCTGAACCACTACCAGGCCGAGTTCGGCCCCTACGGCCTGAAGGGCGGCTTCGCCTTCAGCAACAACACGACCGGCTCGCCCGGCTACACGTCGCCGGGCTGGAACAGCTTCGCCGCCTTCCTGCTCGGCCTGCCGAACTCCTACTCGAAGGACTTCCAGGAGATCCAGATGACCGGGCGCGAGAACCAGTTCGCGCTCTACGTCCGGGACCGCTGGAACGCCACCAGCAAGCTGACCCTCAGCCTCGGCGTCCGCATGGAGTACTACCCGCTGATGACGCGCGCGGACAGTGGCATCGAGCGGCTGGACCTCAACACCTGGACGCTGCTGATGGGCGGCCGCGGCGACGTGCCCGAGGACGTGGGCATCAACCTGAAGAAGATGTACTTCGCCCCGCGCCTGGGCGCCATGTACCGGCTCAGCGAGAAGAACGTCATCCGCGCGGGCTACGGCCGGACGATCAACCCGCTGCCCTGGTCCCGCCCGATGCGCGGCGCCTACCCGTACGACGTCTACCTGAGCCAGTCGGGCGAGACCTACGGCTGGGCCACCACCCTCGCCCAGGGCATCCCCGGCTTCACGCTGCCCGACCTCAGCACGGGCCGCGTGCAGCTTCCGGTGGGCGTCTTCACGCGCACCCCCGAGCCGGACAACGTGAACCGCGCGACCATCCAGCAGTGGAACGTGGCGTTCGAGCAGCGCCTGCCGTGGGACATCTCCGCCGAGATCGCCTACGTGGGCACGGCCACCGACGGCGGCTACGCGGACCTCAACATCAACTACGGCGAGCCGGGCGGTGGTAACGCGGCACGCCAGTACTTCGCGCTCGCCGGATCGAACACGGTGAACTCGTGGGGCTCGCGCACCAAGCAGCGCTACAAGGGCCTGCAGCTCGCCATCAACCGCCCGTTCCGCAACGGCCTGATGCTGAAGGGTGCCTACACGCTGTCCGAGGCGAAGAACATGGCGGACGAGGACGGGTGGACGGGCCTCACCTGGAACCACCCGATCAAGTACGACGACAACTTCGCCCTCGCCGGGTACGACCGCACGCACGTCGCCCAGCTGGGCTTCCTCTACGAGCTGCCCTTCCTGAAGGACAACAAGTCGGCGCTCGGCAAGATCCTGGGTGGCTGGCAGCTGAACGGCATCGGCTCCTTCTACTCCGGCACGCCGTACTCGATCAGCGGCACCAACAACGCCCTGAACTGCCAGGGCTGCGGCTCCGTCTTCATCAACTTCTCGGGCGACAAGCCGGAGCCGATCGGCGGCGTGGGCTCCTCCACCGAGACCTACTACGACAAGTCGCTGTTCTCGCAGCCGACCGGCCTCGACGTCAACGGCTTCGGGACCAGCAAGCGCAACCAGTTCCGCCGGCCGAACGTGTGGAACGTGGACCTGTCGCTGTTCAAGTCGTTCCAGGTCGGGCGCGTCCGCCCGGAGATCCGGATCGAGGTCGCGAACGTGTTCAACCACGTGAACTGGAGCAACCCGGTCACGACTTACACCGCCAACAACTTCCTGCAGTTCATTCCCGCCAACGCCGACAGCGGCAGCGGTACCGCGACCGGCGCCACGAACACCCCCGGGCCGCGGCTCATCCAGCTCGGCCTGCGACTGCAGTTCTAGGCGAGTCCTGATCGTTCACGCCCGGCCGGCACGAGCCGGCCGGGCGTGACAAGCGGGCCGGGGTGCCGAATGGCGCTTCGGCCCGTTCGCTTTGACAGCATGGCCGGGCAGCCCGAATCATGACGGCAGCGAAGAGAAAGGGCGGCGCGATCGCGAGACTCTCTGTCGGGGCTCGGCGTCGCCGCTCTCCTTCTGGCCACCCTGGCCGCTTACTACCCGGCCTGGCAGGGCGGGATGGTCTGGGACGACGAGAGCCACGTGACCGCGGTCGCCCTGCGTTCGATGGAGGGGCTGGGGCAGATCTGGTTCGAGGTCGGGGCGACCGCACAGTACTACCCCCTGGTGCACTCCGCCTTCTGGATCCAGCATCGGCTCTGGGGAGATGCGACGCTCGGCTACCACCTGGTCAACATTCTCCTGCACGTGCTCTCCTCCTGCCTCCTGTGGGTGATCCTGCGGAGGCTGGACGTGCCCGGCTCGGCGCTGGCGGCCGTCGTGTTTGCGCTCCACCCCGTGCACGTGGAGTCCGTGGCGTGGATTACCGAGCTCAAGAACACGCTGTCGGGGGTGTTCTTCCTGGCATCGGCCCTCGCCTACCTGCGATTCGATCGCGAGCGGTCCGGGCGGGCCTACGCGGCGTCGGCGGCACTCTTCGGCCTGGCCCTGCTGAGCAAGTCCGTGACGGCGACGCTACCCGGGGCGCTGCTGGTCGTGCTCTGGTGGAAGCGCGGCCGCCTCGACTGGCGGCGAGATGTCGTGCCGCTCCTGCCGTTCGTCGTGGTCGGGGCGGTGGCCGGGCTCTTCACCGCCTGGGTCGAGCGGACGTACATGGGGGCCAGAGGAGCAGACTTCCATCTCACGATCGTCGAGAGAGGGCTCGTCGCCGGGCGAGCGATCTGGTTCTACCTCGGCCAGCTGCTGTGGCCGTCGGACCTCGTTTTCGTGTACCCCCGGTGGGAGGTCAGCCAGGCCGACCCGTGGCAGTACGCGTACCCGCTGGGGGTGGCTGTGCTTCTCTTGGCGCTGTGGTTCCTGCGCCACCGCACGCGCGCTCCTCTCGCGGCGTTGCTGGTGTTCGGGGGAATCCTGTTTCCCGTCCTCGGCTTCCTCGACGTGTACCCGTTCCGCTTCTCGTTCGTGGCCGATCACTTCCAGTACCTCGCGAGCATCCCGGTCATCGCGTTGGTCTCGGCGGGAGCGGCCACCCTGGCGGGCCGCTGGCGGCCACGAGCCGGCGGATTGCCCATCGTCGCGACGCTCGCGTTGGCGGTCACGCTGGGCACCCTCACATGGAGACAGAGCCGGCAGTACTCGGACGCGCTGACGCTGTATCGCACGACGATCCAGCGCAACCCGTCGGCCTGGATGGCCCACGGCAACCTGGGCGCCCTGCTCCGGAGCACCGATCCGGCGCAGGCCCTCGTCCACCTCGACGCTGCCGTCCGGCTGAAGCCCGACCTGGTCGAGGGCCAGTACAACCTGGGCACCGCCTTGCAGGAGTTGGGCCGGCTGGACGACGCGGTGGTCCAGTACAAGAAGACGATCGAGCTGTCGCCGCGCCACGCGCGAGCGTACTGCAACCTCGGCAACGCCCTCCGACAGCGGGGCCGGCTGGATGAGGCCGAGCGCTCGTATGCGGAGGCCATCCGGCTCGAGCCGGATCTCGCCCTCGCGCACAGCGGCCGGGGCCGCGTCCTCCAAATGCAGGGCCGTCTCGAGGAGGCGCTCCGCTCGTGCGAGACCGCGGTCACGCTCGAGCCCGGTTTCGCCGGGGCCCACCGCGATCTCGCAGGTGTTCTGCAGGAACAGGGCCGCCTCGAGGAGGCGGTCGGCGAGTACACCGCCGCCCTCCGCCTGCGGCCCGGCGACGCCGAGGTCCACGACAATCTGGCGACCTCCTTGCAGCAGCTGGGTCGGTTCGAGGAGGCGATCCATCACTCTCGGGAGGCGGTGAGGCTGGAGCCCCGGTCCGGCCTGCCCTACTGCGGTCTGGGCGCGACGCTGCGAATTGTCGGACGGCTCGACGAGGCCCGGCAGGCCACGGAGGCGGCGATCCGGTTACAGCCGGAACTGGCGCTGGCGCACTACGAGCTGGCCAACGTGCTTCAGAGGCAAGGCTGGCACGAACAGGCGCTGGACCACTACCAGGCAGCCCTGCGGCGGCAGCCCGAGGTGCCCGAGGTTCACTGCGCCCTCGCCCTCGCGCTCGAGCAACTGGGGCGGAAGGCGGAGGCCGCTCGCCACCTGGACGAGGCGCTTCGCCTGGCCCCGGACGCGGTCACCGCGCACGCTTCCATGGGGAGTGCCCTCGAGGCGCAGGGCCGGCTGCTGGAGGCGAGAGCCGAGTTCGAGCAGACGCTGCGCCTGGCGCCGGGCTTCGCCCCGGGCCACCTGGCCCTCGCCCGTATCGACGGCCGGCTTCGGTAGACGGCGTGCCGGGGCGCCGGAAGGCGCTCCGGCCCGTTCGCATTTCCGGCGACTACGGCGCGCGCCCGTCGAGAAGCCGCGCGACCGTCTCGCGCGTCAGGAGCGCCCGGTCCTCGGGCGACTCGAGGAGCGGGCCCGCGTCGGCGGCCAGCGCATCCCACCGCACCGAGAGCAGTCGCTCGCGGACCGCGTCCACCCAGGTGGCCTCCGTGAGGGGCGGGCCGCTCCACTCCGTCTGTACCAGGGCGGCGTTCAGGAGGACCAGGTTCGGGCCGGGCCACGTGCGGTCGCTCAGGTACCAGACGAGGTCGTAGAAGTCGCGGCCCTTCGGCCAGGGCCGCTGCAGGATCGCGTGGAGCTTGCCGGCGAGGAGCGAGGCGCGGTCATGGTGCTGGAGACGCAAGAGAAGGTGCCGCCGGACGATGGTGGTCTCGAGCCCGGCTCCGTGCGGGGGCCGCGTGTCCACCTCGAGCTTCACCGAGAGGGCCTCCTCGCGGTGGCCGGACAGGCCCATCTCGTGGAGCAGGCCGGGAAAACGCACGAACGCGCTGTGGACGACCTTCCGGTCGCTGGGCTTGCCGACCTCGACGCGGTATCCCTCCCGCTCGATGTCCGCCCGGATCGCGTCGAGATAGCCACGGAAGTCGTAGCCGGAGCCGGGGCGCTCCAGGGCGAAGTCGAGGTCCTCCGAGTAGCGCGGGATCCGGTAGAGGAAGCGAAGGGCTGTGCCGCCCTGGAAGGCCAGGGGGACCATCGCGCCCGCCCGCTGCAGAGCGCCCAGGACCTGTGCCTGGAGGAACTCCCGGGCGAGGTTGCGGGCCACGGGCCCCGCACCCTGCCCCCTCAGGACCTCGCGGAGTCTCTCCTTCACCGCTGCTCCTCCACGAGTGCCGCCAGGTGGCGGAGGGCGCGCCGGAGCTTCGGACGAGCCCCGAGAATGGGATGGCGCTCGAGCTCCGTCGCGTCGATTCTCTCGGGGCTCGAGAGCCGCAGCTCGGACAGGTAGGCAGCCGAGTCCGCGCCGGGCACCAGGCCGACGAGATCGGCGAGGGCCTTGGCCGGCGTCGCGACGAGGGCCTCCTGGCCGTCACCCACGCGCTCGAGGCGGTACCCCGTCAGCAGCTCGGGGCTCACGTGGTGGTACGCGAAGGAGCCGAGCGGGTTCTCCCGGCGCTGCGGTCGCCCCGTGGTGACGCTCGTGGTGACGGGGACGTGCTCAGGGATGATCCCGTGATACGCGAGCGCGGACTGGAGGCTCACGTAGGAGCCACGCACCAGCCGGTTGGCCACGAGGAAGGGGTGCGGCCTCGTCCTGCGGTAGGGCGGAGCGAGAGCGTAGAGCCCGCGTCGGAGCTGCAGGAGCCGGCCGTCCTTCACCCAGCGTGACAGCTGGCGCCTCACGTCGGCCGGGTCCACGTCGCCGGCGAGGAGGAAGCCCGTCTCGAAGACCGGCTCGTCCTCCACGATCGCGAGGAGGGCGGCGAATCTCATGGCATTAATATGCCATTACTGGCGACTTGTCGCAACAGAGCGGGGCGTGTCAGGCCCCGGTCATGATGCCGCCATCGACGGTGAGCGTGGTTCCCGTGACCCAGGCGGAGTCGCCCGAGGCGAGGAAGAGCGCGGCCCGGGCCACGTCCTCCGGCTGGCCCAGCCGCTTGAGCACGGTCCGCGTTCCGGCATCGGCGACGGCCTTCGCGGGCTCCGGGAACGCGGCGGCCGACTCCCAGATGAGCGGTGTGTCCACGGGGCCGGGGCACAGCAGGTTGACGCGGACCTTCGGCCCGTAGTCCACCGCGACCTGGCGGACGAGGGCGACGAGGGCTCCCTTGGAGGCGCAGTAGGCCGCGTGGTTCGGGAAGCCCTTGAAGGCGGCGATCGACCCGACGACCACCATCGATCCCCCGCCCCGCTCCTGGAGCGCCGGGAGTGCGGAGCGCATCAAGTAGAAGACGGCGTCGAGGTTGACGGCGAGGGTCTGGCGCCAGGTCTGGACGGGGACGTCGGTCGCCGAGCCGAGGCCGAGCATCCCCGCGCACGCCACGACCGCGTCCACCCCGCCGAACGCGCGCACGCACTCCCCGACCAGGCGCTCGTTGGTCTCTTCGAGCGAGACGTCGCCGGGCACGAACTCGGCCCGTCCGCCAGCGGCGCGGATCTCGTCGACGACGGCTCGCCCGCGCTCCGGGTCGCGGCCGCTCGCGACGACCGCCGCGCCCTCGCGGGCGAAGAGGAGCGCGGTCGCGCGCCCCATCCCGCTCGTGGCCCCGGTGACGATCGCCGCCCTGCCCTGCAGCTTGCCCACGCCTGCCTCCTCACCAGCTACTCAAGGGCCCACGCGCTCCACCGGGAGGCGGGGAAACACCGTGACCCGCAGCAGCGTGGTGCCGTAGGGGACGAGGTCGATGTGCTGCTTCCGGCCGGGCCGCCGCCGGGCCGGGAATCCGGGAGTCGCGGGAGCGCCCGCCTCTCCCTCCGGGACGAGGGTCCAGCCCTCGAGCCTGCGGGCCTTCACCCTCAGCCGGATCGGCGCGTCTTCGACCGTCCACGGATAGCCGGCCGTCGGGCGCGTGATCACCTCGACATCGCTGGCCTTCCCGATCGGCAGCCCGTAGTTCCAGGCGCCCGCCGGGAAGTACTCGAACGCCGGGAAGGCCTCGGTCGACCGCCGCTTGCCCCTGGCCACGTAGTTCGTGACGGTCCTCGTCCTCGCGGACACCGGGAGGCTGAACACGAGCGGCCCTCTCTCGATCCCGACGCCGTCATTTGGCCAGTCGGTGACCTGAACGGCCATGGGCAGGCGCAGGGAGATGCGGTCGCCGTTGGCGAAGGTGCGCTCGAGCACGAAGAAGGTCCCTGGCTCGACCGTGCGAGAGGCGGGCTCGCCGTTGACCGACACCGACGCTCCTTTCGCCCAGAGCGGGATACGGAGATGGAGCGGAAAGGCGACGGGGCGCTCGGTCTCCACGGTGAGCTCGACGCTCTCCGAGAACGGGTACGCCGTCTCTTGCCGGATCACGACCGTCGCGTGCTCGGCGCCCACCTCGGCTCGCACGCTCGACGCGCCGTAGAGGGCGGCCGCCACCCCGTTTCCCGGCGCGCGGAGCCACATCTGATCCGCGTAGTACGGCAGGAAGCGGGTGACGTTGCCGGTGCAGCACTCGACGTCGTGCCCCGGCGAGAAGGCCATCCGGCCCGGGTGGTGGCCGAAGAGGTTCGAACGGAGCGACGCCACGACCTGGTTCGGGCAGGAGAAGTACTGGTGGGCTCGGAAGTCCTTGGTCACGGATCCCAGCGCGGCGTTGAACACTGCCTTCTCGATCCGGTCGCCCAGCCGGGCATCGCCGGTGATCTGCAGGTACGTGCCCAGGGTGTAGGGAAACACCGCCGTGTTGCACGTCTCGTGGCCCGCGCGCTCATGGACGCCCTGGAAGTGCTCGGTGGCGCTGGGCAGGCCCGAGGCCAGCATCTGGCTGGCCAGCATCTTGTCGAGCCCGTTCCGCGCCTCGTCCATGTAGGCCTTCTTGCCCGTGTAGGCGTACAGGATCGCCGGGATCTTCACGAGCTCCAGGTAGACGACGGCGTGCGTGTCCGGCACGCGATCCGACGCGAAGTCGACGTGCCAGCCGCCGCGGTCGCGGTAGTGCTCGTGCGACGTGAAGAGCCGGTAGGCCTTCTCCGCCGTGTCGAGGAGGCGCGGGTCCTGCGACTGCCCGTACAGCCAGCACAGCTCCTCCACGTTCGCCAGCTCCAGGTCGTCGGCAAAGTCGTAGGCAGAGAAGGTGAGGTAGTGCTGCCGCAGCGCCTCCACGAGGCTCGGGTCCCCGCCGACCGCGTGCTGGGTCATGAAGGTGCGGAAGAAGCTGGCGTACGGCCATCGCCACCACTCGTCGTTGAGGTGCAGGGGCCCCAGGCGACCGGCAACGGGGTCCCGGTGGGCCAGGAGGTAGTCCGTCTGGCGGCGTGCCTTGCCGATGAGCTCCGGGTCGTCGAGAAGGTAGCCGAGCCGGAGCAGCCCGTCGACGTAGTAGCTCGTCTGCTCGTACGGCCACCACTTCTGGGTGGACGCCGCGACCTCGCTGCAGGCCCAGCCGCAGGTGTCGAACGGGTACCCGGCCGCCTCGATGTGGCCGGTCAGGCCCGAGCGCTGCCGCTCGAGGAGCTGTCGGATCCAGCCGTCGGCCTTGACTTGCGTGATCGGAAGCCGGTGATAGATCGCGTGCTCAGGGCCAGGCAGCGGCGGCGCCGCGGCCGCACCGCGCGCGGTCAGGGCCAGAACGCCGAAGACGAAGAGCGCCGGGGTCTTCTTCATGCGCGATGATATCCCGTGCCCTCAGCCGGCCCGCAGCAGGCCGCGGATGCCGTCGGCCACGTACTGGACGGCGAGCGCGGCGAGGAGGACTCCCAGCACGCGCGTCACCACGTTCACGCCGGTGCGCCTGAGCACCCGGCCGAGCGGCGAGGCGAGGCGGAGGGCCAGCCAGGTCAGCGCCAGCACCGCGGCGGCCATGGCGAAGACGGCCGCGAGCCGCCGCGGGTCGGACCCGGCCTGGCCGACGAGGATCATGGTGCTCGCCATCGCCCCCGGTCCCGCGATGAGCGGGATGGCGAGGGGGAAGACGCTCACGTCGGCCCGCGAGCGCGCCTCCTCCTCCTCCTCCCGCGTCTCGCGCTCGTGGGCCGCGAGCACCATGCCGACCGCGATGCGGAAGAGGAGGATGCCGCCCGCGATCCGGAAGGCGTCCATGCTGATCCCGAGCTTCCCGAGGAGCCACGGCCCGCCGAGGGCGAAGAAGAAGAGGACCCCGCCCCCAACGACGACGGCCCGCCGCGCAATCCGCGCCTGCTCCGGCTTGGGGCGGCCGCCGGCCAGAGCCAGGAAGACCGGGGCGATCCCGACCGGGTCCACGACCACGAAGAGGGTCAGGAACGCGCGGAGGGCGAGCTCGATCACCGGAACACCCAGAAGAAGACGAGGACGGCGACGACCACGGCCACGCCCCCGGCCAGGGCCGGACGCGGAGGGGCGCATGTCGAAGCCCTCGCGGACCGGCAGCCGCCGCGGCTCCTTCAGGGGGCGGACCGCCGTGATCGCGGCCATCACGAGCAGGAGCGCGACGAGGGTCGCCACCATGCGGTGCAGGTAGGCGACGTCTGGCCAGGCCCAGGCCAGCAGGCCGTAGACCGGAGCGCTCAGGACGAGCGCCGCGAGCCCGGCGAGCGGCGGCGCCTTCGGCACCGCGAAGCCGAACACGAACGCGGCCACGATCCCGGGCGAGACGTAGCCCTGGAACTCCTGGATGAACGTGAAGACGCCGCCCTTCAGGAAGGGCGACGTGGCGAGGACCGCGGCGAGCGCCAGGGCGAGGACCGTCACCGCCCGTCCGACCGCCACGAGCTCGCGCCTGGCTCGCGTCCTTCCGGAAGAAGCGCCGGTAGAGGTCCATCGTGAAGAGCGTGGAGGCCGAGTTGAGGACCGAGGCGAGCGTGCTGATCACGGCCCCGGCGAGGGCGGCGAGGATGAAGCCGCGCAGGCCCGTCGGGACGAGCTCCCGGATCAGCATCGGGTACGCCTGGTCCGGCCGCTCGAGCGCCGCCCCGTAGAGCTGGTGCGCGATCGCGCCCGGCATCACGATCGCAAAGGGGACGAGCAGCCACAGCGCGGCGGCGAGCACGATCCCCGCCTGCCCCTGGCCGAGCGAGCGCGCGGCGAGCGTGCGCTGGGTGATGAACTGGTTGAGCCCGCAGTAGTAGAAGATCGGGATCCACATCCCGCCCACGAGGACCGTCCAGGGCAGCTCGGGGTGGCTGCGGGGCAGGATCATGTGCAGCCGGTCGGCGTTCGCCTGGAGGAAGGCGCCCGGCCCGCCCACCGCGGCCAGGCCGAGGCCGAGGGTCACGAGCCCGCCGATCAGCAGCGCCGAGCCCTGGAAGAGGTCGGCCCACACCGCGGCGAGAAGGCCGCCCCAGAGCACGTACCCGATCGCGATCCCGCACAGGACCGCGATCGCGACCGGCAGGCTGATGCCGAAGATCGTCTCGAGGGCGGTCGCGCCCGAGTAGAGCACCGCGGTGGTGGTCACGGTGACGTAGATGATCACGGTCAGGACGGACATGACGGTGCGCGCCGCCGGGCTGTACCGGTACTCGAGGTACTCCGGCATCGTGTAGATGCCGGCGCGCAGGAAGCGAGGCAGGAAGGTGAAGGCCACGACCACGATCCCGACGGCGCCGGTGAGCTGCCACGCGCTCACCGCGAGGCCGACGTCGCCCGCCGCCTGGCCCGCCATCCCCACGAACTGCTCCGTGGAGATGTTGGCGGCGACGATCGAGACGCCGATCAGCCACCACGGGAGCTGGCGCCCGCCCAGGAAGTAGTCCTCGCTCGTCCGGCGGCCGCGGCTCTTCCAGAGGCTGACGCCGAGGACGAGACCGTAGAACCCGACGAACACCAGGATGTCGAGCGCCGAGAGGCTCACCTCGGCCACTCCAGGAACGACGTCTGGCCGTCGTCCGCGCGGTTGCCGGCGACGGCGCGCAGCGTGAGCGAGACGCCGTCCGGGCGGAACCGCGCCTCGACCCATCCCACCGGCTGGGCGTCGCTGAAGTTGTAGCCCAGGGCGGGAAGACCGACGACGTGCAGCCGGTCGCGGCGGCCGAGCGCCCACACGTGGGCGTGACCGTGGAAGATGGCCTTCACGTGGCGATTCGCCTCCGCCAGGGCCAGGAGCCGGTCCCCGTCGAGCAGGTCGCCATCCTCGTCCGTCGGCGGGTGATGGACGAAGACGACCGCCGGCCGGTCCGCGACCGTCGGGAGCCAGGACTCGAGCCACGCGCGTTGCGCCTTGCCGAGGAGCCCGGCCACCTCGTTGACGTAGAGGAGCGAGTCGAGCACCACGACGCGCACCGCCTCGTGCTCGATCACGGTGACGTGCCTTCCGTCCACCGGGGCGTGCGCGCCGGGCGTGTCGGCGAACACCTTGCGGAAGCTCGCCCGGTCGTCGTGGTTGCCGAGGGCGACGTACACCGGCGACACCGCCGCGACGGGCGCGAGCAGGGCCTTCAGCTCCTGGTAGTCCTCCACCCGGCCTTCGAGCCGCGCCACGTCGCCGCAGATGACGACACCCTCGGGGCGCGCCGAGCGACCTGGGCGGCCGCCGCACGGAAGTTCTCCCACGGGCTCATCCCGCGGTGGCCGTTCACGCGGTCCGCGGGGACGTGCGTGTCGGAGAGGAGCGCCAGGTGCAGCTCGCCCGGAGCTGGCGACCGGAGCGCCGTGGCCGAACGCCGACACCAGGACGGCGGCGCTGCCCAGGCCGGCCACCTCGAGGAAGGCGCGTCGGTCGCGGGGTCGATGGAAGACGACGGGCATGGTGCCTCCAGGACGATGTTGCGCGTGCATTCTCGCCCACCCGCCGGCCGGGCGCACGGTGCCTCGTGAAGCCCTACCCGGCCGCGAACGCCCTCTCGACGGCGAGCAGCGCCGCAAGCTCGTCCCCGGCGAGCGCCGGCTCGTCCCCGGCCGCCAGCAGCTCGCTCGCCCGGGCCGCCGCCACCTCGGGCAACGGACCCGGGCAGGCGTTGCGGGCGCGGCGGTTGAGGATCTGCGGCGAGAAGAGCTCGCGGCGGTGGTGCTCCAGCGTGTGGTCAGTGCCGAGGTACGAGCCCGCGATGCCGACCGAGCGCACCAGGTCGAGCGCGAGCGACTCGTCGTCCACCGCGAACGCTCGGCGGTGGCGGCGCACGTAGGCCACCATCTCGTCGTCGATCACGAGCTGCGCGAGCGAGAGCGTCATCTCCGACTCGAGCTGCCCGAGGCCCCACACGAGGCTCACGCCCTCCTGCACGTGGGTGACGAGCCCGAACATGGTCTCGAGGGCCGCCTGCTCGTCCTCGAAGACCGACTCGGTGGAGACCCACGAGGACGAAGGCAGGCCGTAGAAGCGGCCGAGGGCGGCCGAGGCGCGGGCAAAGAGTGCGTTCTCGGGGCCTCCGGTCACGGCGGTGGCGCGGCGCATGTCGAGGACGTGGCCGAGGCCGAGGTTGTAGACGACGGGCCGGCCCGGCTCGAGGAGCTGGTTGACGACGATGCCGGCCAGGATCTCGGCATTGCCCACCGCGAAGGCCCCGGCCAGCGTCACGGGAGCGCTGGTGCCGGCCATGGGCTCGCCGTTCACGGTCACCGGGATGCCGTGGCCGGCGCTGCGGGCGAAGACCTCGAGCGCGAGGTTCGTCCAGCGCAGCGGCCCGTGGGCGGTGAAGCCGATGCTGAACCACGGCCCGGGAAAGACGGGCTTCATCCGGACGAGGGCGTCCATCCCCCGCGGGGAGAAGCAGAGCACCCGCGCGTGCTTGCGCGTGCCCTCCGCGATCACCCGCAGGCCCACGAAATCGCGGTGGAGCGGCGGCACGTCGGCCATGGCGACACCCATGACACCCTGGACCGCGTCGAGGCGATCGGAGAGCCTCGCGATCGTCCGCAGGTCCTGGCTCGTCACCGGACGCCGCTCGGTGCCGGTCCAGAGGTAGAGAACCGGTGTCGTCCAGAAGACGGCCTCCGACTCCGGCTCGAGGACGGTCGTCGTCCCGTTGCGGGCCCGAAGCTCGACGCGACGCGGGGCCAGAGCGACGAGCTCCCGCACCATGGCCGGGGGCAGCCGCACGTCGTGCGACCCGCCCCCGGGGCGCGCGCCTGCGGCGAGCAGACGCCTCACGATCCCGTCGTGCTCGAGGCGGACGCCCACCTCGTCCAGGATCCGGAGGCTCGCCTCGTGGATCCGCTCGACGTCCTCTGGCTTCACCTCGGGCCGCCCGCCGGGAGGCCCTCCCAGGCGCGGCCCCAGGCGGCGAGCACCCTCTCGATGTTCTCGTTCGCGACCGCGCTCACCACCCGGCGCGACGGGTCCTCGTCGAACCAGGCGATCGAGCGGGCGATCCCCTCCGCGAAGGTGACCCGCGGCCGGAACTCCGGGACGAGCCGGCGCACCTTCGCGTTGTCGAAGACGCTGCTGTGGGCCTTGTCGCCGAGGAGGCTCGCCCCCCGGTCCGGCACGAGGGCGGCGATGAGCGCGCTCGGCACGTGGACGAGGTTCGCCTCGACGCCGGCCGCCCGGGCGATCGTCTCGTAGATGGCGTCCCAGGTGAGGACCTCGTCGGTGGTGACGTGGAACGCCTCGCCGAGCGCCTCCGGACGCCCGAGGAGCCCCACGAGCCCCACCGCGAAGTCGCTGGCGTGGGTCATACCCCACAGCGCGGTGCCGTCGCCATGGCAGACGACCGGCAGGCCCCGGCGCATGCGGTCCACCACCGTGTAGTCCTGGCCGCCGAAGCCCGAGGGGATCCAGGTCGGGCCGTAGGTGTAGGAGGGCCGCACGATCGTGATCGGCAGCGAGCGTTCGCGGGGCGCCCGTCCTCACTCGCTCCTCGCACGCGATCTTGAGGCGCGCGTACTCCCAGAAGGGGTTCGCGAGCGGGGCGTCCTCGGTGAAGGGCAGCCGGGCGTTCGGCTTGTCGTAGGTGGCGACCGTGCCGATGAAGACGTACTGGCCGGTCTTCCCGGCGAACGCGTTCACGGCCAGGTCCACCTGCTCCGGCCTGTAGGCGAGGAAGTCCACGACCGCGTCCCAGCGGCCCGCCGCCGCCTTGTCGAGAGCGGCCGCATCGTCGCGGTCCCCGCGGAGCACCTCGACCCAGGGCCCGAAGGGCGAGGGCTCTCTGCCCGCGGGTCAGGAGACCGACCTGGTGGCCGCGGGCGAGAGCGTGCTCGACGCAGGCCGTGCTGATGTTCCCGGTTCCGCCGAGGAAGAGGACTCTCATGGCTGTGCTCCGCCGGGACCGTCGAAGCGCAGCGTCGCGCCCCCGGGCACCAGGTAGTGAATCGGCCAGGTCTCGCGAAGAGCCTCGACGGCCTCTTTCCAGTCGAACGCCGTCTCGGCCCCGGCGGGCCTGACGAGCGCGACGTCGGGCAGGGCCGCGGCGACCGCTCGGGCCAGGAGGCGCGCGTCGCCCGGCGCGTCGATCGCCACCTCCCGTGCGCCGAGCCGCGCGCGGGCGAAGCGCGTCGCGATCTCGACGTCCTCGATCATCTCGAAGAGGTACGGCCGCCCGACGAGCTGAGCGTTGTACACGTGGTTGGCGAGGACGCCGGAGAGAGGGCTCGCGTAGGCGGCCTCCTCGTCGGCGGGCGCCAGCGTGGGGTCGTCGATCGAAGCCGCCTTGTACCGCATCCGCGTCTCGCCGAGCCCCCGCGGGTCGAACGACACGACCTCGTGCCCCTCCGCGAGCCGCGCCTCCACCTCGGGCCAGTCGCCGGGGCGGATCTTCCCCTCGAGCCCCAGGCGAAGGAGGACGTTGCCGCGCGGGCCGCCCTCCCGGCGCACGTGCACGAGGGGGATGACGAGCCCGCCCCCGTGGTGCAGCCGGTAGCGGTCGATGATGGCGTTGCCGACGCGATCGCCGCCGACCGCCTCCCAGGCGATCGCGTCCCGCGGCGCCACTCCGGTGAATGCCGCGATCGGCCAGTCGCGCACGCCCGGGTAGCCGGGCCCGCGATAGAGCTCGCCGATCGACCGCGGCGCAGACCGACGCGCGCGCGCCTCGTCGCGCATCACCTCCATCAGCGACCGGCCGCCCAGGTCCTCGCGCACCTGCCCGCTCGGCGTGCACCACAGGGCTTCGGGCGGAAGCGTCTTCGCCTCGCCGAGGCCCGCGGGCACCGGCCGGCCGAACGCACGATCCAGAAAGGCAAACGCCTTCGCCTGGTTCTCGGCCGAGTACTGGTGCTTGTGGTAGCCCTGGCTGAGCGCAATGCGATCCCCGTGGCCGAAGCGCGCGTAGAAGGACGCGACTTCGCGCATCGTCTTGCGCGTGCCCTCGATCGGGAAGAAGTCGAGGACAGCCGCGGACACGTGCAGCGGTCTCGGGTACGCGAGGAGCAGGAGCCCCGGGTGGTCGATGCCCTCGGAGACGAGGCCCGGCGGGTCCTGCTCGGGGTCGGAGTCCGGGTCCTCGAAGATGCGGTTCGCCATGCGCATGGGCAGCGCGGTCGGGAAGCAGGAGGGCAGGACCGCGGCGATGCGCGGGTCGAGGGCGCCGATCCAGAGGGACTGGAAGCCGCCGCCGCTCGTTCCCGTGATCGCGATCCTCGTGGCGTCCACGTCGTCGCGGGTGAGCAGGTAATCGACGGCTCGCACCCCGTCCCACACCATGTAGCGCACGAGGCTGGTGCCGGCGATCGTCGCGAAGTTGCCGAGGACGGCGTGCTCGCCGCAGACGAGGTTGTAGCGGCTGCGCCCTCGCGCCGCGTCCCAGAACTGGCTGCGCTCGCCCTGGCCGACGGGGTCCCAGCAAAGGACCACGTAGCCACGGCGCACGAGTCGTGCCGCGATCTCCTGATAGCCGGGGTACGCCTTGCCGACCGCCGAGTGACCGCAGGCGACGAGGACCGCCGGCTTCTTCCCGACGGGTCCCTCAGGCACGTAGACGAGGGCGGTCACGTGGAGGCCGGGCAGGCTCTCGAAGACGATCTTGTCGATCCGGTAGCCGTCCATCGGGATCGTGCCGGTGACGCGCGCGTTGAGCGGCGTCTTCGCGTCCGGCAGCCCGCCGATGACGTCGAGGGCCTTCCGCCGCAGCTCCGCCTGCAGGGCGACGAGGTCGGCTTCGGTTCGCACACGCGCGAAGCGCTCCTGGCGCGCCACGTCGAAGGCCCAGGCGCGCTCGAGCTGGTGGACGAGGTACGGCGTGATGCGCGGGCCCTCGGCCTGGGGCTCGAGGACCTGCAGCATCCCGGGCGTGGGGACTTCCGCGCCGAAAGCCGGCGCCACGAGGACGGTGATCACCAGCCCTGTCATCCCGAGGAGCTTCATCCGCGTCGGGCGCGAGGGATCCGCACCCGGCGGATTCCTCGGGCCCCAACCGGGGTCCCTCGGAATGACAGCTCATCTCAGACCCCCTTCCGCCAGTCCGGGTCGTCGTGCTTCTTCAGGCGCACCACGAGGGCATGGTCGGCGTCCAGCGGCTGCGCGCAGGCCCAGCGCACGGGGCGCCGCACTCCCTTCACCTCGAGCTCGGCCCGCAGGCGCACCTCGCGGCCGGCCAGTCCGGCCGGCAACAGGAACGACGCGAGGCGCAGGCGGCCCGCGAAGGGGTGGCCGGCGTCGAGGCCACCGCCCGCGAGCGGCTGGCCGTCACGCGTCTCGGCGAAGACCCGCAGAACGCCCGGCACGGACGCGGCGCCGTCATTGGCGACGGCCACGACCAGCTCGTCGGTGGAGGAGCGCTTTCGCTGCCACACCCAGGACGGCCGCACGCGATAGCCGATGCGGCGCTCGAGGGCGTCGAAGGCCGAGGGCCGGCGCTCCCGGTAGCGGGCGACGTTGCCGGCCTCGGTCCACAGCGACCAGTAGTTCGCGCCCACGTCGAGAGCGTGCAGCATGGTGTGCTCGATGACGTCCACTCCGGCCGCGTCCACGCGATAGCGGGCGGTGTCCGTCCGGTAGTGGCGATGGTAGCCGTCCTCCATCACCACCGCGAGCCAGGGCGGCCGGTTCGCGAGCTCCTCGATCTGCTCGGGCTCGTCGAGGATCACGCTGTCGGAGCGCAGCCAGCAGCCGGCGCGGACCGCGAGGTCGAGCACCGCCCGGTTCCCGGTGCGGCTGATGTCGGGCTGAGTGTTCACGACGAGCGGGACGCGACGCCAGGCGTCGATCTGGCGGCGGGTCATGTCCACGAACGTGCGCTCCGCCAGCGCGGGGTCCGGGAGCGGGCTCGGGTAGTCGCTCGTGTGCCCCTCGCCCCAGAAGCCGTACATCATCAGGTCGGCGAACTCGACGAGCGGGTCCCCGTCGAGCTCGGCCGCGAGCAGCGCGTTGAGCTCGCGGAAGGCCCGCTGGAACTCGGGGTGGTCGTACCGTGGCTCGACCCGGTCGGGGCTCCCGGCGACGGGCCGCCGGATCGTGACGAGCGGCACCTTCTCCTGCAGGAAGTCGGGAAGCGCGAGCTTCGCGGGCTGGATCTCCGGGTTCGAGAGCTGCACGCGGAAGCCCAAGCGCCGGCCGTGGCGCCGGGCGGCGTCGCGGGTCAGGGCCCAGACCGGGTGGAGGTCGAGACGGCCAGGGCGGCTCTGGACGTCGCGCCAGTCGCAGCGGATGTACAGCACGTCCACGAAGGGCAGCGCCGCGAGCGCCTCGACCGACTGCTCGAGCGTCTCCTGTCCCGCTCGCGCCGCGAGCGACGGGCCGTTCTCCTCCCACGCGTAGCCGACGAGGCCGAGTCCGGGGTTGCGGACGCGGCCGGGGTCGGGAGTCGTGGTGGCGATGGTGTACCAGCCCTCGTCCTGCTCGATGCCGAAGGGGCCCTGGTCCAGCCGATCGGAGACGACGGGCCCGGGGCCGAAGTCGTGGCCCTGCCAGAGGTGAGGGCGCTCGTCGGCGCGCGCGAGCGCCGGGCCCACCGCGGCGAGGGCCGCGCCCGCCTTCAGGAACTGCCGCCTCTCGGTCATCGCTTCTCTCTCCCCCGAACGCCTCGAGTCACGATTCAAGACCTGACCCCGTCACGGGTTGCGAACGCAGTCGTTCGTGAGCGGGATGCGGTCGCCGGCGGCGACCATCTCGAAGTCCCGCGGGCGCAGGGTCGCGAGGTCCATCGAGCCGAGGAGCCCCGCCCACTTCGCTTGGGTGAAGCGGTCGCTCCGCGCGGTGAGCGCGACGCGCCCGGCGTCCGCGAGCAGGATCCCGTAGCGCTGCATCGCCCGGGCGACCGTGCGGGCTCCCTCGTTGGGCAGCGAGGCGAGCGGGTAGTCCGCCCGCAGCCGGAGGCGCGCGCCGTAAGGTGGCGCGTCGGGCGGGCCGCTCGTGGCCCGCGTCCCGTGCGTCGCGGGGTGCACGTACTCCCGCGCGCGGATCGTGGCGTTCGGCAGGATGAAGCGGATGGCGTGGTCGATCCGGCCCGCCGCCACCTCGTCGGCGTCGAAGAGGAGCGGCGCGATCGGGAACCCGGCGGCGTCGGCGCTCGTGCACTGCTCGCCCCGGCCGCTCGGCGGATAGACCCGCGTCATGTCCCAGACGGCCAGGCACCCGCCGCGGAAGGCGTCGCCGCGGATGTCGGCCCGCCACATCTCGAAGAGCCTCATGCGCGGGCGGTCCACGACGATGAGGTGGCAGTCGCCGTCGCCGCGGCACTCGTAGCCCTCCTCGCCCTCGAGCGCGCCCCCCGGGCGGCACGGGGACGGGGTCGAGATCGCAGTCGGGCCTGAAGTGGTCCGCGGTCGGAGTGAAGGCCCGCACCGGCGTCGCCGCGTCGGCCGTGAGCACCTCGATCGAGAAGTCGATCTGCATGCGCCCGAGGCCCCAGCCGGCGCGGTCGAGGGTGGCGACGACGGCCGCCGACTGCGGGTCGAGGGCGGCCGCGGACACGTCGCGGTACCAGACGGCCTCGGGCGGGAAGAAGGGTGACGTCGAGGCCGAAGCGCTCGGCACGGGCGCCGGCGACCCGCCCGGAGCCGAGCCGTCACCCGACGACGAGCCGCAGGCCAGCAGGGCCAGCAGGGACACGGCCGACGGCTGCTTCGTCATCGTTCCCACCTCGCCCAGACGCCTCGAGTCACAGTTCAAGACCTGACCCCTTACTCCACTCCAGGCGCAGCGTCGCTCTCGGCCGAGGCTCCGGTCAGCACGTCGGTGACCCGGAGGCGGTACTCCCCGGCCGGGTCGTCGAGGGCCGAGGGCAGGGTGAACGTCGCCCGCGGGCCGTCCTCGACCGTCACCCGCGCGTACTCGGGCCGGAAGGCGCCGTCGGGCCCTCGCACGTGCCAACGGAGAAGTCGCTTCCCGGGGCCCGGACCGGTCGCGGTGAAGACCGCCGCCGTCCCGCGCCTCGCCTCCGCCGGGCCCTCGAGACGCAGCGGTGTTCGCTCGGGGCCGAGAGACAGGACGA
The DNA here is from genome assembly GCA_963818355.1 of uncultured Acidobacteriota bacterium. Classification (GTDB taxonomy): domain Bacteria; phylum Acidobacteriota; class Vicinamibacteria; order Fen-336; family Fen-336; genus DATBSL01. The sequence goes on along the minus strand of CAWFSB010000004.1, from coordinate 116,846 downwards.
GCGCGTCGCCGGCGGTCAGTGTCGTGCGCAGCCGGGCCGTCTCACCCAGCGCCTCGCCGGTGCGGGCGTTCGTGACGTGCGCCGCGCGGGGCAGCGTCACGTCCACCTCGTGGCGAACGAGGCGGCCCTTCTCGGCGTCCTCGTAGACGGTGACCCCGTCGCGTCCGAAGGACGTCCTGACGTCGAGCCGGCCGCTCAGCAGGGCGACGACCTCGTGCCCGGCGAAGCGGTAGCGGGCGACGCGGACCTGCGTCACCGGCCGCCCGGCGAGGTCGACGACCGAGACCGCGGGACGCACTCCAGCGTCGGCGAGGACGGCGCGCACGACGCCGCGCCACGCGTCGCGCGAGGCGCCCTTGCGGTCGAGAAGAGCGTTCAGGTACACGGCACGGCCCTTGCCGACCCGGTTCACCACCGCGAGGTCGGCCGCGCCGACGCGCACGAGCGGCGCGGCCCGCCGCCGGCGCGCACCGCGGGCTCCAGGGCCTCGAGGCCGGCGAGGTCCGGGGCCTGGAGGCCCAGGGCCGAGCCTTCGCGCCGTGACGCGGACGGGCCCGTTCGCCCGTGTCGCCGGCGTCTCGTCTCGCCCGCGGGGCGGGGCGCGCTCACGCCGAAGAGCGCGTCGAGCGCTCCCGTCTCGCGCCAGGCGACGTGCTCGTCGAAGAGGCCGGCGCGCCCGTCGGCGAGGAGGACGCCGCCCTCCTCCACGAAGCGACGGATCGCCGTCACCTCGCGGTCGGAGAGCGCCGTCGAGTACGGCAGGACGAAGACGCGCTTCCCCCGGAGCGCACCCTCCTCGACCTGCGGTGTCGCCAGGAAGCGGAACGACAGCCCCAGGTCGTCGAGGACGCTCACCCACCCGTCACGGTTCGCCGGGAAGCTCGTGCCGCCGGCCTTCGCCTCCTCGCGATCGTGCTGGCCGAGGATCCCGGCCGCGTGGACGGACGGCATCGAGTAGTGGACGGCGACACCGTCGTCGAGCCGCTCCGCCTCCATCAGGAGCCGGCCGATCCCCTCGAAGCGCAGGGCCCGGAAGGCCTCCCCGAGGTCGCGGCCGGAGCGGGAGAACGTCATGTCGGGGTTGATGATCGACGGGCTCCAGAACAGCTGGGGGTGGAGGACGCCCTGGAGGGCCGCCGTCCAGACCTCGTGCTTCACCGCGGCCCCGCTCCGCCCGTAGCCGGTCCAGAAGCCGATCCGCGCGTCGGGTTTCGCGAAGGAGCGGTGGATGTCCCACTGGTTCCCGCCCGAGTACGACAGGAAGTCGTCGATCACCGCGTCGAGCCGGTGCCAGTCGCAGCCGTTCCAGGGGTTCGTGACCTGCGTGCCGGAGAGAGCGATGCGGCCCTCGGGGTCGCCCTCCCGCACGCCGTCGCGCACCGTCTGGTAGGCGCGGGCGAAGGACACCTCCATGTACGTCCGGTGGTCCGCCCACGGCGCGAAGCGTCCCTCGCGCCGCGCCGCCTCCGTGGTGAGCGGCACGACGGCGTCCCAGTCGCGCGAAGGCACTCCCCCACGTCGCGGTTGAGCGCGTCGAGCGAGCCGTACTGCTCGCGCAGCCACGCCCGGAAGCCGGCGAGGGTGTGCTTTCCCCAGCAGAAGTCCACCGCGTCGGCGTAGGACCCGAGCGAGCCCTCGTCGCCCACGAAGTAGTAGTCCATGTTGTAGACGGCCTTCGCGCGCGCGGACGTGCGGGCCAGATCGAAGAGGCGCCGCTGCACGAGCGGGGTCGTCGAAGCTCGGGTTGCGGACGAGGAAGCGCGTCTCGCCGGTGCGCCGGTAGAGCTCCTTCTTCACGAGGTACGCGAGGGAGTCCACGTCGCCCGTCTTCCCGAACTCGGCGATCGCGTTCTCCATGCCCTCGGGCGTCGTCGGCCCGCGGTCGTACCAGTAGACGCCGAACCAGCCGCGGGGCATGTTGAGCTCGTCGTTGACCTCCCCGCCCCAGGTGAAGCTCGTGTCCATGGCCTGCTCGTGCAGCCTTCGGAGCCTCCCCTCCGCGAAGTAGTGGACCGGGGTCTCGAAGGAGAGAAGGCCGCGGTAGTCGTGCTGCCGCCGCTCGCGCGCCGCGACCACGATCGGCTCGTGGCGGATCGAGTCCACGACCCGGCCCTTCGCGTCCGCGAGCTCGGCCGACACGACGACGCGCTTGCCGAGCGCGTGGTCGAGCCGGTGGAAGAACGTCCGCTCCCCGCGCGCCGGGGCTTCCTCGACCGCCCGCAGGCGGCCGAGGTCGTCGGCGAAGCGCACGCGCACGGTGAGCCCGTCGAGGTCGCCCGCCGCCCTCGCGACGAGGCTCATGGTGTCGCCCTCGCGGTAGACGCTGGCGTTCGGGCGGAGGCCGGAGAGGCTGGCCGCCTTCGGCGCGTCGAGGCCCGCCCAGCCCCACTGGAGCGTGGCGCCGGTCGCCGGGTCGCGCACGATCACGTCGACGACCGAGCGGCCCCCGGGCCAGCCGGAGGGCGCGAGGTCGGAGGCGGGGATGACCAGACGGCCCTCGCCGGCGGCGAGGGCGAGGGGCCGGCTGACCGAGGCCAGAACGTCGCCGTTCGGTCCGCGCGTACGCGACTTCGACCTCGACCGTCCTGGAGACGAGGCCCTGCGAGGACGAGCGTCAGGCCGGACTCGGGCGTCGCCTCGAGCTTGCGGATGCTCAGGTCTCCCTTCTCGCGCGCCGCCCACAGGACGGCTCGCGCGAGAAGTGAGTGCTGGTACTCCCAGTAGTCCCAGTAGGTGCGGGTCTTCACCGGGTCGATGGCCTCGGGGATGAGCCCGTCGCCCACGGTGGCGAAGGCCACCACGCGGCCCTTCCCGTAGGTGCGGGTCGCGATCACGGGAAGCCCGGCCGCCTCGACCACGACGTCGCCTCGCGCCTGGTAGCGGTAGAAGCGGCCTCCGCGCGCGCCCGAGGGCAGCAGGGCGAGGTCGAGGCCCTCGGTGATCGGGTGCGGCCGCGCCCGCCACTCTGCCTCCACGATCGCCTCCCGGTTGAGCTCCGGGTAGCCGCGGTCGCTGACGCGGTCGTCCGGCACGCCCACGAGCGGCGAGATCTCCCAGATGCGCTCGTCGCCCTCCTTCTCGTCGCCGAGGAAGGGGTGCCCCTTCACGTCGCCGACGAAGGGGTGGAGGAGCACGAGCCCGGCCCCCTCGCTCACCCGGCGCAGGATCGCGTCGCGCGTCTTCCGGGTGTAGCGCGACCAGCCGTTGAGGCCGGGGATGACGAGCACCTCGAACGGCTTCGCGCTCGCGAGCTCCTCCTCGACGTAGCCGTAGACGATCCGGAAGTCGTCCTTGTCGCCCCGCAGCACGTGGTCGCCGTCGTACCAGTCGCCGATGCCCCAGCAGTTGACGTCCCAGCTGCGGTCGATGGTCACCGTGGTGGGCTCGAGCGAGAGCCGCTGCATCAGCTCGACCATGTCCCGGCCCTCGGTGACCGGGGGGCACGAAGAAGCCGCGGATGGGCCCGCCGGGGAGCTTCGTCGCCCACGGGACGTGCGGGGTCGCGACCTCGGTCGAGTAGGGGATGTCGTGGCGAGCCGTCGGCTTCGCCTCGCCGCGGAGCGAGGCGGCCGAGGGCGGCGAGCGCGAGCGCCGGAGGAGGCCGACGAGGGACGGGCGCCGGAGGCCCCGGCGCCGATCATCGCGCCGTCCCTCGCCTCCCCCTTCAGGAGGGCGGCCGAGTCGCGGTCGAGGTAGACCGTCGTCGCCGGGTGCGTCTGCAGGATCGAGGACGGGTGGAACGGGCGTCACCTCGCCCTCGAGGCAGTCCCGCACCGCCTTCGCCTTGCGCGCGTCCGGGCACGACGCAGAGGATCTCGCGCGCCTTCAGGATCTGGCGGATCGACATCGAGATCGCGCGGCGCGGCACGTCGTCGAGCGTGGCGAACCAGCCCTCCCCGAGCTGCTGCCGGCGGCAGGCGTCGTCGAGCGTCGACCACGAGGTACGGCTCCTCGGTCTCGAAGTCGGCCGGCGGGTCGTTGAAGGCCAGGTGGCCGTTCTCGCCGATGCCCACGAAGGCCACGTCGATCGGGGCCCGGGCGAGGAGCGCGCCCACGCGCCGGCACTCCGGCGCCGGGTCCGGCGCGTCGCCGGCCAGGAAGTGGAAGGCCCGCGGGTGGACCCGCTCCACGATCCGCTCGCGCAGGTAGCGGCGGAAGCTCGCGGGGTGCGTGTCGCTCACCCCGACGTACTCGTCGAGGTGGAACATCTCGACCCGCGGCCAGTCGACGCCCGGCCGCGCGGTGAGCGCGTCGAGGAACTCGAACTGCGAGGCGCCGGTGGCGGCGATCACGCGCGCCTCCCCGCCCCGCGCGATCGCCTCGCCGATCGCCGCCGCGGCCCGCTCCGCCGCCGCCCGCCCGAGGTCCTGCTTCGTGTCGAAGATCGGATGTCCACGCTCACCTCCTGGGTCGGCGAGCGCCGGCTCGCCGCGCGCCCACCAGGAACGCGAGCCACTGCTTCGCCATCAGCCGATGGTAGGGCTCCGTCATGTGAATGCCGTCGAGGCACAGGAAGCGGCCGCGGTCGGGGGCGGCGGCCAGCAGCGGGCTCACCTCGATCACGGTCATGCCCGTCTCGCGGGCCGACCGCGAGCTCCCGCGTCGCGCAGCCCCTCGTCCGTGCCCTTCGGGTCGTGCACGTCGTCGAAGGTGAGGACCCTCGCCCCCGCCTCGGCGAGCCCGCGGCCGAGGCGGCGGAAGCTCTCGAGGTCCTCGTCCGTGCGGTTGATCACCACGAGCAGCACCTGCTGCGGCTTCCAGGCCACGACGTCGGCGTAGAAGCGGTTCGAGCGCCCGCGTCGACGTCAGCCCGCCCCCCTGGAACTGCCGGAACTCGACCCCGGGGTTCTCGCGCGCGAAGATCGCGGTCACGATCGGCACGAAGGCGCCGGGCGTCGACCAGTGGAGCTGCATCGTGAACGAGTGGCCGATCACCGCGATCCGCTGGGCGGGCAGGGCCTTGATGCGCGGCACGAGGGCCTTCACGTCCGGCTCCTCGAGCAGCTCGGCGGCCAGCACCTTGTCGTCCCGGACCCCGAGGTTCTTCTCGCCCCAGTTCCAGTTCTTGCGCCCGGCGATCTGCCACTCGGCGGCGGCCGTCCCGAAGGGCGAGGCACAGGTCTTTCCCTCGAGCTCCCGGCCCATGGCCAGGAAGGCCTCGTCGGTCCCCGGCAGGCCGAGCTGTCCGACGTAGACGGGCAGCCCGAGGCCGGCGTAGAAGGCGAACAGCTCCTGCAGGCGGTCGCCGTCGCGCTCCACCTCGAGATTCACCTGGAGGAGGCTCGCGATGGCGCGCACCGCGCACGCGGCGGGGCCTTCGTGCGACCGGCAAGCCACCGGGTGAAGACGTTCACGGGCAGGGTGTCGGAGAGCGCGAGGCCCGAGGCGAGGAGCGGCTCGAGGTCGGCCCTCGGGTCGAAGGCCGAGGTCTTCCCCTCCGCCCAGGCGCGCACCGCCTTCACGTCCGCCTTCATCAGGGCGGCCTGGTGCGTCTCGAGGGCGGCGAGCTGCGCGTCGGTGAGCCGCGCCCGGCGAGTAGCAGGCCGGGTCGCCCTTGCCTTCCTTCCTCGCCAGGGCCACCTGGAACGCGTGCGTGCCGAGGACGTTCGCCTCGACGAGCTGCTCGAGCCGGGAGGAATGCCGGGACGACGTCCTCCATGGCGGCGGGATCGCCGGCCGCGGGGCCGTGCCACACGCTGCCGCCGAAGGTGGTGACGTAGACCTTCGAGGCGTCCTTCGGGTCGGGGATCACGCGCTGGCCCCACTTGAAGTTGTAGCCCCGAATCCGCGTCCACGTCTCGCCGCGGTCGACGGAGCGGAACGCGGCCTGGTCGAAGCCGCCGGCGTACATCCGCCTCGGATCGCGGGGATCGATCGTCACGTCGTAGACGTGCTGCGCCTCGGTGAAGACGGGACGCCACGTGACGCCGGCGTCCGTGCTGAGGAAGATGCCTCCGCCCGTGTCGCCGTCCGGGCGCATCACCCCCCATGCCGAGAGGTAGAGCCGCTTCGGGTCCTCCGGGTCGACGGTGAGACCGTTCGGCCCGTTCGTCCCGGCCGGCAGCGGGAGGGCCTGCCAGTGCTCCGCGCCGTCGGTCGAGCGGTAGAGGGCACCGTCGTCCCGGTCGCCGATCCTGCCGCGCTCGCTCCGCCGCGCGACCACGAGGTAGAGCGCGCCGTCCGGCGCGAGGGTGAGCCGCCAGGCGAAGGGCTGGTTCCGCGGGTCGGGCGCGAGGCCGGCGTTCTTCAACGTCCACGAGCGGCCGTTGTCGGTGGACTTGTAGACGCCCCGGCCGAACGCGGCCGCGTACAGCGTGCGGCTGCCCCTTCGGGCTCCTCGGGTCGAGGAGCACGTGCGTGATCGCCGACTCCTCCATGCCCTGGTTGGAGACCGTCCAGTGGCGGCCCCCGTCGGTCGACACTCCGACGCCGCCCCGGAACCGTGCCGGGTCGGTGCGCCGCCACATCTTCGGGCGCGGCAGGTCGTGCGTCCCGCTGAAACCGCCCCACATCAGGTCCTTCACCTCGGGGTCGAACGCCAGCCAGTACGTCGTGTTGCGCCAGCGCGTCGGGATGCCGGTCGAGGAGCCGGTCCAGGTCTCGCCGCCGTCCTCGCTCCGGAAGAGGCCGATGTCGGTGTACGGGATGAACACGCGCTGCGGGTCGTGCGGGTCGAACTGGATTCCGTACGTGGTGGTGACGTCGAGGCCGCGGGTCGTCCAGCGATCGTTCCCGCGCGACTCGGAGTTCACCTGCGCCCAGGTCTTCCCGCCGTCCGTCGTCCGGTAGGCGCGGAAGAGGTCGGTCGCGTACGCCACGGCGGGGTCGCCCGGCGCCACCGCCAGGTCGTACGGAGAGTCGAACCACACGGAGTGCCCGTCCTCGGCGGCGCGCGGCTCGATCCAGGACCCCGCGAGGTTGGCCGACGGCTCGTCGGACTCGGCGTGGACGACGCTCCAGGTCCGCCCGCCGTCCGTCGTCTTCGCGATCCCGTTGAAGGGGGCCTCGCCCCGGCCGGGAAGGTGGATCCCCCGAAGGCCCACGTAGGCCACGAGCGGGAAGCGGGCGGAGACCGCGATCGGCCCCAGGGACGGCCGCGAGCCCTTCGCCGGTCCCCACTCGTCGCCACGGCCGACCTCACGTACCGCCTCCAGCAGAGACCCGTTCGCGGCGCGCCAGGTGCGCCCGCCGTCCTCGGACACCTGCACGCCCCCGGCGATGCCGCCCGGTCCGGCGCCGAGGGGCAGGGTGGCGTAGGCGAAGACGACGCCCGAGCGCGGGTCGCGGCCGAAGCTCCCTGACGTGAAGCGGGCCCCGCCGGGGGCCGGGACGTGCTGCAAGGAGGGCCCCGGGCCCTCGTACGCGCCGGTCTCGGCGAGCGCGTGCACTCGTGGCTGCCGGCCTCCGCCGCTCGCGCGGAGCGCGAAGACCCGCTCGGAGCCGAACGCGGCGAGTCGCGACCAGGTGCGCCCGCGGTCGGCCGAGCCGAGGAGGAGGGTCGGCGAGGCCGGCGTGCCCGGGACCGGCGAATCGGCGGCGCTGGCGGCGACCAGGACCCGGTCCGGATCGTCCTCGTCCACCGCGATCGCGTGGATCGTGACGCTCCGACCACTGCCCGGATAGGCGGGGTCGTCGGTGAAGAGGACGCGGTCGCCGTGGTCTCCGATGGCCTTCGCCACGGTGTTCTTCGCCGGGTCCGGCAGGACCATGCGCCACGTGCGGCCGGCGTCGTCGCTGCGGTAGACCGCCCCGGCGCCGGCGTAGAGCGTCTGGGGGCGAGACGGGTCGAAGGCGAAAGCCGTCGGCACGGAGCCGAGATTGAACATGCGCCAGGACGCGCCGCCGTCGCCGGTGACGTAGGCGCCGGTCATGTCGCAGCCCAGGAGGACGACCCTCGGGTCGTGGGGGCTGATGGCCGGGCGGCGCATCGTGCCGCCGCCGCCGGGGCCGATGACGCGCCAGGCGTCGAGCCGCGCGTTCCGAGTGGGACCGAGGTCGGCCGCGCCGGCGAGCGCCACCAGGGCCGGGGCCGCGACGATCGCCGCGACGATCTGCCATCGCTTCATTCGCATCTCCGTTCTGTGAAGGCCGCCGGCTAGGCCCGGTACTCCGCGGCGCGGTGTCGCACCCGCTCCGCGATCTCCACCGACTGGCGCGCCTCGCGGAGCCCCGGCGACGGCAGCCGGGCTGCCGCGAGCGCGTCGAGGAAGGCGACCGTCTCGCGGTAGAAGCCGCCCAGCTCGAACAGCGCGCTCCCGTCCCCCACCTCCTCGCCGCCGACCTCCGCGGCGAGCCGCCCTCCCGCGTAGTGCCACAGCCGCCCCGGCGAGTCGACCCCGCTCCACATCGGGACGTTGAGGAACAGCGAGTGCCCGTGGGCGTGCGCCGCGGCGCGCTCCACCAGCACGCCGGCCACCGGGCAGAAGGCCAGGTGCGCGGTGGCGCCCGAGACCATCACCGCGTCCACCAGGATGTCCGCGACGCCGGGTCCCAAGCCGGGCAGCTCGCGGTAGCGGAAGCGGGCCTCCGCGTAGTCGCAGCCGGCGAGGTACCGGACGGCGTCGAGGCCGTGGATGGCGGTCGTCGAGAAGTCGCGGTCGCGCCGCTCCACCCGCGTCATCTCGTAGTGAAGGTGCTGCAGCGGGCCTGCCTCCTCGATGCGCCGGCGCAATTCCCGGACGAGCGGGGCGAAGCGGCGATTGAAGGCGACCTGGTGCGGGACCGGGCGTCCCCCGCCCTCTGCGGCGGCGATCAGGCGATCGACCTCGGGCACCGTGGCGCCGGGCGGCTTCTCGAGGAGAAGGGGAAGGCCCCGCTCGAGGACCATCGACCCGACGGCCGCCGTACGCTCGACGGGTACGACCACCACCACGGCGTCCGGCCGCTCCGCGTCGAGCATGGCCGCGGCATCGGTGAATGCCCGTCCGTAGCCGAAGTCCCGTTGGAAGGCCTCGGCGCGCGCCGCTTCGAGGTCGCTGCAGCCGGCGAGAACGAGGTCGCGGCGCTCCCGGGCACAACGGGCCTGGGACGGCCCGTGCGCGACGCGCGCGTGCTCGCCGCAGCCGATTTGGCAGAGCCTCATCGGCACCGACTCACTTCGGCGCGTCCTCGACCGCGCGGGCGCCGGTCTCCACCACCTCGAAGTCCGAGCCCTTCACCTGCCTCAGCGTCTCGAGCCCCTTCAGGCGGGCGTCGGGCGAGATCGACATCAGCCAGTCGCTGCCGTTGTCGGCCACGAACATCCCGTAGGTCTTCAGGCCCTCGAGGATCGCTCGGGCGTGCTTCGGGAAGCCGGACGTGTCGAAGCTCGCCTTCAGCCGGAAACGCTCGCCCATGCGCGGGAAGGACTTGTCGAAGTGGGGGCTCGCCCAATGCGTGGCGGGCAGCACGTAGCCGCGTCGCGTCCGGCGCACGGTGAAGCGCATCGCGTGCTCGACCTTCCCTCGCTCGACCTCGTCGTAGCGCACGACCGCCGGGAAGATCGGCAGGCCGGCCGCATCGGAGGAGGTCCAGCGCTCCGGCCGAAGAGCCCCGGTCTTCAGGTCGAAGGTGGCCTCGTTCGAGGCCTGCCAGCCCGCGTCCGTCTTCTTGCTCTGCCAGAACTCGTAGAGCTTCCCGTTCACCGGGTCGACCACGATGATGTGGCGGTCTCCGGTTCCGTTCCTCTGCAGGTCCTCGAGCGTCTGCCCGGGCTTGGTCAAAGCACTCTTGTCCTCGTTGACGGCGAGCGGCCAGTTCTCGATCGGCGCGTTGTCGGGCACCGGGTACGGGCCCGGGTCGGACTCGTTCGGGTAGTCGACGAGCTTCACCGGCACCCGCTTCTGGTCGGGGGGCACGAGGATGAAGCCCATGTCGAGGTTGTAGCCCAGGGGCTTGTCGGCCCCGATGGACGCGATGATGCGGTCGGAGTCGGCGTGGACCGGCATCTTCGAGACGTCCTGGTTCCACGGGTTGTCCGGAGGAAAGACCTGCATCGCCTCGAGGATGCGGTCGGCCTCCGGCGTCCCGAACATCACGGGCGCCGTGATCTTCGGCATCGGCGGCCGGACGCCGGGGGCGGCGAAGGCGAGGGCCGTCGCGGCCACGGCCACGAGGAGCGCGAGCGACGCGACGCGACGGCGGGGTGTGGGCTGATGCATGTCGTCCTCCAGTGGTTTCCTAGCGCAGGCGGCGCAGGCGCATGCGCCCGTCGCGGACGCCGTCCCAGGGCAGGGACAGGGTCCCCTCGTCTCCGGCCTCGGCCGTGGTCCGCCACGCGGGCGCCCCGGGCGCAAAGCTGGACGTGACCTGGACCTCGTACGACGCGCCCGGCTCCAGGCCGGTGAGCAGCAGCGAGCGCGTCTTCACATCGGGGAGTGTCGCCTCGCGGTCGGCACGCTCACCGTCCGCGAAGAGGACGACCGCTTCGCCGTCGATCGCCGCTCCGGCGAGGCCGCTTCCCTCGATCGCGGCGACGCGCCGGGCGGGGGTCCCGTCGCGGTCGCCGATCTCGAGGACGTGCAGGAAGAGGTCCTCCTTCGACGGCACGACGGGCGAGACCTCCATCCGCCATCCACCCGGCACCACCGCGCGGCGGTTCGAGGGCGAGAGCCGGTCGATCCCGTCCCAGAACGTCTTCCACATCTTCAGCAGGTACGGGTCCTCCGGCAGCGGCCCGCCCTCCGGCGGGTCGAGAGGCCAATTCTGCCCCGAGCCCCAGGCGCCGCCGCGCTCGTCGCCCGGCGTCCAGAACTCGAAGCCGGGGCCGCCGCGCACGACCACCTCCCGCTCGCGCGGCAGGAGGGGGTGCACCCGCAGGCGCCCCTCCCCGTCCTCGAACGTCACCACGGAAGCGTCACCATAGCTCGTGCCGCCGTGGCCGACACTTGCGCCCGCAGCGGAGGCCGCGACCCTCGGCTCGCTCACGCCGTGCAGGAGCCAGGCCTTTCGGTGCGCCGGGTCCTTCGCGCGCACCCGGTCGAGGACGACGAGGACGTTGGGCTCCCGCAGGTGGACGATCTCCCGCGTGAAGAGGTCCAGCTTCGACGGCTGGTAGGCGCGGGTGGCGTCGGCGCGCGCGTAGCGGTACGTGGCCTCCGCCGCGACGGGAGCGAGCTGGCAGCGGTCCCAGAGGTCCCGCGTGCGGCGCCAGTCCTCGAGGCTCCGCACGCTGTTCCAGAAGCGCGAGGAGTCCATGCGCTGGCCACCGTCGTTCGCCGCCGGCCACCGGTTCTCGCTCCAGAAGAAGTCCTCGCCGGGCTGGTAGACGAGCACCGTGTTGTGGGCGATCGTCCGCCGATAGTGGTTGAGGTAGTGCGGGCTCTCGGTGTCCGTGTAGTCGGCCCCGGCGTCGATCGCCAGGTAGCCCTTGTGGTAGACCACGAGGTGCGCGGCGTCGAGGTGGTCGTGCTTCGCGAGGTACGGGCCACAGGCCATCTGGATCCAGGTGGAGTCCTGGCCCCAGCCGTCGCGCAGGACGAGATGGCCGACGCCGCGGAAGTGCCGGTGGCGCGGCAGCTCGCGTTCGGTCGTGGTCGCGGGGTCCCGGGGGACGACCGCGGGGTCGTTCCACAGGAACTGGAGCACGGGGTTCGCCCACTCGGCGGGGAGCCACGCCCGCTGCTGCAGGAGCCAGGCCGCGTAGGGGTCCTTGAAGCGGTGGACCGCGTAGCCGAGCACGACGTTGTCGCGCGCGTCGAGGTGCGGGTACTCGTTGTCGTCGTCGCGAGCCTCGCTCCCGTCGGGCAGGACCTTGTAGAGGTAGGTCGTCCCCATGTTGCGGAAGGCGGACCAGCGCGCCGCCGGGTCCTCGCCCGTCGTCGTGCGGCGCACCTCGGCCATCATCGCGAGCGGCGCCCAGGTGATGCGCATGTAGTCGGTCGACTCGTGATAGGCCCCGTCCGGGTTCACGAGCTCCGTCTGCTCGAGGAGGTTGTCGAACGCCCGCCAGGCGTGCGCGCGCAGCGGGGCGGCCCGGCTCTCCACGGAAGGATGGCCCTCGACCGCGGCCAGGGAGAAGACGGCGAGGGCGAGCTCCCGCGCGGTGTGGTTGTGGTAGGAGGCCTGGATCGGGTCCGCGAGCGAGGGGAGGGCGAGCATGCGCTCGGCGCCGGCCACGAGGTCCGCCGCCACCTGGTCCTTGAGAGCGGCGTCGAAGCCCGGGAACCCGTAGAGCCAGTCGAACGCCATCGCACGGTTGAGGTACCGCACGTACGCGCTCGAGCCCTTGAGCCGGGTCGGCCGATCGGCGCGGAGCTCGTCGACGGCGCGGCGGGCGAACGTCTCTTCGCCGGAGAGGAGCCAGGAGAGCGCGAGGCCGGGCAGGTCCTCGGAGGGCCGCTTCCCCGCCGCCCACCGCGCCCGCAGTGCCGGCAGGCCCGCGAACGGATCGCGCTCCGCGAGGAAGAGGCGGGGGCGCACCCGAGGTGCGATGCCATCCCTCGGCGCGACGGTCTCGCCGAGCGCCGAGGGATATGTCGTTGTCCGTTGGCTCGTCTGTCCGTCGTTGGGAAGGCCCAAGCCCGTCCCGGCCAGGAGAGCCATCGTGAGGACGACCCCGTTCACTTCCCCTCCTTCCCCACCCGCCCCTCGATCGCCAGCCCCAGCTTCAGCCGGGCGGCTTCGTAGGCTTCGCCGGTCTCGGCGAAGCCTACCGTCTCGCCGGCATCCGAGTAGACGCGGGGCACGACGGCCTGCAGGGCCTGCTGCACGAGGGGTTCGAGGCCCGCCTGACGGGCGAGGGTCAGGTACTGGTGGTCCTGGAGCCCCCGCCGCAGGTTCGCGAGCTGCACGGTGGACACGGGACCCTCGATGCCGCGGTCCTCCTCCGGGTGCAGGACATCCTGTCCGGGGTACATGAGCACGCCGTCACCGTTGATGAACCCCTGGTCCTCGACCGGCTTCCTCGGCTGGCCCCGGTTGTCGAACGTGATCGGGTTCGCCCACACGTTCTGCTTCCTCTCGCCCTGCTTCTGGCGATTGTGCTCCCACTGGACGCCGTGCCAGTAGAAGTAGAGGCCGAGGTCGTGCTTGAAGCTGGCCCACGCGATCGCGCGGGCTTCGGTCGCGGGCGCGTCGATGACCGGGGTTGGCCCCTGTGGGCGGCCGCCGTTGTAGGTCCAGATGCGGCGCCCTTTCGCTCGCTCCGCCGCCGCCAGCTCGAGGTCCAGCGCCTGGGGCGGGACGCACCAGATGTCCGGCACGCCGGCGAGCTCCGGCACCACGGCCTTGGTGAGGAAGAGCGGCAGGCGACGCCCCGGGCCCGGGTTCGAGCGCACGTTGTCTGCGAGGCGCCGGACTTCCGGGTACTGCGGCGGGTAGGGCTCGTCGGGCAGGTAGAGGAAGGTCAGGGCCTTCGGCAGGGTCCGCTCCACGAACTCCATCCAGGCGTCGGAGCGTTTCCAGGCGCTCTCCTGCTGCTCGAACGCGGGGCCCGTCCCGTAGAAGGAGGCGGGGACGATCGTGTTGCCCACGCCCTCGCCGGGGCCCTCGTAGCCGGCCTTCGCCGTGAAGTCGCTCCCGTCGAAACGCCCCCGGGCCGCTTCGACCTTGGCCTCGTCGTAGGCGTGCACGAGCTCGATCCGCTGGCGGTGGGCGAAGCGGTGGTAGGCGGGGTCGAGGTTCCGGCCCTGGTAGAGCTCGGGCTGGGAGGGCTCGTAGTAGACCATCGCCGGGAGGCTGTTCGTGTCGGGGAGGGTGAAGCCGAAGACGCGCAGCTCGACCGGCCACGATCGCGGGGCTCCGTCGGCGGTGAGGGCCACCGCGCCGTCGTAGACGCCCGCAGGGAGGTCGCGTCCGACGGACACCTCGATCCAGATGGCCTGGAGGAAGCCGGGCGCGATCGCGAGCGGGAAGCCCCCGCGCCCGGCCCGGGCGTTCTCGGGCACGAGCTGCACCGGCTGCCAGCCGACCGTGTGCTTCGGCGCGGCCGGGCTCCCCGGCGCCCACGCCCACGAGGCGTGCGTTTCCTGCGTGACGTTCATGTCGCGCACGGAGAAGATCTGGATCGGTCGGCCGGCGTAGAGCGTGGGGTCCTTCGCCGGCGGTGCGTAGACGATCCGCTCGCTCCCGCCGCGTCGCCGCAGCTCCGGCAGCGCCGCCGACAGGGCGCGGATGCCCGAGCCGTCCGCTTCGACGATCACCTGGAAGGCGACGATCTCGTTCCGGGCGGCGGCGAGCCGCACGGTGCGGCCATCCCAGGCCGTGTTGCCCTTCGCGAGCGGGCTTCGCGCGGCGTCGCGAGCGACCTTGTCTCCGTCACCGACGGCCCAGATCGAGGCCACTCCCGCCGCGGCCGGCGCGGCGGCCAGGAGGAGCGCGAGCGCGCCCGAGGGGATCGTCTTCCTCATCGCGGGTCCTCCCGGCCAGCGGTCTTCCCTCTCACCAACGAAAGTGCCACGGCCAGGGCCAGCGTCATGGCCACGTACCCGACGACGGTCGCGCGCTCGCCGGCCGGGGCGGTGAACGCGAGCGGCACGCAGAGGAGCCCGACGAGCCCGGTCGCCCGGCTCAGGAAGCGAAAGACCTCCGTGGTCGGGTCGTGGCTGCCCGCGAGCTCCACCGCCACGTCCACCGGCGTGTCGAGGCGCTGGAAGAGACCGTCGTGCCGGGCCGCGTGCGCCGGGTCCGTCTCCGGGAAGAGCCGGCTCAGGAAGAAGACGGCCACCGAGGCGGGAACCACGACCAGCACGTTCGCGACCAGGCCCCACCCGAGGGCGAAGCTCCCGATGGCGCCCACGGCGAGCCCGACCACGAAGGAGGCGAAGCCGGACCAGCTCGGCGTCCTCCGCACCACGAGCCCCAGGAGCGCGGGGGGGCCGTAGGCGAGCGACATCACCGTGTTGAAGGTCACCATCGCCCCGAAGACGCTGTGGCGCCCTCCGGCCATGGCGAGGGCGATGCTGATGATCACGACCCCGACCGCGAAGGTGGCGGTCCAGGCCACGGTGAGCTTCTCCGCCTCCCCGGCCTTGCGGGGGAAGAGGGTCGGGAAGATGTCCCTCGAGATGATCGAGGCGTGGATGTTGAGGACGCCGGAGAGGCTCGACATCGTGGCGCTGAACATGGCCGCCAGCATGATCCCCACGAGGCCGCTCGGGAGGAGGGTGAGGGCGGCGAGCGCGTAGGAGGACTCGTGCGGGTTGGCGAGACCGGGCCAGATCGCCCGGAGGTCCGGGTGAAGAACGCGCATGGCGAGCGGGGGAACGAACCAGATGAAGGCGCCCAGCAGGAAGAGCGAGAAGCAGAGGAGCGCGATCCTGCGCGAGGCGCGCTCGTCTTCCACGCTGAAGTAGCGCTGGGCCATCGCGGCGGTGTTGTAGCCGAAGCTGGTCATGACCGCCCAGCACACGACGTAGCTCCAGCCGTACCCCGGGGGGAGCGCCAGCGAGGTCATCTCCGCGGGCAGGGCGGCCACGAGCCCGGAGACCCCGCCCACCCTGGCGAGCGCGGCGAAGAACATGACGATCGTGAACGGCATCAGGATCGCGGCCTGGAGAAAGTCGGTGATCACCACCGCCCAGAGCCCGCCGACCACGCAGTAGGCCAGGATCACCGCGCCGGAGCCGACGATCGTCCAGGAGAGCGGCCACCCGCAGGTGGGGGCCACGAAGAGGGCGAGGCCGTACAGCATCGCGGCCCCGGTGAAGAACTGGAAGAAGATCGTGGTCCAGGAGAAGGCCTGGCGGGTCCGCTCGTCGTAGCGGTCGACCAGGTACTCCATCACGGTGCCGATCCGCGCGCGCCGCCAGCGCTGCGCGAAGAGGAAGTAGCCCAGCAGGAACGTGCAGGCGTTGCCGACGTACAGGAGGATCGCCACGAGGCCGTGCTGGTAGGCGAGGCCCGCGGCGCCGGTGAACGTCCAGGCCGAGAAGCCGCTCATGAAAGAGGAGAGGCCCGCGGCCAGCCAGTGGATGCGGCTGCCGCCCTTGAAGTAGTCCGAGGCCCCCCGGTTGAAGCGCATGGCGTAGAAGCCGATGCCGAGCATCAGCGCCATGTAGGCCGCGATCACCGCGAAGTCGACAGCGGTCACGCCTTTGACGGGATCGGTCATCGGGGTCCCTGGGGCCACCCGGTCCGGGATGGACCGGGTGCCCGAGTCTCGACCTCGGGCACCCCGGCCCACCCACCGTTGATGGGTAACCGACGGAGAGATTAGAAGGAAATGACAGACAAACGCAAGAGAAAAATATCAAACGCAAGTTGATTTGGAGTATGCTCGCGCCTGCCGGGCCCGCGGGGGTCCGGGGAGGCACTCCTGTCATGGCACGTGCTCGCGCGCTCTACCGCCGTTCACTGCTGCCGCTCGCGATCGTGGCCTCTCTTCCGGGACCGGTCGCGTCTCTCGCGGAAGAGATCGACACTCGCCGCTTCCCCAAGCTCGTCCGGCTGCTCCTCCTTCCGGAGGAGGCCGCCGTCCTCAAGGAGCTGCGCGACGAGAAAGACCGCCTCGAGTTCCAGCGCCTCTTCTGGGCGCGGCGCGACCCCAGCCCGGGCACGGCCACCAACGAGCTCGAGGACGCGGTTCGTGCCGCCTGGGCCCAGGCCGACGACTTGTTCTCCTACCCGAACCAGAAGGGCTCCGAGACGGGCTGCGGCCAGGTGCTGGCACTCCTCGGCCGGCCCGAGGAGGTCCGGGGACTGACGACAGGCGCGCGGTTCGACAACCAGGCCTTCTCCCGCGAGGGCGCCCGGCAGTCGGAGACATGGGTCTACCGCGACCGGCCCGGCCGGGCGTACACGTTCACCCGGGCTGAGCTCCTCATCGCGTTCGACGCCGAATGCCGATTCGCGGAGGGAGGCATCCTCGAACAGGACCTGCGCCGCGCGGCGGCGGCGAACGTGGTCCGGCCCGAGATCGGCCACCGGCGCGGCCCCGACGGCCACCTCGTGCCTCTCGCCGCACAGCGGGGCACGGCGGCCGGCGCTCTCGATCTGCTGACGGCGCCGCGGGCCGACTTCCCTCTCGCCGCCGAGACGAAGCTCGTCATGCGCGCGCCGAAGGGCGAGGCGCTCGTGGCCGGCCTCGCCCGCTTCCCTCCCCCCGCGGCGGGTGGGGCGGCGCCCGGGGGCGTCTCGCTCGCGGTCCGGGCCGCGGACGCCGGCGGGCAGACGGTGGTGAGCGCGTCGCGGGACAGCCTCGTGGCCACCGCCGCCGACGGCTCCCTCGTGGCGTCCTGGGGACTCTCGCTGAAGCCGGGTCGCTACCAGGTCACGGTGGCCGGCCTCCAGCCCGACACGAAGCAGGGCTCGACCACCCGTCTCGACGTCGACGTCCCCGACTTCGCGGCGGCCGCGCTGGTCGCGAGCCCGCTCGTCCTCTACCCCGACGAGCCGCAGGCGGGGGGAGCCGTGGACGCGCGCGACCCCTACGCCGCCACTGCAGCTGGGGCCCATGCGCCTGCGGCCGCGCTTCGGCAACGTGTTCGCCCCGTCGGACGCGCTGATGGTGGTCGCCACGCTCCACGGCGCGAAGCTGGACCCCGCCACCGGCAAGGCCGGGCTGCGCTCTCGCTTCAGCATCCTCAAAGACGGCAAGCCGGTCGCGCGGGGCGGAGAAGACGCGTTCACGACGCCCGACGCCGTCGCCTCGGTGGGACCGATCCCACTCGCGACCTACGCACCGGGCGCGTACGTCGTACGGCTCGACGTCACGGACACCGTCGCGAACCAGACGCTCCGACAGGAAGTCCCTTTCGAGATCCGGAGGCCGTGATGCGCGCCCGCGATCGTCTCGCCGTTCTCGCTCCTCGACGGGGCGATCGCCGTTCTTGTCGCTCCTCGCGACACTCTGGATCGGCCTCCGCGTGAAGCGGTACATCGGGACGATCGAGGACTACCTGGTCGCGAACCGCGGCATGGGCCTCTACGTGGGCGCGGCGTCGCTCCTCTCGACCGAGGTCGGGATCATCACCTACATGTACCAGGCGCAGTTCGGGTTCGTCGCGGGCTTCTCCGCGTTCGTGACGGGCCTGATCACGCTCGCGGTGTGCCTCGCTGGTCGGCCGGACCGGCTTCGTCATCACGCGCCTGCGCGAGATGCAGATCCTGACCGTCCCCGAGTACTTCGAGACGCGCTACGGCCGGTCGGTGCGCGTCCTGGCCGGCGTGCTGATGGCGTTCGGGGGCTCGCTGAACCTCGGCATCTTCCCGATCATCGAGGCGCGCTTCCTCGCGGTCGTGACTGGAATCCCCAGCCAGTACCTCGGCTGGACGATGGCCGGCCTCCTCCTGGTCGCGCTCGCCTACACCGCGCTCGGCGGGATGGTCTCGCTCATCGTCACGAACTACGTGCAGTACGTCTTCCTGGCCGCGGGCACCGTGATCGTGACCCTCGCCTGCCTGCGCCACGTGGGCTGGAGCGGGATGGTGGGCGCGGTCGAGGGCCACATGGGCGGCCACGGCATGAACCCGATCGAGGACCTCGGCCTCGGCTTCATCCTGTGGCAGGTCCTCCTGTGGATCGCGCTCATGACCGTCTGGCAGTCCGTGGCGATGCGCACCTTCTCCACGAAGGACGCGGCGGTGGGGAAGAAGATGTTCACGCTCACTGGCTTCCTCTTCCTGGGCCGCGCGCTCATCCCCATGGTGTGGGGCATCAGCGCCCTGGCCTTCTTCTGGGGACGGGCCGAGCCCGTCGAGGCGCCCGTGGCCGAGACGAAGCTCGCACAGATGGAGCAGCTCGACGCGCGGCTCGGCGAGACCTTCCGCCGGGACCTGGACGAGGGCCGGCTCGGCCGCGCCCTGCCCCAGGTGGACCTCCTGGAGCGGCTCGCCCGTGACGAAAAGCAACGGATCGCGGCCGCCGGCGGCGACGACGACTCGGCGCGGCGCTCCGCGGCCGCGACGCGCTTCGAGGATCGCGCGAAGGACCGGCGCGGCGAGATCGGCCTCCTGGCCATGCCGTGGATGCTGGCCGCGATCCTCCCGACCGGGATCCTCGGCCTGGTGGTGGCGGGGATGCTCGCCGCGTCGATCTCGACCTACGCCGGCTACTTCCTCGGCTGGAGCTCGATCATCGCCCAGGACATCGTGGCGCCGCTCCTGTCATCCCGAGGAGCCCGTGTCATCCCGAGGGACTCCGGTGGGACGGGTCCCGAGGGATCCGCCGGGGTTGCGGATCTCTCGTCGCCCGACCCGAATGGTGCTCCTCGGGATGACAGATCTCTCTCGAGCCGATCCCGCCTGCTCCTCACCCGGGTGACGGTGGTGGGCCTGACGGTGTTCATCATGATCTGGAGCCTCGTGTACGACCTGCCCGGGCCGGCCTACTTCTACCTGCAGGTCACGGCGAACCTCTTCATGGCCCCGACCCTGATCGCGGTGGTGGGCGGGCTCTACTGGCGCCGGGCCTCCGCGACGGGCGCCGTCCTCTCCTTCCTCCTCGGGGCCGGGGCCTCGCTCACCTACCTCGTCCCGTCGTTGAAGCTCGGCGTGGCCACGGCCGGGAACCTGAGCTGGGCGCTCGCGGTGGCCGGCTTCGTGGTCGGCTCGCTGCTCGTCCCACCGGTCGTTTCCGCGGTTCCGCCGGAGGCCGGCGGGCGGAGACTGGAGGCACGGCCATGAGCTGGGCGCTCGCCTGGCTGGTCACCTTCGTCGTGGCGTTCGGGGCGTTCAGCCTGATCTCGCTGGTCATCGCGATCCGGGGCGTCGCCGAGATCCGGGAGCTCTTCTCGGCTCTCGAGGAGGAAATGCGCCGCAAGCGCCCGTGAGAGGAGGCGAAGCATCCATGGCGTACGTCCTGAGGTTCGTGCAGCGCTTCCGGGCCGCCGACGAGGCGGCGTTCATGGCGCTCGAGGCGCAGTTCGCCGCCCTCGAGCGGCGCAAGGGCTGGCCGAAGGGTCGCCGCAGCCGGCCGTTCGCCGGGCGCGAGCCCGTCCACACGCTGGTCTGGGAGTGCCGAGCTCCCGACGCTCGCCGCGGTGAACGGCGCCGTCGCGGCGATGGGCGAAGACCCCGATCACGCGCGCCTGCTGAAACGGCAGATCCCGTTCTTTCTCGAAGCCTGGACCGAGATCCACGAGGTCCTGGACTTCGCCGCGACGCGCCCCGCACGGCGCCGGAGGGCGTCATGAGCGACCACGTCGACCCGAAGCGGCTCCTCGAGTGGTGCCGCGTGCCGGCCGACCAGCTGGTCGGTCACCCGGGGCTGCGCGTCCCGTTCCGGATGGTCGAGGACGCGCGCGAGATGGGCCGGCTCATGGCGCAGGAGCTGGTGGATCTCGTGGCGGCGCGCAACGCCGAGGGCCGGCCCACCCGCGTCGTCGTGCCCTGCGGGCCGAGCGGCTGGTACGCGCCCTGGACCGAGATGGTGAACGCGCGCGGCGTGTCGCTCGCCCGGCTGACCGTCTTCCACATGGACGAGTGCCTCGACTGGCAGGGCCGGCCCCTCCCGAAGAACCACCCCTACAACTTCCGCACCTTCATGGAGCGGCACTTCTACGGCGGCATCCCGCCGGAGCTGAACGTCCCGGAGGCGCAGCGCTTCTGGCTCCTGCCCTCGACGATCGAGCGCGTGCGCGAGGCGATCGCGGAAGCGCCCATCGACCTCACCCTCGGCGGCTGGGGGCAGGACGGCCACGTGGCCTACAACCAGGCGCGCCGGCACCCCTTCCTGCGGGTCGGCCTCGAGGAGCTGGCCGCCTCGACGATCCGCGTCCAGGAGAACAACCTCGACACGATCCTCGCCCTCGCCCACCGCACGTTCGGGGCGGCCTACCAGTTCGTCCCCCCGATGTCGGTGACGCTCGGGATGAGGGAGTGCCTCTCCGCCGCGAAGGTGCGCGTCTTCAGCGACACCGGCAGCTGGAAGCAGACGGCGCTGCGGGTGGCTCTGTTCTCCGAGCCGGTGGCGGAGTACCCCATGACCCTGCTGCAGCGGCACCGCGACGCGCTCGTCACCGCGACGCGCGAGACCGCCCGGCACCCCATCAGCGAGAACCCGGAATGGGCACTGCTCTGAAGTCCGACCCCCTGGCGCGGACGCTGCGGCTTCCCCCCGATGCGCCTTTTCGACGCCTGGTCGGGGTGGGAGGCATCGGCACCGGCATGTTCTTCGCCCTCGAGGGCAACCACGACCTGGGCCGCAACGAGAGCCGCCCGGGGCGGTTCCTCGACGTGCGCGACTACTGCAAGCTCCACATCGTCGCCCAGTACCCGACGGTGCTGCTGGGCGCACGGGAGGACCGCGGCCCCTTCCACGTCGTCCCGGTCGGCAAGGTCGGGATCGACGAGGTCGGGCTGCGCCTCCGCGCGGAGATGGAGCGCTCGGGGATGGACGTGCGCTTCGTGGACGCGGTGCCCGGCCGCCCCACGCTGCTGAGCGTCTGCTTCCAGTACCCCGACGGCAGCGGCGGCAACGTGACCACGGTGGACTCGGCGGCGGCGCTGGTCGAGCGAGCGCGACGTCGACCTCGTCGAGCGGTGGCTCTCCCCGACCGCGATCGCCCTGGCCGTCCCCGAGGTCCCGCTTGCCGTCCGCCGCCACCTGCTGCGCCGGGCGACCGAGCGAGGCGCTCTGCGGGTCGCCTCGCTCACCTCGGTCGAGATCGAGGAGGTGCGAGACACCGGGTTCCTGGCTCTCGTGGACCTCGTGTCGATGAACGAAGACGAGGCTTCGGCGCTCGTCGGCGCCCCGTTCCCGAGCGGGCGCCCCCGAGCCCTTCCTGGAGCGGCTCCGGCGACGTCGTGTCGGCGTTCCGCGCCGGTGTCCGCCTCGTCGTCACCGTGGGCGCGCGTGGGGCCTTCGCCTTCGACGGGACCGCCTGGGCGCACGTGCCCACCTGCCCGGTCGGCGTGGTCAGCACGGCGGGGGCGGGGGACGCGCTCCTCGGCGGCGTCCTCACCGGCCTCGCGGCGGGCCTGCCCTTCGTGCCGGCGGGAGGTCGCGCGCGAGCCTCGCCGAGGCGGCCCCTCTCGAGCGCCCTCGAGCTCGGGGCTCTCGTCGCGGCCTTCAAGGTGACCTCCCCCCACACGATCCCGCCCGACCTCTCGCTCGACGCTCTCGTCTCCTTCGCGCACGAGCACGGCGTCGCCTTCGGCGAGGGCCTGCGGCGCCTCCTGCCGGCCGACGAGGAGCATCGCCATGCCTCCTGAGGCCGCTCGCCGCGAGGCCGCCCGCGACGCACGGCGGCTGCTGCGCCCGCTCCGCGACGAAACCCTCGCCCTGGCGCAGGCGCTCGTGCGCGTGGACACCGTCGCGATCCCGCCGGACGGCCACGAGACCGCGGCCCAGAAGCGGCTCGCCTCGGCCCTCCGGCGCCACGGGATCGACGTCGAGCTCTACGACACGGGCTTTCTCTCACGCTCGCGCCACCGGTTCGTGCGCCGAGACCGGAACTACCGCGGCCGCCACAACCTCGTCGCCCGCGTGCCGGGGACCGGTCGTGGCCGCAGCCTCCTCCTGAGCGGGCACGTCGACACCGTGCCCACGCGCCCGAACCCCTGGCGCGACGGCCCGTGGTCCGGCGTGATTCGCCGGGGACGGCTCTACGGGCGAGGCGCCTGGGACATGAAGGGCGGCCTCGCCGCGCAGTGCGCGGTGGCAATGGCCCTTCGCAAGGCGGGGTTGCGGCCCGGCGGCGACCTGATCGTCGAGTCGGTGGTGGACGAGGAGTTCGCAGGGGGCGGCGGGACCCTGGCCGGGCGGCTTCGCGGCATCACCGCCGACGCCTGCGCGATCGCCGAGCCCACGAACGAGGAGGTGCTCCGCGCCTCGCGAGGCGGCCACTTCTTCGACGTCGTCTGCCGCGCCGGCGACCCGAGCGCCTATTTCTCCAAGGACGAGGTGGTGAGCCCGGCGGTGCCGATGGGGCGCCTGCTCGGGTGGATCGACGCGTGGACGGCGAGGCGCCGGCAGGTGGACCGCGGGGACGCGTACCGCGACTTCCCCGACCCCGCTCCCGTGCAGGTGCTGGCCCTGGAGGCCAACCGGTTCGATCCCGACATCCCGTGGAGCGTGCCCCTCGAGGCTCGCGTGCGGGTCTACTTCCAGTTCCTGCCCCAGGAGGACGTGGGCGCGCGCGTCGCCGAGATCGAAGCGTCGCTGCGCGACTTCGCGGCCGCGGACCCCTTCTTCCGAGAAGCACCCGCTCGAGGTGCACCGGCTCGTGGACCCGCCGCTCGAGGGGCACGAGCTCGCGGCCGACCACCCGTGGACGCGCTGCCTGCACGGGGCCGCCCGCGGCGTCCTCGGTCCCGCGGTGCCGCTCACCGCCGCCGAGTGGCCGTGCGACGCGTTCCTCAACCAGAAGCACTTCGGGATCCCCACCCTCGTCTTCGGCCCGCGCGGGGCGGGAGCGCACAACGCCGACGAGTACGTGGAGACGGCGTCCGTCCTGCGCACCGCCGAGGTCTACCTGGCCGCCGCGCTCGAGTGGTGCGGGGCGTGAGGCGAGGGCCTGGGGAGGGGAGGGTGGCGTGAGAGGGACTGAGAACGGCCTTCGTGGGGCTTTCCTTGCTGGCTTTCTCGGCAGGGTCGGCGGTGGCCAGGTCCGTCGCTTCGGCGAGCCATCGGCGGGACGTGCGGGTCGCCGAAGCGACGGTGACACTCCCGACCTACGAGGAAGACCTGCCGGACGTGAACCCGCGCTTCGACCTCTTCGCGCGCCGGCCGTTCCTCATCTACCCCTACACCGCCCGCACGAACCTGACCGACCGCCGCGCGGATCGGACCTGGCGCACGCTCGAGCTCGAGAACGAGCACCTGAAGCTCGTCGTCCTGCCCGACCTCGGGGGGCGGATCTACAGCTGCGTCGACAAGGCGACCGGCGCCGAGATGTTCTACGCGAACCCGTCGATCAAGTTCGCCGACGTGGCCTACCGCGGGGCGTGGGTCGCGCTCGGGGTCGAGTTCAACTTCCCGGTCTCGCACAACTGGGCGACGGTCTCGCCGGTGGACTTCGGGACGGTCCGCCACGAGGACGGCAGCGCGTCCGTCTGGGTCGGAACGATCGACCGCCCGTACGGGATGCAGTGGCGGGTCGAGCTGACGCTTGCGCCCCGGCCGCTCGCTCCTCGAGCAGACGACGACGCTCTACAACCGCAGCGACGTGCGCCACCGCTTCTACTGGTGGACGACGGCCTCGGTCCGCGCCGACGGCGACTCGCACATCCTCTACCCGATGGAGCTCTCGGCCTCCCACCACTTCGCCGACGTCGACACCTGGCCGGTGGACTCCTCGGGCGTCGACCTCAGCTACCCGCGCAACCACCTCGCGGGCTTCGTGTCGCGCTTCGTCCACGGCAGCCGCGAGCCGTTCATGGGCGTCTACCACCCCGCGACGGAGTCGGGGATGGTGCACGTGGCCGATCCACCACGACATGCCGGGCAAGAAGATCTGGTCCTGGGGCTGGGACGACGAGGGCAAGGACTGGCGCCGGGCGCTCTCGGACGACCAGAGCGCCTACCTCGAGGTCCAGGCCGGCCTCTTCCGCAACCAGGAGACCTACGCGTTCCTCGAGCCCCAGCAGCTCCTGCGCTTCCGCGAGACGTACCAGCCGGTGCGGAAGATCGGCGGCTACTCGCGCGCGAACGACGAGGGCGTCGTGCACGTGCGGCGGGGCGAGGGCAACGCGCTGCGGGTTGGCCTGAACGTGACGCGGGCCGTCCGCGGCGGCCGGGTCGTGGTCCGCGACGGCGCGACGACCGTCCGCGAGGAGCGCACTGAACCTCGAGCCCTCCGGCGCCTTCGACCGCACCTACGCCGACCTCGTGGCGCCCGGGCCGTACACCGTCGAGGTGCGCGACGACGGCGGGCCGCGTGCTCCTCGCCCACACCGAGGGCCGCTACGACGTCGTGCCGAAGGCGGAGGTGAAGACCGGCCCGCAGCCGGCCCACGTCTTCCCGCCGCCGGAGAAGCGCAGCGAGGGCGACTGGGTGGAGCTCGGCCGCCACCAGGAGCTGAACGGGAAGCTGCTCGAGGCGCACGACGTCTACGCGGCGGCGCTCGCGGCGTTTCCCGAGAGCGCCGGAGCTCCACCGTGCCGCGGGACGCCTCGCGGTCCAGCTCAAGCGCTACGACGAGGCGGTCGAGCCCCTCTCGAAGGCGGTCGCGCGCAGGAGCAACGACGCCGAGGCGCTCTACTACCTCGGCCTCGCCCACGCCGCCCTCGGCGAGACGCAGAAGGCCCGCTTCGCCTGGGACCAGGCGGCGACGCTCCCGGCCTGGCGCGCCGCCTCGCTGCTGCAGCTCGGCCGGCTCGCCGCCCGCGAGGGGTCAGGTCTTGAATCTGCTCATTCTCCGGCGCATGCCTCGAAGCGGAACATGCAGCGTCTGAATGCCACAATTCAAGACCTGACCCCCTGGAGGGCCTGCGGCTCGTCCGGCAGGCGCTCGCGGAGTCGCCGGAGATGATCCGGGCGGGAGGGATGGAGGTGGCGCTGCTGCGGCGCACGGGCCGGCGCGCGGAGGCGAGGGCGCGCCTGGCGTCACTGGCGGTCGGTCGACCCGCCGAGCTCCTTCCTGCGACACGAGGCGGTGCTCCTCGGCGCCGCGGACGAGGCGCTGTGGACGCACCTCGCGGCGGACCCCGAGCGGGTGCTCGAGCTGGCCGTCGACTACATGGCGCTCGGCCTCTGGGACGACGCGCACGCGCTGCTCGCGCGCCGCTACCCGTCGGCCGGCGTGGTGGCCGAGCCGGGGATGGCCCTGCCCCAGGACTACCCGCTCGTCGCCTACTACCGCGGCTACTGCGCCGAGAAGGCGGGCCGCTCCGGCCGGGAGGACTTCGCCGCTCGCCTCGCGCCAGTCCACCCGCTACGTCTTCCCGAACCGTCCCGAGTCTCTCGTCGTCCTCCGCCGGGCCGTGGAGGCGGACCCGCAGGACGCCACCGCCCACTTCCTCCTCGGCTCGCTCCTCCTCTCCGGCGGGCAGTCCGACGCGGCGCTCGCCGAGTGGGAGAAGGCGCGCGCGCTCGACCCGAAGATCCCCGTCCTCCACCGCAACATCGGCTTCACCCTCCTCTACGCGCGCGGCGCGGCGCGAGGACGCCCTGCGCGTCTTCGACGAGGGCATGGCCGCGGACCCCGACGAACGTCGAGCTCTACCAGGGGGCCGACCAGGCGCTGAGCCTGCTCGGCCGCGGGGCCGAGGAGCGGATCGCGTCGCTGCGCCGGTACCCCGAGACGCCCCTGCCCTCGACGCTCGTCTTCAAGCTGGCGCTCGCGCTCGCCGAGGCGGGGCGCTTCGACGAGGCGGAGGCGCTCTTCCCCGGGCGCTTCTTCCCGCGCGAGGAGTTCGGCACGAACGTGCGGCAGGTCTACCTCGAGGTGGAGCTGCGCCGAGGCCTTCGCCCTCGCGCGCGAGGGGCGGAAGGCCGAGGCGGCGGCGCTCGCGGCGACCTTCGGCCAGCCCGTCGCCGGGCTTCGACTTCACGAAGGACGGCATGAAGGCCTTCGTCGACGCGCCGCGCTTCCAGTACTACTGCGGCGAGCTGCAGGCGCTGCTCGGCGACGACGCGGCCGCCCGCGAGCACTGGAGCGCGCGCGGCCGCCGGCCGCGACTTCCGGCAGACGGCCTTCGCGTACCGCGCGGCGCAGAGGCTCGGCGAGGCGAACGAGGCCGAGTGGCGCCCGCGGCTCGAGACGGCGCTCGCCGAGGCCGACCTGTACCTCTTCCGCGGCGGCCACTACCCGGCGGGCGCCACCTGCGCCCGCGGGCATGCTGCTGCGCGCGCTCGGCCGCACGCCCGAGGGCGAACGAAGCGCTGCGGCAGGTCTTCGTCCTCCCGGACAAGGGCATGCCGCACCACATCGCCCGCCTCGCGCTCCAGGAGCCATAGAAGGAGGAGTGCCATGAGAGATCCTGTCATCCCGAGGAGCGTCCGATTGGACGGGGCCCGAGGCGATCTGCCTGGACTGCGGACCCCTCGTCGCTCGGCCCAACCGACGCTCCTCGGGCGACAGTTCATGGCCGTCGCTCCGTCGGGCTGCTCCTCCTGTCGCCCTGGGCGCCGGCGCGGGTGCGGCCCAGGCACCGACGGGCGGCACGAAGCCGCCCGACCAGATCCTGCTGAAGGACTACAGAGCCCGTCTCGATCCACAAGGTCCCCGTGACGACCGTGCCGAAGGCCCGCCACCCCGCGATCGACATGCACTCCCACCCCGGCGCGAAGACGCCCGAGGAGGTGGATCGCTGGGTGAAGGTGATGGACGAGGTGGGCGATCGAGAAGACCGTGCTGCTCACCCACGCGCACGGGGCGGAGTTCGACCGTCTGGTCGAGCTCTACTCCCGCCACCCGACGCGCTTCGAGCTGTGGTGCGGCTTCGACTACACCGGCTACGATCAGCCCGGCTACGGCCCCGCCGCGGTGGCCGAGCTCGAGCGCTGCGTGCGCAAGGGGGCGAAGGGCGTGGGCGAGGAGGGCGACAAGGGCCTGGGCATGGACTTCGGGAAGGCGAGGGGGCTGCACTTCGACGACGCGAGGCTGGCGCCCCTCCTCGACCGCTGCGCCGACCTCGGCATCCCCGTCAACATCCACGTGGCCGACCCCATCTGGATGTACCAGAAGATGGACGAGACGAACGACGGCATGATGAACGCCGTCAACTGGAGGCTCGACGACAAGCCCGGCATCGTCGACCACTCCGGGATGATCGAGGTCCTGGAGCGCGCCGTTCGCGCGCCACCCGCGCACCACCTTCGTCGCCTGCCACCTGGCCAACCTCGACTACGACCTCGAGCGCCTGGGCGAGCTCCTCGACCGCCTGCCCAACCTCTACGCGGACATCTCGGCCCGCTACGCGGAGACGGCGGTCACCCCGCGCGTCGCCGCGCGGTTCTTCACGCCGCTACCAGGACCGCCTCGTCTACGGCACCGACATGGGCGCCGACCCGGACATGTACCGGCTCACCTTCCGCATCCTCGAGACGCTCGACGAGCACTTCTACGCGCCGATCTTCGAGTACCACTGGAGCTACTCCGGCCTCGGGCTCGAGGATCCCGTGCTCGAAGAAGCTGTACCGGACGAACGCGCTCGCGGTGGCGCGGCGCGCGGCGAAGAGATGACGCCCGGCGCCTTCGGGGACCTCGGTCCGGGCGGAAGTCGTTCTCCTGAGAGGGGGTGCTAGATGCGCGATCTCCGGGTGGCCAGCGTCCAGATGGAAAGCGCGGCCGGCGACAAGGAGGCCAACTTCCGCAAGGTCGCAGCGGTTCGCGGGAGAAGCGGCCGCCCGGGGCGCCGAGATCGTCGTGTGCCCCGAGTGCTGCCTCACCGGCTACTGGTTTCTCCGACACCTCACCGTGGCGCAGCTCGAGGCCCTCGCCGAGCGCGTCCCCGAAGGCCCGAGCTGCGCGCGGCTCCTCGACCTGGCCGTCAGGCACCGCATCACGGTCGGAGCGGGGCTGCTGGAGGCCGCGGGAGACGGCGTCTTCCACAACACCTACGTCGTGGCCATGCCCGACGGGCGGCTCGTCCGCCACCGCAAGCTCCACGCCTTCGAGCACCCCGCGATCCAGCCGGGCGACGAGCACACGGTCTTCGACACCCCGCACGGCTGTCGCGCCGCGCTCCTCATCTGCTACGACAACAACATCGTCGAGAACGTCCGCATCGCGGCCCTGCGCGGGGCCGAGGTTCTCCTCGCCCCGCACCAGACCGGCGGCTGCCGGACGACGAACCCGCACCTCATGGGCGTCATCGACCGCCGCCTCTGGGACGAGCGCGAGTCGAACCCGGAAGCGATCGAGCGGGAGCTGCGGGGGGAGAAGGGCCGGGCCTGGCTCATGCGCTGGCTGCCGAGCCGCGCCCACGACAACGGGCTCTTCCTCGTCTTCAGCAACGGTGTCGGCGTCGACGACGACGAGATCCGGACCGGGAACGCGATGATCCTCGACCCCTACGGCCGCATCCTCGCCGAGACCGGGAAGGCGGGAGACGACATGGTCGTCGCGGACCTCGACGCCTCGCTCCTCGAGAAGGCCACCGGGCGCCTCTGGATGCAGGCGCGCCGACCCGCCCTCTACGGCGAGCTCTCCGTCCCCACCGGGCGCGAGACGGGACGCCCACCAGCTCAAGTTCGAGGAGTAGGAGGCCTTCATGGACACGACGGCGATCGGCGACCTGCGGCTCTCGCGGCTGCTGCTCGGCTCGAACCCGTTCAGCGGCTTCTCGCACCAGGGGCTCGAGCGCGACGAGCGGATGGTCCACCACTACAGCGTGGCCCGGATCAAGGAGACGCTCTTCGAGGCGGAGCGGCTCGGCATCACCGGCCTCGTGGCCCGCACCGACTTCCACGTCATGCGGATGCTGCTCGAGTACCGGGACGACGGAGGGAAGCTCAACTGGCTCGCCCAGACCTGCCCCGAGGTCGGTGACTCCGAGGCCTGCGTGCGCCGGGCCGCGCGCGGCGGGGCCGTCGCCTGCCACGTCCACGGGGGCGTCATGGACCACCTGGTGGCCCAGGGCCGGGCCGGCGAGGTGGCGGGCGCCATCGCGCTCATCCGGTCGATGGGCATGAAGGCGGGAATCGCCGGCCACGTGCCCGCGGTCTTCGAGTGGGCCGAGAAGCACCTCGACGTCGATTACTACATGTGCTGCTACTACAACCCGACCCCGCGCACGGACGACCCGGAGCACGTGCACGGCGCGGTCGAGGAGTACCGCGAGGAGGACCGGCGGGCCATGACCGGCCTCATCCAGACGCTCTCGCGCCCGGTCGATCCACTACAAGATCCTCGCCGCGGGACGGAACGACCCCGACGAGGCCTTCTCCACCTGCGCCGCGCGGATGCGGCCGCAGGATCTCGCCTGCGTCGGCATCTTCAGCGGGGACGACCCGCGGATGCTCGAGACGGACGTCCGGCTCTTCGAGAAGCACTCGCCCGCGCGCGGGAGCAGCTCGACGAGGAGCGCCCGCCGGCGGCCGCCGGGGGTCGACCGCGAACATCGACAGCGCGAGCTCGGCCACGACGTCGACGGCGGCAGCGCGCGGGCTCATGGAGGCCCCCGTCTCGCGCGCGTCAGCCGAGCCCGGCCGCCGAGTCCTCGTCCAGGAAGAGCGTCGCGTCGCGGTGGCGGCGCAGGATCGACGCCGGGCAGGCGGTCGTGACCGGGCCCCGGATCGCGGCCTGGATCGCCGCGCGCTTGGCCGGGCCCGGCACGATGGCCACCGCCCGCGGGACCCGCATCAGGAAGGGGACGCGTCAGCGAGAGCGCGGTGCGCGGGCACCTCGGCGAGGCTCGGGAAGCAGCCGTCGTTCACCTGCTGGCGGCGGCAGGGCTCGTCGAGCTCCACCACGCGCACGTCCGCCCGCTCGGCGAAGTCGCAGACCGGCGGGTCGATGAAGGCGAGGTGGCCGTTCTCCCCGATGCCGAGGATGGCGAGGGCGGGCGCCGCCTGCCGCAGGAGCGCGGCGTAGCGGGCGCACTCGGCCGCCGAGGTCCGTGGCCTGGCCGTCGAGGCCGTGGAACGCCGCCACCTTCACGTGGGCGAAGAGCCGGTCGACGAGGAAGCGGCGGAAGGAGGCCGGGTGGTCGGGGGCGATCCCGACGTACTCGTCGAGGTGGAACGCGGTGAGCTTCGGCCAGTCGATCCCGGGCTCCTGCCGCAGCGCCGCCAGGAACTCGTTCTGCGAGGGCGCGGAGGCGAAGATGACGGCGGCCCGGCCCGTCGCGCGCGAGGAGGTCGCGGATGGCCTCGGCCACCGCGCGGGCCGCGGCGAGCCCCATCATGGGCCGGCTCGGGAAGACCTCCACGCGCAGGCGGCCGCAGGCGAGGACCCGCGCGCCCGTGCGCTCCGTCGCGCGCCGCCCGCGCAGCTCGTCGGCGGCCCAGCGCGAGGAAGTGCGGCAGCGCGACCTCCGGGCTCCTCGATCTCCGGGTGCCAGCGCTTCTCCCACTCGAAGGAGACCCAGCGCGTCGCCGCCCGCCGCCGTGCAGCCAGTCCAGCGACGCGGGCGGCCGGGAAGTCGCCGCGGCCGGGCAGGGCCGGCGGCCACGGGATCTTCCCGTCCGGCGGGCGCCGCGCGTCCTTGAGGTGGACGTGGCGCAGGAAGGGCCCGAGCGCCGACGGCGCCCTTCCTCGGGCTCCTCGCCGAACTCCGAGAAGGCGTTGGCCGGGTCCCACACCGCGCCGAGCCCCTCGCTCCCCGCCTCCTCCAGGAGGGAGCGGGTCGCGGCGGCCGGTCGCGAAGTCGCCGTGCGTCTCGAGCCAGACCTCGACGCCGCGTGCCGCGGAGGCGGTCGCGCAGGTCGGCGAGGGACTCGACGATCCAGCCGCGCGTCGAGGCGAGATCGGCGCCCGGCTGCACGCGGTCGCCGAACACGCGGATGCCCCGGCGCCCCGAGGCGGGCCGCGACCTCCGCCGTGCGCTCCGCCTCCTCGACGGCCAGGCGCCGCGCGGCGGGGTCGGGGCTGTGGAAGAAGGAGCGCGTGTCGACGCAGGGGACGGCGAGGCCGGCGTCGGCGAGGCGGGCGAGCGTCTCCCGGAGGCCGGCGCCCGTGAGCTCGGGCCGGGCCCAGAGCGCGTCGTCGCCCTCGACGAAGCGCAGCTCGACGCCGTCGTAGCCGAGGCGCGAGGCGGCGTCGAGGATGCGGGCGAGCGGCCAGGACGGGCACCCGAGGGTGGAGAAGGCGAGCCTGATCATGTCATCCGCTCCAGCATGCGCGGGGTGACGCGCGTCTTGCACGCGCTCGCCCCGGAAGAAGCGCTCGAGGGCGTCGAGCACGATGTCGGCCATGGCCCGTCGCACCTCGACCGCGGCCGCGCCGACGTGGGGCGTCAGGATCGCGCCCCGCATCCGGCGGAGGGGGTGGCGCACCGGGAGGGGCTCGAGCGGGTCCGTCACGTCGAGGGCGCACCGGAGCCGGCCCGAGCGGACCTCCGCGGTGAGGGCCTCGAGGTCCACGATCCCGCCGCGGGCCACGTTCACGACGGTGGCGCCGTCGGGCAGGCGGCGCAGGGCGGCGCGGTCGAGGAGGCCGCGCGTGGCGTCGGTGAGGCCGGCGGCGAGGACGAGGATACTCGGACTCGCGCAGGAGGCGCGCGAGGCGTCGCCGGCGTGCCGCCCTTGCGGCGCACGGTCGCGCGCCGGCACGTACGGGTCGTGGACGAGGAGGCGCGGGCCGAAGGGCCGCAGGAGGCGCGCCGTCTCCTGGCCGATGCGTCCGAAGCCCAGGAGGCCGACGGTCCGCGCCGCGCAGCGTCTCGGGCCCGGCGCCCTCGAGGTGCAGCCGCTCGTAGACCCGGTTCGACGGGCGCCGCAGGGCCTCGCGGTAGGCGTCGACGCGGCGCGCGGCCATCAGCAGGAAGGTGACCGCCAGCTCCGCGACGAGGTGGGCCATGGGCCCGGGGGCGTTCGCGATCATCGAGCCGCTCGAAGAGCGGCCGCGCGAAGCGCGCCTTCACCTCGCCCCCGCAGTGCGCCACGAGGCGGAGCCGCGGCGCGAGGGACGAGCAGCTCCTCGCCGAAGCGCGGGCTGTCCCAGGTCGTGACGAGGGCGTCGGCGTCGGCGCAGGAGGCGGCGCAGACGCGGGCGTCACGCGCCGGTCGGCGACGCGCGTCCAGGCGAAGCCGCGGCCCAGCCGCCGCTCGCGGGGCGGGTCGAAGAACGAGCGGAAGAGCGTCTCTCCGGAGAGGACGAGCGACCCGCGGCCGCTTCATATGACCTTGAGCACGCCCCGGCCCGACTGCGGCGGTGTTGCGCACGAGGGCGAGGACGAGGAGCGGCCGCGATGAACGGGACGAAGCTCGCGACGACCAGGATCGGGGTGAAGGAGAAGCGGTCGGCGACGACGCCGATCAGGTAGGTCGCGCCGATGCGTGCCGATCCCGGCGGCCGTTCCCGCCAGCCCGGCCACCGTGGCCACCGTCCGGCTCTGGAAGAGGTCGGCGGGCAGGGAGTTGGCCATGGTCGACATCGCCGCGTAGGAGAAGGTGGCCACCGCGAAGCACGCGAGGAGGAACACGTAGCTCGTGGCGAACGCCGCGGGGATCGAGGGCGAAGACGCCCAGCGACCCGCCCGCGATCACGAGCCGGCGCGCGCGCCCGACCGGCCACCCGCGGCGGATGAGCCAGCCGGAGAAGCCGCCGCCGAAGAAGTTGCCGAGGTCCGCGGCCGAGGAACGGCACCCAGTAGCCGGCCGCGGTCTGCTCCAGCGAGTAGCCCCTGGAGACGAGGTAGATCGCGAACCAGTCCGCGATCATGAACCACACCGGGTCGGTGAGCCCGTGCGCGGCGATCGACGCCCCAGGTCTGCCGGAGCCGCAGCAGCTCGGACCAGCGCGGCGGCGCCTCGCCCGTTCTCCTCGGCGGCCTCGGCGTGCTCCGCGGCGTGGTCGGCGAGGATCATCGCCCGCTCGGCCTCGGTGATCCCGGGGTGCGTCTCGGGCGGGTGGTAGCTGCGCCGCCACAGGAAGAGCCAGAGGAAGCCCGAGGAGTGCCCACGATCACGAAGGCGGGCCGCCAGCCGCCGAAGCGCGTCATCAGGAGGAGCATGAGCGCCGGGGCCAGCATCGCGCCGACCGAGGACCCGCTGTCGAAGAGGGCCACCGCCCAGCCGCGCTCGCGCCGCGGGAACCACTCGGAGACGGCCTTCGTGGCCCCCGGCCAGTTGGCGGCCTCGCCCGCGCCGAGCAGGAAGCGGAAGCCGCAGAAGCTCCACAGGCCGGTGGCGAGCGACGTGAGGACGCCACGGTCGAGTACCACAGCACCGTCACGGTGAGGCCGTTGCGGGTGCCGAGCCGGTCCAGGATGCGGCCGCCCACGGTCTGCATCACCGTGTAGGCGACGCGGAACGCGATGATGATCAGGGCGAAGTCCTGGTTCGACCAGCTGAACTCGACCTTGAGAGTCGGCCCGAGGACGTTCAGCGTCTGCCGGTCGAGGTAGTTGATGACGGTGGAGAGGAACGTCACGCGAGCGCCGCGCGCGATCCAGCTCAGCGGTGCCGATGCACCATCTCGCGGACGAGCACCGGGTGCGTGCGGAGTCATCCCGCCCTGGCGCGAGACGCCTCCACTCGCCCGCATGGCTGCGCACGAGCGCCTCGGCCTCCGCGAGGGTCGGCTGCGCGCCGGTCCCGCCGAGGCCCAGCGTGCTGAGCGCGCCGCAGGCGGCGCCCAGCTGCAGGCACTCGACGATCGGCGCGCCCTGCAGCCACCGGTGGAGGAAGCCCGCGTTGAAGGAGTCGCCGGCGCCGGTCGTGTCGACCGTCACCACGGGGTAGGCGGGCACGCTGGACGACTCGGCCGCCCTCGAGCGTCATCGCCCCGTTCTGCCCCAGCTTGGCCACGACCCGCGTCCGCCCGTTCTCGAGCCGGCGCAGGCCCTCCGCGGGGTCCTCCGTGCCGGTGATCGCCGCGAGCTCCACCTCGTTCGGGAAGAAGAGGTCGGTGTGCGCGAGCGTCGCCCGCAGGCCGCCGTCCCACTGCTCGTGCGAGTCGTAGCCCGTGTCGAGCGACGTGGTGAGGCCCGCCGCCTGCGCCCGGGCGAAGAGGTCGGGGAAGTCCGGCCGCAGGCCCTCCTGGAAGAAGAAGGACGAGGAGTGGAGGTGGTCGCACCCGGCCATCGACGTCGTCGGGACGTCCTTGCCGGTGAGCGCGCTGATCGCACCGAGGTAGGTGACGAGCGCCCGGTCGAGCGGGTGGGTGATCGCGACCGTGAGACCGGTCTTCACCCCGCCGCCGCGGATGACACGGGAGAGGTCGATGCCGCGGCTCGCAGAGCTGCTCGAGGCAGAAGTGGCCGAAGGCGTCCTCGCCGACGCGGCCCACGAACGCGACCGGCGTGCCGAGCCGCGCGAGCCCCATGGCCATGATCGCGGTGGCGCTGCCCATGACCATCGCGAAGTCCTGGACGAGGACCTCCTTCCCGGGGACCGGGAACTCCGTGTAGCCCTGGAGGACGAGGTCGACGTTGATCTCACCGGCGCAGAGCACCTTCTTCAAGCTGTCACCTCGTCCCGTTGCGCCGGTGGATCGCGAAGCCCGAGACGACCCGGGTGATGACGCTGTCCTCGGACGGCGAGTCGGGGCGGCGGCCGCCCGCCAGGCAGCGGAAGAACGCGAGCAGCTGCCCCACCACGGCGTCGAGGAGGGTCAGGTCCTCGTCCGCGCCGGGCGACAGGGGCCCGCACTCGAGAACGAGCGCCTCGGGCGAGGCGACGACGTCGGGGGGAACCCCCACGCCCACGATCACGCGCCCCGAGCCGAGACCCTTGCGGTCGAGCTCCGTGAGCACGTCCCGCTCGTAGGCGCGCACGAGCGGGTCGGACGAGAGGAAGGCCACCACCAGGGTGTCGGGGCGGATCGCCGACATGGGCCCGTGCCGCAGGCCGAGGTAGGACTCGGCGAAGGTGAAGACCTCGCCGGCGTTCATCTCCAGCATCTTGAGCGCGGCCTCGCGGGCGGAGCCGAGGCGGCAGCCGCTGCCGAGGTAGACGACCGAACAGAAGCCGCTCCGCGCGGTCGCGTCGAGAGCGTCCGCCCGTTCCCGCAGCAGGGCGGCGGCGCCCGCGCGAGCCCGAGAGCACGCGCCTCGCAGACCTGGGGATCGCCGCCCAGGGCGCGACCGGCGAGGACCATGTTCGTGAAGCTGCTGGTCATCACGAGGCTGCGATCGTTCGTCTTCTCGTCGAGGACGATCGTCCGGACGTCGGGGCGGTCCCGGTAGGACGTGGCGAGGGCGCCGTCCCGGTTGCAGGTGATGAAGAGGTGACGGGCCTGGGGACGGCTCTCGAGCAGCCAGTCCACGACGGCGCGGCTCTCGGGGCTGTTGCCCGAGCGGGCGAGCGAGACCACGAGGAACGGGCCGGTCGGGGGCAGGCAGGTCTCCGGGTGGGTCAGGATGAGGCCCGCCGGCACGGCCGAGACGGGGACGCCGAGGCCGTGCTGCAGGCACGGGGCCACGCACTCCGCGGCGTAGACCGAGCTCCCCGAGCCCGTGAAGACGACGGCGGAGACGCCGTCGAGGCTCGACGAGAGGGAGTCCGCGCATGCGGGCGGCGGTCTCGTCCACGTGACGGGCTGCTGGACGATCTCGCGCAGGGTGTGGCCGTAGCCTCGACGAACCTGCTCCTCCGGGGAAGGGGACAGCAAGGCGCCGAGGGCGCCCTTCTTCGGGGAGTGCGAGCCAGTCGTCCTTCATGTCACTCTCCACGAGTCCTCGCGGCACGAGGCGTGCGAGGGATCACGCTGTGCGGGAGAATACGGCTTGACAAGCGCCTTCTCAATCGGCTACAAAACGAAAGCATTGGCAAACTATCGCAATGAAACGCAAGAGTCAAGCAAGAACCGATAGCCCCGGAACGTCGCTCTCCTCCCTCTCCCTGGCCCACGGGAAGCGCGCCCGGCTGTGGCGGCTGCTCTACGGCCAGGGCCCGGGGAACGGGACCCTCATGGTCCTGCCCCTGGACCAGGGCCTCGAGCACGGGCCGACCGACTTCTTCCCGAACCCGCCCGCGCTCGACACGAGCTACCAGTTCCGCCTCGCCGTGGAGGGCCGCTTCTCGGCGATCGCCCTCGGCGTGGGCCTCGCCGAGAAGTACATGCGGGACTACGCGGGGCGCATCCCCCTCATCCTGAAGCTCAACGGCAAGACGAACATCGCCGACGACGCCGAGGCCGTCTCGCCCGCCTTCGCGAGCGTCGAGGACGCGGTGCGCCTCGGGGCGGACGCGGTCGGGTACACGGTGTACGTGGGGTCGCCGCGGCAGGACGTCGAGATCCGCGAGTACGGCAAGGTCCGGCAGGAGTGCGAGCGCTTCGGCATGCCGCTCGTGGTGTGGGCCTACCCCCGCGGCCGCG
This sequence comes from uncultured Acidobacteriota bacterium, assembly GCA_963818355.1. Taxonomy (GTDB): domain Bacteria; phylum Acidobacteriota; class Vicinamibacteria; order Fen-336; family Fen-336; genus DATBSL01. The sequence continues at coordinate 80,117 of CAWFSB010000004.1, read as the reverse complement.
ACATCGAGGCGAAGGGCGGCAAGGGCACGCTCTACGCGCAGGACTACGCGGCACGGGTCGCGGAGGAGCTCGGCGCGGACGTCGTGAAGCTGCACGAGCCCGTCGAGGACCACGGGGCGAGCCCGGAGCCGTACCGCTCCCTGCGCGAGGACGCCCCCGCCCGCCTCCGGCGCGTGGTCCGCTCCGCCGGCCGGGTGATGGTGCTCTTCTCCGGCGGCGTCAAGCAGGACGACGACGCGGCCGTCCTCCGCAAGATCAAGCTCTACATGGAGTGCGGGGCGACGGGCGTGATGTTCGGCCGGAACATGTGGCTTCGCGATTTCGAGTCGGCGGTGGCCCTGACCCGGCGGGTGCACGCGATCCTGGCCCGGTGCCCGCGCTAGAAGGAGATCGACCATGGAGCTGGACCGCAGGAGCTGTCTCGCCACTCTCGGGATGGGTGCTCTGAGCACGGTCGCCCCGCGAAGCGCGCCGGGCGCCGAGCCGGCGTGCCCTCCCGGCGACGGGCCCCTCCTCCTGAGCGACTTCCGCCCGCGCTCCATGCTCCACGTGAAGGAGACGCGCGTCGCGACCCCGCGCTTCCCGGTCATCGACGTGCACACGCACTTCACCTTCGCGAAGGGCGGCCGCAAGGGCGCCGCCTCCGAGGACGCGGTCGCCTTCAACACGACGCGCGAAGGACGCGCTCGCGGTGATGGACCGGAAGGGCGTGAAGGCCGGTCGTCAACCTGACCGGCGGCTTCGGCAACGGCCTCGAGCAGGCGATCGCCGCCTTCGACCGCGCGTACCCGGGCCGCTTCCACACCTGCACGGAGCCGATGTGGGGCGCGTTCCCGAACCCGCGCTTCCCGCAGCTCCAGGCCGACGCGATCGAGAAGGCGGCCCAGGCGGGAGCGGCGGGCCTGAAGGTCCTGAAGACCCTCGGCCTCTACCTCCGCGAGAACGGCCGCGAGGGGCCGCTCGTCAAGGTCGACGACCGGCGCTTCGACCCGATGTGGGAGGCCTGCGCGGCGCACCGCCTGCCCGTCTACATCCACGTCTCGGACCCCGAGGCCTTCTTCCTCCCCATCGACTGCACGAACGAGCGCTGGGACGAGCTCGGGCACCACCCCGACTGGTCCTTCCACGGGAGGGACTTCCCGAGCCACCGGGAGATCATGGAGGCGCGGGATCGCGTCTTCGCGCGCCACCCGAAGACCCTCTTCGTGGGCCTGCACGTGGGCCACGACGCCGAGAACCTGCCGTTCGTGTCCGAGTCGCTCGACCGCTTCCCGAACCTCACCGTCGAGCTCGGCGCCCGCATCGGCGAGCTCGGCCGCCAGCCGCGCGCGTCGCGGAGGTTCTTCGAGACCTACCAGGACCGGATCTTCTTCGGCACCGACGCCGTGCCGCCGCCGGAGGGGGAGAGCACCCCGCAGCAGGTCTTCAAGGACGAGCTCTACGAGATCTACTACCGCTTCCTCGAGACCGACGACGAGTACTTCGACTACGCGCCGGCGCCCGTCCCGCCGCAGGGGCGGTGGCGGATCTACGGCATCGCGCTCCCCGACGGCATCCTGAAGAAGGTCTACCACGAGAACGCCGAACGGCTCCTGGGGTTGAGGACGTGAGACGAGCGTGGCTCGGACTCGGCATCGCATTCTGGCTCTCCCTGCTGCTCTCGGGAGCCGCGGCCGCCACGACACGCCCCTCCGGCTACGAGCGTGGCGGTCACCACGGCCGAGCGCGCGCTCCTGCTGGCGGCGGATGAAGCCGCGCTGGGCGCAGGCCTCCGTCGTCACCTGGGGACCGGCCGCCTACGAGACGCGCTTCCGCGCGCTGTGGAGCGACGACGGCCTCCACCTGCGCTTCGACGCCACCGACCCCTCGCCCTGGCACACGATGACGAAGCGCGACGAGCACCTCTGGGAAGAGGAGGTCGTGGAGATCTTCCTCGACCCCGACCGCTCGGGCCGCCACTACTACGAGCTCGAGATCAGCCCGGCCAACGTCGTGTGCGACCTCGACATGATCTCGCCGATGCCGAACTACAAGAGCGACTTCGCCTGGGACCTGGCCGGGCTCGAGACGCGCGTGCGCGCCGCGAAGGACGCGACGGGACGCACGACCGGCTGGACGGCCACCGCGTTCCTGCCCTGGCGCGGGCTGCGCGCGCTGCCCTCGGCGGCTCGCGTCGCGACGCCCCCGAGGCCCGGCGACCGCTGGCGCTTCAACGTCTTCCGCATCGACCGGCCCGGCGGCAAGGCGAGCCCGGAGAAGGACGCCGTGCAGGTGGCGTGGTCGCCGCCGTCGCTGAAGAGCTTCCACGACGCGTCCGCCTTCCGCGACCTCGTGTTCGCTCGGCGCGAAGCGATAGCGGAGCGCGCCGTGACGGAAGGAGAGCCCGGCCTCCACTTCCGCGACATGACGGCAGGCCGACCTCGCGGACGGCCTGCGCCTCTCCCGCGCGAGCGGCTGGAACCAGACGCTCGAGGACTGGCGTGTGCTCCTCTCTCTGGGCCCGGACCTCTTTCGCGTCGGCCGTCCTGGACGGACGCGTCGTCGCGTCCGGCGGTGCCGTGCGCTACGGCGACGCGCTCGCCTGGATCTGCATGATCCTGGTGGACCCCGAGCAGCGCGGCCACGGTGTCGGGACGCGGATCTTCGACGAGGTGCTCGTCCGCTGCGAGGCCGAGGTGCGGGAGGGGCGCCTCCGCTGCGTGGGCCTCGACGCGACGCCGGCGGGCCGCGGGCATCTACGCCCAGCGCGGCTTCGTCGGAGGCGGGAGCCTCGTGCGGATGCGAGCCGAGCCGGCGGCGGTCGAACGGAAGGGGTCAGGTCTCGAATCGTGCTCTCGCGAGCACGGCACAATTCAAGACCTGACCCCGCCCCTCTCGCCGCGGAGCACCTCGAGCGAGTGCTGGCCCGCGACCGTGAGGTGTTCGGCGCCGATCGCGGCCCGGTCCTACGCTGGGCGCACGGGGCTGCTCCCGACCTGGCCTGGGCGACACCGGGCGGCGCCTACTGCCTCGGCCGCCACGGCGATCACTCCGACCACGTGGGCCCGGTGGTCGCCGAGGACCGCGAGAGCGCGCTCGCTCTCGTCCGCGCGTGCCTCTCGCTCCCGCGCCGCCGGCCGCTGATCCTGGACGCGCGCGTCGAGCCCGGCGCTGGCTCGCCGATCTCGGCGCTCTCGGCTTCCGCGAGCAGCGGCCCTTCACGCGGATGTATCTCGGCGAGACGCGCCCGCCGAGCGAGCCGGAGCGCGAGCTCGCGATCGTCGGACCCGAGTTCGGCTGACCGGCGGGGCGCCTCGCTACCGCGCGGGCGCGGTGGTTCCGACCTCGGCGAGCGTCCGGGCGACCCCGGGCTGTCGCGGGTCGAGGGCGAGCGACTCGCGCAGTGCCTTCGCGGCCGCCGGACGGTCACCGAGCTCGAGGAGGGTCAGGGCGAGGCCGTTGAGGGCCATGGTCGTCCGCGGCCCGGCGGCGAGCGCCCGCTCGAAGAAGGGCACCGCTTCCGCGTGGCGGCCGCTCGCGGCGAGAGCGCCCGCGAGATACAGAAGCGCCTCGGCGTTCCGCGGTTCCCTCTCCACGGCCCTGCGGAACAGGGTGATCGCCTCGTCCCGGCCGCCGCCGCGCATGCGGAGGACGCCGAGCTTCACCATCGCCCCCGCGTCGTCGGGGTCGAGGCGCAGGATGCTGCCGTAGCGCTCGGCCGCGGCCGCGAGGTCGCCTCGCAGGAGAGCGAGGTCACCGAGGCCCCGCAGGGCCTCGATGTGGCCGGGGGCCACCGACAGCACGCCCTCGAAGGCCGCCGTCGCATCCTCGTTCCGCCCCTCCTTGAGGAGGACGTTGCCGCGCGAGAGCAGGGGCTGGGGCGATTTCGGCTGCAGGCGCGCGGCCCGCTCCAGTGAGCCGAGCGCCTCCTCGGAGCGCCCGGAGGCGCGCAGGCAGTCCGCCGAGGACGATCAGGTCCTCGGCGCTGAGGCCCTCCTCCTTCTCCAGGGCGTCGAGGTCGGCCAGGGCCGCCTCCGGCCGGCCCGCGGCGGCGTACGCCACCGCGCGGTAACGGCGCGCCACCGTGATCCCGGGGTCCTGCCGGACGACCGCGCTCAGGTCCCGGATGGCGGAGGCCGGGTCCATCCGGGCGCGGGACATGCCGCGCTCGAGGCGGGTGATGACGTCGATGTGGTCCTTCGGGTCCTTCCGGGCGGAGCCGTCCGCGGGCGGCGGGACCGAGCCGCCGCCGACGTAGCCGAGGGCGGCGAGGCGCTCCGCGGCCTCGGCGTCCACCGCCTTGGCGGCGAGCGGGGTGGGCGCGGACATCGCGGCCTGGAGCGGACGCCTCATCTGCTGGACGAGGTCGGGCCGCTCCCCCGCGAGATTGTGCGCCTCGGCGGGGTCGTTCTCCAGGTCGTACAGCTCGAGCCGGGGTGCCTCGATCAGCTTCCACTGCCGCGTGCGCCAGGCGTGCAGGGGCGCCCAGCCCATGTGAAGCAGCGACGAGAGCGACTCCGCGTAGGTCGGCTCGTCCCGCAGGGGGCGCCCCGCGGAGGCTCCGCAGAGCGACCGCCCGTCGACGTCCCCGAGACCGGCGATCCCGGCGCACTCGAGCAGCGTCGGCGCGACGTCGACCAGCCGCGCCACGGTGTCGACCGCGCCGCCGGCCGGGATGCCGGGCCCCGCCATGATCCACGGGACCCGCAGCGTCGAGTCGTAGACGAAGATGCCGTGGCTGTCCTCCCCGTGCTCGCCGAGGCTCTCGCCGTGGTCCGAGGTCACGAGCACGAGCGTTCGTGACGACCAGCCGCGCTCGTCCAGCCGGCGGAGGAGCCGCCCGAGCTGTCGGTCCACGAAGGCCGACCTCGCCGTCGTAGGGCCGTGCGGCGAACCGCGTGGCGAGGTCGCCCGGCGGCTCGTAGGGCGCGTGCGGGTCGTAGTAGTGGACCCACAGGAACCACGGCGGGCCGCCCCCGCTGGAGCCTCACCGACCGCGGGCGCCTCCAGCCAGCGCAGCACGAGGTCGGTGGTGCGGTCGGCGGAGCGCTCGACGTAGGGGGCGCGCCGCGGGTCGTTCCCGTGCGGCAGCGAGTCGTCGTAGGTGTCGAAGCCCCGCCCGAAGCCGAACCGCCTCACGAGGGGGTAGCCGGACACGAACGCGGCGGTGCGGTAGCCCGCGTCGCGGAACCTCTCGGTGAGAACCGGGACCTCGTCGGGAAGGACGAAGCCGCCGTTGTCACGCACGCCGTGGCGCACGGGGATGAGGCCGGTGAGGATCGAGGCGTGGGAAGGCCCGGTGAGGGGCACGTTGGCCACCGCGGTGGTGAACCGCGCGCCCCGCGCCGCCAGAGCATCGAGGACGGGGGTGGAGGCCGCGGGGTTCCCGTAGGCGCTGACCGCGTCCGCGCGCAGCGTGTCGATGGTCACGAGGAGCACGTGGGGCCGCTCGCGCGGTGCCGCCCGGTCGGCGCGGCGCGCCCACAGGAAGGCCCCGACGGCCACGAGAGCCAGGACGGCGGCCACGGCCCCGCCGGCCCTCCGGCGCAGCGGGCGCGGAGCAGGAGCGGGGCTCGGCAGCGCGAGCGGGGGTCGGCTTCTGGCCATGCGAGAGCAAGCTATCGCAGATCACGGGCCGGGCCAACCCCGATCGGTGGCATTCAGAGGTCAAAAAAAGGATTGACAAGCAAAAAGAAAAGCACTAGAAAGTCATTTGCCTGTCGTATGCTTTCGATTTCGGGCGCGCAGCCTCGCGACCCTCGGGAGAACCGAGGCGGGGAATGGCCGCGGCGGTAGTTCGGCTGGATGCCGAGGAGGCAGAGATGACAAGAAAGCCGTTCCTCTGGGCAGTGCTGGGGGCCCTCTTCCGTTGCGGGCCCCGTCCTCGCCCAGTCCTTCCTGGGGACCGTCCGCGGTACGGTCCTCGACCCGCAGGGGCTTCCCCTGCCTGGCGCCTCCGTGACGGCGACGGACGAGTCCACGAACATCCCCCGGACCGTCCCGACCGACGCGGCCGGGAACTTCGAGATCATGAACCTGCGTCCGGGAAGCTACCGATCGAGGTGAGCCCTCGAGGGCTTCAAGAAGTACGAGAGGACGGGGGTCGTCCTCAAGGCGGCCTCCGTGGCCGCGCGTGGACACGCGGCTCGAGGTCGGCGGCATGGCCGAGACCGTCACCGTCACCGCCGAAGGCAAGAACAACATCACGATCGAGAGCCAGGCCATCGCCCGCGGCCTCGACGACCAGCAGATCCGCGACCTGCCCCGGTCGAGCCGCGACATCCAGTACTTCCTGTACCTCAACCCGAACGTGGTGGGCGGCGGCGACAGACCTCCAGTTCCTCGGGGGGCGCACGTACGGCGTCACCTACATCCAGGACGGGCAGGCCTCGACCAACGCGATCTTCGGCACGGTGGGCAACTCCGCGCCCGGCGTCGACGCGATCGCGGAGGTGCAGGTGCTGTCGAACTCCTACAGCGCCGAGTACGGCGGCCTCGCCGGCGTGGTCGTCACCACCAAGCGGGGCGGCAACGCGTACCACGGGACGGCCTTCTACGACTTCAACGACAACAGCCTGAACGCCCTCACCTACAGCCAGAAGCTGACGGGGGCGACGCGCGACGACCCCAACTCCGACACCTACCAGCACCGCTGGGGCGCGAGCTTCGGCGGCCCGCATCAAGTCCGACAAGACGTTCTTCTTCGCGAACTACGAGGGCTCAACGCGACACGGCGATCTACGGCGGCGGCCGGGCCACCGTCCCCACCGCGGCGATGCGAAACGGCGACTTCTCGGGCGCGACGCTTCACCATCAAGGACCCGCCGACCGGGCTGCCCTTCCCGGGCAACGTCATCCCGGCCAGCCGGATCGACCCCTCGGCCACGAACATCATCAACTTCTTCTACCCCCTGCCCAACCAGGGCACCGCTCTCGACCGGCAGGGCGTCTACCAGAAGTTCGTGCCCGAGACGGCGAACCGCCAGCGGGCGGACCTGCGGCTCGACCACGAGCTGCTCGTCGAAGGACTCGCTCTTCCTGCGGGCGAGCTACCAGCGCCGTGACCCGCCGGGCCTATCCGCTTCGAGGTGGGAGCGGCAACGCCCTCACCAACCTGCGCATCCTGGACGGACAGCTCACACGTGCTCCGTCGTCGGCGGGCTGGACGCGAGATCTTCTCGAGCACCGTCGTGAACGAGTTCCGGGTCGGCTACAACAACGACAAGTCGGTCCGGAAGAGCCACTACATCGTCCAGGAGGTCTGCGCCCAGCTCGGCCTACGAAGCGTCGCCGAGCCTCGTCGAGGGCGCGTCCGGCTTCCCGGCCTTCAGCTTCTCGGGCGGAACGAACCGGCCGGCTCGCATCACCGACGCGGGCCGCAACGTCGACCGCGACCAGTAACCAGAACTCGTTCTCGATCAGCGACAACCTCAGCTGGGTCACGGTGGGCGCACTCGCTGCGGGCGGGCCCTCTGGACCCGGAACTCGGTCCGTCGACGGCTTCGGCCGGGGCCTCAACCACCGCGGCGCCTACCGCTTCGACGGCGGCAGACCGGCAACGCCTTCACCGACCTTCTGCTCGGGCTACGCCCGCCCGGGTCGACGACCAGGTGACACGCGCGGCGACCTCGACGGCAACTCGAACGACTTCGCGGTCTTCGCCCAGGACGACTGGAGGGTGAACCCGAGCCTGACCCTCTTCCTGGGCCTGCGCTACGAGCTCGCCGGCATCTTCAAGGAGAAGAGCGGGCTCGTCGCCAACTTCCAGGCCGAGGACGGCGGCTACCACATCATCCCGAACGAGAGCGTGCGGTCGCAGCTGCCGCCCGGCCTGCAGGACCCGGACAGCATCTACTCCTCCCGCGTGTTCACGGCCGCGCAGCTGGACCTCCCCGAGACCATCCTGACAGACCGACAAGAACAACTTCAGCCCGCGGGTCGGCTTCGCCTGGCGCGTCGGCAACTCCGACAAGACCGTGGTGCGCGGCGGCTTCGGCCTCTTCCACCCGACGATTGCCGTGCAGGGGCTGCGCGACCTGATGGCCGCGAACCAGTTCCGCTACACGGTGCCGCGCGGACGGGCGGCGGCCTCAGCAACGGCTTCAGCGGGGGCACGGGGTAGTCGAGCACGACGACTTCGGCATCGTCGGCATCTGACCCGACGTCGAGCTGCCCGACATCTACCAGTACAACCTGACCCTCGAGCGGGAGCTGCCCGGCGACATCGGCCTGCGCGTCGAGCTACATCGGCTCGACGATGAGGAAGCTGCTCGTCACCAAGGAGTACAACAGCATGCCGGCCAGCACGAACTCCATCGACAACGACAACCCCGACGACAACATCTACCGGCCGTTCCCGCTCTACGGGTACTACATGGACGATCACGGAGAACACCGGGCGAGGGGCAGCTCCACGCCGGCCAGATCGAGCTGCAGCGGCGCTGGCGGAACGGCCTCGGCCTCAACGTGGCCTACACCTACGCCCACTGCGACTCCAACGCACCCGACTCCGGCAACAGCATCGATCGGCGTCGTCCAGTACGACCCGTACGACATCGAGGCCGACCGCGGGCCCGACCCCAACGTCGTGAAGCACCGCCTCGTGATGAACGGCGACCTGGGACATCCCCGTCGGGCAAGGGCCGCAAGCACGGCGTCGAACATGCCGGGCTGGGCCGACGCGCTCTTCGGCGGGTGGACGGTCTCGACGCATCTTCCAGGCCCGCAGCGGCAACAACCTCACGCCGTTCTTCACCGGGCTACTACTCGACACCCCGTGGAACACGGCTTCCTCCCGCTCGACGGCCTCGGCAACGTACTTCTGCGGCGCGTGGCGGCCGGACCAGGTCGGGGACCCGAACACCGGCGGGACGCGCGAGCGGTGGTTCTACCACGGACGGCCTACGCGATGCCCGAGGCCCGGCGAGCTTCGGCAACGCGAAGAAGGGCAGCCTTCACGGGCCCGGGCACCTGGGTCGTGAACTTCGGCCTTCTACAAGGACATCATCGCGAAGGACCGGTTCCGGCTCCAGTTCACCGCGCCTGCTGGACAACGCCTTCAACCATCCGCAGTTCTTCGTCGGGCTGCGGGATCGAGCTTCACCGACGTGGACGACTACCTGATCAACGGCATCGATCGACAACGGGACGACGGCCGTCGTGCTGGGCGGCGGCGATCGCGCAACGCGAAGGATTCGCGCCCGCGAGGGTCGTTCCGCATCGGCTTGAGAGCGACCTTCTAGATCCTCCCCATGGCGGCGTGGTTCCCGCTCCTTCCCGTGGGAGCGGGGGCCACGCCGCCGTCGTCTTCTCGACCGGCCGGGACACCTCGATGAGCGCGGAACACCCGCCGTGGCCTGAGGCCGTCCGCGACGAGGGCGAGCTCGAGGAGCTGCTCTCCCGGCCCTCGCCCGCCGACGTCGATTTCGCCCGGACCCTGACCGGCGACGTGGTCGTGCTCGGCGCCGGCGGGCAAGATGGGCCCCTCGCTCGCGCGGCGCGTCGGCCGGGCCTGCGACGCGGCCGGCGTGACGCACCGCGTCCTCGCCGTCGCGCGCTTCTCCGAGCCCGGCCTCGCGCGATCGCTCGCAGCGCGACGGCATCGAGACCGATCGCGTGCGACCTCCTCGACCCCTCGCAGGTGGCCCGGCTGCCCCGCGTCCCGAACGTCCTCTTCCTCGCCGGCCGCAAGTTCGGCTCCTCGGGCCGGCCCGACCTCACCTGGGCCCAGAACGTCGTCGTGCCGTCCATCGTGGCGCCGCACTTCGCGGAGAGCCGGATCGTGGTCTTCTCGAGCGGGAACGTGTACCCGCTCGTGCCGCCCGGCGCCCCGGCCTCGACCGAGAAGGACCCGATCGGCCCGGTCGGCGAGTACGCGCAGACCTGCGTCGGCCGCGAGCGGGTCTTCGAGCACGCCTCGCGTGAGCGCGGCACGCGCTGCCTCTTCTTCCGTCTCTTCTACGCCGTGGACCTGCGCTACGGCACGCTCGTCGATCTCGCGCGGAAGGTCCACGCGGGCGAGCCGATCGACTTGCGGGCCTCCCACGTCAACGCCCTGTGGCAGGGCGACGCGAGCTCGTACGCCTTCCGGTCGCTCGCGCTGTGCGAGACGCCGCCCCGGCCGCTCGTGGTGACGGGACCCGAGGTCGTCTCCGTGCGGGCGGCGGCCAAGGTCTTCGGCGAGCGCTTCTCCCGGCCTCCCCGCTTCATCGGCGACCCCTGGCCCCGCCCTTCTCGGAGACGCCGCTGGGTGCGCTTCGCTCCTCGGCCCGCCCGAAGTGCCGCTCGCGCGGCTCGTCGACTGGGTGGCCGCGTGGGTGCAGCAGGGCGGACGCAGCCTGGGCAAGCCCACGCACTTCGAGGCCACCGATGGCCGCTTCTGAGAGGTTGTCGCTGGTTCGGTCGGTGCTCCTCGAGGGGCAGGTCATCCCCGCTCACCCGCTCGCCCTGACCGCGGAGCGGCGGCTCGACGAGCGCCGGCAGGTGGCCCTCAGCCGCTACTACTGCGACGCGGGCGCGGGCGGGGTGGCGGTGGGTGTCCACACGACCCAGTTCGCCGTCCGGTCCGCGGGCCTCCTCGAGCCCGTCCTGCGCCTCGCCGCCGGCGTCGTCCGGGAGCGCGCGGCGGCGAGCGGCCGGCGGCTGGTGAAGGTGGCGGGTGTCGTCGGACCGACCACCCAGGCCGTCGCCGAGGCCGGCCTCGCCCGGGACCTCGGCTACGACCTCGCCCTGCTGAGCCTGGGCGCGCTGCGCGAGGCCACGACCGACGAGCTCCTCGCCCACTGCCGCCAGGTGGCCGAGGTCCTTCCCCTCTTCGGCTTCTACCTGCAGCCGGCGGTGGGAGGCCGGGTCCTCGACGAGGACTTCTGGCGGCGCTTTCTCGAGATCGACGCGGTCGCCGCCATCAAGGTGGCGCCGTTCAACCGCTACCACACCCTCGACGTCGCCCGCGCCCTCGCCGCGAGCGGACGCTCCGCCGAGGTCGCCCTCTACACCGGCAACGACGACGCGATCGTGGCGGACCTGCTCTCCCGCTTCGAGCTCGGCGCTCTCCCGGTCCGCTTCGCCGGGGGCCTCCTCGGCCAGTGGGCGGTCTGGACGCGCCGGGCGGTGGAGCTTCTCCAGGAGGTCAAGGAGTGCCGGCGGACGGGCCAGGGGGCCTTCGACCTGCTCGCGCTCGGCCAGCAGCTCACCGACGCGAACGCTGCCCTCTTCGACGCCCGCCACGGCTTCGCCGGCTGCATCGCCGGGATCCACGAGGTGCTCCGGCGCCAGGGACTCCTGGCCGGGCGGTGGTGCCTGGACCCGCGCGAGGACCTCTCGCCGGGGCAGGCGGAGGAGATCGACCGCGTCCTCCAGGCCTACCCCCATCTCGCCGACGACGAGTTCGTCTCGGAGAACCTCGAGCGATGGCTGAGCTGAGTCCGCTCCTCGAGATGGTCGTCCGCCCAGAAGCGCGGCCTTGCCCGGGGCGTCTTCTCCGTCTGCTCCGCCCACCCCGTCGTCCTGCAGGCCGCCCTCGAGCAGGCGCGCGAGGACGGGTCCACCGTCCTCGTCGAGTCCACCTCCAACCAGGTCAACCAGGAAGGTGGGTACACCGGCGTGCGGCCGGCGGAGTTCGTGGCGTTCGTCTCCCGGCTCGCGCGGGAGGCGGGGCTGCCCGGGGGACCGCGTGGTGCTGGGCGGCGATCACCTGGGGCCGAACCCGTGGGCGGCGCTCGGGGTCCGCCTCGCCATGACCCGCGCGGCGGAGATGGTGCGGGACTACGTGCGGGCCGGGTACGCGAAGGTGCACCTCGACGCCAGCATGCGCTGCGCCGACGACCCGCTCGGGCCCCTGGCGGACACGGTCGCCGCGGCCCGGACGGCCGATCTTGCGGTGGCGGCCGAGGCGGCCGCGGCGGAGCGGGCGCCGGACGTGCCGGCGCCCGTCTACGTGATCGGGACCGAGGTCCCGCCTCCCGGAGGCCAGTCCGGTGGGCACGAGGGGCCGGCCGTCACGCCGCGTCGAGGACGCCGAGCGGGGCCTCGACCTCGACGCGCGAGGCCTTCGCGCGCAGGGGGCTCGATCGGGCCTGGCGGCGAGTGATCGCCCAGGTCGTCCAGCCCGGCGTCGAGTTCGGCGACGACGTCGTGTATGCCTACCGACGGAGCGGCCGCCATGGGCCTGAGGTCGTTCTCCGAGAGACAGGAGCGTCTCGTCTTCGAGGCGCACTCGACGGACTACCAGTCGGAGGACGCTCTTCGCGCCCTGGTCGAGGACCACTTCGCGATCCTCAAGGTCGGCCCCGAGCTGACCTTCGCCTTCCGCGAGGCGGTCTTCGCGCTCGAGGGGATCGAGCGCGAGCTCCTCGAGCGGCGGGCGCCCGACCAGCTCTCGGGAGTGCGTCACGCCCTCGACCGGGCCATGTGCGCCGACCCCCGGCACTGGAAGGCCTACCACGGCGAGGGAGACGAGGAGGACCTGCGCCGGCGGCGCCAGTTCAGCCTCAGCGACCGCGCCCGCTACTACTGGCCCGTCCCGGAGGTCCAGAAGGCGGTCCAGCGTCTCTTCGCCAACCTCGATACGCGGCGCCTGCCCCGGGGGCTGGTGAGCCAGTACCTGCCGGACGCCGTCGACGGCGGCGGACGCCGGGCCGCCGGATGGCCAGGCGGCCCGCCTCGCCCGCCTCCACGTCCGGCGCGTTCTCGCCCGCTACGCGCGGGCCTGCGGCGTGCCGCCGCCGGGGTGGCGGTGGGCGCGGGGTTGCCTCTATGATGCTCGCCATGCGCAGCCGAAAGAAGGAGAACGCCAGCCCGGCGAAGGGCCGCGCGCCCCGCCTCCTCGTCGAGGAGAGGCGCCGCCGGATCCTCGAGATGCTCGACGGCGCAGGAGCGGGTCACCGTGGACGAGCTCGTCGACCCGCTTCGGCGTCTCGGCGGTGACCATCCGCGGCGACCTCGACGCCCTCGCCGACCTCGGGGCCGTCGTGCGCTCCCACGGCGGGGCGCTCAAGCGCGCGGACGCGCCCGACGACGTGCCGATCACGGTCAAGGAGACGCTCCACCACGCCGAGAAGGTGCGCATCGGCCACGCCGCCGCCCAGATGATCAAGGACGGCGAGACGATCATGCTCGACTCCGGCACCACCACCGCCGAGATCGCGCGGCAGATCCGCTTCCTGAAGCTGCGCTCGCTGAACGTGATCACGAACGCGCTCAACATCGCGATGGAGCTCGCGAACCTGCCCCACGTGCGGCTCATCATGATCGGCGGCGTGCTGCGCCAGATGTCCTACTCGCTGGCCGGCCCCCCCGCCGAGCAGACGCTGCGCGGGCTGCACGCGGACCGCCTCTTCCTCGGTGTCGACGGCCTCGACCCCGAGATCGGCCTCATGACCCCGGACGTGGTCGAGGCCCAGCTGAACGCGGTGATGATCCAGGTCTCCCGCGAGGTGGTGGTGGTGGCGGACGCCTCGAAGTTCGAGCGTCGCAGCCTCTCCGTGATCGCGAAGCTGGACGTCGTCCACAAGGTCATCACCGACTCGGGGACGAGCCCGGAGGTGCTGTCGGCCCTGCGCGCCCGCAACGTCGAGGTCGTCGTGGTCTGATGGAAACGAACCTCTGGTTCTTCTACGCCGTCGTCACCATGCTCTTCTGGGGCGTCTGGGGCGCGTTCATCGAGCGCCCCGAGAAGAACGGCTTCCCCGCCACCCTGGGCTACGCCGTCTGGGCCCTCACGATGGTCCCCTGCGCGCTGGTGGCGCTGGCGGTCATCGGGTGGGTCCCCGAGCACGACCTGCGCTCGGTCGTCCTGGGCTCGGCGGCGGGGCTCCTCGGCGCCGCGGGGCAGCTCGTCCTGTTCGACACGCTGCGGCGGGGCCCCGCCTACCTCGTCTTCCCGGTGATCTCGCTCTCGCCGGTGGTGAGCGTCCTCCTGTCCGTCCTCCTGCTCGGGGAGACGGCCAGCCCGCGCGCGTGGGCCGGGATCGTCCTCGCGCTCCTCGCGATGCCGCTGCTCTCCTACCAGCCCTCCAACCACTCGAGCCCGGTGAAAGGGCGCCTGTGGTTCGTGCTGGCGTTCCTCGTGTTCCTGGCCTGGGGCATCCAGGCCTACGTGCTGCGCTTCGCGAACGCCACCATGCGCAGCGAGAGCATCTTCTTCTACATGATGGTCACGGGGCTGCTGTTCGTGCCGGTGGCGGTCTGGATGACGGACTTCACGAAGCCCATCAACTGGGGAAAGGGCGGCCCGTGGCTGTGCGCTCCCATCCAGCTCCTGAACTCGATCGGCGCCCTGACCATGGTCTACGCCTTCCGGCACGGCAAGGTCATCATCGTGAGCCCCATGATCAACGCGCTCGCCCCGGTGATCACGATCGTCCTCTCGCTCGTGCTCTACCGGGTGGTCCCCCACCGCGTGGTGGTGGCAGGGATGGTCCTCGCCGCGGTCGCCTTCTACCTGATGGCCTGAAGCGGTCGGTCGGGGGCGATCAGGCCCAGGGCAGGGTCGAGTTCGCGAACGCCACCCGGCCCTTGAGCAGGTGGTAGACGTAGGCCCCGAGGCAGAACCGGCCGAAGAGGAGCGCCGAGAAGGCCAGGACCAGCATCACCTGCAGCACCCAGGCGAGTGGCGCCATCCCGTAGAGGAGGGCGAGGCCGGCGCCGAGGTTGAACGCCGCGGCCATGCCCTGCGCCATCCGCCGGGGGCCGGGGGCGGGGACGAGCTCCAGGCGCCCCTTCGGCCGCGCCACCCAGCGGTTGTAGGCCTGCTCGAACGGATTGAGGGCGGGCAGGAGCGTGTTCCACCACAGGAGGGCGGAAAGCAGGAAGTGAAGTCCCGCCGAGAGCGGGACGGAAACGAGCTGCAGGAGGGTCGCGACGATCACGGCCGGGAAGACGACGCGAGGCTGGAAGTAGAGGCCCTCGAAGTGCATGTCGCAGGCGTCGGGCGGCTCAGAGGCGAAGCCCTGCTGCTTCATGAAGTTCGTGACCGCCCGGCTCGCCATGGTCCTTCCTCCTTCTCTCCCGCGGGGTCTCAGCGGCCGAGGGCTGTCTCGATCGCGGCGCGCAGCTCCTTCGAGTCCGGGGCCACCTTGCTCGGGAAGTAGCCGACGACCTTGCCGTCGCGGCCCACGAGGTACTTGCCGAAGTTCCAGGCGGGAAGCTCGCCGCCCTTGCCCAGGAAGGCGTAGAGGGGCGATTGGCCCTCTCCGGTCTTCGTCACGACCTTCGCGAACATCGGGAAGGTGACGCCGTAGTTCTTCTGGCAGAACTCGGCGATCTCCCCCGGAGTCCCCGGCTCCTGGCCGCCGAAGTCGTTGCTCGGGAACCCGAGAACGGAGAATCCGCGGCTCGCGAGCTCGTCGTGGAGCTTCTGGAGGCCCGCGTACTGCGGCGTGAAGCCGCACTGGCTCGCCACGTTCACGACCAGCGTGACCTTTCCCGCGTAGTCGGCGAGGTTGGCCGGCCGGCCCTGGAGGGTGGTCGTCTGGAGAGCGTAGAAGGACTCGGCGGACATGGCACCTCCCTGCAGCGGCGACGTGACGGCGACGACGAGAAAAGCGGCAACCGGCAGTCTCATGGGGTCGGGGTCTCCTGGCGGGTCGAACGGCCGCCTCTCATCGATCCTAGAGCAACCCGACGGCCGTGTCACCGCGGCCCTGGCCTCCCGGTTCAGGCGCGCGGAACGGCTTCGGGCGGGTCGAGGAAGACGCGGACCTCGCCGGGGCCGCAGGTACAGCCGCTCGCCCAGCTGCGGGTGGAGCGCTTCGTGCCGATCCCTCGGGATCTCGACCTGCAGGATCGCCCCGTCGTCGCCTTCCAGCTCGAGGCGCACGACGCCCCCGGCCGGGGTCGCGTGGCGCAGCGTGGCCCACAGGCCGCCCCCGGCCGCGTCGGCGCGCTCGACGTCGAGGTCGTAGGGCCGCGCGAAGCCCGCGGCGGCACGCTCCTCGGCGTGCGGGTGCTCCGGGTAGTCGAGGGCGAGGGGGCCGAGGTGGGCCTTGCCGTTCTGGACGCGCCCGTGGAAGACGTTCACGTTGCCCATGAAGCGGATCACGAAGGGCGTCGCCGGCCGGTCGAAGATCTCCTCCGGCGTGCCCACCTGCTCGATGCGGCCCTGGTTCATCACCACCACGCGGTCGGCCACCTCGAGCGCCTCTTCCTGGTCGTGGGTCACGAAGACGCTGGTGAGGCGGATCTCGTCGTGGAGCCGCCGCAGCCAGCGGCGCAGCTCCTGGCGGACCTTGGCGTCGAGCGAGCCGAAGGGCTCGTCGAGGAGGAGGACGCGCGGCTCGACCGCGAGGGCGCGGGCGAGGGCGACCCGCTGGCGCTGGCCGCCGGAGAGCTGCGAGGGCAGCCGGTCGGAAAGCCAGTCGAGCTGGACCATTCGCAGGAGGCTCGTCACCTTCTCGCGGATCGCCGCCTCCGCGGGCCGGGTCTCGCGGGGCCGCACGCGCAGGCCGAAGGCCACGTTCTCGAAGACGCTCATGTGGCGGAAGAGGGCGTAGTGCTGGAAGACGAAGCCGACGCGGCGGTCCTTCGCGTCGCGTCGCGTCGCGTCCTGGCCCTCGAAGAGAACCTGGCCGCGGTCCGGGCGCTCGAGCCCGGCGATGATGCGGAGGAGAGTCGTCTTGCCGGACCCCGACGGCCCGAGCAGCGCCACGAGCTCGCCGTCGGGCACCTTCAGGCTGACGTCGTTCACCGCGGTGAACGCGCCGAAGGTCTTGGTGACGCCTCGAACCTCGATGCTCATGATTCCTCCCGCCACTCGACCAGGCTCTTCGCCACGAGGGTGACGATGGCGAGGAGGGCCAGGAGCGAGGCGACGGCGAAGGCGGCCTGGAACTGGTACTCGTTGTAGAGGATCTCGACGTGCAGGGGCAGCGTGTTGGTGAGGCCGCGGATGTGGCCGGAGACGACGGACACCGCCCCGAACTCCCCCATCGCGCGGGCGTTGCAGAGGATGACGCCGTAGAGGAGCCCCCACTTCACGTTGGGCAGCGTCACGCGCCAGAACACCTGCCACCCCGACGCGCCGAGCACGACGGCCGCTTCCTCCTCGTCCCGCCCCTGCGCCTGCATCACCGGGATGAGCTCGCGGGCCACGAAGGGGAAGGTGACGAAGACGGTGGCGAGGACGATCCCGGGCACGGCGAAGACGACCTTCAGGTCGTGGGCGTCGAGCCACGGGCCCAGCCAGCCCTGCCGTCCGAAGAGGAGGATGAAGACCATCCCCGAGATCACCGGGGAGATGGCGAAGGGCAGGTCGATGAGCGTGAGCAGGAGGCTCCGGCCGGGGAAGTCGAAGCGGGCGATCGCCCAGGAGGCGGCGAGGCCGAAGAGGAGGTTGGCGGGCACCGCGATCGCCGCGGTCAGGAGCGTGAGCCGCAGCGCCGAGAGGGCGTCCGGCTCCCGGATGGCAGCCAGGTAGGCCGAGACGCCTTTCTCCAGGGCCTGCTGGAAGACCAGGACCAGGGGCGCGACCAGGAAGAGGGCGAGGAAGGCGAGGGCCACCGTGATCAGGAGAAGGCGGACGGCCGGGGGCTCGGTGGTCGGTCGGGCCATGGTCTACTCCACCGCCCCGCGGCGGGCGCTCCAGGCCTGGAGCAGGTTGACCGCGCCGAGGAGGAGGAAGGACGCCACGAGCAGGGTGACGGCGATGGCGGTGGCCCCGGCGTAGTCGTACTGCTCGAGCTTGGTCATGATCACGAGGGGGGCGATCTCGGTCCGCATCGGCATGTTCCCGGAGATGAAGACGACCGAGCCGTACTCGCCGAGGGCCCGGGCGAAGGCGAGGGCGAAGCCGGTGAGCCAGGCGGGCGCGATCGCGGGGAGGACGACGCGGAGGAAGGTCTGCAGCGCGGCTCGCGCCCAGGCTGGCGGCCGCCTCCTCGACCTCGGGGTCGAGCGCCTCGAGCACCGGCTGCAGCGTCCGCACCACGAAGGGCAGGCCGATGAAGGTCAGGGCCACGGCGACGCCGAGCGGAGTGAACGCGACCTTGAGGCCGAGCGCGGCGAGGGGCCGGCCGAGCCAGCCGGTCTCGGCGTAGAGCGAGGTGAGGGCGATGCCCGCGACGGCGGTGGGCAGGGCGAAGGGCAGGTCCACGAGCGCGTCCACCACGCGCCGCCCGGGGAAGCGGTAGCGCACGAGCACCCAGGCGACCACCAGGCCGAAGACCGCGTTGACGAGGGCGGCGGCGAGCGACGCGCCGAAGGTGAGGCGGTAGGAGGCGAGGACGCGAGGCGCGGTGGTGGCCTGCCAGAGGGCCTCCCATCCGAACGACGCAGCCTTGAGGGCGAGCGCGGCCAGCGGGATGAGCACGACCAGGCAGAGGTAGAAGAGCGAGAACCCGAGGGTCAGCCCGAACCCGGGGAGCACGCTGTGTCGTCTTTCGAGGTTCAGCATGGGGGAAGGCGCGGAGGCAGCGGGCTGCGGAGCGAGCCGAATTCACTTCGGCGAGCGGAGCGGGCGGTTGGAGGGGGGAGCGGCACAGCACTCCCCTACTGAGAGTAGATCTGGTCGAAGGTGCCGCCGTCGGCGAAGTGGGCCTTCTGCGCGATCGCCCAGCCGCCGAACGTGTCGTCGATGGTCACGAGCTTCAGGTCCGGGAACCTCACCGGGGCCTGGGCGAGCGCGGCCTTCTCGCGGGGCCGGTAGTAGTGCTTCGCGGCGAGGGCCTGCCCCTCGGGGGAGTACAGGAACTCGAGGTAGGCCTGGGCCACCGCGCGGGTGCCCTTCTTGTCCACCACCTTGTCCACGACCGCGACCGGGGGCTCGGCCAGGATGCTGAGGCTCGGCACCACGATCTCGAACCTGTCCGTCCCGAGCTCCTTCACCGCCAGGAAGGCCTCGTTCTCCCACGCGAGGAGGACGTCGCCGATGCCGCGCTGCACGAAGGTGTTCGTCGAGCCGCGGGCGCCGGTGTCGAGGACCGGCACGTTCTTGAAGAGCTGCGCCACGAAGGCGCGGGCCTTCGCCTCGCTGCCCCCGGGCTGGCGCAGCGCCCAGGCCCACGCGGCCAGGTAGTTCCAGCGCGCCGCGCCCGACGTCTTGGGGTTCGGCGTGATGACGGAGACGCCGGGCCGCGCGAGGTCGCCCCAGTCCTTGATCGCCTTCGGGTTTCCCTTGCGGACGAGGAACACCATGGTCGAGGTGTAGGGGCAGGAGTTCTGGGGCAGCCTCTTCTGCCAGGCGGGGGCGAGGAGGCCGGACTGGGCGATCGCGTCGACGTCGTAGGCGAGCGCGAGCGTCACCACGTCGGCGTCGAGGCCGTCGATGACGGCGCGGGCCTGCTTGCCCGAGCCGCCGTGCGACTGCTGGATCGTGACGTCCTTGCCGGTCTTGGCCTTCCACTGCACGGCGAAGGCGGCGTTCACCTCCTGGTAGAGCTCGCGGGTCGGGTCGTAGGAGACGTTGAGCAGCTCCTGGGCCGGGGCGGCCGCGGCGGCGAGGCCCAGCACGGCGAGGGCCGCCAGGGTCGTGCGGACGGTGGTCGTTCGGTGCATCGCTCGTCCTCTCGTGATCAGAAGGAGACCTGGGTGCGGATGAAGAAGGCCTTCTCGGCCGGACGGTCCGCGCCACCCGCGGCCCCGCCGGTGAACGTCGTGCGCTCGAAGTTGACGACCTGCTTGATGTTCCGGCTCAGAATCCAGTTGAGCCCCACGGTCCAGGCAAAGGCCTTCCGCACGGACTTCGTCGGGTCCACGATCCCCTCCTGGAAGGCCTCCGTCCCGATCTCGATGCCGTTCACACGGCCCGCGAGCTCGAGGGCGCCCCACTTCCCCTGGCCGGGCTCGAAGGCCTCGCTCGGGCGCACGCCCGAGAACGACGCCTTCTCGCCGGTGAGGGTGAACGTAGCGGTCGCCTGCCAAGCCTCGCCGCTGAACCTCGCGCGCGTCCCGGTCGAGGCCTTCTTCACCCACGACTCCGACCACGCGTACTCCGCCATGAGCCCGAAGCGGCCGGAGTAGAAGGAGAGCTGCGGCGAGAGGCGGTGGCGCGTGCCGTCGGCCGTGATGCCCTGGACGAGGGTCAGCAGGCTGACCTGGCCGCCCGAGCGATAGGCCGGCAGAGCACCGGTCTGCTTCCCGGTGGTGCCGGCGATGCCGAAGCCGAGCCCCGCGAGGGCGCCGCCGCCCCGCTTGAAAGGCGAGAGGAAGAGGCGCCCGGCCACGTCCTTCCCGTCGGCGAGGTCCAGGTCGACGCTGCCGCCGTCGGGAGCTCCGTTGAAGACCCCGGCCGCGTACGCCACGACGCCTCCCGCGAGGTTGCCGTGGAGCATCACCCCGACGTCGCGGTTGGGGACGAGCGCCGTCGGGTAGGCCCGCTCGACGAACGCGAGAGCGGTGGCCGACTGGAGCCGCTCGAGGCCGACCGGGGACTTGAACTTGCCCACGCGGACTCGGGCCTTCGGCGAGTAGTTCACGTCGAGCCAGGCGTCTTGCAGGACGGTCGTGCCCATGCCGAAGTCCGGCATGATCTGGAACTCGAAGTGACGGCCCACCGTGCCCGCGAGGATCGGCCGCACGCGCCGCAGGAGGAAGGTGTCCGTCGCGAGCAGGCCGGCATCGCTCGAGAAGAAGCGGCCATCGAAGTGCACGTAGCCGCGCAGCTGCAGCCGGTAGTCCCCGCTCGACGACTGCAGGACGAAGCCCTCGGCCCCCGCCGTGAGCTTCGGAGGATCGGCCGGCGGCTTCGGCTCGTCGCCCAAGGCCAGCGAGCCCGCCGCCACCGACAGTGCGAGCGTCCACGCCCCTATTTGTGCCTGAAATCCCATGGAGGTAGTAGACATTAAGAGACACCTCGACCGCCGCCCGTCACCGCTTCAACTCCGCGGGGTTCCGCTCGGCCAGGACCCGGCGATTGCGCTCCACCAGGTCGGCAAGGCTCGTGCGGTCCACGATCGCCGCGGCCGCGTTGCGCACTTCGAGAAACAGGTCGAACAGCCCCGGGTGGCGCGTCTCCGTCTTGACGCGGTGCTGCAGCTCCACCACGTCCCCGAACGGGGCCAGCGGGCCGTCGATCATCCTCACCACGTCTCCGATGAAGATCTCGCCAGGCGGCTTCCGGAGCCGGTAGCCGCCCTCGCGCCCCCGCTCGCTCGAGACGACGCGGGCGTTCTTCAAGGCGAGGAGGATGCCCTCGAGGAACTTCTCGGGAATCCCTTCCTTCTCGGCGACGGCGCGAGAGACGACCAGCCCCGTGTCGTAGGCCTCCGCCAGGTGGATGAGCGCCTGGAGAGCGTAGAGACCGCGGCGGGAGACCTTCATCTCTTATCCTATCGGAACGATAGGATAAGGAGGACGCGAGCCCCTGTCAAGTCCCCGCCGCGGCCGGGATTCGCCTCCCGGGGGAGCCCATCCCGGGCCGGCTACGCGTTCAGCGCGGGACGATGAGGGTCGAGCCCGGGCAGCCGAGCAGCAACCGCTCGGTCACGTCTTCCCGCCCGAAGCCCTTCGCCCCCTCGCCGTGGGCGCCGATCACCAGGAGATGGAAGGCCCCGCTCTCGAAGGCGTCGAGCGTCTCCTCGACGACGAGCCCGTCGCGCAGCTGCAGGTCGACCGCGCGACCGCGCGCCGCCAGGACGGCGCGGACGGCCTCGTGCTCGTCGGCTCCCGGAGCCTCGAGCGGAGGGGCGACGTCCCCCTGCGGCAGGGGCACCTCCGAGCGCACGTGCACGAAGGCGGCCCGGGCGCCGGGACGCTCCTCCCACGCGAGGGCCGCCTCGAGGACGGCGGTGGTGGTGTCGCGTCCCGAGAGGGCACCCAGCACACGCTCCATGCGCTCCGGCGGCCGACGTGCCACCAGCACGGGCGCGCGGGCACGGCGCACGACGTTGGCCACTCGCGAGCCCTTGAGCATCCGCGCGACGGCGCCGCGTCCGGCCGGGGGCACGACCAGCAGGCCGTAGCGACGCTCGCGGGCCTCCTCGATCACCGCCCGCTCGGCGGGCCCCGGCCGGGTCAGGGTCTCGACCGGGCCGCAGTCCGCCAGCCGCGCCCGGGCGCGGTCGAGCAGCGACGGGTCGGCCGCCGCGTCCTCCTCGGTGGCGACGAGGCGCAGCCGGCCCTTCCAGCGCGGGGGCAGCTGGGCGGCGGCGGCGAGAGCCCACTCTCCCCGGGGCGACGGGTCGAGGTAGACGAGCACGTCCATGGGCGTCCTCCTCAGAAAAGGGCGACGAGCGCGAGCGGGATGGCGAACAAGAGGGCCACGAACACGGCCACCGCCCGCGCGCTGCCCGTG
The DNA here is from genome assembly GCA_963818355.1 of uncultured Acidobacteriota bacterium. Lineage (GTDB taxonomy): Bacteria > Acidobacteriota > Vicinamibacteria > Fen-336 > Fen-336 > DATBSL01. The sequence goes on along the minus strand of CAWFSB010000004.1, from coordinate 57,913 downwards.
GCGAGCGAGGCGACGCGGTCGAGCGTCCGGCCGAACGCGCCGGGAAACAGGAAGACGGGGGGCAGCGACAGGATCGCGACCGTGCCCATCAGCAGCGCCACCATCCGGGCCGAGTCGGGGTGGCCCACGAGCGCTCCCGCGAAGAGCGTGTCCACGAGTGTCGTGACGTTCGCCCCGAGGATGTAGGGCCAGACGTTCTCGCGCCGGACGAATCCGCGCGCCGCGAGCGGCACGAGGAGCGAGATCGAGACCGACACCGAGAGCGTGAGCGCGGTGGTGGCGAGCCCCACCCCGAACATGAACCAGGGCCGGTAGAGGACGTGGTCCGCGGGCAGGAGCGGCCCCCGGCCGGAAGCGAGGTCGGGGAGGGCGCGGTCGAAGGCCTTGAAGGCGAGCAGCAGCAGGACGACCCCGGCCACGAAGAGAGCCGGCCGCGGCAGGAGCGCCGACGCCGCGTGCAGCACGGGGCCGTAGACCCTCTCGACGATCCCCTCGAGGTCGCGCCCCTCGAGGCGCAGGCCGGAGAGGGCCCCGCGCTCGAGGGCGAGCCAGGACAGGCCCATCGCGGGCAGGTAGGTGACCGCGGTCGCCACGAGCGCGGTCACGCCGATGTAGGCGCTGCGCGCCTCGCGCCGGCCGGCGCGAAGGTCCTCGAGGACGCCCACCACCAGGACCACGAAGGACGCCCCGAGGCGCGAGCCGGAGATCATGCCGAAGGTCTCGGCGGTGGTGAGGGTAGAGGAGGCGAGAAGGGTGAGCGCCACCGCCGCGACCGGCGAGCCCGAGAGCAGGAGGCAGGCCCCGATCCAGCCGGCGCCGATGCCGCCGGCGAGGCCGGACACGCCGGCCGCGCGCAGCATCGGGCCCACGCCGCCCGCCCCGCGCTTGAGCAGCTCGAGGGCCAGGACGAAGAGGAGCAGCCCGGCGACGGCGGCGAGGAGGCGCAGGGCCGCCGCCACGGCGCGAGAGCGGGCCGCGGTCGCCATGGTCAGAAGAGCTTCCGCGAGTCGAGGAGGATGGTGACCGGGCCCTGGTTCACGAGAGCCACGTCCATCAGGGCGCGGAAGACACCGGTCGCCACCTTCAGGCCCGAAGGCCGGAGCCTCGACACGAGGTGCTCGTACAGCCGGTTCGCCTCCTCGGGCGGCGCGGCGGCCGAGTAGGACGGCCGGCGCCCCTTGCGGACGTCGCCGAGCAGCGTGAACTGCGAGACGACGAGGAGCCCTCCGGAGACGTCGAGCACGGAGCGGTTCATCTGCCCCGCCTCGTCGGGGAAGACCCGCAGGTTGAGGATCTTCTCCGCCAGGTAGTCGGCGTCGGTCTCCACGTCGCCGCCGCCCACGCCCAGCGAGCACCACGAGACCGGGGCCGATCGAGCCCACGACCTCGCCGTCCACGCGGACCGACGCCTCGGACACACGCTGCACCACCCCGCGCACGGTCCGCGAGGATATCATTCCCGCCATGGGCGTCCCGGAGCGCATCGGCCGCTACCAGGTCCTCGGGGAGCTGGGCCAGGGGGCGATGGGCACGGTCTACCGCGGGCGCGACGAGATGCTCGACCGCGACGTGGCGGTCAAGGTCATGTCGAAGGGCCTGGCCGACGCCGACGCCCGGGCGCGGTTCCTCCGCGAGGCGCGCGCCGCGGCCAGGCTCCAGCACCCGAACATCGTGGTGATCTACGAGCTCGGCGAGCACGAGGGGGCGCCCTTCATGGTGCTCGAGCTGCTGGAGGGGGTCGACCTCCAGCGGGCGATCGACGGCGGCATCCGCCCCGACCCCCGGGCCACGCTGCCCGTGGTGCTGCAGCTGCTGGCGGGGCTCGGCCACGCCCACGAGCACGGCATCGTCCACCGCGACGTGAAGCCGTCGAACGTGTTCCTTCCCTCGGGGCGGCCCGCGAAGATCATGGACTTCGGCGTCGCGCGGCTCGCCGGGCTGGGCACGACCACCGCCGGCGTCGTGGTGGGCACCCCGAACTACATGTCCCCGGAGCAGGTCGCGGCCGGCGAGCTCGACGGGCGGAGCGACCTCTTCTCCGCCGGCCTCATCCTCTACGAGCTCGTGACCGGGGAGAAGGCCTTCCAGGCCGACAGCCTCGTCTCGATCATGTACAAGATCCTCCACGAGGCCCCCGACCTCGGGCTCATCCCCGACGGGCGCCAGTGGGAGCGGCTGCGCGCGGTGCTCGCGCGGGCCCTCGCGCGCAAGGCCTCGGACCGCTACCCCGATGCCCGAGCCATGTCGGCCGAGCTGGGGCAGGCGCTCTCGGACCTGGGGGGAACCCTGGACTGGTCGGCGCCCGCGGACCAGGCCCTGCTCGTGCGACCGAAGCCCACGCCGCGCGGCGCCCCCACGCTCGAGGCCCCGCGCCCGGGGATTGGCGCAGCGACGCCTCGGGCTCCCGCCCCCCGTCCCGAGCCCGCCCGGCCGGGCACCGCCCGCACCGGTGGCGCCGCCTCGCCGCTCCGTGCTCGCCGCCGGTCTGGGCGGGGCCGCGCTGGTCGCCCTCGTCGCCACGGGAGCGTGGCTTTGGTGGGGTCCGGCCGCGACGCTCACCCCGCCCTCACCGTCGCCGCTGTCTTCCCCGACGTCGTCCCCGGCGCCGGAACCGACTCCCACCGTGGCTCCGCAGGCGACCGCCGCTCCGGAGGCGACCCCGCCCCCCGGCCCCGCCAGGCCCACACCGGTGGCCGCCACGCCGCCGGCGCCCACGCCGACGCCGGCGCCCACCGCGACGCCCGACGCCCTCGCCGCGGCCCCGGGCCTGGGCACCGAGGCGCGCCTGTTGCGCGCCGAGGATTTCTTCGAGAGGGGTCGCTGGGCGGAGGCGCTGGTGGAGGCCCGCGCGCTGCTCGCGAGCGATCCCCGGAACGCGCGAGCGACGGCCCTGGCGCAGCGGGCGGAGGAGGAGCAGGTCATCGAGGGGTGCCTGCAGAACGCGCGCGCGGCCCTCAAGCAGGGCGACCGGGAGCGGGCCGAGCAGGAGGTGCGGCGCGGCTTCGTGATCCGCAAGAGCGACCCGAGGCTGCTGGCGATGTTCCGGGAGGTCATGCAGCAACCGTAGGCTGCCGGCGCCCGCACTTTTGCGCTACGATGCCCCATCGGCCCGGATGAACCGGGGACCAAGCCGCTCAAGGAGGGTCGTTCATGGCGTACGTGATCGCTGAGCCCTGCGTGAACACGAAGGACACGGCCTGCGTCGAGGTCTGCCCCGTCGATTGCATCCACCCGAAGAAGGACGAGGCCGAGTTCGCGGCCGAGACCAAGCTCTACATCGACCCCGAGACCTGCATCGACTGCGGCGCCTGCGTCCCCGTCTGCCCGGTCCAGGCCATCTTCCCGGTGGAGGAGCTGCCCGGAGAAGTGGGCGCACTTCACGAAGGTGGACGCGGACTGGTACGCTAACAAGAAGTAGGTCCCCCTCCACGGGAGACGCCAACGTGCCGCCGTCCGAGCGCCGCCGAACCCCGCGGATGGGCCTCTCCGTGACCGTGCGGGTCCTGGGCCACGACCCCGACGGCGCCGCCTGGGAGGAGATGACGGCGACCGACGACGCCTCGTACGGCGGCGCGTCGTTCCCCCTGAAGCACGCCCACGGCGTCGGGCAGGTGTTCTCTCTCTCCCTGCCGCTGCCACGCAACTTTCGCCGCTACGACCTCACCGAGACCTCGTACAAGATCTTCGCTCTCGTGCGGAACACGCGCGCGGGTGCGGACGGGAAGCGCACGGCCGGCGTGATGTTCGTGGGACGGGTCCCGCCGAAGGGCTACGAGGCGAAGCCCGGGGGCCGGTATCGCCTGCCGGACGACCCCCTGGCCGGGACGGCGGCCCCGCGCGGCGAGCGGCGTCATCACGAGCGCCTGCAGATCTTCGTGAACCTGCGCCTGCGGCGGCTCGGCACCTCGGGCACGATGGAGGAGCAGACCGTGACCGAGAACGTCTGCCGGGGAGGGGCACGGGTCTTCACCACGCTGCCGGTGTCGGCGGGAGAGGCGCTGACCGTGGCCGACCTCGACGACCGGGTGGCCACCGAGGCCGTCGTGCGCCACGTCTTCGTCGGCCCCGACCGCGTGACGCGGCTCAACCTGCACTTCCCCGACCTCGCCGGGTTCGATCGCCTGCTCCAGGCGGCGGGCGTTCCGCCGCTGCCGTGGGAAGCGCCTTGACGGGCCAAAAGCACTTTTGCTAGCGTGTGTTCGCACTGGCGATCGTCGCTCTGGCGCCCGCTCCCCGGGGTCGCCCACGGTGGGCGGCTGTGGCGGCGGGCGTGCACGTAGCTTTCGCCAGGCGAGGCTAGGGAGGCCTATACGTTCATGGTCGAAGGCACGGTGAAGTGGTTCAACGAGTCCAAGGGCTTCGGTTTCCTCTCCCGCGAGGGTGGGCCGGACGTGTTCGTCCACCACAGCGAGATCAAGGCCGAGGGGTTCCGGACCCTCAACGAAGGTGACCGCGTTCGGTTCGAGGTGGTCGACAGCCCGAAGGGGCCGCGCGCCGCGAACGTCAGCAAGATCGGGTAGGGGACTCTTTCGAGCCACTGAACCGAGAGGCGCCCGGGGCCGCGAGGCTCCGGGCGTTTTCGTTCTGGGGGGCGCTGCACTGATACGATCCGTCTCGTGGCCCACATGACCCCCGCGAGCGCCGCGTCCGGCCGGCTTCTCTCGCTCGACGTGTTCCGCGGCGCGACCATCGCCGCGATGATCCTCGTGAACAACCCCGGCGACTGGGGGCACGTCTACTGGCCGCTGCTGCACGTGCCGTGGCACGGGTGGACGCCCACCGACCTCATCTTCCCGTTCTTCCTGTTCATCGTCGGCGTGTCGCTGACTTTCTCGCGGCGGCTCGAAGCACGCCCCGCCCTCGCCCGCTCGCTCAAGCTGATCGGCCTGGGGCTCCTGATGGCCCTCTACCCGTACTTCCCCGTCCTGACGGTGCGCTGGCCGGGCGTCCTGCAGCGCATCGGCGTCTGCTACCTCGCGGCGTGGGCGGCCAAACGCTGGCTGCGGCCGCGGGGGCAGGCCGTGCTCTTCGCGTGCCTGCTCGTCGGCTACTGGGCCCTGATGACCAAAGCCACGGGGCCGGAGGGCCACCCCCCGAACCTCGAGCCGCAGACGAACCTCTCGGCGCAGGTGGACCGCATCGTCCTCGTCCCCCACGTCTGGAGCGTGACGAAGACGTGGGACCCGGAGGGGGTCCTCTCCACCCTGCCCGCCATCGCCACGACGCTCCTGGGACTGCTGTTCGGGGAGTGGGTCCGGGCCGGGCGCAAGCCCTTCACGACGACGCTGGGCCTCCTGCTCGGCGGGCTCGCGCTCACCGCGCTCGGCGTTCTCTGGGGCGAGGCGGCGGCGCCGTGGCTCGTCTTCCCGATCAACAAGAGCATCTGGACGTCGTCGTTCGTGCTGCTCACCGGCGGCCTCGCCGCCGCCCTCTTCGGGCTCACCTACTGGATCGTGGACGTGGTGGGCTGGAGGCGGTGGGCCGCGCCGTTCGTGACCTACGGCAAGAACGCCATCGCGGTGTTCGTGGGCTCGGGCCTCCTCGCCAAGACGCTGCTCTCCATCAAGTGGCCGGACGGCTCCGGCGAGGCGGTCAGCCTCTGGCGCCGCCTCTACGAAGCGCTCTACGCGAGCTGGCTCCCCCCCTACGGGGCGTCGCTCGCCTGGGCGGCGTCGATGGTCGTCCTCTTCTACCTCGTCGCCCTCTGGATGGACCGCCGGGGCCTCTACCTCAAGGTCTGATGAGCGCGGAGCGTCGAGATACCACCCGGCCGAAGCCGCCGGTGGCGAAGAGAGTCCCGGTGACGACCGAAGTCCACGGCGAGCGCCGCGTGGACGAGTACCACTGGCTGCGCGAGAAGGAGAACCCGGACGTCCGGGCCTACCTCGAGGCCGAGAACGCGTACACCGACGCGGAGATGAAGAATACGGAGGGCTTCCAGCAGGCGCTCTACGCGGAGATGCTCGGCCGGATCCAGGAGACGGACGAGAACGTTCCCTACCGCAGGGGCGAGTTCTACTACTACTCGCGCACCGAGCAGGGGAAGCAGTACCCCATCTACTGCCGCCGGAAGAGCCGCCTGGAGGCCGAGGAGGAGGTGACCCTCGACCTCAACCGCCTGGCCGAGGGTCGGGCCTTCCTGTCCCTCGGGGCCTACCAGGTGAGCGACGACGCGAGCCTCCTGGCCTACGCAACCGACGACACCGGCTTCCGCCAGTACACGCTCTTCGTCAAGGACCTCGGCACCGGAGCGCTCGTCGAGAAGATCGCGGAGAAGGTCGGGTCGGTGGCCTGGGCGGCCGACGACCGCACGCTCTTCTACACCGTCGAGGAAGACTCCACGAAGCGGCAGTATCGGCTGTACCGGCACCGCCTCGGGGAAAGCGCACACGATCTCGTGCTCGAGGAGGCGGACCCGGCGTTTGGCGTGGACGTCTACCGCACGCGGAGCCGGCAGTACCTCGTCCTGGGCGCCTCCAGCCTGACCACCAGCGAGGTGCTTTTCCTGCCGGCGGCGGAGCCGGAGGGCGAGTGGCGGCTCGTCGCCCCGCGGGTGCACGAGCAGGAGTACGACCTCGAGCACCACGGCGACGTCTTCTTCGTCCGCGCGAACGACCGGGGACGCAACTTCCGCCTGGTGAAGGCACCCGTGGCGAGCCCCGGGCGCGAGAGCTGGACGGAGGTGGTTCCCCACCGGCCGGAGGTCATGCTCGAGGGCGTCGATTGCTTCCGCGACCACCTCGTGCGGTTCGAGCGCGAGGGCGGGCTGCCCCGGGTGAGCGTGACCGACCTGCGGACGGGCGCCGCGCACCGCATCGCCTTCCCGGAGGCGGCCTACACCGTCTCGCCGGAGGCGAACCGCGAGTTCGACACCCGCACCTTCCGCTACGGCTACCAGTCGCTGGTCACGCCGCCGTCCGTCTTCGACTACGACATGGAAACGAGAACGGCGACGCTCCTCAAGGAGCAGCCGGTGCTCGGGGGCTACGACCGGACGCAGTACCAGACGGAACGCGTCTTGGCCACGGCCCCGGACGGCGTTGCGGTGCCGCTCTCGATCGTCTACCGGAAGGGGCTGGCGAGGGACGGCACGGCCCCGCTCTTTCTCTACGCCTACGGCTCCTACGGCTTCCCCCTCCCCATCACTTTCTCGTCGAACCGCGTGAGCCTCCTCGATCGCGGTGTCGTCTTCGCCCTGGCCCACGTGCGGGGGGGCGGCGAGATGGGCAAGGCGTGGCACGACGACGGCCGCATGGCCCGGAAGAGGAACACCTTCACCGACTTCATCGCCGCCGCCGAGCTCCTGCTGGCCGAAAGGTACGGCAGCCGCGACCGCCTGGTGGTCGAGGGCGGCAGCGCGGGCGGGCTCCTGATGGGCGCGGTCACCAACATGCGGCCCGACCTGTGGAAGGCTGTCGTCTCGAAGGTGCCCTTCGTGGACGTCATCAACTCGATGCTGGACGAGACGCTGCCCCTCACCGTGGGCGAGTTCGAGGAGTGGGGCAACCCGAAGGAGAAGGCGGCCTACGACACCATGAGGTCGTACTGCCCCTACACCAACCTCGAGCGGAAGGCCTACCCGGCGATCCTGGTGAAGACCTCCTTCAACGACAGCCAGGTGATGTACTGGGAGCCGGCGAAGTACGTGGCGAAGCTGCGCGCGCTCAAGACCGACGCGAACCCGCTCCTGCTGAAGACCAACCTGGACGCCGGGCACGGCGGGGCGTCGGGCCGCTACGACTCCCTGCGCGAGGTGGCCTTCGACTACGCCTTCATCCTCGCCCGGATGGGGATAGCTGGCGCTTGATGACGTTCCCCAGCCGGCGAATGCCCTCGTCGATCCGGTCGGGCCCCGCGTAGGAGAAGTTCAGGCGGCAGGTGCGCTCGCCCGCCGCCCCGCGGGAAGAAGGACGCGCCCGGCACGAAGGCGACCTTCTCCCTCCCGAGCGCTTCCTCGAGGAGGCGGTCGAGTCGAAGCCCTCGGGGAGCGTGATCCAGAGGAAGAGGCCGCCCTGCGGCTTCGTCCAGCGCACCCCCTCCGGGAAGTGCCGCTCGCAGCGCGCCCAGCATCGCGTTGCGGCGCTCGCCGTAGAGCTGCGCGGATCGTCTTCACGTGGCGGTCGAGGAACCCGTCCTTCGCCACCTCGTAGGCCACCATCTGGCAGAACGTGCTGCTGTGGAGGTCGGCGCCCTGCTTCATCTGCACGAGGCGCGAGATCACCGACTCCGGCGCCACCACCCAGGCGATGCGCAGCCCGGGGGCGAGCGTCTTGCTGAGCGTCGAGAGGTAGAGCACGTCGCCGGTGAACTCGCACTCCCCCTTCGCGCAGTCGTGGAGCTCGGCGTCGATCTGGACGATCGGCGGCAGGTGCTCGCCCTCGTAGCGCAGCTGGCCGTAAGGGTCGTCCTCGACGATCGGCGCCCCGTAGTGGTTGGCGAGCTCGACCAGCCGCCGCCGCCGCTCGAGGCTGAGGGTCACCCCCGCGGGGTTCTGGAAGTTGGGCAGGACGTAGAGGAACTTCGGCCCGCCGCGCAGCTGCGCCTCGAGTCGGTCCACGTCGAGCCCGTCGTCGTCGACGGGCACGGTGAGGTAGTCGGCCTGGTACGCGCTCCACGCCTGCAGGGCCCCGAGGTAGGTCGGCGACTCGGTGAGGATGCGGTCGCCCGGGTTCACGAAGAGCTTGCCGATGAGGTCGAGCGCCCTGCTGCGAGCCGGACGTGATCATCACGTTCGCGGGCTTCACCTTGATGCCGTAGCGCGCCATGTGCCGCACGAGCAGCTCGCGCAGCGGCAGGTAGCCCTCGGTCGGCGGCGTACTGCAGCGCCGTCTGGCCCTGCTCCGCGCAGCACCGTCTCGGTGGCGCGCTCGATCTCCGCGACCGGGAAGACCTCCGGGCGCGGGCAGACCGCCGGCGAACGAGATCACGTCGGGCTTCTCGGTGAGCTTGAGCAGCTCCCGGATGACCGAGCTCGTCATGCGCTGCGTGCGCTGGGCGAACCGCTCGCTCCAGAGCGTGGGGACCGCCGTCCCGTTCCTCTTCCCGTTCAGCGACGAGACCGGCTTTCTGGGCCTCGATCTCCAGAGCCGGAATCGGCATGACCGCCCTCCGCGAAAGCCTTGCGGGCGCAACCCGCCCCATGGAGCGGTGAAGCATCAATCCTGCCACTCGGCCGGCGGCTCATGGGATCGCCCGGCGGACGCCGGCCGTACTTCTTCGGCGGGACCTTCAGGCCGGCCAGGACGGCGAACGGGTTGTTGAAGACCTGCCGGCGCGGCTCGGGTCGCCGGTCGGCCGGGGGCTTGCCGGGCGGCCGGCGCGCCTCGGCCGCCCGCTCCGGGCGGCGGCCGCTCGCGACGGTCGGCCGACGGCGGCGCGGCGGACCGGGCCGGGGCGGGCCGCTCGCCGGCGGGAGCCGGACGGCGGGGCCGCTCCGGCCGCGCGGGGCGCGCCTCGGCCCCGGGCTTCGCCCCGGCGAGGCGGGATCGGCCGGCCGCCTCTCGGGCCGCCGCTCCGGCGCGGGCTTGCGCGGGGGCGCGGCCTTGCGCGCGGAGGGGGGCTTGCGCTCCGGCGCCGGCCGCATCGTGAGCGAGATCTGCTTCTTGTCGAGGTCCACCTTGAGCACGCGCGACCTCGACGCGGTCGCCCGGCTTGAGCGCGGCCTTGCGGGTCCTTGACGAAGCGCGGCCCCGAGCTGCGAGACGTGGACGAGGCCGTCGTGGTGGACGCCGATGTCGACGAAGGCGCCGAAGTTCGTGACGTTGCTCACGATCCCGGGGCAGGCCATTCCGGCCTTCAGGTCCTCGAGCTTCTGCACGTCCTCGCGGAAGGAGAACGGCGCGAAGCGTCTCCGCGCGGGTCGCGCCCGGGGCTGCTCGAGCTCGGCGACCACGTCCTCCCAGGTGAAGGCGCCGAGCTCCTCCGTCGAGCTCCACCGCCTCGCGCACGAGCGCGGCTCCGGGGCCGAGCAGCTCCGCCGAGGCCCTTGCCGAGCCGGGAGGCGAGCGCCTCGAGGGCCGCGTAGCGCTCGGGGTGGACCGCGGTGTCGTCGAGGGGGTTCTCGCCGCCGCGCACCCGCAGGAAGCCGGCCGCCTGCTCGAAGGCCTTCGGCCCGAAGCGCGGCACCTCGAGCAGCTGCTGTCGCGAGCGGAAGAGCCCCTGCTTCTCGCGGTGCTCGACGATCGCGCCGGCGAGAGCCGGGCCCGAGGCCGGCCACGCGGGCGAGGAGGTGGCGCGAGGCGGTGTTGAGGTCGACGCCGACCCGCGTTCACGCAGTCCTCGACGACCGCGTCGAGCGCCCGCTGCAGCGCGGCGTGGGCGACGTCGTGCTGGTACTGCCCCACCCCGATGCTGCGCGGCTCGATCTTCACGAGCTCGGCGAGCGGGTCCTGCAGCCGCCGCGCGATCGAGATCGCCCCGCGCACGGTGGCGTCGAGGTCCGGGAACTCCGCGCGCGCCGCGTCGCTCGTGCTGTAGACGCTCGCGCCCGGCCTCGCTCACGAGCACGACCGGCAGCGTCGAGGCCGGCCTCGCGCAGCGCCGCGCGCGCGAACACCTCGGCCTCGCGCCCGCCCGTCGCCGTTGCCGACCGCCACCGCCGCCGGCGCGTGCTCGCGGGCGAGGCGAACGACCGTCTCGCGGGCTGCGGCCTTCTGCTCGTCGGTCTGGAGGTGGACGACCTCGGTCGCCACGAACCGGCCCGTCGCGTCCACCGCGGCGAGCTTGCAGCCGGTGCGGATGCCGGGGTCGATGCCGAGCACCGGCCTGGGGCCCGAAGGGCGCCTCGAGCAGCCGCCGGCGCACGTTCTCGGCGAAGACCTGGGCGGCGGCGGCGTCCGCCGCGTCCTTCAGCACGCGGTGCACCTCGTTCTCGATCGAGGTGCGGACGTTGTTCTTGAAGGCGATCCGGCCGGCGTGGCGCAGCACCTCGGCTCCCGGGGAGTCGGGCACCGTGCACGCGGCGGACTCGAACGCGGCCACGAGACGCGCCTCGAACTCCGCGTCGTCGGGCGGCCCGCCGACCGCGACCTGGAGCTCGTCCTCCGCCTGGCCGCGCCGCACCGCGAGGTAGCGGTGCGGAGCTCGCCGGCTCGCGCAGCGACGACACCTTCTCCTGGAAGGCGAAGTAGGTCTCGAACTTGCTGTGCGGCTTCGCCTTCTCCGTCTTCGTGGCGCGCAGGAAGCCGTGCTCGAAGTAGGCCCGGCGCACGAGCGCGCGCAGCTCCGGCGTCCCCGCCAGCCGCTCGACCAGGATGTCGCGCGCGCCCTCGATCGCGGACTTCGCGTCGGGGACGCCCTTCTCCTCGTTGCGGAAGGTGAAGGCCCACAGCTCGAGCGTCTGGCCCTCCTGCGGCGTCTCCGTGCCGTGGCCGCAGTTCCAGATCCAGTCCGCGAGCGGCTCGAGCCCGGCCTCCCGCGCGACGAGCGCGCGGTTCTTCTTCTGCTGGCGGTAGGGGTGGTAGAGGTCCTCGAGCGCGTCGAGGTCGAAGGTGGAGAGGATCCGCTCGCGCAGCTCCGGGGAGAGCGTCGCGTGGCGCTCGATCGACTCCACGATGATCGCTCTGGCGCGAGAGGATCCTGTCGAAGAGCTCCTTCGCCTCGAGCGCGCGGCGGACGGCGACCTCGTCGAGGTTGCCGGTGCGCTCCTTGCGGTAGCGCGTGATGAAGGGCACGGTCGCGCCCTCGGCCGCGAGCTCGAGGGCCGCGCGCGCCCCGGCGAGGGGGATGTCCGGGCAGCGGGCCGCGAACCAGGGATCGAAGGCGGGGGGGAGGGATTCGCTCACGGTCGGTCGCTCGAAGGGCCCCAATGCTGCCACTTTTCGGGGTCGCGGGGAAAGCCCCCGTTTCATGGCGGCGCGGCCCGGGGGCCGTGCTAACGTGCGCGCGTGACCCAGGACCCCTCCTTCCCCCAGGCGACCCCGGCCTCCCCGGAGGTCGAGGAGCGCCTGCGCGCCCTGCCGAAGGTGGAGCTGCACCAGCACGTGGACGGCTCGATCCCGGCCGAGGTGACCTGGGAGCTGATGCGCCACTACCGGCTCCACCCGGCCGACTCGCTCCCGGAGATGCGGCGGTTCCTGGAGATCCAGGAGGGCGAGGAGGGGACGCTGCTCGCCTACCTCGACAAGATGCACTACCCGCTGTGGGTGACCCAGTTCTACGAGAACGTCTCGAAGGTGGTCGAGGCGATCTGCCTCGCCGCCGCCGCCGCGGGTGTGCAGACCCTCGAGCTGCGCTACGCGCCGCTCATCCACACCTACGCCGGGCTCACCCCGCGCCAGTCGATCCGCGCGGCGCTGTCGGGGATGAACCACGCGCGGCGGAAGCACCCGCGGATGAAGCTGGGCCTCATCGTCATCACGATGCGCCAGCACGGGCCCCACATCGCGAAGATCCTCGCGCGCCAGGCCCTGGCCGAGGCGCAGCACCTGCACGAGCGCACGGGCGTCGTGGGCTTCGACATCGCGGGGCCGGAGCGCGGCAACCCGCCGCGCCTGTTCCGCAGCGCCTACGAGATGGCGCGCCTCGGCCGGCTGGGGCTGACCGCGCACGCCGGCGAGGACGCGCCCGCGGACTACGTCTGGCAGGCCGTGGACGAGCTCGGCGTCGACCGCATCGGCCACGGCTGCGCCGCCGCCCAGGACCCCGAGCTGCTGAAGCGGCTGGCCCGCGACAAGATCGCGGTCGAGGTGTGCCTCTCCAGCAACTACCACACCGGCGCCGTCAAGCGCGGCGCGCGGCACCCGCTCCACGCCTTCCTCGAGGCGGGCGTCCCGGTGGCCCTGTGCTGCGACAACAGCACGGTGTCGCGCACGGACGCCTTGCGCGAGTCGCTCCTCGCCGCGGCCGAGGTGGGCATCGACGCGGTCGAGCACATCCACCGCGCGGCCGACGCCCACACGTTCATCAAGCCCGAGACGGCGCTCGCCACGCGGCAGGACGACTGACACTCGACTGACCGGAAGGCGGACACGGCGGCGGGAAAGCGGCCCGCCGAGACGGGGCCGATCGGCGTAAGTGCCTGCTGGAGAGTGATCGAGGGCCCGCGGCACGGCAGGCATCGGTCTTGCTTCTAGAGAGGGTGGGTCGCGAGGAGGTTGGGCGCGACCGGCCGCCGGCGATGCGGCCCGCGTGGGGTGGGGTTGGAGGGAGCCTCGCCCCGAGCCGCGGGACGCCTCGGATGGCGGACGGTGCCCCGGCCTCCGCCGCGACCCCTTTTCTTTCCCTTATACTCCGGCCCCCATGAGCGACGCTCGCGAGTGCCCGTTCTGCCGGGCCGACCTCGGTCCAGGCGGTGTCCCGCGCGCGGAGCACCTCGACCCCGAGGTGCTGCTGCTCGTCCTCGCGAACAACCCGTGGTGGCGCCCGGAAGCGGGCCTGTGCGCGCCGTGCGCCGCGGGCTTCGCCGCCGCGTTCGCCGAGGCGCAGGCCCACCACCCCGGCTTCGCCCGCGGCGGGGTGCCGATCCTGCCGACCCCGGTCCGCCTGGGCGCGCCGGAAGACCACGCCGGGCGGGGCGTCACGATCGCCTTCCTCGACTCCGGCTTCCACGCCCACCCCGACCTCGTGAAGCCGCGCGACCGCATCCTGCGCTACGTCGACGTCAACTCCGCGCGGGCACGGCGCGCCGACCTCGAGCAGCCCGACGAGTCGAGCTGGCACGGCATGATGACGTCGGTCGTGGCCTGCGGGAACGGCTGGCTCTCGCGCGGCCTCTACCGCGGGCTCGCCTCCGAGGCCCGACTCGTCCTGGTGAAGGTCGGCTCCGCGCGCCGGATCAAGCACGACGACATCCGCCGCGGGATCGAGTGGGTGATCCGCAACCGGCGGCGCTACGACATCCGCATCGTGAACGTGAGCTGCGGCGGGGACTACGAGGCGAGCTACCTCGAGGACGGCCTCTCGCAGGCCGCCGAGGCGGCGACGCGCGCGGGGCTCCTCGTCGTGGCCGCGGCCGGGAACCTCGGCGACAAGCCCGGGCACCCGGTCATCCCGCCCGCCTCGGCTCCCTCGGTCCTGACCGTGGGCGGCCTCGACGACAAGAACCGCCTTCCCTTCTCCGACTACGACATGTACCACTCGAGCTACGGGCCGACCGTCGACGGCCTGCAGAAGCCCGAGCTGATCGCGCCGGGAATCTGGGTGGCCGCGCCCATCCTGCCGGGCACCCCGACGGCAGGACAGGCGGCGCTCGTCACCCGCCTCGCCGCGGCTCCGGACGCCGAGATGCGGGCGATCCTCGAGGAGTGTCGCGGCACCGACGCCGACCTCGACGCCGCGGCTCACCTCGAGCCGCCTCTCGTGCGCCAGCTCGTGGCGGCGAAGATCCGGGACAACAACGTGATCTCGGGCGCCTACAAGCACGTCGACGGAACGAGCTTCGCGGCCCCGATCGTCTCCTCGCTGGCCGCGCAGATGCTCGAGGTGAACCCGGGCCTCGCCCCGCGACAGGTGAAGCGGTTCCTGCTCCAGACGGCCCGGCGATTGCCCCACGTCGAGGTGGATCGCCAGGGTTGGGGAGTGGTCGACGCGCGCCGAGCCCTCGAGGCCGCGACGCGTGAGGAGGCGGCCCTACCCCCAAAAAAGTCCGGGGCGCCTCTGGGGCGCCCCGAACACGATCTGGAGGATGATCCCCTCGTTGGGGGGGTGGGGGTTCTAGACGGGGTTCTATGTATAGGTTGGATGAGCCATCAGGAAAGCATGGTTCTCTGGCCTTGGCGATCTGCAAACAGCGTACCGCCCCGGGCGATTCCGCGCGGAATCAAGTCAACCCAATGAAAACAAAAGAAGTTCCGGCGCTCGCCTCCGGCGGCCCGCCCGGCGGACTAGCGCCTCGGGGCCACATTCTTTCCGGAGCGCGACCGCCGGGGCGGCGGTTTTTTCGCGGCGCTCGGGCTTCAGTGCCCCCCGCCCTGCAAGCGCGCCTGCTCGAGCTCGCGAGCGCAGTGGTGGCAGAGGAAGTCGTATCCCGAGCAGATGTCGTAGACGCTCAGGCACTCGGCGCAGGCGTAGCGCTCGCAGATGTCGCACTGCAGCAGGGCGTGGTTGTGGACGACGGTGTCTCCCCGCTGGTACTCCAGCCGGTTCTCGGTGACCGCCTGCCTGCAGGACTGACAGCTGCCGGGGGGCTCCATGAGATTTTGCCTCGCTTGACTGCTCCGTCCGGGTCGTTGGGGGTACCATAGCACAGGCCCCTTCGCCAGTCGGGATGGTCCGGTGGCTGTCCCCGGGGCGCGCAGGCCGCCGGCGGAGCTATAATGCCCGCCCTCTTGGACGTAGGATCGATCGACACCCATCGCTGACGGAGCCTGCCATGAAGAGAGTCCTCGCCGCACTCGCCGTCGTGGCCGTCGTGGCCTTCCTCGCCGCCCCCGCCGCCGCCCAGCAGTCCAAGCTCGACCAGGCCATCGCCAAGGCCGACGAGCAGCTGGTGAAAGGCAAGCCGGACGAGGCCATCAAGACGCTCACCAAGGCGGCCGCGGAAGCCGGGGCCGAGGGCCAGCTCGCCCTCGCGCGGCTCCACGAGCGGGTCGGCGACCTCGAGTCCGCCGCCAAGGCGTACGAGCAGGCGAAGGGCTCGGCCGTCGGCCCCGCCCGCGCCGACGCGCTTGCCGCCGTCGCCAACTTCACGCTGCGGCGAGGCAAGGCGACCGACGCGCTGGCCATCGCGAAGCAGGCGGTCGAGGCCGGCGCCACGCCCGCCGCCCTCGCGGCGATGGCGCGGGCGCAGGTGCGCATGGAGGACGCGCCCGGGGCGCTCGCCACGGCCGACAAGGCCGTGGCCGCGGGCTCCGGCAGCGCGATCGCGCAGATCGCGCGCGGCGAGGCGCTCATCGCCATGGGGAAGAACGCCGAGGCGGAGACCGCGCTGCGGCAGGCCATCCAGATCGACCCGAAGTCGGCGCTCGCCTACTCCCGCCTCGCGCGCGCCCAGCTGGCGCTCGCCCGGCCGGCCGACGCGGTGGCCTCGGCCAGGAAGGCGACCGAGCTCGACGACAAGTTCGGCGAGGGCTTCGCCCTCCTGGGCGTCGCGATGGTCGCCGAGAACCCCAAGGTCTGGAGCGACGCGATCGCCCAGGCCCAGCAGGGCGCCTTCCTCGACCCCGACAACCCGATCGTGCAAGGCTCGGTCGGCAAGATCTTCGAGGCGAACGGACAGCTCGAGCAGGCCGCCGGCGCCTACCGCAAGGCGCTCACCGCCGACCCCGCGTTCGGCCCGGCTCGTTTCGCCCTCATCCAGGCCGAGCTCAACCGCGGCAACCGCGACGCCGCGATCGCGGAGGCGAAGAAGCTCGCCGCCGGCGGGATGTCGAGCGCCGACATCGAGCGGCTGATCGGCGAGGACGCGGTCCGTCGCCTGGACTACTCGGGCGCCATCCCGTTCCTCGAGAAGGCGACGAAGGGCCTCCCGGGCAACCCGGACGGCTGGGCGCTCCTCGGCCGGGCCTACCACGCCAACCGCCGCTACGACGAGGCGGCCGACGCCTACAAGAAGGCGGTCGAGCTCGCCCCGCAGAACACCAACTACCGCGCGACCTACGGCCTCATCCTCGGCATGGCCGGCGATCTCGATGCGGGGCTGGCGGAGCTCCAGAAGGTGACCGCCACGCCCGGCTACAAGGACGCGGCCGGCTGGGTGAACCTCGGCTGGATCTACCGCAACACGAACAAGGCCCCGGAGTCGATCGCCGCCTACCAGAAGGCGCTCGCGCTCGACCCCAAGGAAGAGCAGGCCGCGCTCGGCCTCGGCTGGGCCTACCAGTACACGAAGGAGTACGACAAGGCGATCGCGGCCTACAACCAGGCCATCCAGATCGACCCGAAGGACGCCTCGGCCGACGCCAACCTCGGCATCGCGTGGTGCAACTTCTTCAAGAAGCAGCTGCCCGAGGCCCGGCGCGTACGCGGACAAGGCGGCGGCGGCGGGGCGCAGCGTCACCCAGCTCAAGGAGAACATCGACAAGCTCGAGAAGGCGATCGCGAGCGGCGCCGCCCTCACCGAGGAGCAGATGGCGAAGGCCCAGGCCGACCAGCAGGCCTACGAGGAGCGCGCCAAGCAGGTCGAGGCCGCGGACAACGCCTCCCGCTCGAAGAACCCCGCGACCCGAGCCCGGGCCGCGCGCGACCTCGCCCAGTTCGCCGGGCCGAGCGCCGTGCCCGCGCTCGTCTTCCTCATGCAGAGCGACCCGAACTACGACGTGCGCATCGCCGCCACCCAGGCGCTCGGCTCGCTCGGGCCGGCGGCGCGCTCGGCCCTGCCCAACATCGACGGCGTGCTGCGGCAGGCCCCCTACGAGCCGCCGATCAACGCGACCGCCGAGCAGCTCGACGCGCAGATGAAGGACGGCGACTACCGCCGCGCGCTGCGCGACGCGAAGGCGAAGATCGCCCGGTAGGGGCGCCCTTCGCCCGAAAGGCCTCGTCCCCGCGGGGGGCGAGGCCTTTCGTGTTTCAGGCCCAGACCCCGGGCACGACTGCTCGGCACTCGGGACAGCGGCCGTCCGCGCCGAGCCGGTTCCGCAAGACGCGGATAGCCGAGACGCTCGACGAGCAGGGCGCGGCAGCCGGGGCAGTACGTGTTCTCCCAGCTGCGGACGACGCCGGGCAGGTTGCCGGCGTAGACGAAGTGCAGCCCTTCCGCGGCGCCGATCTCCGCCGCCCGCAGGAGCGCGCGCACGGAGGTCGGCTCCCGGTCCTCCATCCGGTAGTCGGGGTGGAACGCCGTCACGTGCCAGGGGATGTCGGGCGAGACGGAGACCAGGAAGCGGGCGATGTCGCGCAGCTCCTCCGTCGAGTCGTTGTGGCCGGGCACGACGAGCGTCACCACCTCGACCCAGATGCCCCTCTCGTGGAGGGCGCGGATCGTCCACAGCACCCGCTCGAGCGTGCCGCCGAGGTCGCGGTAGGGGCGGTCGCGGAAGCCCTTGAGGTCCACCTTGTAGAGCGACACGAACGGGCGCAGGTACTCGAGCACCTCCTCGGTGGCGTTGCCGTTCGAGACGTAGGAGCAGAGGAGGCCCTCGGCCTTCGCGAGGCGGAAGACCGCCGCCGCCCACTCGCTGGTGATGAGCGGCTCGTTGTACGTCGAGGTCACGATGCGGGCCCCGCTCTTCTTCGCGGCGGCCACGATCTCCGCGGCGCTCACCTCCTGCGCCGGCGCCATCGCCTCGGGATCGCGCAGCGCCTGCGAGGTGAGCCAGTTCTGGCAGAACCCGCAGTGATAATCGCAACCGAGCATGCCGAAGGAGAGCGCCTTCGCCCCGGGGAGCACGTGGAAGAACGGCTTCTTCTCGACCGGGTCCACGTGGAGCCCGGCCACGTAGCCGAAGGGGACCTTGAGCACGCCGTCCTCGTTGAAGCGGACGCGGCAGATGCCCTCGCGGCCGGGCGGGATCAGGCAGCGGTGCCCGCAGGCGACGCAGCGGACGCGGGCGCCCTCGAGCTTCTCGTAGAGCTCGCCCTCGCGCGTGTGCCGGGCGAGGAGCCGGGCCAGGGGCTGGACGGTGGCCGTCACGGGGCCCTCCTGCCGGCATTATCGCTCCCGCGGCGGCGGCTATACTCGGCTTGTCATTCCGAGGAGCCGTCGCGGGCGCGAGGATCGCCGGAGGCGCGGTCCGGGAGGCGAGAGATGAGCGGAGTCCGCATCGAGAGGCAGGGGCGACTGGCCGTGCTGCGACTCGACAAGTCGCGCGGCAACGCGATCGACGAGCCGCTGGCCGAGGATCTGGCCCGGGCCGCGGCCGAGGTCGCCCGGGACGGCGGCGTGCGCGGGGTGCTCCTCGCCTCGGCTCACCCGAAGCTCTTCTGCCCCGGCCTCGATCTCGTCGCCCTCGCGGAGTACGACCGGGCTTCGATGGAGCGCTTCATGATGAGCTTCGCGGTCACGGTGTGGGCCCTCTACGGGCTGCCGAAGCCGGTCGTGGCCGCGGTCGGCGGCGCCGCCGTGGCCGGCGGGTGCATCCTCGCCCTCACCGCCGACCACCGCGTGCTGAAGCGCGGGGCCCCGATCGGGCTCAACGAGGTGAAGGTCGGCGTGCCGCTGCCCTGGTCGGTGACCCGCCTCCTGCGCGCCACGGTGCACGCGCCCGCGCTCGGGCGCATCGCGCTCCTCGGCCGCAACTTCACCGACGCGGAGGCGGTCGACCTGGGCCTCGCCCACGAGATCGCCGAGGCCGAGGGCTTCGAGGCCGCGTGCCTCGCGCGGCTCGAGGAGTTCGCCGACAAGGACCCGCTGGCGCTCGCCACGACGAAGGCCTGGCTGCGGGAGAGCGTCCTCGCCGAGATGATGGCCCACGAGGGCGAGCGGGTGGGGGCCTTCCTCGACGGCTGGTTCTCCGAGGGGACGCAGGAGCGCATCCGCGCGACCGTGGCGGCGCTCCAGGCGAAGGGCTGAGCCCGCGGCCTCCGGCTTCAGCCTCACCGCAGCCGTGAGCTGCGGGTAGCGGCGGGCTCCCGCGGAGAGCCCCCCTTCCCGGGACTCATCGGTTCGAGTCGGACGTTGTCCCGGGAACGGGGGGCGCGCGGGACCCGCCGCGGAGCCGATGGCCACGGCCCGGCTGGGGCTGTCGCCCAGGCCGACAACCGCCGATCAGCCGCGACCTAACGCGGACGGCGGCGGGAGCGGCGCCAGAGCCAGGCCGCGAGGGCCACGGCCACGACGAGCGCGACGACCCCGAGGGCGCGATTCGCGTCCGCCACCAGGGCCTTGACCGCCTCCCAGTTCTGCGGCGAGCGCGTAGCCAGCGAACGCCAGGAACGCGTACCAGATCGCCGACGCCGCCGCGGCGGGGACGAGCGCCCGCGCCGGGGAGAGCCCCGCGACGCCCGCGAAGGGCGGCACCGCGGCGCGCAGGCCGGGGAGGAAGCGGCTCAGGAAGATCCCCGCCGTTCCCCATCGGCCGTAGGCCTCCTCGAGCGCGGCGAGCGTCTCCGGCGGCATGAGCTTCCGGCCCCAGCCGTCGCGGAAGAAGCCGCGGCCGTGACGGCGGCCGAGGGCGTAGGTGCCCGCGGCCGAGGCGAGGTTCGCCGCCCAGCACAGGATGGCCAGCGGCACGACCGAGATCTCGCCCCGCCGGGCGAGGAAGGCGCCGAGCGCCACCGCCGTGTCCGCGGGCACGGGCGGGAACACGTTCTCGAGCGCCGAGAGCGCCATCAGCACCAGGTAGGTCGGGACGAGCGGCAGCGACGCGAGCGCGTCGAGGAGCCGCTCAAGCACGCGCCACGGCCTCGTGCACCAGGTGGAGGAGCGAGCGGAAGGGCCGGCCCACCGCGCGCGACATCCCGATCTCGCAGGTGCGGCACGTCGAGTAGCAGCCGGCGCCGGGCTCGCGCTCCAGGATGCGGCGCACCTCGGCCGCCTCCACCGCGGTGGCGCTCGCGGTCAGCTCCGGGACGAGGAAGCCCCGGTCGCCGGCGAAGCCGCAGCACTCGGCGAAGAGCGGCACCTCGACCCTCTCCGCGTGCGCGCGCGCGACCGCCAGGAGGTCGGCCACGCCGCCCGACTTGATGAGCGTGCAGGTCGGGTGGAGGATCGCCGTGCCCTGGCGGCGCGGCGGGTCGCTCACGGCGGGCAGCACCTCCCGCGCCCAGAAGGTCGGGAAGTCCAGCATGCGCACCTCGCGCCCGGCTTCCTTCAGGATCGCGGTCACGAGATCGGCGAGCGTGCCGGCGCAGGGCGAGGCGTCGGTCACGACCGGCAGGCGACCGCCGCTCGACGCGCGCCACAGGGCTTCGGCCGTCTGGCGGGCCGCCGCCCGGGCGGCGTCGGGGTAACCCTTGCTGGCGAAGGCCATCCCGCAGCAGAGACCGTCGATGCCGTCGGGCAGGCGCACCGAGAACCCGGCCCACCGCAGCACCTCGTCCATGGCGCGGGCCGGGGGCAGGATGTCCTCGCCCGGCTGGGAGCCGACGATGCGGGTGAGACAGCTCGGGAAGTAGACGACGCCGCGCCCCGCGGCGGGCGAGACCCCGCCTCCCGCGGGCGGCGCGGCGGACCCGGTCCGGGGCAGGGCGAGCGCGGGCAGCGGCAGCACGAGACCCGCGGGCACCCGGGGCAGGAGGGTGGGAGCCACGGCGTGCGCGGCCTCCGAGGCGAGCTCGACGAGCGACGATCCGAACGGCAACGCGC
This sequence comes from uncultured Acidobacteriota bacterium, assembly GCA_963818355.1. GTDB lineage: Bacteria > Acidobacteriota > Vicinamibacteria > Fen-336 > Fen-336 > DATBSL01. The sequence goes on along the minus strand of CAWFSB010000004.1, from coordinate 36,789 downwards.
GTACGGCCGCGGCAGTGCCCATCCCGGCCCGGGCCGCCTCCGCGACGAGCGAGAATCTCCCGGCCACCGCCATCGCGACCTGATTCGACCATTCCGGGTGCGACGCGGCCTTCAGCTCCTTCACGAGCGCGCCGGTGTCGATCTTCACCGGGCACGCGGCCTGGCACATCGAGTCCGCGGCACAGGTCGCAAGGCCCTCGTAGGCGAAGTCCGCCTCGAGCGCCTCCGCCCACTCCCGGTCCTCGGGCGCCGTCCCGGCCCGCAGCCGCGTCAGCTCGCGGGTCACCACGATGCGCTGGCGGGGGGTGAGCGTGAGGTCGCGCGACGGGCAGCGCGACTCGCAGAAGCCGCACTCGGTGCAGCGGTCGGCGAGCGGCGAGATCGTGGGGCAGGGCTTGAGGCTCTCGAGGTGGGCGCGCGGGTTCGGGTTCAGCTTCACGCCGGGGTTGAGGATCCCGTCGGGGTCGAGCATCCGCTTGACGCGCTCCATCGCCCCGTACGCGCGGTCGCCCCACTCGGCCCGCACGAAGGGGGCCATGTTGCGGCCCGCGCCGTGCTCGGCCTTGATCGCCCCGTCGTACTTGTTCACCACGAGGTCCACGAGCCCCTGGATGAAGGCCCCGTAGCGCTCGACCGCCTCGGGGCTGCGCACGTCCTCGGACATCACGAAGTGGAGGTTCCCGTCCTTGGCGTGGCCGAAGATCACGGTGTCCGGCACGCCGTGGCGCTCGAAGAGCGCCTGGCAGTCGAGGATGGCCTCGGCGAGGCGGGCGACGGGCACCGCCACGTCCTCGGTGAGGAAGGCCGTCCCGGTCGGGCGCATGGCGCCGGTGCGGGCGGCGAGGCCCTTGCGCACGTGCCACAGCGCCGCCCGCTCCGCCTCGCCGGTCGTGAACCGCGGGGGCTCGAGGAGGCGGTAGCGCTTCAGGATCGCCTGGGCGTCGCCGGTCGCCGCGGCGAGCGACGCCTCGTCCATCCGGCGGAACTCGACGAGGAGCGCCGCGTGGCGCCTCTCGATCGCGAAGGGCAGCGGGTGCTCGGTCGCGACGGAGCGCAGCGAGGCGGCGTCGAGGATCTCGAGGGCGTCCGCCCCCGCCGCGGCGAGCGGCGCCACCGAGGCCCCGGCCTCCTCGAGGTCGGCGAAGTAGACGAGGGCCGTCGCGCGCGCGGGCGGCTCGGGGACGGTGCGGAAGGTCGTCTCCGCCACGAAGCCGAGCGTCCCCTCCGAGCCGACCATGAGGTGGGCGAGGATGTCCGCGGGCCGGTCGAAGTCCACGAAGGCGTTGAGGCTGTAGCCGCTCGTGTTCTTGGTCGAGAACTTGTGACGGATGCGGGCGGCGAGGGCCTCGTCGCGGCGGATCTCGTCGCGCAGGGCGAGGAGCTCGGCGTGCAGGGCCGGCCGCGCCCGCCGGAGCTGGTCGTCGGCGTCGGGCTGCGCGGTGTCGACCTCGGCGCCGTCGGCGAGGAGGACGCGGAGCGAGTCGAGCGTGTGGTAGCTGTTCTGCGCGACGCCGCAGCACATCCCGGAGGAGTTGTTGGCGAGGATGCCGCCGACCATGGCCGCGTCGATCGAGGCCGGGTCGGGCCCGAGACGGGTCTTGTGGGCGGCGAGGAGGCGGTTCAGGTGGGCGCCGATCACCCCCGGCTGCGACCAGACCCGCGCCCCGTCGTCGAGCACCCGCGCCCCGCGGAAGAACGGGCCGATCTCGACGAGGACGTCGTCGCTCACCGCCTGCCCCGAGAGCGAGGTGCCCGCGGCCCGGAAGGTCAGGTGGCGGCCGCGGCGCGTGGCCCAGGCGAGCAGATCGCGGATCTCGCCGATGCTGCGCGGCCGGACGATCGCCTCCGGGATCAGCCGGTAGATCGACGCGTCGGCGGAGCGGCCGAGGCGGTCGATCGGGCGCGAGAGAACGCGGTCGGGCGAGAGGATCCGCTCGAGGTCGCCCACGACTCCGGGGTCGGCAGGTCGCATGGTGTCTCCGCTAGGGGGCCTCGGCCACCGGCACCTGGAAGCGGTAGCGGGTGCCGCCGGCGTTGAGGGTGACGACGGCGGTCTTCCGCGTGGTCAGCCGGTCGCGCGTCATGCCCTGGGCGTCGGTGACGAGGACGCGGCCACCGGAGTAGAGGGAGCCGGGCGAGGCCCGCAGGCGGACCTCGACGCCGGGGAAACGCCGCCCGCCCCGCTTCTGGATGCGCACGATGATCTGGACCTGGCCTCCCCCCGCCGGCAGCTGCCGCGGCTCCGCCCAGGCCGCCACCACGATCGGCTCTTCCACGACCCTGACCGGCAGCGGCTCGTCGTCGACGGGGACGGGCGGCTCCGGGGTGAGGGCCTGGCCGGGCGGTGGAGGCGGAGGGGGCGGGGGCTGCCGGCGACTGCCGGACGTCGCGCAGGACGCGGAGGCGAGCGCCCACAGGACGACGAGGACGGCGAAAGGTGCCTGGCGTCGGATCATGGCGCGCGCCCGCGGAAGGGGCCGCGCGGGTATCGTACAACGCCCGGGCGCGCAGCCGCCCACGTCACGCACGCGGACCCCTCGGTGGCCGGGACGCCTATGATGTGAGGGTGCGGGTTGCTGGAGGGCTTCTCGTGCTCCTGTTCGCGGGGAGCACGGTGCCGCAGGACGAGGCGCGCTTCCTCCACCCGGCGGCTCTGCGCACCGCCGCCGAGCGAGGCGACGCCGAGGCGCAGTACCAGCTCGCGCTGGCCTACCTGGCGCGCGGCGGCCCGGCGGGCGAGCGCGAAGCCGTTCGTTGGCTGAAGGCCGCCGCGCGGCAGCGTCACGCCGCGGCCCAGGCTCGGTTGGGCCGGATCTACGCCGAAGGCGACGCGGTGCGGTCGGACCCGCGCGCGGCCGAGGCGCTCCTCCCCGAGTCGACGCGCCTGCTCGAGGATGCCGCCGCGCAGGGTCAGCCCGACGCGCTGCTGGGGCTGGCCCGAGCGCACGAGGCGGGCCGGGGTGTCTCCCGCGACCCCGACGAGGCCCTCCGGCTGCTCCGTGCCGCCGCGGAGAAGGGCCAGCCCGAGGCCGCGTTCCGCCTGGCCGGCCTCTACCGGGCGGGCAAGCAGGTTCCCCGGGACGAGGCAGAGGCGCAACGATGGCTCCGCCTCGCGGCCGAGAAGGGGCTCGCGGAGGCGCAGCTCGCCCTGGCCCTCCAGCTCGCCGGGACGGGCGGCGGGGCGGGTGACGAGACCGAAGCCGTCCGCTGGTTCCGGGCCGCCGCCGAGCAAGGCCTCCCGGCGGCCCAGTACGAGCTCGGCCAGGCCTGCGCGCACGGGGTCGGCATTGCGCGCGACGAGGAGGCGGCGGTGCGCTGGTACCGCGCGGCCGCCGAGAAGGGCCACCCCGCCGCGATGTTCAACCTCGGCTGGATGCTGGCCAACGGGTTCGGCGCCTCACGAGACGAGCGGGCAGCCGTGAAGTGGTACCGCTCCGCGGCGCTCCTCGACGACCTCAACGCCCAGTTCAATCTCGGGGTGATGCTCTCCCGCGGGAGAGGCGTCCCGCGCGACGACGCCGAGGCCGCGCGCTGGTTCCGCGCGGCGGCCCGACGCGGGGATGCCACGGCGCAGTTCGCGACCGGCGCCCTCTACGCGGAGGGGCGCGGCGTCGAGAGAGACGAGCGCGAGGCCGTGCGCTGGTACCGGGCGGCGGCCGCCCAGGGGCACGCGGAGGCCCAGAACAACCTCGGCTCGATGTACGAGCGGGGACGCGGCGTCCGGAGCGACCTGCAGGAGGCGGCGCGCTGGTATCGCAAGGCGGCGGACGGCGGCGACGCGACGGGCCAGTTCAACCTCGGTCTCCTCTACGAGAGCGGGCGGGGCGGGCCAAAGGACGAGCGCGAGGCCGCCCGCTGGCTGCAGGCCGCGGCGGACCAGGGTTGGCCCGACGCGCTCGTGCGGGTCGCGGGCTACCAGGCCGAAGGCCGCGGCGGGATCGCCCGCAGCGCGACGGCCGCGGCCGAGAGCTTCTTCCGGGCCGGCCTCGGCTACCTGCAGCAGGACCGGGCCGACGGGGCGCACCGCTGCGTCGAGGCGCTCCAGGCTCTCGAGAGGGAGGGCGGGCTCGACCCTCCGCACGCGGCGCTCGACGAGCAGCTGCTCGCGGCCCTGTCCGGAAAGTGAGCCCGTCGGGCGCCCACCTCTCAGGAGCCGTGTTTCACCTTGAAGGGCTCCGTGAACAGCAGCACCTTGCCGGTCTGCTCGTCCACGACCTCCCCTTCGATCCGGTACTCACCGGGCCCGGCACCCTCGAGCGTGAAGCCGACCAGGCGGTGCAGCGCGCCCTCGGGCGTGGGGTCGATCGGCCTCGTCACGAGCTTCGTCAGAACCTCGCCGTCCGGCCGGATGACCTCGTAGCCCATCGACACGCGCGGCCGACCGGTGACGTCTCCCCTCTCGGCGCCGAACACGTCGAGGGACAGGAAGACCCGGCTCCCTGCCCGGAACTCGCGCCGCGCGATCGGAACGAGACGGGGCGGCGTCCCCTTGAGGACCGGCTCCAGCGTGTCCGAGACGAGGGGGGTCGAGAGGCGGAAGGAGCCAGGCTCGGGGATGTCGATCCGGTGGATCACGCTCCCGATCCGTCCGGACGCCACGTCGCGGACGACCATCCGGGCCTGGTGCACCCCGGCCGGCAGCTCGACCTCGTGCGTCACGACGTGGCCGTCGCGGGCGAGCTTCTCGCGGGTGGCCGGCAGCAGCTTCATGTCGACCCGCTGCGCGTGCTCGGTGGTGCTGCCGCCCTCTCTCGCCGTGGTCGTGAAGGCGAAGTCGAGACTCGCCAGGGAGCGCCCCTCCTCCTCGCGGAACGAGACGGAGCGGACGTCGACCTCGCCCACGAGCAGGCAGCGGATCCGGCCGGGCGCCGTCTCCTCGAAGGCGTACGCGGCGAGCCTCACGGGCAGGCCGGAAAGGTCGAAGGGAGAGGCGAGAGCCTCGCGCACCGGCGCGTCGGCGTCTCGTGGAGCCTCGCCGTCCTTCGGGGCGTAGTAGCCCCGGCGCGCGCGAACCTCCCAGCCCTCGCGGTCCGGGGCGCGGGGAGCGAGCGTCACCTGGATCTTGCGGTACTTCCCGTCGCGCGCCGGGTTCGTCGACGTGTAGCCGAGGAGGTAGTAGCGGCGGGCCTCGTCCGCGACGCGGCGCAGCCCCCGGGTGAGATCGTTCGTGTTCTGGACCACGGCGCCGCCCGTGTCGTGGGCGATGACCTCGGCTCCCCCCGCGGCCTCCCGGCCGTCCCTCAGGGCCAGGGAGACGTCCCCGGGGGCGATCGGCTGCCCGAACTGGGCCGACATCTCGAGCGGCAGATCCGGCAGGCCCGCGGCATTCAGGAAGTAGACGGGAGCGTTGGCCCGGCGGCTCGCCGCGGCCACCCGCCGGAACTCCGGAACCTCGACGTCGTAGTAGAAGCCGGGCGAGACGAGGATCGCGGACTTGCGCCCGCGCACGCCGGCGAGGGCCGCGAGGCCTCGCTCGAGAAAGCCGAGGGTGTCCCGCAGCCGGGCGACGGCCTGCAGGTGGGTCACGCGGGCCGCCTCGCAGACGATCCCGGGGTTCATGTCGACGATGCCGCTCGGGAGGGTCCGGGGGTCGCACTCCGTCCCGTTCAGGAAGCCCGTGACCTCCTGCAGGGGCACGACCTCCCCCGGCACCATCCTCTTGTAGCGGCGCAGGACGTGCTCGAAGGTCTCGGCGTCCCGCTGGACCACGATCCGGAACGCCTCGGCGTCGCTCATCTGGTCGGGAAGGAGCTCCCGGGCGAAGCGGCCCTTCAGGCCATCGATCAGGGCCAGCACGTCGTCGCGGCCGTCGGTCACCCGCGCTCCCCACCAGACAGAGCCGCTCGTCGTCACGAACAGGAGGTTGTCGCCGTCGTCCACCCTCGTCCGCAGGAAGTCCGAGAGGGCGCGCCGGGACGCTTCGCCCTGGGCCAGGGTCATGCGCACGTCGTCGTAGACCAGGAAGAACGTCCGGCCGGGTGACCGGCCGCCGGCGGCCGGGTTGGCGGAGACGGTCGGCAGCGGCGCGAGCGGGTCGCGGGCCGCGCCCGGCACGACATCCACCGCCTCGAAGCTGACGACGGCCTGCAGCGCCCCATCCTCGGCCAGGACGAAATCGTCGCGGGTCAGGCCGCCGACCGGGGTGCCGTCGCGGTCGGCGACCACCACGTCGACGAGCACCTCCTCGACGGCGGCAGGGAAGCTCGTCGCCTGGCCCGGGACCTGCGGCCCGCCGGCCGCGAGAGTGGCGGCGAGCACGGTCGCCAGCGCGCCGGCAGCGATCGGCGATCTCATGGTTCCCTCCGGGAGGCCCGGCACCCGCGAGCCGCTTCGAGTGTCCCATGCGGTTCCCCGGTGAGTCGAGCGCTCCACCTCTCCCCCGCGCGGGCGGAGCCCGGGGCGGCCGGAGGATAAGATGGGACCCGTGGGCTACAGGCAATCGCGCCTGCGCCGCCTGAACGACGCGCCGGTCGCCGCCGGCGGCGACTACGTCCTCTACTGGATGCAGATCTACCGCCGGCTCGAGCGCAACCACGCGCTCGACTACGCGCTGCGGTGCGCGGAGGAGCTGGGCAAGCCGCTCGTCGTGTACGAGGGGCTGCGGATCGACTACCCGTGGGCGAGCCGGCGGCACCACCGCTTCGTCCTCGAGGGCATGCAGGCGAATGCCGCGCGCGCGGGCGAGCTCGGCCTCAACTACTGGCCCTTCGTCGAGACCGGGAAGGGCCAGGGTCGCGGCCTCCTCCGAAGGCTCTCCGAGCGCGCGTGCCTGGTCGTGACCGACGACTTCCCCTGCTTCATCGTCCCGCCCCAGGCCGAGGCCCTCGCCCGGAAGGTCGAGGTCCCGGTCTTCGCCGTGGACTCGAACTCGGTCGTCCCGCTGTCGCTTCTCGGCCCCGCGGTGTCCGCCGCCGCGCACCTGCGCCCGCGGATCCACAAGGCCTTCGCCGAGGCCTGGCCGCACCGCGCCGCGGCGAAGCCGCGGATCCCGGACGTGGCGACGAAGCGCGTGAAGGCCCCCTTCGACGCGTGGAAGGCGAAGGACGTCGCGGCCTTCGTGGACGCCCTGCCCCTCGACGCCACGGTGCCGCCGGTCGACGGGATGCCGGGCGGGACGCCGGCCGCGCGCGCGCGCCTGCGCGCGTTCCTGAAGAAGCGGCTGCGCGGGTACGCGGAGGAGCGCTCGGAGCCGTGCTCGCCCGCCGAGGGCCACGCGAGCGGGCTCTCGCCGTACCTCCACTTCGGCCACGTCTCGATCGAGGAGGTCGTGGAGGCGGCTCTCGCCACGACCGGGAAGTGGTCCCCCGACGAGCTGCGGCTCCACAACCGGGGCAAGCGCGAGGGCTTCTTCTGCGACGACCCCGACGTGAACTCCTTCCTCGACGAGGCGCTCACCTGGAGAGACGTCGGCTTCCAGTGGCACTGGTCCCGCCGCGCCGACGCGGCGAGCCTCGAGACGGCGCTGCCGGCGTGGGCGCTCCAGACCCTCGGGGCGCACGCGGCGGACCCCCGGCCCTGGCTCTACACGGCCGAGGAGCTCGAGAACGGCGCGACCCACGACCCGCTGTGGAACGCGGCGCAGCGCGAGCTGGTGGCGACCGGCACCATCCACAACTACCTGCGGATGCTGTGGGGCAAGAAGGTGCTCGAGTGGTCGGCCTCCCCCGCCGAGGCCTACCGCACGCTCGAGCACCTCAACAACAAGTACGCGCTCGACGGCCGCGACCCCAACTCCTACACCGGCATCCTCTGGTGCTTCGGCCTCTTCGACCGGCCGTGGCCGCCCGAGCGGAAGATCTTCGGGTCCGTACGCTACATGTCGTCCGACAACACGGCGCGCAAGTTCGACGTGAAGCCCTACTACGCCTACGTCGAGGGGCTGCCCACGATCGCGGAGGCGCGCTCGCCCCGTGGCGCACGCGCAGGGGCTCGGGTACACTCCCGGCTGAGAAGCAGAGGGACTGGAGGTTCACATGCGCGTCGGTGCCACGATCGGCCTCTTTCTCGCGGTGGCCACGGCCGCGGCACAGGGCGAGTGGAGGCCGCCGCGCCTCGTCACGGCCCGGGTTGGGGCCGCCCCCTGGAACGCCGAGTCCGGAGGGATCGCCGCCTATGACGTGAACCTCGACGCGGCCGGCGCCGTCGTCGGTGCGAGCATCGTCCAGGACGTGGCCCCCTTCGGCGCGTTGCTGGGCGAGGCCATCCCGTCCTGGCGCTTCGAGCCGGCGCGCGAGGGGGGGCGAGCGGTGGCGAGCCGCGTCCTCGCGCTCGCCTTCTTCAGGCCGCCCGTTCTCCTGTTCGCGGCCCCGACGAGCCCGAGCTACAGGAACACGGTCGCGCCCGACGAGCTCCCCTGGCCGACCTCGGTCGTGGCGCCTCCGTTTCCGCCCAACGTCATGGGAAGCGGCAAGGTGATCCTCGAATCGGACATCTCGAGCCGGGGTGCGGTCACCGCCGTTCGCATCGTGTCACCGCCGAGCGCGTTCGACGGGGCCGCGGCCGACACCGCGCGCCAGTGGAAGTACCGTCCGGCCACCCGCCAGGGGAAGGCCGTGGAGTCCCGGGCCTTCCTCGTGTTCTCGTTCGCGGCCGTCTCCTGAAGGGCGCCCGGCCCCTCGAGGCGCACCCTCGGCCGGTTGGCGGCTGGCCGGTTTGCTCTTGCTTGACAGCAACCCATCCCCGGTGTCAGCCTTTCGAGAGTCCGGTCGAGCCCGTCAATGAAGAGTCTGGCTCTGGCTCCAGGCGGAGCCGGGGCGTGGCTGGGCCCCGGCTGATTCCGGAAACCACAGGAGGTCGAGACATGATGTTGCAGCGCGGCGTTGCCAGGGTCTGTTCGTTTCTCGGGGTGATGTTTCTCGTCGGCGCCAGCTCGCTCGTGGCGCAGACGCCGACGACGCCCTCCGGTCCGGTCACCTTCACGGTGACGAGTGTGGGTGGACAGAGCGCGCCGGTCACCAAGGCCGACGTCAAGCTGCTCGTCAGGAACAATGCCACGCCGGTCGACGGTTGGGCGCAGGACGACAACCTGTTCCTGGCGATCCTCATCGACGATTCGATCGACCGCGGCGCGGCCAGCAACTGGAACGACCTCCGGGCGTTCATCATGGAGCAGCCCGCGACGACGCACATCGCCGTGGGGTACCTCAGCAACAACGGGACGAGGCTGGCCCAGGACTTCACGCCGAACCACCAGCTGGCCGCCGACGCGCTGCGGGTCCCCATGGGGCTGAGGGGGCCCTCCAGCCCCTACCTGGCCACGATCGACCTCCTGCGGCGCTGGCCGAACACCGGGCCGCGGCGCTCCATCATCCTGATCTCGTCGGGCTTCGACTACTTCCGGGGGGCGAGCTCGGGGCCGACCTTCCCCGACGTCGTTCCCCTGACCCGGCTGGCCCAGACCCAGAACACGAACATCTGGGCCGTGTACTACCCGAGCGCCACGAAGCGCGGCCGCAGCTTCAACTATGCCTGGACCGGCCAGAACAACCTCTCCCGCGTGGCGGACGAGACGGGGGGGGAGCTCTTCGCCCTCGGCATCGGCGTGCCGGTCTCGCTGAAGCCGCACTTCGACCAGATCTTCGCCTACTTCCGCAGCCAGTACCTCCTGACCTTCGCGGCCGAGCGTGGGACGAGGGGGCGGCACGTGCGGGTGGACGTGAGGACCGAGGTGCCCGACGCGGAGTTCTTCACCCCCTCCTCCGTGTTCCTGCCCGCGGCGAAGTGAGCGGCCGGCCCTGCTAGGACTGGACTAGGCGTGGCCCGTGCCTCCGGCGTCGCCGGGGGCACGGGCCGTGGTCAGAACGTGTAGTTGAGCCCCGTGGCGAACGCGCTGTACGCGCGCGTCGAGCCGTCGGAGTTGCGGCTGCCCTCGACCTTGAAGCCGCCGAACACCCGGCTGCCGGCCCCGATACCGCAGGCCGAAGATCGTTGCCTTGTCTTCGCGTGGCCTTGCCCGTGTGTCAACCCGGCCCGGCGGCCCGGGCAAGGCGCTGGGCGCGGGGGGCTTTCTCGGACTCGAGCGACGCGATAGACTTCGCTCAACCGGGGGAAACGAGATGAGAGTGCGACGCGGCATCGCCAGGGCGTACCCGTTCCTCGGAGCGCTCTCGCTCGCGTGCGCCGGCTCGAGCTGGGCGCAAGCGCCGGCCGAGGCTCCCCGTCCCGTCACCTTCACGGTGACGACGGTGAGTGGAGAGGGCGCGCCGGCCATCTCGAAGGACGACGTCCAGGTATTCCTCGGGAACGAGCGCAAGCCGGTCGCCGGCTGGGCCGAGAACGACAAGCTGCACCTGGCAATCCTCATCGACGACACGATCGCCCGCGGCGCCGCCGACAACTGGAACGACCTCCGGCAGTTCATCATGGCGCTGCCGGCGACGACCCACGTCGCCGTGGGGTACCTCCGCTTCGGCGTGGCGACGCTGGCCCAGGACTTCACGACGGACCACGAGGCGGCCGGGCGCGCCCTGCGCCCGCCCATGGGAGCGGCGGGGTCCTCTTCCAGCCCCTACGTGGCGGCGATGGACCTGCTCAGACGCTGGCCGAAGGCCGGAGAGAGGCGCTCCATCCTCCTGATCTCGACGGGGGTCGATTTCTTTGCCGGGCGGCACCAGGGACCCGTCCTCCCCGACGTCGACCCCCTGATCCGGCGCGCCCAGGTCCAGAACACGAACGTCTGGGCCGTGTTCTACCCGGGGGGCGGGCATCGGGCCCGCCAGTTCACTCTCGTCCTCAACGGACAGGAGAACCTCGCTCGTCTGGCCGAAGCGACGGGCGGAGAGCTCTTCGCTCTCGGCCCCGGCGTGCCGGCCTCGTTGAAGCCGCATTTCGACGAGATCGCGGCGCATCTCGGCCGCCAGCGCCTGCTGACCTTCATGGCCGTCCGCGGAGAGAAGGGGCGTCTCGTGGACGTGAGCGTGAGGACCGAGGTGCCCGACGCGGAGCTCTTCGCCCCCTCGGCCGTGTACCTGCCCGCCGCGAAGTGAGGGGCCAGTCCGCCGTGACGCGTCTTGCGAGGCGCGCTCTGGCGGGCGCCGCGCTCGTCGGGGTGACGCTCTTCGTCGGGCGGGCATGGCAGTCCCAGCAGGGCCCTCCCCTGCGGCCGTGGCACAAGTACGTTCCACACGAGCTGCGGGCGGAGGAGATCGACGCCGCGGACTGGGCCGGCTACCTGAAGGCCGAGGCGTCGATCTTCGACCGGCTGCGGACCGAGCTCACGCAGAAGCTGGACGAGGCAGACCGGGTGCCGTCCAACCGCTACTTCGACGGCAGCCCGGTCCATCCCGGGAGCTTCGCGCAGGACTGGAACCGCTCGTACGTGCTCTCCCCCGACGGGCCGCCCGCGGGCGCGGCGGTCTTTCTCCACGGTCTGACCGATTCGCCCTACAGCCTGCGCCACGTCGCCCGTCAGTACCTCGCCCACGGCTACGTGTCGGTCGTGATCCGCCTGCCCGCCCACGGCACGGTTCCGGGCGCGCTCACGGCGGTTGCGTGGGAGGACTGGCAGGCGGCGACGCGCCTGGCGGTCCGGGAGGCCGTCCGGCGGTCGGGCCCCGGGAAGCCGCTGCACCTCGTCGGCTACTCGCAAGGCGGGGCGCTGGCGGTGAAGCACGCGCTCGACGCGCTCGAGGAGGCGTCCTCGCCACGGCCGGACCGGCTCGTCCTCCTCTCGCCGATGATCGGCATCACGACCCACGCGCGCTTCGCGGGCCTGGCCGGACTTCCCGCGGTCCTGCCCGCCTTCGCCAAGGCCGCCTGGCTGGGTGTCCTGCCCGAGTTCAACCCGTTCAAGTACAACTCGTTCCCCGTCAACGCCGCCCGGCAGGCGCACGGCCTGACCGTGGCGATCCAGAGGCAGACGGCGCGGTACGCGCGCGAAGGGCGGCTCGCCGAGCTCCCGCCGATCCTGACGTTCCAGTCGGTGGCGGACTTCACCGTTTCCGCGCGCGCGATCGTGTCGGGGCTCTACACCCATCTTCCGTCGAACGGCAGCGAGCTCGTCCTGTTCGACCTGAACCACGCCGCCAAGCTCGGCCCGCTGCTGCTCTCCCCTGACGAGAGCCGCCTGGCGCGCATCCTCCCGCCGCCGCCGCGCCGGTACCGGACCACGATCGTGGCGAATGCGAGCCCTGCCAGCCCCGAAGTGGTGGCGCGCACGACCGAGGCGGGCGGCGTGGACGAGCAGAGCCGGCCGCTGGGCGTGTCGTACCCGGCCGAGATCTACTCGCTGTCGCACGTCGCCCTGCCGTTCCCGCCAGGCGACGCTCTTTACGGAATGCAGCCCGACCCGTCCGAGGACTTCGGGGTCCGTCTCGGCGCGTTGGCGGTTCGCGGCGAGCGGGGCGCCCTCGTCGTCAGTCTGGACGCGCTGCTCCGCTTGTCCTCGAATCCCTTCTTCCCCTACCTGACCGAGCGCATCGACGAGTGCCTCGTCGCGCCCGGGCCGTCTGCCGCGGGGTTCCGATGAAGGGCGGCCCATGCGCGTCCTGATCGTCGAAGACGACGAGACGATCGCGGCCTTCGTGGCGAAGGGGCTCCGCGAGGCGGGCTTCGCCGTCGATCACTCTCCGGACGGGCGCGAGGGCCTGGACATGGCGATCGCCACCCCGTACGACGCGGCGATCGTCGACGTGATGCTGCCCGGCCTCGACGGACGGGCGCTCGTCGAGGCGCTGCGACGACGCGGCGTGCGCACGCCTGTCCTCATCCTGAGCGCGCGCCACTCGGTGGACGACCGCGTTCGGGGCCTGCAGGCGGGCGGGGACGACTACATGGTGAAGCCCTTCGCCTTCGCGGAGCTCCTCGCGCGCATCCAGGCCCTCGTCCGGCGCGCCACCGGCGTCCCCGAGGCCACCCGGCTCGCCGTGGGCGACCTCGAGATGGACCTGCTCAGGCGCGAGGTGCGCCGCGGCGGGACGAAGATCGACCTGCGGCCGAAGGAGCAGGCGCTGCTCGAGCACCTGATGCGCAACGCGGGCAAGGTCGTCTCGAAGACCATGATCCTGTCCCACGTCTACAACTACGCGTTCGACCCCGGGACGAACGTGGTGGACGTGCTCGTGCACCGCCTGCGCGAGAAGATCGACAGGGACTTCGAGCCGAAGCTGCTGCAGACCGCGCGCGGCATGGGATATGTCCTCCGCGCGTCCTGAGCCCGGCGGGCGGCTGCCGGGCGCCTTCGGCCTCCGCCTCGGCCTGTGGTACGCGGGGCTCTTCGTGGCGAGCGGCCTGGCGCTCGTCCTCCTGACCTACGCCCTCCTCGCCTCCGCCCTCGCGCAGCGGGACCGGGACCTCGTTCTCTCCGCGCTGCAGCAGTACGTCGCGCAGTACCGGCGCAGCGGCCTCGACGCGGTGCGGGAGGCGGTGGCCTCGGACCGCATGGCGGGCCGGCACGAGGGCCTCTTCGTGCGCGTGCTGGGGTCGCGGGCGGAGGCTCTCTTCGCGAGCGTGCCGTCGTCCTGGATCGGCCTCGACCTCCGGAGCCTGGTCGCGCCCGGCTCGGAGTCGGAGCCGGGCTGGACGCTCCTGCCCGGGCCCGGCGCCGCCTTCGAGGTGGCTTCGATCCGCCTCGGGGACGGCACGCTCTTCCAGGTGGGCAAGAGCACGGAGGTCCGCTCCGACATCCTCCGGCGCTTCCGTGCCGCCGCCGCCTTGCTGTTCGTCTCGAGCCTCTTCTTCGCCGTGGTGGGGGGCGTCCTCATCACCCGCTCGGCCCTCGCTCCGCTGCGGCGGCTCAACGCGGTGCTCGGGGGGATCGTGCGCACGGGGCAGGTCTCCGTCCGGGTGCCGGTGCGCGGCGACGGAGACCCCCTCGACGACCTGTCCCGCCTGTTCAACGGGATGCTGGACCGCATCGAGGCCCTGATCGCGGGCCTGACCGGATCGCTCGACAACGTGGCCCACGACCTGCGCACGCCGCTGGCGCGGCTGCGGGCCGAGCTGGAGGAGGGGCTGAGCGACGGCGCGGACGCGGAGGCCCTGCGCCGCTCGCTCTCCGCGGCGGTGGAGGAAGCCGACCGCGTCTCGTCGACGCTCACCACGCTCATGGACATCTCGGAAGCGGAGAACGGGGCGATGGCGCTCCGGCGCGAGCGCCTCGACGCCCGGGAGTCGCTCCGCGAGAGCGTCGAGCTGTACGAGGACGTGGCCGAGGAGAAGGGGATCGCGCTCGCGTTCGAGGCCCCCGACGGCCTCGCGGTTCTGGCCGACCGGGTCCGGCTGCGGCAGGCCCTGGCCAACCTGGTCGACAACGCGCTCAAGTACACCCCGCGGGGCGGGCACGTGCGCCTTTCCGCTCGCACCGAGGGCCCCTGGGTCGTCTTCGAGTGCGCGGACGACGGCCCCGGCATCTCCCCGGAGGACCTGCCGCGGATCTGGGACCGCCTCTATCGCGGCGACCAGAGCCGCTCGGAGCGGGGCCTGGGGCTGGGCCTGAGCCTCGTGCGGGCGATCGCCCGCGCGCACGGGGGCGAGGCCACGGTCGAGTCGAGCCCGGGCCAGGGCGCCGCCTTCCGCCTCCGGATTCCCGCCCGCATTACCGATCTGTAATCCGGGGGCAAGCCTCCGGTAACCCCGCGCCCCGTATCTTCTCTTCAGAAATCGCGACGCGGACCAGGCCGCTTCCGGCCGGGATCCGCGGAGCAGGAGGAGACAGATGCGCAGAATGGTGGGTGTCGTGACCGCGGCCGGACTGCTGGCGGGCGGCCTGGTGGGCGCCGCTCTGGTGGGCCGGGACGCGCAGGCGGGGAGCCTCGAAGCCGTTCACTCGGCGGTGGGCGTGGCGCCCGTGCCGGCGGCGAGCGGCTACGCGGAGCTCGTGGCGCGCGTGGCGCCGAGCATCGTGACCGTTCGCTCGGAGCGGCTGGTGAAGCCGGCGGCGATGCCCTTCGGCGGCGACGGGGGCGAGATGCCGTTCTTCGGCCGGGGCTTCGGCCAGCCGATGCCCGACATGGCGCCTCGGCGGCAGGGCGGGCTCGGCTCGGGCGTGATCGTGAGCGCCGAGGGCTACCTGCTGACCAACAACCACGTGGTCGACGGTGCGGACAAGGTCCGGGTGGAGCTCCAGGACAAGCGGAGCTTCACGGCGAAGGTGGTGGGCACGGACGCGGCGAGCGACCTGGCGGTGCTGAAGATCGAGGCGGCGGGCCTTCCCGCGCTGGCCGTTCGGGAACTCGGACGCCCTGCGGGTGGGCGACGTCGTGCTCGCGTTCGGCAACCCGCTCGGCATCGGCCAGACGGTGACGATGGGGATCGTGAGCGCGAAGGGACGCGCGACCGGGATGGGCGACGGCAGCTTCGAGGACTTCCTGCAGACCGACGCGCCGATCAACCAGGGCAACTCGGGCGGGGCGCTCGTGAACACCGCCGGGCAGCTCGTGGGCATCAACTCCCAGATCGTCTCGCCCTCGGGCGGGAACATCGGGATCGGCTTCGCGATTCCGTCGCGGATGGCGGAGAGCGTGATGACCCAGCTGGTCAAGGGCGGGCGGGTGCAGCGCAGCCAGCTCGGCGTCGCGATCCAGGGCGTGAGCCCGGAGATGGCGGCGAGCCTCGGGCTGAAGGACGAGCGCGGCGCCCTGGTGAGCTCGGTGAGCCCGGACAGCCCCGCGGAGAAGGCGGGTCTCGAGCGCGGCGACGTGATCGTCTCGATCGACGGCGTGACGGTGAGCGACGGCAACGCGCTGCGCAACCGGATCGCGTCCTCGACGCCCGGGTCGACGGTGACCCTCGGCCTCGTGCGCGACGGGGGCGAGAAGACGGTGAGCGTGAAGCTGCGCGAGCTGCCTTCGACGCAGACGGCGGATGCGACGGGCGAGCCGGCCGAGGGCGGCCGCCTGGGCCTCTCGGTCCGGCCGGTCACGCCGGAGGACGCCCGGGAGCTGGGCCTCGAGTCGCGCAAGGGCCTGCTCGTGGCGGAGGTGGACCCCGCGGGTCCGGCGGCGCTCGCCGGGATCCAGCCGGGTGACGTGATCGAGGAAGTGAACCGCAAGCCGGTGGCGGACGCCGCGGAGCTGCGCGCCGCGGCCAAGAGCTCGGGCGAGCGGCCGGCGCTCGTGCTCGTGAACCGCAAGGGCGCGAGCCTCTTCCTCGCGATGGAGCTGCCGAAGGCCTGATCCTCCCAGGCACAGGCGGGTGAGAGGGGGCGCGCCCAACGGCGCGCCCCCTCTCCTTTTCGTTGCGGACCTTGTGGTGTACGATCCACAGACTCCAAGGAGGCCTTGACATGAGCAATTTCTGGGACATTCTCTGGCTGATTTTCTCGAGCTTCATGTTCGTCGCGTACCTCATGATCCTCTTCCATGTGGTGGTCGACCTGTTCCGGGACACCGAGGTCGGGGGGCTGGCGAAGGCCCTGTGGATCGTCGGGCTCGTCTTCCTGCCGATGCTCACGGCGCTCGTCTACGTGATCAGCCGCGGCAAGGGCATGGCCGAGCGGCAGCGCGCCACCCAGGAGCGGGTGAAGTCCGACACCGACGCCTACATCCGGCGGGTGGCCGGCAAGTCGCCGGCGGAGCAGATTGCCGACGCCAAGGCGCTTCTCGATGCCGGCACCATCAACCAGGACGAGTTCGGGAAGCTCAAGGCCAAGGCCCTCGCCTGAGCAGGGCCACGAGACGATGAGCGACCAGCCCGCCGGCGGACATCCCGATCGGTTCGAGGTTCGCGTGACGGCCGAGAGCCACTTCGCCTGGCTGCGCACGCGGCTCGCCCTCGAGCGCACGATGATGGCGTGGGCGCGCACCGCGGTGTCGCTGATCGGTTTCGGCTTCGCGATCGTCCAGTTCCTGGACACCATGCAGGAGTTGCCCGGGGCCACGCCCGCGCGCTTTCCGGACGCCCCGCGGTACCTGGGGCTCGCGCTCATCGGGTGCGGCGTCGCGGCGCTCGTCATCTCGCTCTGGGAGTACCGGTGGATGCGTCGCTACCTGTGGAGCGGGAGCTACGCGGCCATCGCCGGCACCACGACGGGGGGCAAGCAGACGCCGCTGTACGCGGCCGCGTTCGTTCTCATCCTCGTCGGGGTGTTCGCCTTCTTCGCCGTGGCGCTGCGCCTGGTGTAGGGGTCATGGGCCACGAGCACTTCGTCGCCGGCGCCGCGCGCGTCGTCGAGCTCGCCGGCGTCGCCGTGCTGCTGGTGGGCGCGCTCCTGGCGGCAGGGGTCTTCGCGAGGCGCCTGAGGCGCGGCGGCGCCTTCCCGGCCGCGTACGACGCGCTGCGGGCCGACCTCGGCCGGGCGATCCTGCTCGCCCTCGAGCTTCTCGTGATCGCCGACATCATCGGCACCCTGGTCCTCGAGCCCACGTTGTCGGCCCTGGCGAGTCCTGGCCGCCATCGTGGCGATCCGGACCTTCCTCAGCTTCGCCCTCGAGCTGGACGTGAGCGGGCACTGGCCCTGGCAGCGGGCGCAGGCCGCCGCCCGGCACGAAGGCAGCGAGAGCTGACACCCCCGTTGGGCGATCGCGGATCTCGATGCGGCGCGGGAGGGAAGAGGCGATGACACAGACGGCGTCGAAGACCCAGGTCCTGCTGGCTCGGCTGACCACCGTGTTGATCGTCGCCCTCGTCGTCCTGGGCGTGGCGTGGCACGGCCTCTCGGCCGACGAGCTGCGGCGCCTCTGGCGGAACCTGCTCGATCGTCCCGGCGGGCCGATGACCTTCCGCTTCGTCCTCCAGCCCGTCATGGTGACGATCGCCGCCGTGCGCGACGGCCTCCGGGACGCCCGGGCCGGGCGCTCCCCGTTCCTCTGGACCATGCTCACCCAGCCGGCGAAGGTCCAGCGGTCGCCTGAACGAGGGTTTGATCGCCACGGCCCGGATCATCCTCCTGGGCCTGGGCATGGACATCATCTACCAGGCGATCGTGTTCGAGACGTTCCATCCCGTCGAGGCGGTCCTCATCGCGATCCTGCTCGCCTTCGTCCCCTACCTGCTGCTGCGCGGCCCGGTCACGCGGGTCGCGCGATGGTGGCACCGCGATCGACCGGCGAACGAAGGCCGGTGAGGCTGGCTGAAACATGCAGATGCTCGACGACCTGAAACGACGATTGGCCTTCGATCGCAAGAACCTGGGCCCGGACCTGACCGCCGGCCTCATCACGGGCATCGCCTCCATCCCCGACAGCATGGCCTCGGCTCTGCTCGCCGGCATCAGTCCCCTGACCGGCCTCTACGCCATGATCGTCGCCACGCCGGTCGGGGCGCTCTTCACCAGCTCCCAGATGATGCACATCTCCACGACCGGCGCCCTGTCTCTCGCGGTGGGCGGCTCGCTGATCGGGGTGCCGGACGACGCAGAAGCTGCAGGTCGTGTTCGCGCTGGCGTTCATGGTGGGCGCGATCCAGCTCGCCATGGGCCTCTTCAAGATGGGCTTCCTGGTGCGCTTCGTGCCGCACGCGGTGATGACCGGCTTCCTGAACGGCGTCGGCCTGCTGATCGTGCTGGGCCAGCTCGCGAACTTCACCGGCTACCGCAGCTCCTACTCGAACCCGATCGCCCGCGCCCTGGACACGGCCTTGAACCTGAACCGGGTGGTGCCGCCGATCGTGGTCGTCGGCGTCGTGTTCATCGCGCTGGTGCTCCTGCTCGGGAAGACCCGGCGCTTCAGCCAGTGGGCGCTGCTCCTGGCCATCGGCGGCGCTTCCGCCCTCGCGGCGCTCGCCCGCTTCGACGTCGTGCCACTCGTCGGAGACGTGACGAGCGTGCCCCGGGCCCTGCCCGGCTTCGTGCTGCCCCGGTTCTCGCTGCTCCTGGACCTGATCGTCCCCGCGTTCGCGCTCAGCACCATCGGGCTCGTGCAGGGGGCGGGGATCAGCCAGGGCTACCCCAACCCGGACGGCAAGTTCCCCGACCCCTCCGGGGACTTCCTCGGGCAGGGAGCGGCCAATCTCGCGACGAGCTTCTTCCAGGGCATGCCGGTCGGCGGGTCCTTGTCCGGCACGGCCCTGGTCGTCAAGGCCGGGGCGAGGTCGCGCTGGGCCAACTTCCTCTGCGGGGTGCTGATCGCGGTCATCGTGCTGCTCTTCGCCGACGTGGTGAAGCTGATCGCCATGCCGGCGCTGGCGGGGCTCCTCATCGTCGTCGGGGTGCAGACCATCAAGCCGACCGCCATCCGGACGGTCTGGCAGACCGGGCGGGTCCCGCGGGCGGTCATGCTCATCACTCTCGCCGGAACCCTGACGATGCCCCTGCAATACGCCGTGCTGCTCGGCGTCGCGACCTCCATCCTGCTCTACCTGTTCCAGGGCGCCAACCGCATCCGCCTGGTCGAGCTGGTTCCGGTGAAGGGCGGCTTTCCAAGGGAGCAGCCGGTGCCGCGGCAGCTGCCGAGCCGCCGGGTGACGGGGCTCTTCCCCTACGGGAGCCTCTTCTACGCCGCCGCCAAGACGCTGGAGGAGAACCTGCCGGCGGCCGAGGAGGCCCGGCAGGCGGTGGTGATCTTCCTTCTCCGCGGCTACGACGAGTTCGGCAGCACCATGATCGGCGTGCTGGATCGCTACGCCCGCACCGTCCAGGGCAACGGGGGCAAAGTCATGCTGGCCGGGATCGGCGAAGGCCTGTACGCGCAGCTGGAGCGTACAGGCCTGCTCGCGCGGCTCGGCCGGGAAAACGTCTTCCGGGAGCAGCCACACTGGGGCGCCGCCGCCAACCAGGCTCTCGAGGCCGCCGAGGCCTGGCTCGAGACGCTGGATCAGCCGAAGGGGACGGCCTGAGCGAGGGGAACAGAAGACCCCTGCCCGGGGGCGTACCCAGGCAGGGGTCAGTTCAGCCGTGGCGCGGCGTCAGTGGTTGGCGCTGCCGCTCGCGTCCTCCAGCGACCGCAGGACCGAGTCCAGGTTGAACGAGGCCGGCTTCTGGCGGGGCGGGAACTTCTTGAAGGTCTCGATCTGGCCCGCGACGAACCCCTGCATCAGGTACATGAGATAGGCGTGGGAGATGCACCAGTCCCAGTAGGTGTTGGAGTTCTCGTCCGCGCGCTCGAAGGGGTCGCGCCGCAGGTGGAACATCTTGGGGATCCGCAGCTTGACGAAGGGCTCGAACCAGCACTGCAACTGCTTGGCGCGCTGCTCCATCAGCACCATCTTCCAGTCCTGTACGCGGATGGCCAGGATGTCGCCGTCGTCGCTGATGTAGGCGAAGGAGTTGCGCGGGCTCTCCTTCACTTCGCCGGTGAGGTAGGGCAGCATGTTGAACCCGTCGATGCAGACCTTGTAGGTCCGGTCGCCGATCTTGTGGCCCTGGAGCAGCTTCTCCTTGATGTCCGGCTCCCCGGCGGCGGCCAGGAACGTCGCCAGCCAGTCCTGGTGGGTGACGATGCCGTTCACCACCGAGCCGGGCTTGATCTTGCCCGGCCAGCGCACGAAGGCCGGCACCCGCCAGCCGCCCTCCCAGTTGGTGTTCTTCTCGGACCGGAACGGCGTGATCCCGGCGTCCGGCCAGGTGTTGTAGTGGACGCCGTTGTCGGTGGAGTACATCACGATCGTGTCGTCCGCGATGCCGAGCTCGTCGATCTTGTTCAGCATCCGCCCGACGTTCTCGTCGTGGGCGACCATCACGTCGTTGTAGTCCCCCTGGCCGCTCTTGCCCTTGTGCTTCTCGGCCGGGTGGGTCCGGAAGTGCATCGCCGTCGTGTTCCACCAGAGGAAGAAGGGCTTGCCCGACTTGTGCGCGTCGTCGAGGAAGCGCAGGGCGTGATCCGTCACCTCGTCGTCGATCGTCTCCATCCGCTTCTTCGTGAGCGGGCCGGTGTCCTCGATCTTCTGCCCGCCCTTGCCGTCGGCCCAGCAGTGGAGAACACCCCGGGGCCCGAAGCGCTTCCGGAACTCGGGGTCCTTCGGGTAGTCCGGGTCCTCGGG
The DNA here is from genome assembly GCA_963818355.1 of uncultured Acidobacteriota bacterium. Lineage (GTDB taxonomy): Bacteria > Acidobacteriota > Vicinamibacteria > Fen-336 > Fen-336 > DATBSL01. The sequence continues at coordinate 15,936 of CAWFSB010000004.1, read as the reverse complement.
CTCCTCCTCGGCGTTCAGGTGATAGAGGTTGCCGAAGAACTCGTCGAAGCCGTGCATCGTCGGCAGGAACTCGTCCTTGTCGCCCAGGTGGTTCTTGCCGAACTGGCCGGTCACGTAGCCGTGCGGCTTGAGGAGCTCCGCGATCGTGGGGTCCTCCTTCTGCAGCCCCAGCGGGGCGCCCGGCATCCCGACCTTGGTGAGGCCCGTGCGGATCGGGTTCTGGCCGGTGATGAAGGCGGCGCGGCCCGCGGTGCAGCTCTGCTGGGCGTAGTAGTCGGTGAAGGCCACGCCCTCGTTGCCCACGCGGTCGATGTTGGGCGTCCGGTAGCCCATCTGGCCCCGGCTGTTGTAGCTGATGTTCCACCAGCCCACGTCGTCGCCCCAGAGGACGAGGATGTTGGGCTTCTTCGCTGCCATGCTTCCCTCTCTTTCCATGTGCGGTGCTGCCAGCTTACCTCAAGACCACCGCCCGCGCCGCTGGCGTCGCGGCGGGCGAAACCTCGTCACTCCGCTCCGCCGGGTAGGCGGCTGAACGGCGATTCCGGAGCGTCGTTCGCCGTGGCAGAAACGGAACTTGCGCCCGCCCCCGCAGGGGCAGAGCTCGTAGGGCCCGCGTTTCGCGTCCTCGGCCGCGACCTGCGCCATCACGTCGGCGGGCGCCCGGCCCTGCTGCAGCAGCCGGCCCATGGCCTGCATCGCCGGGCGCGTGTGCTTGAAGAACAGCTCGAGCCCCGCGCAGAGGTAGTTGTGGCCCGGCTCGCCGTCCCGGGAGACGGCGAAGCGGTCCTTCGGGCAGCCGCCGTGGCACAGGTGCCTGACCTCGCAGGCGCGGCACTGGGCGGTGAGCGTGTGCGCGCTTGTCGTCCCCGAACTTGCGCTGCTCGGGCGAGGCCACGAGCTCCAGCATGTGCCTCTCGTGGATGTTGCCCAGCCGGAAGCGCGGCTCCACGAAGTGATCGCAGGAGTAGAGGTCGCCGTTGTGCTCGAGCGCCGGGCCGTAGCCGCAGGTCGGGGCGTGGATGCAGAGCAGGTGGCGGCCGAAGTACGCCTCGAGCGTGACGTCGAACAGCTGCACGAAGACCCGGGCCACGTCGCGGCGCAACCACTCCTCGAAGACGTCCACCAGGAAGCGGCCGTACTGCTCGCCGCCCACCGTGCGCTCGGTCACCAGGCTGCCGGTCTGGGTGTAGAGCAGCCGCTGGCGGCCCGGCTGCTCGCTCCAGCCGCGGTTGGCGACCGCGATCGTCTCCTCGGTGGCGCGCTCGATGATCGGGATGAACTGCACCCACTTCGCGCCGAGCTCGTCGCGGAAGAAGCGGTAGACCGTCCGGCCGTGGCCCTGGTTGGCGGCGTTGACCGTGCACAGGATGTTGAAGTCGACCGCGTGCCGCCGGAGGGCCTCCCAGCCCTTCATCACGAGGTCGAAGGTCCCCTGCCCGCGGCGGTCCTTCCGGTAGGTGTCGTGCAGCTCGCGCGGGCCGTCGACGCTCAGCCCGACCAGGAACTTGTGCTCCTTGAAGAAGGCGCACCACTCGTCGTCGAGCAGCAGGCCGTTGGTCTGGAAGGTGTGCAGCACGGCCTGGCCGGTCCGGCGGTGCTTCTCGACGAGCTCGACGGCGCGCCGGAAGAAGTCGAGGCGCATCAGCGTCGGCTCGCCGCCCTGCCACGCCACGGTGACCTCGGGCGTGCGGTGCGACTCCAGGAGCTGGCGGATGTAGGCCTCGAGCGTGGCCTCGGACATCCGGGTCTTCTCGTTCGGGTAGAGCGCGTCCTTGGACAGGAAGAAGCAGTAGGTGCAGTCGATGTTGCAGGTGGCCCCGCTCGGCTTGGCCAGCAGGTGGAACGCCGGTGGGGCGCCGGCCGGCAACGACGGGAGCGGCACGTCGGGTCTGGCAGTGTCGGTCATGGCTATAGCGGGGGGCTCCGGGCTCTCAGCGTACACCAACTATAGAAAGGCTCGAAAAGACGAAGAGCTTGCAGGATCCCCGGCTCGCGAGCCATCATTCGCGCCAGGAGCGAGCCCCTCATGAAGGCAATCCCCGCAATGGCACGGGCGCTGGGCCTCGTCTGTCTCCTCGCCGCTGCGGCCGCGGCCCAGGGCCGCTCGACCGCTCCGGCGGCGGCCCCGGGACGCCCGGCCGCCTCGCCGGCGGGCCCGGAGGCGGAGCCCGCGCACACCACGGCCCCGGTCGTGCTCGACGGGGCGACGCTGTTCCGCGTGCGCGGGTTCTCCCTGTACCCCGCGGAGGAGCGCGCCCGCACCATTTCCGACCGCATCTGGGGGGCCGCCCGCACGTGGACGATCGCCCCGGAGGACGTGCGGGCCGTGCCGGTCGAGGATGCGCTCGACGTCGTCGCGGGCGACCAGGTCCTCATGGTCGTGACCGAGGCCGACGCGCGCTTTGCCGGGGTGGCCCGCGGCGCGCTGGCCCAGGCCACCGTAGACCGCATCCAGCGCGGGATGAGGGCCTACCGGCAGGCGCGCGATCCCGGGGTCCTGCTGGAGGCGGCCTGGCGCTCGCTCCTGGCCACCGCCCTTCTCATCGCGGCCCTGGTGGGCCTCGCCTGGGCCTTCCGCCGGCTCGAGGCCGGCTTCAACCGACGCTACGCGAGGAAGGTGCCGTCGGTCCAGATCCAGTCGCTCGAGATCATGCGGGCGCACCGCGTCCGGGCGGTCTTCCGGGGCGCCTTGCGAGCCCTCCGCGCGTCGGTGGCGGCCGTGCTCGTCTACTCCTGGCTGCAGTTCGTGCTCGGCAGCTTTCCCGGGACGCGTCCGCTCGCGGCCCGCCTCCTGACCCTCCTGCTCGACCCCCTGTCCCACATCGGCGCCGGGCTCCTGTCCCTGATCCCCGATCTCGCCTTCCTGTTCGTCTTGTACATCCTGACCCGCGCCTTGCTGCGGTTCGCCCGGCTGTACTTCGACGCGGTCGGCAGCGGGCGCGTCGCGCTCTCCGGCTTCGACCCGGAGTGGGCCCTCCCGACCTACCGGATCGTGCGGATGCTCGTGGTCGCCTTTGCCCTGGTGGCGGCCTACCCCTACATCCCGGGGTCGGGCTCGGCGTCCTTCCAGAGCCTCTCGATCTTCTTCGGGGTGGTGTTCTCGATCGGCTCGTCCTCGTTCGTCGCGAACGTCATCGCCGGGTACGCGATGACCTACCGCCGGGCCTTCCGCCTCGGCGACTGGATCCGGGTCGGGGAGGTGTTCGGCGACGTGACGGAGATCCGCCTCCAGGTCACGCACGTGCGGTCGATCCGGAACGAGGAGGTCGTGATCCCGAACTCCAGCCTCCTCAACAGCAACGTGTTGAACTACAGCGCCCTCGCCCGCAGCCACGGCCTCATCCTGCACACCACGGTCGGCATCGGCTACGAGACGCCGTGGCGGCAGGTCGAGGCGATGCTACTCCTGGCGGCGGGGCGCACGCCCGGCCTCGCGCGCGAGCCCCAGCCGTTCGTGCTGCAGAAGTCGCTCGGCGACTTCTGCGTGGCGTACGAGGTCAACGTCTACTGCGACGCTCCGGCCGAGATGATGCGGCTGTACACCCTGCTCCACCAGAGCATCCTCGACGTCTTCAACGAGTACGGGGTGCAGATCATGACCCCCAACTACGAGAGCGACCCCGAGCAACCGAAGCTCGTGCCCAAGGAGCAGTGGTGGAGCGCGCCCGCCCGGCCCGCCGCCGGCGAGCGCGGGCCCGAGGCCGAGTGAGATTGTGCTAGAGCTATGATCCGCCGGCAAACCCAGCTCAGCGGATCTCACGGATCGTGGACACGGGCCAGGAGGCTGCGATGAAGTCGATCGAAGGACGTACCGGCCGAAAGGGCACGGCGGCCGTCGCGGAGAACGCGAACCCGGCGAGGGCCGAAGCCGCGATTCGGCGGGTCGTCGAGCTCAGCGGAGGGATGGACTGGCTGAAGCCAGGGCAGTCCGTGGTGATCAAGCCCGCCCTGAACTCCGCGCACTCCTTTCCGTTCACCGCGAGCCCGGCGTCCTGCGCCGCGCTCGTCCGGATGTGCCTGGAGCGCGGGGCCAAGAAGGTCACCGTTGCCGACGAGACCGGCTTCGAGCACACGATGCTCCGGCAATGGAAGACCGGGCACTTTTCGGGATTCGAGAAGGACCTGACCATCAAGTCCTTCAAGCGGACCGGGATCTACGATGCCGTGAGAGCGGTCGGCGACGAGCTGGGCGCGGCCGATCGCATTCACGTCACGACCTTCCGAGAGCACGGCTGGCGCCGGCACGAGCTCCGGGGCCGGAAGGGGTCAGGCGGCTTCGCGCTCCACGACGAGTGGGTCAAGGAGCAGCTGGACGGGGCCGAGAAGCTCGGCGGCGGCACGGCGCGGCGCCGGTACCTGTCGCGCCCGTTCGATCGGACGCCCAGCGGCTCGAAGGCCGGGTTGTGGGTGCCGTCGCTCCTCGACGAGGCGGATCACATCATCAACGTCTTTCGGGTCTCGACCCACGTCTGGTCCCACTACACCATGGCGATCAAGAACTGGGTGGGGATCATGCGCCCGGACGATCGCGTCTGGATGCACCAGCTGAACTACCTGAAGAACAACCGGCACTCCCGGCACGGGCTGGGCTGGGACCACCCGATCCGGAGCGAGCCCCTGTACCACGAGCAGCTGGCGGAGCTGCACCTCGCACACGCGGACAAGGAGAGGCTGTGCGTCGCCGACGCGACGCAGGTCACCGTCACCGGGGGGCCCGACGGGACGGACCGGCCGTTCTGCCAGGCGAACCTGGTCCTGGCCGCCACCGACATCGTCGCGGCCGACGTGGCCAGCCTCGCCATCCTGCGCTACGGCACGCTGAAGGCACCGGACGGGCTGCACGGCCAGTATCAACCCCAGCCGAGCGGATGGCTGGAGGCGGCCCACGGCCTGATCAAGGACCTCAGGTGGCCCAAGGGCAAGCACGTGTTCCGGGGAACCGACGGGAAGCTGTGCGATCCGCAGTTCAGCAACTGGGACTGGGTCGCCATCCAGCGCGCCCGGGAGCTGGGGCTCGGCGTCGAGCGCCCGGCGGACCTCGACCTGAGATTCGAGGAGGGGAGCTCGCGCTTCGCGGTGTCGAAGGAGAAGCGTGCCTGGATCGCCGAGGACGTGTCGCGCGGGCCGCGGTACGAGCTGAAGTGAGCGGTCGGAGCGGCCCGCGCGGGTCAGCCCCTCACCACGTGTAGCCGACGAACACCAGCGGGCCGTTGTACGTCATGTCGAAGAGCTTGCGCTCGGCGCCTTCGCCCTTGTCGTAGTCGACCTTGGTGAAGCGCCACGCGAGCCCCGTGACCCATCGCTGCGACAGTTGCACGCCGAGCTCCGCGCGCGCGTTCCAGGTCACGTCCGAGCCGAGGCCGGCCACGTCGCCGCGGGCGGAAAAGCCCAGCCTCGACCCGAGGGGGACGTGGAAACGGACGCCCCCGAGGGCGTCCACCCAGTCGAGCGTCCTCTTGGTGCTGTCGAACCGGGAGCCCCGCAGCCGCGCGCTCGTGCCGAAGTAGCGCGCGCCGGCCAGGACGTCGAGGTAGGCCGGGTTCTCCGGCTTGCCGCCCGAGGCGACGCGCCGGAAGGCGACGCCCTCGAGCACGAGCTGGCGGACGTCGGCCTCGAGGCCGAGCTCGCCGAGGACCGGCCGGCCGTCGCCCACGCTCGCGCCGAGGTTCATGTAGACGATGTCGGTGGCGAAGCCCCAACGGTCGCGCCGCGCCTCGAAGTCGCCCTGGAAGCCGATGTCGAGGTCGCTCCAGATGTCCGAGAACGACTTCTCGACCGGCACCTCGGGCAGCCCCCTCATCGAGAGGGAGCCCTCCATGCCGGTGAACCAGAAATACGGCACGACCGCGAAGTGCCACCGGCCGTCCATCGCCGCGGCCGGACCCGTCTGGGCGCGCGCGGGGAGCGCCACGGCCAGCGCGAGCACTGTGGAGAAAAACACGGCTGAGGCTCTCTTCATGGTTCCTTCATTCCTCGTCGTCTGGCGCGAGTACCGCTCGCGTCGGCTGTTCGGTCGCGGGGTTGGTCTGGCATTCTACCGCAACCCCGTGCGGGCTAGAATGGATCCTGCCCGACCCGACCGACGTGAGCGACACACCACACAATGGAGTCATCCGAGATGCCCACTCCCCTGGCCCAGGCGGGCCTCCTGGCCTTTCTCTCCGCCGCCGCGCCCGCCTCGTCGTCCAACAACCCCCTCCTCGCCCCCTGGGCCGGCCCCTACGGGGGCGTCCCGCCCCTCGACGCCGTCAAGGTCGAGCAGTTCAAGCCGGCCCTCGAGGCCGGGATGACCGCCCAGCTCGCCGCCATCGACACGATCACGGCCGAGACGGCCCCGGCCAGCTTCGCGAACACGATCGCCGCCCTCGAAGCGCTCGGACCGTCTCCTCAAGCAGGTCGCGGCGGTCTACGGCATCTGGGCCTCGACGATGAGCACGCCCGAGTTCCAGGCGGTCGAGACGGAGATGGCCCCGAAGCTCGCCGCCTTCCGCGACCGGATCACGCAGAACGCGAAGCTCTTCGCGCGCATCGCGGCGGTCTACGAGGCGCGTGACGGGGCCGCCCTCACCCCCGAGCAGAAGCGGCTCACCTGGCTCTACTACACGGACTTCGTGCGGGCCGGGGCCCGGCTCTCCCCCGAGGCCAAGAAGCGCGTCGCCGAGGTGAACGAGCGGCTGGCCAGCCTGCACACGAAGTTCGGCCAGAACGTGCTCGCCGACGAGAACGACTACGTCCTCTTCCTCGAGGGCGAGAGAGACCTCGCGGGCCTGCCCGAGTCCTTCCGCTCCGCCGCGGCGGCGGCCGCGGAGTCGCGCGGGAAGAAGGGGCAGTGGGCTGTCCTCAACACGCGCTCGAGCGTCGAGCCGTTCCTCTCGTACTCCGACCGCCGCGACCTCCGGGAGAAGGCCTGGCGCACGTTCGTCAACCGCGGCGACAACGGGGACGCCCGGGACAACAACGCGATCATCACCGACATCCTCGCCCTGCGGGCCGAGCGGGCGAAGCTCCTCGGCTACGAGACCCACGCCCACTGGCGCCTCGAGAACTCGATGGCGAGGACGCCCGAGCGGGCGATGGCCCTCCTCGAGGCGGTGTGGACCCCGGCCGTGGCGCGGGTGCGCGAGGAGGTCGCCGACATGCAGGCGATCGCCGACAAGGAAGGGGCGGGCCTGCGGATCGCCCCCTGGGACTACCGCTACTACGCCGAGAAGGTCCGCAAGGCGAAGTACGACCTCGACGAGAACGCGGTCGTGCCCTACCTCCAGCTCGAGAAGCTGCGCGAGGGGATGTTCCGCGTCGCGGGCGAGGTGTTCGGCCTCCACTTCTCCCCCGTCCAGGGGGTCCCCGTCCACCACCCGGACGTGGTCGTCTACCAGGTCAAGGACTCCGCCGGAAAGCACGTCGGCCTCTGGTACTTCGATCCCTGGGCCCGCCCCCACAAGCAGTCCGGGGCCTGGATGAACGCCTACCGTGACCAGGAGCGCTTCGAGACCGACATCCCGACGATCGTCTCCAACAACTCGAACTTCGTGAAGGGCCGGGCGGGCGAGCCGGTGCTCATCGGCTGGAAGGACGCGGAGACGCTCTTCCACGAGTTCGGCCACGCCCTCCACGGCCTCTCCTCGAACGTCACCTACCCCTCCGTCTCCGGCACCTCGGTCGCCCGCGACTTCGTGGAGTTCCCCTCCCAGATCCTCGAGCACTGGCTCCCGACGCCGGAGGTCCTCTCCCGCTTCGCCGTCCACTACCAGACCGGGCAGCCGATCCCGAAGGAGCTCGTCGCCAAGATCGAGCGGGCCGCGACGTTCAACCAGGGCTTCGACACCGTCGAGTACCTCTCGAGCGCGCTCGTCGACATGAAGCTGCACCTGGCCGGGGCGCGCGCGGATCGACCCCGACGCGTTCGAGCGGGACACCCTGAAGGCCCTCGGCATGCCCGACGAGATCGTGATGCGCCACCGCACTCCCCAGTTCGGCCACATCTTCGCGGGCGACGGCTACTCGGCGGGCTACTACAGCTACCTCTGGGCGGACACGCTCACCGCCGACGGCTGGGAGGCCTTCACGGAGGCGGGCGGCCCCTACGACCCGGCCGTGGCGAAGCGGCTGCGGGACAGCGTGTTCTCCGTCGGGAACACCGTCGATCCCGCCGACGCCTACCGCGCGTTCCGCGGCCGGGACGCCACGATCGACGCCCTCATGCGGGACCGTGGCTTCCCGGTGCCGCCGCGCTAGCTCTGTGACCGATCACCGTCTTCTCAGGAGGTCGCCTTGAAGGCACGCAGTCTCTTCGTTCAGCTGGCGCTCGTCGCGGTCTTCACGCTGCCGGCCGCGGCGCAGCCGGCCGCCGCACCGCCGGCCGCTGCCGTCACGCTGATCCAGAACGTCCGCATCTTCGACGGCAAGAGCGCGCAGCTCTCCGGGCCGTCGCACGTCCTGGTGCGCGGCAACCGCATCGAGAGGATCTCCGCCGCGCCGATCGCGGCCGACCGCCGCGTCGGCGCCGTGGTCATCGACGGGGGTGGCCGCACGCTGATGCCCGGGCTGATCGACGTGCACTGGCACGTCATGCTGGTGCGGCCGACGCCCGCGGCCGCGATCGCGGACGACCCGAGCTACACCAGCCTGGTGGCCGGCGTCGAGGCGACCGACACGCTGATGCGCGGCTTCACCACGGTGCGCGACATGGGCGGGCCCTCCTTCGGCCTGAAGCGCGCCATCGACGAGGGCCTCGTCGCCGGCCCGCGCATCTACCCGTCCGGCGCGATGATCTCCGTCACGAGCGGCCACGGCGACTTCCGCCAGATGTTCGAGCTGCCGCGCCGGATCGGCGGGCCGCTGACGCGCACCGAGCAGGTGGGCGGAACCATGATCGCGGACAGCCCGGACGAGGTGCGCATGCGGGTGCGCGAGCAGCTGATGCTCGGCGCCTCGCAGGTCAAGCTCACCGCCGGCGGCGGCGTGGCGTCACCGCACAGCCCGCTGGACGTCTCGACGTTCACCACCGAGGAGCTGCGCGCCGCGGTCGAGGCCGCCGGCAACTGGGGAACCTACGTCGCCGACGCACGCCTACACTCCCGCCGCGATCCAGCGGGCGATCGAGGCCGGCGTCAAGTGCATCGAGCACGGGCACCTCATGGACGAGGCGACGGCGCAGCTGATCGCCGAGAAGGGCGTCTGGCTGAGCACCCAGACGTTCCCCGAGGAAATGGGCCAGGCCTTCCCCCCGGGCTCGGAGGAGCGGAGCAAGTTCGAGGAGGTGCTGGCCGGCACCGACACGACCTATCACCCTGGCGAGGAAGTACAAGATCAAGACCGCGTGGGGCACCGACATCCTCTTCTCCCAGGCGCTGGCGCAGCGCCACGGGGCGCTCCTCGCGTCGATGGCCCGCTGGTACACGCCGGCCGAGGTGCTCAAGATGGCCACGGGCGACAACGCGCAGCTGCTCGCCCTCTCGGGGCGGCGCAACCCCTACCCGGGCAAGCTGGGCGTCGTCGAGGAAGGTGCTCTGGCCGACCTGCTGCTGGTCGACGGAAACCCGCTGCAGGACATCAACCTGGTCGCCGACCCGGCCAGGAACTTCCTGGTCATCATGAAGGACGGGAAGGTCCACAAGAACCTGTTGACGTCGGCGGCGAGGTGACGGAAGACTCGCGTGGAGGGGGAATCATGATCGGCAATCTGGACGAGCTCCGTTACGAAGGCGGCTATCCGACGGCGGGGACCCTTCAGAAGCTCTACGACCAGCTCGATCTGCAGCGCGCCGCGCAGGCCTATCTCGACTTCATACCCGCGATGTCGATGCAGGCCGTGCTGGACGCACACCCGCGCGACTACGGGGTCAGCGAGACCGGCGGCATGATCGTGTACGTCGAGCCGGGTGAAGGCAAGTCGATCGCGGTCGGACTGACCTACAACACGGAGAGCATCTACGCGAGCCTCAGCGTCGACCTGAAGCAGATGGGCCCGGCCGTCATCGAGGTGCCGCCGAAGGTCCTGGGCGTCATCGACGACGGCTTCATGCGCTTCGTGGCGGACCTCGGCAATGCCGGCCTCGACCGCGGGCAGGGCGGGAAGTACCTCCTCCTGCCGCCGGGATACGACGGCGACGTGCCCGACGGCTACTTCGTCTTCCGGTCGAGCACCTACCGGAACTGGGTGATGGTGCGCGGCTTCGAGCAGATCACCGGGCGGGGCGAGGCCGCGCTGGCGTACTACAGGGAGCACTTCAAGGTCCGCCCGCTGGGCGAGGGCGTGCACCAGCCGGGCGTCGTCAGCGCGTCCTTCAAGGAAAGCGACACGACCCATCCGCGCGACATTCGCTACTTCGAGCGGCTCAACGCGATGGTCCAGCACGAGCCGGCTCTCGGCCTTCACGGCCGAAGAGCTGGGACTCCTCCGTTCGCTGGGGATCGTGAAGGGGGCGGCGTTCCAGCCCGACGAGCGCCTGCGGCGCCTCCTGGCCGACGGCGCCCGGCTGGGCGATGGCATGGCCAAGGCCATCGCCTTCGCGAGCCGCGACCCGGAGGCCCACGTCTACCCGGATCGCCACTGGGAGAGGATCTTCATCGGCGGGTACAAGTTCGAGCGCGACGGCGGCCGGCTCCTGGACGCCCGCACCCTCTTCCACTACACCGCCATCGTGGTCACCCCGGCGATGGAAGCCAAGATGGTCGGCGTCGGCTCGCAGTACCTCACGACCTACAAGGACGCGAGCGGCGCCTACCTCGACGGCGGGCAGGACTACCGCCTGAGGCTGCCGGCCGGGATTCCCGCGAAGGACTTCTGGTCGGTGACCGTCTACGACGCCGAGACGCGCTCCCTGCTGCAGAACGGCCAGCCGAAGCCCAGCCTCAGCACCTACGACGAGCCCGATGCGAACGCGGACGGCTCGGTCGACGTCTTCTTCGGCCCGCGAGCGCCGAAGGGCCGGGAGAAGAACTGGGTGAAGACGCTGCCCGGAAAGGGCTGGTTCCCCTACCTCCGCCTGTACGGCCCGCTCCAGCCCTTCTTCGACCAGACCTGGAGGCCGGACGACATCGTGAAGGCCTAGCGCGGGCTCCCGATCACGACGATCTCCGCGTCGCCCGTGATCTCGGCGGCGGCACGAATGACGTGCTCGAGCTGCTCGCGGGTCACCGCGCCAGCGCGAAGCGCCCTTCGGCCTCGAGCCGAAGCTTGACCTCGCGCCATATGCGGTCGCGGGTCTGCATATCGACGATCCCGGCGAACGGCGAGACGTGTCGCAGATCCGTGGCCACCTCTCCCGGGTCGAGAAGGACTGCGATGAGCGCCTCGAGCGGTCCGTCCAGCAGCTCGGCCCACGCCCTCGCATACCTGGGGTTCATGGTGGGCGACCGCAGCCACTCCGCGACCCGTCCCCGTGGCCTCTCGAGCAGGCCGGGATCGGCGCGGATCCGCTCGGCGATGAGCGCATGGATCGCCAGGCTGCGTCGGTCGTGAAGCTCGTGGGGCGACATCGCAACTGCCATCTTACCGCGCGACACCTCCCCTTCAGAACACGACGTTCGCGCGCACGGCCCCGGTCACGGCCGTCGTCGACGCGCCGCTCGCCGGGTTGACGACCTGGAGATCCGCGGTGAGCCGGAACCAGGGGGTCGCCGCGAGGCTGTAGTAGACCTCGAGGCCGTGCTCGTCGTCGAACGGCACCACCGGGCTCACCGCGCTCTGCAGCGCGTCGGAGAAGGCGTAGTAGTAGTACCCGACGCCGAACGTGTCGCGCTCGCGGCCGGGGACGACACCCTGGCCGGCGAGCCCGCCCATCACGGCGGCGCGGATCGGGTTCGGGTTGCCGTCCGCGAGGAGCGCCCTGAGGTAGACGCCCAGCCCGCGTCCCGGGAGCGCCGGGCTCGGGACCAGCAGATGCCCGCCCTGAATGCCGAGGCTCCAGGAGCCGGCCTTGGTGCCGGCCTCGAGGTCGGGCGGCAGCAGCACGTCGGACAGGTCGGTCCCTTCCCGGGTGCTGTAGGTCCCGCTGAGGGCGAGGTTGCTCAGGCGCCCGCCCCACGCGCCCGACCAGGCCCCGGCCAGGGACAGGTTCACGCCGTCGTCGAAGAGGTCCCCGGGGAAGTAGTCCCGGGTGCGGTCGTTCGGGTCGTAGGCCATTGCGGTCAGCGACCAGGGCCGGGCGGCGTACGTCGCGATGGCCCCCATGATCACCGGGGGTAGCAGCCCGCTCGGCGGCGCCACCAGGGCGACGTTCATGAACCGCCTCGTTCCCCAGCCTCCGAAGAAGGGGTCGCCGGCGAGCAGGTCGACGACGTTGATCTTGCCGACGATCAGGGTCGCGCGGCCCAGGGCCTGGCTGAACTGGAAGGTGCTCATCACGAGCTCGTCCCGGGCATCGAGCGGCAGGAACGTCCCCGTGCTCGCCGGCCACAGGGCGCCGCCCGAGGGGGGAAGCTCCCCGCCTCGGTACTCGAAGTGGGTGCTCAGCCGCCCGCCCTTCCACAGGCCGAGCTTGCCGGCGTCGAAGGTCAGGAAGGCGTCGCCGCGGCCCGACGCCTCGAACGCCTCCTCGCCGGTGCCCGACAGGAATCCCACGCCGAACCCCGTGAAGTCGAGGTCGAGCCCGATGCCGCGGTCGGCGAGCTTCGGGCGGGCGCCGCCCCAGTCCCCGGTGAGCTCGCCGCGCGTCCAGAGGTCGTCTCCGGCCCCGGCCGGCCCCCCGGCGAGGATCACGGCCGCCGCGATGCCGAGGGCACGCCCGAGGGCGACGCGACGCCCGCTCATCGCGCCGGCGGCGTCTCCAGGGCGATCTGGCGCGCGTACTGCGTCAGGTCGCTGGACATGGCGGTCGAGAACCAGACCGCGACGAGGTCCCGGGCCGGGGAGACGTACAGGCCCTGGCCGAAGACGCCGCCCTTGTAGAAGTCGCCGTCGTCCCACACGCCGTCCCACTGCCAGTGGTTGGCCGTGGGCGGGTCGTTCGGGAAGTGGACCTTCTGCATCGCCGCGCCGATCTCGCCCTTCATGAAGATGTCCTTGCGCCCGCCGGTCTGGATCTCGCGAACGTAGGCCGCCGAAACGACCCGCTCGCGGGCGGCCTTGTCCCAGCTCGGGGTGTAGAGCAGGCCGTAGAGAGCCATGTCGCGCAGGCGCGACGCGACGAGGCCGTGGGCGAGCGCGGTGCCGTCCGGGGCGTAGGCGACCGGCAGGTCGCCCTCGGCGGTCATCTTCGCCCACACGCGCTCCTGGAAGATCTCGTGCCAGCGCTTGTTCTCGACCGCCTCGGCCAGCAGCACGAGCAGGGTCGTGTTCATCGACGAGTAGTCGAACGACTGCCCGGCCGGGCGGAGCCGCTTCGCCGAGCGGACGACCTCGAACATCTCCTCCTTGCGGCCGTCGGCGTTCGGCTCGCCGCTCGCGGCCAGGTTGTAGCGGGTGATCGCCGAGCGCGGGTTCTCGCGGTTCGCCTGGGTCTCGACGATGTCCATGCCCGAGGCCATGTCCAGCACGTCGAGGACGCTCGTGCCCGCCCACTCCGTGCCGCGCAGCGCCGGCATGTAGCTCGTCGATCGGCCGGGCGACGTCGATCTTGCCCGCCTCGGCGAGCAGGCGCACGACGAGCGAGGTCGTCGTCTTGGCGGTCGACATCCAGACGTGGTAGTCGAACGGCCGCATCCCGGGGTAGTCCTCGAAGACGATGCGGCCCCGGTGCACGACGACCATGCCCTGGGCCCGCGATGCCGTCGAAACGAGGTAGTCGGCCAGCTTCGTCCCGCCGGCCGAGATCCGCGTCTCGCCGATCCGCGGGTCGACGGCGGTGGCGAGCGGCACGACGTTGCCCTGCCGGACGGCCGGCGCGGTGGGCAGCCAGATGCCGAGGTTCAGGAAGTGGAACAGCGAGACGTCGCCCGCCGAGATCGCCTCCTCGTAGCTGTAGCGCGCCCGCAGCTCCCGGGCCTGCTCGGGGGTGAAGCCGGCGCGGGCGGCCGCGACGGGGATCTTCGGCGCGACCGCGGCCGCCTGCTCCGCGAGCAGGGGCTGGGCCAGGAGAACGAGCGACAGCACCGCGACGGCACGCAACTTCATGTGAAGCCTCCTGTTCTGGATTCAGCGGCGATCGGTTCGCGCCACGAAAGGTCGCTCGCGGACCATTCTAGCCCTTGGCGGTGCCGCGCGGACTTGCGCTCTTCCTGCCCGTCGAGGCGCGTGGTAGGCTCCCGCCGATCCGGGAAAGAGGGAGGAAGCCGATGATCAAAGCGTGCGCGCCGCTCGTCGCCTGTGCCGCTCTGGCCGTGCCGTCCTTCGCCGAGCAGCCGCTCATGTGCTTCGGCAACGAGCCCAGCTGGAAGGTCGACCTCACGACGCCCGGGCGTCGCGAAGGCCGCGGTGATGGGCGAGGAGACGAAGACCTACCGCGGCGGGCCGACGCGCAACGAGGTGCTGAAGGAGACGCTCTGGCGCGGGTCGCCCGACGCCGGCCGCGACCTGGTGGTGTTCCTGAGCGACAAGTCGTGCAGCGACCAGATGTCGGACGTCGTGCACCCGGTCACGGCGCGCGCGTCGTTCCCGGACGGGCGCTTCTTCGCGGGCTGCTGCCGCGTCGTCGGCGGGGCCGCCGCGGCGGCGAGTGCTTCGGCTCTCCAGGCGAACGGCTGGCGCCTCCAGAGCCTCCCGGGCAAGGAGGGGAAGGACCTGGCCGCCGCGCGGCCGCCGCTGACGATGCGGTTCGAAGCGGGCCGCGTGTCCGGCTTCTCGGGCTGCAACCGGCTCGTCGGCTCCTACACCGTCGAGGGCGACGTCGTGACCCTCTCGCAGCTGGCGGGGACCATGATGGCGTGCCCCGAGCCGGCGATGGCGCTCGAGAGTGCGTTCCGCGCGGCGCTCGGGGGACCGCTGCGCTACTCGGTCGCGGGCGGGAAGCTCAGCCTGAAGCCCGCCTCCGGCGAGCCGCTCGTGCTCGTCGCCGAGGTTCAGAGGCTCGAGGGCGACTGGAAGGTCAGCGGCTTCAACAACGGCCGCGACGCGGTCGTGGGCCTGTCGGGCGAGGCGCCCATCGCGCTGTCCTTCGAGAAGGGCGCCGTCTCCGGGAACGCGGGCTGCAACACGTTCCGGGGGGCCTACGTCGTGGACGGGAAGGGCGTGAAGATCGGGCCCCTGGCCGCGACCCGCAAGGCCTGCGCCGAGGACGTCATGAAGCAGGAGCGCGAGTTCCTGGCGGCGCTCGAGTCGGCGGTCACCTGGGCGGTCGAGGGCGACACGCTCGACATGCACCGCGCCGACGGCCAGCGCGCCCTGATGGCATCCCGGAAGTAGCGGCCCGAGCCCCGGGGAAGCGCAAGAGGCCCCTGGTCCCCATGCCTGAGTCGGGCGAGACGAAGCGCGTGCGCCAACCGCTGAGCCTGGTCGGCCTGATCCTCGGCACCCTGTTCTTCGCCTTCTCGCTGACGCCCTCCCTGGTGCCGCGGCCCGCCGTCGCCCAGGGTGTGCTCTCCGGCTTGTCGCTCGCGGCCGGATACGCCCTGGGCGTCGCCGCGCTGGGCCTGTGGCGTCACCTGCAGCTTCCCGGGGTCCCCTCGCGGGCGGCGCGGCTCGCCACGGCCTCGACCGCCCTCGTGTGCCTGCTCGTGGCGGGGAGCTTCCTGTGGAAGGCGTCCGCCTGGCAGGACGCGATCCTCGCCCTGATGGGCATGGAGGCTCCAGCCAGCCCGCTCCGGCGCCTGTTCCTGGTGGGGGCGATCACGCTGGTCGTGTTCCTCCTGATCCTCGGCCTGGCCCGTCTCTTTCGCCGCGTGTTCCACGCGCTGTCCGCGCGGCTGCACCCGCACGTCCCGGAGCGGGTTGCCCGCCTGCTGGGGCTCGCCGTGGCGGCGGCGCTGTTCTGGGGCGTGATCGACGGCGTCCTGGTGCGCTTCGCGCTGCGGGTGGCGGACCGCTCGTTCCAGGAGCTCGACGCGCTCGTCGAAGAC
>CAWFSB010000003.1:0-238092 GCA_963818355.1 uncultured Acidobacteriota bacterium | reverse complement strand
GCCAGCGGTGGCGGTCGCGCCGCCGGCGGAAGGCGGCTTCGAGGGGTTCGACTTCTCGGCCCGGGTCCGCATCGAGTCCGTGGGCTTCCGCGAGATCTTCGACTCGGCCGTGCGGCCCGCTGCCGGGAGCGACGCCGCGCGCGGCGAGGACCTCGAGCAGGCCACCCGCTTGACCTTCGAGGAGTCGATGGCGGGCGCCACGCGCCGCGTCCACCTCGTGCGCTTCGATCCGTGCGCCGCCTGCCGGGGAGCCGGCGGGGTGGCGTTCGGGCCCGCGCCCTGCCCGCGCTGCCAGGGCAGCGGCACCGTCCGCGGCAGCCGCGGGCACATGATCTTCTCCCGCCCCTGCGGCGAGTGCGGTGGCGACGGGGAGATCCGCCGCAGGGAGTGCGAGCGCTGCCGCGGCGAGGGGCGCGGGGTCGCGAGCGAGTGGCTCGAGGTCAGGATCCCGCCCGGCGTCGGAAACGGCAGCCAGGTCCGCCTGCCGGGCGCGGGCAACGCGGGCCGCCGTGGCGGCCCGCCCGGCGACTTCGTCCTCACCGTCGAGGTGGAAGAGCACCCCCGGTTCCGGCGCGAGGGAGACGATCTTCACTGCGTCGTGAGCGTGGGCATGGTGGAGGCCGCCATGGGCGGCCACGTCGAGGTGCCGACCCCGGACGGGCCGGTGCCGATCGAGGTGCCGGCCGGCACCCAGAACGGACAGCGCTTCCGCCTGCGCAAGCGCGGCGTCCCGCACCCCGAGGGCGGAGGGCGCGGGGACCTGTGGGTGGAGGCGCTCGTGGTGATCCCCGCCGCGACCGACGACCGCGCGCGGGCCCTGCTGCGGGAGCTGGCCGCGGTCCTGCCGAGGAGCTGAGCCATGCCGCGAGGACGACGGGCGACGACGGGGCCGGCGGGCGCCACGGCCGAGCCGGGCTCCGGGCGCTTCTACATGATCAGCGTCGTGTCGAAGGCCTACGGGATCCACCCGCAGACGCTGCGCCTGTACGAGCGGGAGGGGCTGCTCAAGCCGTCCCGGACGGACGGCAACACGCGTCTGTACTCCGAGGAGGACCTGCGCCAGCTCGAGGTGATCCTGAACCTCACGCGCGACCTCGGGGTGAATCTCGCGGGCGTCGAGATCGTCCTGAACATGCGCCGGAAGATGGAGCAGATGCAGGAGGAAGTGAGCGAGTTCGTGGGCTGGGTGCGCCAGGAGCTCGCGCGCGCGGCCCAGGAAGGCTGGCAGGAGCGCCTGCAGGAGGCCCTCGTCCGGCTGCCCCCGACGCCGCTCGCGCGCGCGGCGACCCCGGCCGTCGACGCCCCCTCGGCCGCCGCCGGCACCGCCGAGTAGCGGGACTATAATCGACCTCTCCGGAAAAGCGCGATGGCGGTGACCAGGAAGCGGCGGAAGCCGAAAGCCCCTCCCGAGGGCGGCGATCGCCCGCGCGGACGAGAGGCCTCGCTCGACAGCCTGAACGTCTACATCCGCGACATCGCCAAGTTCAAGCTCCTCTCGGCGGACGAGGAGAAGGAGCTCGGCCGCCGCATCCGCGAGGGCGACCAGGAGGCGGTCGACCGGCTGGTGGAGGCGAACCTGCGCTTCGTCGTCCACTACGCGAAGCGCTACCGCGGGCTCGGGCTGTCGTACATGGACCTCGTCCACGAGGGGAGCCTCGGCCTCATCGAGGCGGCCAAGCGCTTCGACCCCGACCGCAACGTGAAGTTCATCTCCTACGCCGTGTGGTGGGTGCGGCAGGCGATCTTCCACTCCCTCTCCGCGCACGTGCGCGTCTTCCGGCTGCCCCAGAAGCTCTCCGGCCAGGTGTCGCGGCTGGCGACGGCCCGGGAGAAGCTCAAGCTGGAGCTCGAGCGGGTTCCGACCACGGAGGAGCTCTCCGAGCGCACGCTGTTCTCCAAGGAGGAGGTCGAGCGGCTCCTGCTCGCGGCCGGGGACGACGTGTCGCTCTCGACCGCGGTCGGCGAGGACGGCAACCTCGAGCTCGGCGACACCCTCGAGCAGGACTCCGTCCCCTCCGTCGAGGTGGAGATGATCCGCACCTCGTTCGAGCAGCGCATCCAGGACATGGTGGGCGGGCTCGACGAGAAGGAGCGGGAGGTCATGAGGATGCGCTTCGGGCTCGACGGCGACGAGCCGAAGACCCTGCAGGAGATCGGCGAGACGATGGGCCTCAGCCGCGAGCGCATCCGGCAGATCGAGAGCCGGGCCAAGGAGAAGCTGCGGCGCAGCCGCGAGGCCCACGGCCTGCGCGGCTACTTGAACTAGGATGGACGCGTGACCACTCTTCCGTGCGAGCAGTGCGGCGGCACCGGCTTCGAGATCGTCTCCCGCGACGGCCGGGAGTTCGCGCAGGCCTGCGCCTGCCGGCGGCCCTCGTCCATCCTCGGCCCCGGCGGCGACCCCGCCCTGGGGTGCCGCATTCCCCCGCGCTACGAGCACTGCACGCTCGAGAGCTTCGAGCCGGGCAACGCCTCGCTCTCCGCCTCGCTCGAGAAGGCGATGGCCTTCTGCGCGGGCTACCCGCACCTGGGCGCCGACGAGGGGCTGGGCCTCCTCTTCAGCGGCGACAACGGGGTCGGCAAGACCCACCTCGCGGTGGCGGTGCTGCGCGAGCTGGTGGTGGCCAGGGGCGCGCGCGGGCAGTTCTGGGACTTCCACGAGCTCATCCGCGAGATCAAGTCCTCCTACGACCCCGAGACGAAGACCACCGAGCTGATGGTCCTCGAGCCGGTGGTGGAGGCGGACGTGCTCCTCCTCGACGACCTCGGGGCGTGGAAGATGACGGACTGGATGAACGACACGCTCTTCTACATCCTCAACAGCCGCTACATGGCCAAGCGCCCCACCGTCATCACCACCAACTACCAGGACGTCACGCGCGAAGAGGCGCTTGCCGCCGACCCGCTGCGGCGGCGCGAGTTCCTGGTGGAGCGGATCGGGCAGCGCCTGCGCTCGCGGCTCATGGAGATGTGCCTGGTCGTGCGCATGCAGGGCAGCGACCACCGCCAGGCCCGCCAGCAGGCCAACCAGGTCGCCCTCCGCCGGCCGTAGCTTCACGGGAGAACCCATGCGCCATTTCAAGCTCGCCGCTGCCTTGCTCGCCCTCAGTGCCCCGCTCGCCGCCCAGACGGCGACCCCGGCCGCCGCCCCCAGGAAGCCGCTGGCCGCGCTGCCCTACACGCCCAGCCTCGACGTGCCTTCGATGGACAGCAGCGCCGACCCGTGCGTCGACTTCTACCAGTACGCGTGCGGCGGCTGGATGAAGGCGAACCCGATCCCCCCCGACCAGGCGAGCTGGAGCGTCTACGGCAAGGTGGCCGACGAGAACCAGCAGTACCTGTGGGGCCTGCTCGACGAGGCCAGCCGAAAGGCGGTCGGCCGCACCGCCCCCGAGCAGAAGACCGGCGACTACTTCGCCGCGTGCATGGACGAGCCCGCCATCGAGAAGGCGGGGGCCGCGCCGCTCGCCCCCGAGCTCGACGAGATCGCGCGCCTCGACTCGAAGAGCGCCCTGGCCACCTACCTGGGCCGCAAGCACCTGACGGTCTTCGGGAGCGGGCTCGCCTTCGGCTTCGGCTCGAACCAGGACTTCGAGGACTCGACGCAGGTGATCGCCTTCGCCGACGCCGGGGGCCTGGGCCTTCCCGACCGCGACTACTACACGAAGACCGACGCGAAGTCCGAGGAGATCCGCACGAAGTACGTGGCCCACGTCCAGCGGATGCTGGAGCTGGCGGGGGAGCCCGCGGCGGCCGCCGCCGCCGACGCGCGCACGGTGATGGCGATGGAGACGGCGCTGGCCAAGGCATCGCTGACGCGCGTGGAGCGCCGCGACCCCTACAAGATCTTCCACCGCCTCGACCGCGCCCAGCTCGCGGCCCTCACCCCCGCTTTCGACTGGGACGCGTACCTGCGCGAGCAGGGTGTCGGCGACGTGAAGCTCGCGAACGTCACCGAGCCGGCGTTCTACAAGGAGCTCGACCGGCTGATCGGGGCCGAGAGCCTCGACGCCTGGAAGGCGTACCTGCGCTGGCACCTCGTGTCCGCGCGGGCCCCCTATCTCTCGAGGGCCTTCGTGGCCGCGGACTTCGACTTCTACCGCCGGACCCTGCGGGGCGTGAACGAGGAGCAGCCGCGCTGGAAGAAGTGCGTGCGCTTCGTGGACCGCGACCTCGGCGAGGCGCTCGGCCAGGTGTTCGTGGCCAGGACCTTCTCCCCCGAGACGAAGGCGAAGACGGTCGAGATGACGAAGTACGTCGAGGAGGCGATGGCCGACGAGGTCCGGGAGCTGCCCTGGATGAGCGCCCGGACCAAGGAGCGCGCGCTCGAGAAGCTCGGCACGATCGTCAACAAGGTCGGCTACCCGGACGCCTGGCGCGACTACTCCGCCCTCGGCGTCGCGCGCGGCGATTTCTTCGGCAACGTGAGCCGGGCCACCGTGTTCGAGTCGCGGCGCCAGCTCGCGAAGATCGGAAAGCCGGTGGACCGCGCCGAGTGGGGCATGACGCCGCCGACCGTCAACGCCTACTACAACCCGCAGATGAACGACATCAACTTCCCGGCCGGTGTCCTGCAGCCCCCGCTCTACGACCCCAGGCTCGACGACGCCCCCAACTACGGCAACACCGGCTCGACCATCGGCCACGAGCTGACCCACGGCTTCGACGACGAGGGCCGGCAGTTCGACGCGAAGGGGAACCTCGAGGACTGGTGGACGAAGCAGGACGCGGAGGGCTTCAACGAGCGCCTGCAGTGCGTCCAGGACCAGTACGCCCAGTACGTCGTGGTGGACGACGTCAAGATCAACAGCAAGCTCACGTCGGGCGAGGACGTCGCCGATCTGGGGGGACGCTCATCGCCTACCTGGCGTGGAAGAAGGCGGTCGCGGGCCGGAAGCTGGAGCCGGCCGACGGCTTCACGCCCGAGCAGCGGTTCTTCATCGGCTTCGGGCAGTGGGCGTGCGAGAACGACCGGCCGGAGAACCTGCGGGTGAGCGCGGCCACCGACCCGCACTCGCCCGGGCGCTACCGGATCAACGGCATCGTGTCGAACCTTCTCGAGTTCCAGCAGGCGTTCGCGTGCAAGGCCGGCCAGCCGATGGTCCGCGAGAAGCGGTGCAAGATCTGGTGAGCGCCCTCGTGTCGGACGCCTAGGTCCTGCCGGACAGCGTGCCCAGCAGGCGCCCGGCGAGCACGGCCGCGGTGCCGGTGAACTTCACCCCCGCCACCTGCGTCCCGTCCGGGGCCTCGCGCTGCCAGCGCACCTCGGCCGCGAGCGAGAGGTCGATCGATCCCTCGACGCCGTAGAGCGTGAGCCTGACCGCGTTGCCCTTCTCGAGGGGCTGCTTGAGCTCGACCCGGCAGCCGCTGCCGCTGACGTCCACGATCTGGCCGGGCACGACGCCGTCGCGGCCGGCGACCTCCACGTCCACCCGCAGGAGGAGAGGTCGCCGCAGCCGCCGGCGCTTCTCGGTGCGGTCGGTCGAGCGGAGCCAGCCGGAGATCTTGTGGGCCACCGCCACGACCTCCTCCGCCGCGACCGGCTTGACGAGGTAGGCGGCGGCGCCGCGGGTGATGGCGGTCGAGAAGCTGTCGATGTCGGCGTCGTAGGCCAGGACGACGACCGGCACTCCGGTCAGGGGGGCGTGGGAGCCCAGGTTCGCGAAGCTCGCCATCCGCTCCTCGCGCGCGGTGGAGTCGTCGAGGATGACGATCTGGGGCGGGACGATGTCGGGCATGGCGAGCAGCTCCGCCTCGGTGCACGCGGCCACCTCGAGCCCGCCCCGCATGAGGACGCTCTCCAGCCAGGCCCGGTCGGGCGAGTCCGGTCCCACGACCAGCGTGTACTGGTAACCGGCGCTTCTCTCGGTCACGCCGTCCCCCCGTCGCCCCTGAACCCGCCTCAGGACCGCAGGCGGTCTCGCAGCCGCCGCAGCGTCTGCTCCACGTCGATGATCAGCGTCTCGGTCGCCGCCTCGAGCTGCTCGAAGACCCGGAGCAGCTCGTTGGCGTCGGTCTGGGCCGGCTCTTCGGCCTCCGCCAGGTTCTCGAGCCCCGCCGCCAGCTTCATGAGGCTGGTGAGGCTCGCCTCGCCGTGGGCGTCCATGTGCGAGGTCTCGGTGTGGCCGAGGTCGAGGCCGCGCAGGAACGCGCCGATCTCGCGCCGGCGCTGCTTGGCCCGCTCCACCACGCCCTGGAAGGAACGCCGCAGGTTCGGGCGGGGCGGGACGGCGGGCTCGATCGTGCCGTGCTCGAAGCGCTCGCGAGCCCAGGTCAGGATCTTCGCGAGCTCCTCGCGGTCGCCCGGGGCCTCGGGCACCGTGCGCTTCGCCTGGACCTCGGCGATCGCCTCGTCGCCGATCGGGTGCTCGGCGGCCGAACAGCCGCGGAAGAGGTACAGGATCTCCTCGATGCGCTGGGGGCCGCCCGGCAGCAGGAGGTCGCCGGGGGCCAGGATCTCGCCGTCGGGACCGCGGCGAAGAAGCGATGGCCGGCGCGAGGACTTGCGCCCGGCCGGACGCGCCGCGGGCTTGCCGCCTTCCGGGGCCTTCCCCTTGACCGGGGCCGTGGCCTTCTCGGGCGCGGGCGCCTTGCCCTTGGGCTCGACCTTGGCCTTACCGGGCGGCACGGCTTTCGGCGCCGGAAGCGCCTTCGTCCTGGCGGCTGGCTTCGGCGCCGGCTTCGGGGCGGCCTTCACTTTGGACTTCGCGGCCGGCTTCGCGTGGGCCTTGGGCTTTGGTGCGGCCTTCTTCGGGTTCTTCGCCTTCGCGGGCTTCGTCTTCTTGGCCATGGCCTACCTCGGTTCTCGCGGAGTCACTTGTCCGTCACGCAAGAGGGCGCAACCCGGCGCAGGGTCTGCACGAAAATCCTGACGGGAACCCCTGGGGAGGGTATCACATGGGGCCGGGAGGCCCCGTGCCGTCGGGCGGCTCAGGCGCTCGCGGGGAGGTCGAGGTCCTCGGTGAGCAGGTCGGAGCCCATCTCGGCCAGGCGGAGCAGTCGCTCCCGGTCTTCGATGGAGTGGCGGGCGATGCGCCGCCGGGTTTCTGCCCCCGGTCCAGGAGCCACCATCAGACCCACGATGGCTCCGACCACACCGCCCAGCAGGGCGACTCCGACGTAAGTGCGAGCACTCGTCATAACAGCTTCAAACCTCCCACCTCGACACTTGCAAGACTTGTGCCGTCACCAGGCTTGCGGCGCCCGTGCGAGAACCCCCGAAAACACGACAATTCCGCGTCGCCTGTTCGTGGGAGGAGTCCAATCTTTCGGCGTCCCGTGTCCATTTCGCCGGAGTGTCGTGGCCGAACGGCAACAAACGAGACGGGGAGGGGTCAGCGCAGGACCGTCTGCGCGGTCGCCAGGTCCGCGACGCGTCGGGCCAGGTCGAGCACCTGCGGCTGGAGCCTCTCGAGGTTCGCGAGCACGGCGACGGTCAGGTCGCCGTCCGGTCGGAGGTAGAGCACGGTGCTGACGCGCTCCTGCCCTCCCTGGTGCCAGGCCTCGCGCTGGCCCCCGCGAGTGCCCACCGCGAGGCCGAGGCCGTAGCCGGTGGCGCGCCCGTCCCGCGTCTTCTGCCGGGTGAGCATCCGCTGGAGCGTCTCGTGCGTGACGAGCCGGCCGGACAGCAGGGCGGCCCCGAATCGGGCCACGTCGGGGGCCGTTCCGCACAGGCCGCCGCCGGGCACCTTGTAGCTCATGTCGGCCAGGGCCGAGTTGAGGAGCTGGCCGGTCCCGTCCCGCACGTAGCCCTGAGCCCGGTTCGGGATCAGCTCCCGCACGTCGTCCGCCCGCGTGGCGGTCATCCCCGCGGGGGCGAACACGGTCTCCTGGAGGAGGGTCAGGAACGGCTGTCCCCCCGCGCGCGCAGCCGCGCAGCCGAGCAGCGTGTAGCCGTAGGTGCTGTACAGGACCTTCGTGCCGGGCTCGAAGGCGAGCGCGTCGTCCCCGAACAGGGCGAGGCCCTCCGCGAGCGACGTGAACCGGCGGGTCATGGGTTGCTCGTCCGGCCGGTACCAGCGAACTCCGCCCTGGTGGCAGAGCAGCTGCCGTGAGGTCACGGGCCAGGGCTTCTCGGGAAACTCCGGGCAGTAGCGGGTGACCGGGGCATCGAGGTCCAGGCGACCGTCCTGGGCCAGCCTCATCACCGCCACCGCGGTCATCGGCTTGGAGACGGAGGCGAGGCGGTAGACCGTCTCGGGCCGGGCCGGGACCTCGTTCTCGACGTCGGCGAAGCCGAAGGCGGCCTCGTGGCGAATCTCGCCGGCCTCGGCTACCGCGAGCGACAGGCCGGGGATGCCGAGGCGCGACATCTCCTCGGTGACCGTCGCCCGGATGGCCTCGACCGTCTCCGCGGGCAGGCTGTTCGCCGCGGAGACGGCCGGCCGCGCTCGCGGCGCCTCGGCTGCCCCGCTCGGCGAGGCGAGAAGGGCGGCCGCCAGCGCGAGGGCGGCCGCCATCAGGGAGCCTCGCCGACCGGACCGGCCTACTCCAGCCAATCGCGGTCCTTGAGCTTCCGCGGCACGTACTCCTCGGTGATGAAGCTGATTCCCCGCCGGGAGAGAGCCTCGAGCTCGAACTTGAGGCCGCTGCGGACCATCTCCTGGATCTCCCGCTGCCAGTGCGCCTTCTTGAACCACGGGTAGGCCAGCATCTGCTTCGCCCGGTTGTTGTCGCCGTCGTCCATCTTGATGGCGACGTTCGCCGGCAGCTGGTACTTGCCCTTGTCGAAGGACGACAGGCCGATGAAGCGCGCCTCCGGCACCGCCATGCGCATCGACTCGTAGGCGAGGTTGATCGAGCCCTGCTTCATGACGCTGTAGATGTAGAAGCCCCAGGGGTCGTTGTCGACGAGAACGTAGACCGGCAGCTTGAGCTCGCGATGCAGCCGCTGCACGAGGCGTCTCACGCCCCGTGGGGGCTGGCCCCCGCCCTGGACGATGATGCAGCTCTCGCGCTTCCAGAACTTGTCCTCGTTGAAGCGCGTCCACACCGCGTCCTTCTCGATGAGGAGCACGTACTTCGCCTCGTGCTTGCGGAACGTGATGACGTTCTCTTCCACGATCGAGGGCACCGCCCAGCCGCCGGAGCCCATCCGGCGCAGATCGATGGTGTCGCCGGTGTCGGTGATGGTGATCGGGCCCACCATCGAGCCCTTGCGCGCGGCGAAGAGGTGCAGCTCCTCGCGCAGGGCGTCCACCGTGACCTCGAGGTCCTCGATGATGGGGTCGGACTCGTCCTGCTCCTCGAAGGTGTTGTGCTTCGTGTCCCCGATCGTGTGCTTGGTGACGTAGTAGAGGTCGCGGATGCTGGTGGTCTTGCCGGAGTCGACCAGCTCCTTGCAGGCCTCGCTGATCAGGAACGTCTGCATGAACTTCTTCGCCATCGACACGTTGAAGAAGTAGCGCTTCTGCTTCTGGTTCCCGAGCTCGACCAGGCGCCGCTTCTCGCTCCAGCTCACGTTGGCGAGCGATCGCACCGGGATGTCGAGGAAGGGGTTCTTGCCGCCGGCCACCGCCTTCAGCACGCCCTCGGCCAGCTTCTCGATCTTGGCCGTCGTCTTCTTCGCGACCGCGTCCTTGCGCATGGCCTACTCTTCCTCCGCCTCGGGGCGGGCCTTCGCCTTCGGCGAGGCCGGGCGGGCCTCGAGCTCCCGAGCCTCCTCCTCCAGCTCCGCCGCCGTGACCTGGTGGGCCACCTTCAGGAAGTCCCTCTTGATCGGGCCGGGCTTCCTGCCCGTGATCTTGCCGATCGCGGCCGCGACCTCCTCGATGTACAGCTCGAAGATGCTGCGCCGCTGCGCCTGGTAGTCGGCGGCCTTGCGCTTGCGGATGAAGGTGGCGAGCTTGCGGCCGCACTCCTGCGCCGCGAGCTGGATCTCCTTGATGATGTCCGGGTAGTGGGCCACGGCCTCCTTCGACTCGCTGGTGAACGGCACCCAGACCGAGGCGATGTGGACGAGGAGAGCCATCGGCCCCACCGGCAGCGAGCCCTTGGGCTGGCTCAGCTGGTAGTTGCGCCAGTCGGTGCGCACGATGGCCTCGGTGACGCCGCAGGCGCCGCGCTGGAAGAGCAGCGGCACGCGGTTGGCGAAGCGGAACAGCTCGATCGTCTTGTCGGCGGGCCAGCTCCCGCCGTACGCGAGGCCGACCTCCACCTGGAACGGGTTGCCGCGGTACACCCTCGGCGGGCGGGTCACCGTGGCGATGAAGTAGTTGTGGCCCTTGATCTTCTCGACGCCCTCCTCGGGCGGCGCGTCCGGGAGCGCCGGGGCCGGCTCCGCCCTGGCGCTCTTCTTCCCGGCCTTCTTCGCCGGCTTCTTGGCGACGGAGTCGAGGTCGAGCTGGGCGTTCTCGTCCGCGCTCTCTCCCTCGCTCTCGATCACGTTCAGGAAGCTGACCAGCCCCTTGCGCATGAGCTCGTCGCCGATCGGGCTCAGGCAGTTCGTCGGCGGGTTCATGAGCTTGGTCGCGGCGATCGCCTTGTGGAGCTCCTCGGCCATGGCCCGGTTCGTGGCGAGCACGCGCGGCCGCACCACCTTCTTGCCCCAGGGCACCTTGGCCAGGATCTCGCCGGCGGCCTGGGCCGACACCCGGCTGAACGTCGTCTGCAGGAAGCCGCGCACGTCGCGGCTCTTCGACTCCCCGGCCGCGAGCATCAGGGCGCCGAGCTCGACGCCGTGCGGGTGCGGCTTGATCTCGATCGCCTCCTTGGGCAGCTCCTCCGCGGCCCGGGGGAAGACGAGCGTCTCGTTGCCGGGGCGGTCGGTGCCCGCGCGCTGGGCGGCGCCGACGGGCCGCGTGTACCGGATCGTCGCGTGCGGGTTCGCGAGCGCCGTGTGCTCGACGTAGCGGTTGACGAAGCGCTGGCCCTGCTGCCAGTTGGCCACGATCTCGAGCTCGACCCGGGTGCCGTGCTCCTGGTGCCAGCCCGGGAGGGTCTCGTCGTGGTTCACCACCGGCTCGTTCTTGCGGGTGTCGAGCTGGATGTCGAACACGTGGGCGTCCTTGCGCTTCCCCACGCGGCTCGTCACCCGGATCGGCTTGCCGGTGGTGAGCTGTCCGTACATCGCCGCCGCCGAGATCCCGATGCCCTGCTGTCCACGTGCCTGTTTGAGCCTGTGGAACTTGCTGCCGTACAACAACTTACCGAAGATCTTCGGCACCTGGGGCTTGACGATCCCCGGGCCGTTGTCCTGCACGACCACGAGGAACCGGCCCTCGCCCTTCGTGAGCTCGGTCCCCCCGGCCTCCAAGGCGAGGTCGTGGACCTCGATCGTGAGGTCGGGAAGGATGCCCGCCTCCTCGCAGGCGTCGAGCGAGTTGTCGACGGCTTCCTTGATGGTGGTGAGGAGGGCCTTCGACGGGTTGTCGAAGCCGAGGAGGTGGCGGTTCTTGACGAAGAACTCGGAGACCGAGATCTCGCGCTGCTTCGTGGCCAGGGACTCGGCGCTGACGCGTTGGGCGGCCCGGGGCTCCGGCGTCGCCGGGGGCGGCGCCTCGGCGGAAGCCTCGACCCCTGCGTCCTTCGTGTTCCCTTCGGCCGGAGGGGCCTTCTTCGTCGCGGCGCTCGCCCTGGCCGCCGGCGGTGCTCCCTCCCCGAAGAGATCGAGCTGGGGACGGCTCGCCTTGCCCTTCTTCGTCGTCGCCTGCGCCTTCGCCACTCCCTCTCCCTCTCTCCGCATCCTCGACAAACGCGGCAGTCTAGCATCGCACGCAGAGGGGACGGGGGAGGTCCGGCGCCGGGAAAGGCGACGCTACGGCAGGCAGGTGCCCACCCCCGTGGGCAGGCAACGGTTGCCGAAGAAGCCCGTGTTGACGCAGCAGGCGGGGCCGCCCTGATTGGTGGGGCAGCATTCCGAGCTTCTCTGGCACGTCTGAAGGACCTGCCTGGTGCACGTCGCAGCCGCCGCCTCGGGCGTGGGTACGGCGAGGGAGAGAACGGTCAGGCCGGCCAGGGCCGCGACGCGGCGCAGGGCCGCTCGCCGCCCGGCCACGTGTCCGGGGCCGTTCCCCTCCAGGCTCCCGCGTCCGGGACCCTTGCCCGTCGACGAGCCCGGCGCGCTCGAGCCGGCGCAGCGCCACCGCGACCGACGCCTCGTCGAGCGGCTTCCCGCCGGCGAGGCGCATCCGCTCGGCGATCTCGGACGCCGAGCGGTGGCCGTCGCACTCGCGCCACACGGCGGCGGCCTCGGGCCCCAGGCAGTGGGCCTTGTGAGTCCGGGGGTCGTACACGATCGTCTCGGAGCCGACCGCGCGGACGACGAGCCGTGAGTTTCCGGGCAGGGCAGGCATTGCGTCGAGGATCGCACGACTCCGGGCCACACGGCAAGGGAACTCGACGAGGAAGAAGGGACTGGCGCGGATAGAATGCGGGAATGGGGGAGGGCCCGCGCGTGGCGATCGAGCGTCTGGCCGCGTCGCTCGTGTCGTCTCCCGCGCTGAGCCGCGTCACGGGCCACCTGGCCGACCTGCGGCTGCCTTCCTTCGCCATTCGCCCCCTGCTCCGCCTCTACGTGCGGGGGTTCGGGGTCGACCTCGGGGAGGCGGCGGAGCCCCTCGAGTCCTTTCCCACGTTCAACGCCTTCTTCACGCGCCGCCTGCGCGAGGGAGCGCGACCGATCGCGGGCGGGGAAGGCGTCGTCGTCTCCCCGTCGGACTCGCGGCTGAGCGTGATCGGCCCCGTCCCGCCGGACGGGCGGCTCGAGCAGGTCAAGGGCTCGAGCTACTCGATCGATGCCCTCCTCGGCTCGCCCGAAGACGCCGCGCCCTTCCGCCGGGGAGCGCACGCGACTCTCTACCTGAGCCCGGCCATGTACCACCGCGTCCACTCGCCCGTGGACGGCCGGGTCGTCGCGTGGCGCTACGTGCCGGGGCGGCTGTTCCCCGTGAACGGCGCCGGCGTGCGGTCGGTGCCCGGCCTCTTCACCCGCAACGAGCGCGTGGCCCTCTTCCTCGACACCGAGGCCCACGGGCCCGTGGCGGTGGTCCTCGTCGGCGCCGCCAACGTGGGGCGGATGAGCCTGGCCTTCGCCGACCTCGTGACGAACCGCGGCCATGTCCGGAGGCCGGACCGTTCCCGCGGAGCCGGTCGCCCTGAGGCGGGGGGACGAGATCGGCGCCTTCCACCTCGGCTCGACCGTGGTGCTGCTCCTCGCCGACCCCGGGCTCGGACCGACGGCGGCCGCGGGCGAGCTCGTCCGCGTGGGCCAGGCGCTGTGGCGTCGAAGCTGACGGTCGGCGTCGTCTCCGACACGCACGGCCTCGTGCGGCCGGAGGCGATCGAGGCCCTGCGGGGATCGGACGTGATCCTCCACGCGGGGGACATCGGCGGCCACCACGTGCTGCAGGAGCTCGGGGAGCTCGCGCCCGTCATCCCCGTGCGCGGGAACGTGGACGGCGGCTGGGCGCGCCTGCTGCCCGAGCGCCGAACGCTGGACCTCGGGGGCGTCGCGGTGCTGATCCTCCACGACCGCGCGCTCGTCGGGCCGGAGCCCTCCGACGAGGGGCTCGGGATCGTGGTCTTCGGCCACTCGCACCAGCCGACGGCCGAGAGGCGCGGGGGCGTCCTCTGGTTCAACCCCGGCAGCGCCGGGCCGCGCCGCTTCAGCCTGCCGGTGTCGGTGGGACGGCTCGTGATCGAGGACGGCCGCGTCCGTCACCGGCTCCTGACGCTCTGAGCTCTGACACCCCGCGCCGAACGGGTTAACATCGACCCGTTCCCACGTTGCCCGGCGCTCGACGGCGCCCTGGAGGTGCGTATGAGAAGAGCGAGTTGGATTCTGCTCGCGGTGGTCGGCGTTCTGGTGCTCCTGATCGCTCTCACCTCGGCCAACCTGGCCTACCGCGGCGACTTCCAGGTCGGCGGGGTGTCGATCGGCGAGATCGCTTCCGGACGCGACGCGGTGCTCGAAGGCCTGCGCGGCTCGCGCGGGACCGCGGCCGCCTGGGGCGCCGCCTGGGCGGCCCTCTTCCTCGCCGTCGTCGTCGGCCCCTACCGCCGGGGCGACGTGGCGACGTGGTGGGGCATCCTCGCCTCGGTCCTCGTCCTCGGCGCGGTGGTGGGGGCCCGCGTGCTGTTTCTCAAGTCGCAGGCGGGCACGGGCGCGGCGCTCGTCATTCTGGTCGTGGTCCTCGTCGCGCTCCTCCTCGACGTCAAGCGTCTCACCGGCGCCGCGTTGAGCCAGCGGCGACGCCGTCCGCTCGCGGCTCTCGCCGCCGCGGTCGCGCTCGGCGCGGCCGCGCCCGGTCCCGGGGCGGAGCCTCCGCCCACGGTCCGGCCGGGGACCCTGGTGCGCTGGCCGGGCCAGGGCATCGAGTGGTGCGAGCTCGGGGCGCGGCGCTTCGAGCCTCTCGCCGGCGCCTGCACCTTTCCCGTCGACCTGCTTCGCCCGGCAGGCCCGCTCGAGCTCGCCCGGGGCCGCGCCGGACGGCGCGAGACGACCTCCGTCCGGGTGGGGAAGTTCGACTACCCGATCCAGAAGCTCACCCTGCCGCCCCACATGGTCGAGCTCTCGCCGGAGGACCTCGCGCGGGTCAACCGCGAGAACCGCGAGATGGCCCGGCTGTGGACTCGGGAGGGGCCGCGCCTCTTCTCCCTGCCGCTCGGGAAGCCGCTCGATCCCCTGCCCGCGGGCGGTCGCTTCGGCCACCGCCGCATCATCAACGGGAGCCCCCGCAGCCCCCACGGGGGCGCCGACTACTCCGTGGCGGAGGGCACGCCCGTCCTCGCGGTCGCCGACGGGACCGTGGCGATGGTGGCCGACCAGTTCTTCGGCGGCAACGCGGTCTTCGTCGACCACGGGGACTCGCTCATCACGATGTACATGCACATGAGCCGCGTGGGCGTGGCCGAGGGCCAGAAGGTGCGCGGGGGCGAGCGGGTGGGCGCCGTCGGGAGCACCGGGCGCGCGACCGGGCCGCACCTGCACTTCGGCGTGCGCTGGCGGGGCGCGCGTGTCGACCCCGCGCTCCTCCTCGGAAGCCCCGGGGCGATCCTCACCATCGAGTAAGATCCGCCCGCGGCGGAGGTGAGGATGCGCGAGCGGATCGAGCCCGTGGGGGAGTCCCGGCGTTTCGGCCCCGGGATCGGCTTCAACTGGTTCGACTACCTCGGCATGGGCGGCTCGTACGCGCACCCCCCCGAGTACTACCCGCTCACCGACGGCTGCTACCCGCCGCTCGAGGACCAGGCCTCCTGGAAGCTCATCCTCGGAGAGCTCGACCGTCTGAGGCCCGGCTTCATCCGCTTCGGCTTCCCGCCGGACCCGCACCTGGACGAGCGCGGCCGGATCGTGACCGACACCGTCCACCTGCGGCGGCTCGACCTCGTCGCGCGCTGGGCCGCCTCGCGCGGGTGCACCGTCCTGCTCGACACCTTCCTGCTGCCCACCCGGTACGAGCTCCCGCTCCCCGCCGGAGCCCGGCTCCCGTGGGACGGCGGCATGTATCAGCTCGGGGCCGCCGACAACCGCGCGTACGCCCGCGAGTTCGTGGCGCCGCTCCTGCGGCACGTCTGCCTCGAACGCGGGCTCGAGGCGGTTCGCTTCTTCAACCCGGTCAACGAGCCGATGGCCTACGGCGTCTACCAGATGCCGGAGGGCGGCCCCGACACCTACGTCCACTACGTCGGGATGTACCGGGAGATGCGCGAGGCGCTCGACGCGGCGGGGGTCTCCCGGGACCGCCTGGGCCTCGTGGGCTGCGACGCGAACGAGCCGGAGGGCTGGCCGGTCCTCGAGATGACGGCGCGGGGCGTCGACCTCGACCCCTTCGTGGACGCGTACTCGATCCACTACTACCGCCTGTCGTTCGACTACCTGACCGGAAACCCCGCCCACCGCGAGGTGGCGACCACGATCCGCGACGCGATCGACAAGCACACCGGCAAGATCGCCCGCTACTGCCGCGCGCGCGGCAAGCCGCTCTGGGCCCCGGAGATCGGGACGTTCCACTACGGCTGGCGCTTCGGCGACCCCGCGGGGCCGACGACGCTCGAGGCGACGCTGACCGTGGCCGAGGCGCTGCTGCGCGCCGCCAACGTGGGCGTCGACGCCTTCGCGTTCTGGTGCTTCATGAACCCGAACACCATCGACGGGCACTGGCGGATCGTCGGGATCGAGGACGGCCGGCTGGAGCGCGCGCCGTACCCGAACGCGACCTACGGCCTCCTCAGCCGGCTCGTCCGGCCGGGATCGCGCGTCCAGCCGCTCGTGTCCCGTCCCGAAGCCGACCGGCGCGCCCACCTCCACGCGACCGCGTTCACCGCACCCTCGGGCGAGCGCACCCTCGTCCTCGTCAACGACCACCCGGACGAGGAGGTCCAGGCCGACCTGGCCGTTTCCGCCGTCGTGGGCGACCTGCCCTCCGCCTGCCGCCGGGTCGCCCGCGGGGCCCTCGCGGAGCCCTTCGCCCCTGCGGCCGCGGCCGTGGGCGACGCCGTGCGCGTGGCCGTCCCGCCGATGAGCCTGCTGGCCTTCCACGACGAGGCGATCGACGCGCCCTAGGCTTGCCTCGACCCCGGCGGGGGCCTAGGATTCGCCTGACCATGCCGTTTCTCCCCGCCTCGCTGCGCCGGGCCCTGCGCAACCTCTCCATCCGGCGCAAGCTGACCGCGATCGTCATGCTGACGAGCGGCGTCGCCGTGATCCTGGCCTCGGCGCTGTTTCTCGCCTATGACTACAGCTCTTTCAAGCGGCAGATGGTCACCGACCTCGAGACCACCGCCGAGGGCCTCGGCCTTCAGGCCTACCCTGCGCTCGACGCGGAGAGCGCCTCGAGCGGCGTGAGCACCCAGGCGCGGGAGACGCTGGCCTTCATCGCGGGCTCCCTGCGGGCCTACCCCAGCGTCGAGCACGCGGTGATCTTCGACGCGAACGGGAGGGCCGTGGGAGGGCAGGAGCGCAACATCCTCCAGGAGCGGCCCACTCCCCCGTTCAACGACCGCAACACCCACGCGTTCACCGACGGGGGCCTGGTGCTCTACCACCGGGTCACGACGCCCGAGGGTCGCTTCGTGGGGGTCATCTACCTCCTCTCGAACACGCAGGAGCTCACGGCCCGCCTCCAACGCTACCTGGGCATCCTCGCCGGGGTCACCCTCGCCTCGCTCGCGACCTCGCTGCTGCTCGCCTCGCAGCTGCAGAAGCTGATCTCCCGGCCGATCCTCCACCTCGCCGACGTCGAGACGCGCGTCTCGCGCGAGAAGGACTACTCGGTCCGGGCGGTCAAGGAGGCCGACGACGAGCTGGGCGTCCTCATCGACGGCTTCAACGACATGCTCGGCCAGATCCAGTCCCGCGACGCGGAGCTCACGGTGGCCAAGGAGGTGGCGGAGCAGGCCAACCGCACGAAGAGCACGTTCCTCGCGAACATGAGCCACGAGCTGCGGACACCGCTCAACGCGATCATCGGCTACGGCGAGATGCTCGAGGAGGAGGCGGTGGAGCGCGAGCTCCCGGAGTTCGCCGCCGACCTCTCCAAGATCCAGGCCGCGGGCAAGCACCTGCTCGCCCTCATCAACGACGTGCTCGACCTCTCGAAGATCGAGGCGGGGAAGATGGAGCTCTTCCTCGAGGACTTCGACGTGCGCGCCCTGGTTCAGGACGTGGAGTCGACCATCCGGCCCCTGGTCGAGAAGAACCAGAACCTGCTCGAGGTGAACTGCCCCGCCGACATCGGCTCGATCCACGCCGACCTCACCCGGGTGAGGCAGGTCCTGTTCAACCTCGTGAGCAACGCGGCCAAGTTCACCCAGCGCGGGCGGGTGGGGCTCGAGGTGTTCCCGCTGCGGCTCGGGGGCCAGGACTGGGTCGAGTTCGCGGTGGCCGACACCGGGATCGGGCTCACCCCGGAGCAGCAGCGCCGGCTCTTCCAGTCGTTCTCCCAGGCCGACCCCTCCACCTCGCGCAAGTACGGCGGGACGGGCCTGGGGCTCGTGATCAGCCGGCGCTTCGCCCAGATGATGGGGGGGGACATCCAGCTCCAGAGCGAGTTCGGCCGCGGCTCCGTGTTCACGGTTCGCCTGCCGCGGGTGTCCGGGCCCGCGCGCCCCGCTCCCGGCCACGCCGCCGCTCCCGCGGACCCCGCCTTCGCCCCGCTCGTGCTGGTGGCGGACGACGACCCGGCGACGCGCGAGCTGATCTCGCGCGGCCTCCAGAAGGAGGGCTTCCGCGTGCTCGCCGCCTCCTCCGGGGAGGAAGCGCTGCGCCTGGCCCGCGAGAAGCGGCCCGACGCCATCAGCCTCGACGTGCTCATGCCCGGCATGGACGGGTGGACGGTGCTGCGCGCGCTCAAGGGCGACCCGCTCACCTCCTCGATCCCGGTGGTGATGGTCTCGATGCTCGACGACCGGGACATCGGCTACGCCCTCGGCGCCGCCGACTACCTCACGAAGCCCTTCGACCGGGAGAAGCTCGTCCTCGCCCTGCGCCGCTTCCGGCAGGGCTCGTCGCCGCGGCCCGTGCTGGTGGTGGAGGACGACCCGGCCACGCGCGAGGTGGTCCGCCGGGCGCTCGAGCGCGACGGCTGGATCGTCACCGAGGCCGACAACGGCCGCCGCGCCCTCGAGAGCCTGAGCCGGTCCGTGCCCGACCTGATCGTGCTCGACCTCATGATGCCGGAGATGGACGGGTTCGAGTTCGTGACCGAGCTGCGCCGGTCGGAGGCCGGGCGCCGGATCCCGGTGGTGGTGGTGACGGCCAAGGACATCACGGCGGAGGACCGCAAGCGCCTCAACGGGCAGGTCCGCCGGATCTTCAGCAAGGGGTCCTTCTCGCGCGAGGAGCTCACCGCCGAGCTCCGCCGGGCCCTCGACAGCGGCCGCAAGCGGTAGGCTATCTCGCCAGCAGCGTGTCGATCTTGACCAGCAGCTGCGGGAAGTCCACCGGCTTCGTGTCGTAGTCGTCGCAGCCGGCGGCGAGGGCCTTCTCGCGGTCCCCGGCCATCGCGTGGGCGGTGAGCGCGATGATCGGCACCCGGGCGGTGGTGGCGGACGCCTTGAGCCGCTGCGCCGCCTCCCACCCGTCGATCACGGGCAGGCTCATGTCGAGGAGGATGAGGTCCGGGGTCTCGCTCTCGGCCATGAGGATCGCCTGCATGCCGTCGGCCGCCATCAGGACCTCGTGGCCCTTGCGCTGCAGCCGCCGCGACAGCATGTCGCGGTTCATGTCGTTGTCCTCGACCAGCAGGATCTTGGCCATGGCCTCGCGCCGCCCCCGGGGGCGCCCGATTCGAGACACGGTTATCACACTCCCGGGCGCCGCTCAAACCACCCCCGGTGCGGTGGTAGGCTACGCGACCGGAGGTGAACGCGCTCTTGGCTCTCGATCCTGGATCGACACTCGGCCCTTTCCGCATCATCGGGCCGCTCGGTCGGGGCGGCATGGCCTCGGTCTACCTGGCCCACGAGGCGTCGCTCGACCGGCACGTGGCGCTCAAGGTCCTGCCTCCCGAGTTCCTCCACGACCCCGACTTCGCCGAGCGCTTCAAGCGCGAGGCCAAGGCCATCGCCCGGCTCGAGCACCCCAACATCGTCCCCATCTACGCCTACGACATCGACCGCGCGAAGGGCCTCCCCTGGATGGCCTTGCGGCTCGTGGGGAACCCGGACCCGGGCAAGCAGCGGGGCGGAGCGCTCTCGCAGCTCCTCAAGCGCGGGGCTCTCGACGCCGGGCGGGCGGTGGCGATCCTCCGCAGCGTCGCCGACGCCCTCGACTACGCGCACGGAAAGGGGATCGTCCACCGCGACGTCAAGCCGCCGAACGTGCTGCTCGACGAGGACGGCCGCGTCTACCTCGCCGACTTCGGCATCGCGAAGATGCTCGAGTCCTCGGGGGGCCTGACCGCCACCGGGATGATCACCGGCACCCCGCAGTACATGGCCCCCGAGCAGGCCACGGGGACGAAGGTCGGCCCCGCCGCCGACATCTACGCCCTCGGGATCGTGGCCTACGAGATGCTGACCGGCCGCGTGCCCTTCGCCGCCGACACCCCGGTGGCGATCATGATGAAGCACGTGCAGGAGCCCCTGCCGCTCCCGCCCCCCGAGAGGGTGTCCGAGCCGCTCCTGCGGGCGATCCTCGAGTGCACGGCGAAGAAGCCGGAGGAGCGATGGCCCAGCGCGGGCGCCTTCGTGGGCGCGCTCGAGGCCGGCCTCGAGGCGCGCACGCTGCCGGCCGGCGACGTGCCGACGATCGTGGTGCCGCCGCCGTCGGCGCCGACCGTCGTCTCCAGGCGAACGGCCGTTCCCGCTCCTCCGGCGCCCCCGGTGCGGCGGCCGCAGCCCCTCGTGTCGCCCACGCCGCCTCCGCTCGCGCCACCGGCGCGTCGCGGAGGGCTCGCTCCGGCCGTGCTCATCGGCCTGGGCAGCGCCGGCGTGCTCGTCCTGGCCGGGGCGGTCGGCGTGGCCGTTCTCGTGCTCCGCGGCGGGCCGAAGCCGCCGGCGTCACCCTCCCCGACGGTGGCCGCGGCCGCGACGCCGCCTCCCGAGCGACGCTCCGTCCCCGCGGCGGCGCCCGCCACTCCGACGCCGCCGCCCCCGGCCCCCCTGCCCGCGGCCACGGTGGCGCCCCGGCGCGACACCGCCCCGCTCGCGGTCCCGACGCCGACCCCGTCGGTCCCGAGGCCGGTGACGCCGACCCCGGTCGCCACCCCGGAGCCCACCCCCACGCCCGCGCGCCCCGCCGAGCCGGCCGCGCCCGCGGTCGACCCCGAGGTCCAGCGCCTCGTGGCCGCGCTCGGCGACGGCGACCCCGCGGCGCGCCGGCGCGCGGCGCAGGACCTCGCCTCCCTCGGCCCCGAGGCCGCCCCGGCACTGACGGCCCTCACCGCGGCCCTGGGCGACCGCACGCCCGACGTGCGGCTGCGCGCGGCCGAGGCCCTCGGCCGGATCGGCCCCGCGGGGCGCCCCGCCGTCCCGGCACTCGCCCAGGCGCTGCGCGACGCGGACCCGATGGTCCGCGCCGAGGCGGCGAAGACCCTCGGCCTCATGGCCGAAGCGGCGGCGCCGGCCGCGGTCCCGCTCGGCGAGGCGCTCGCGAGCCCCGACGTGGCGGTCCGCCGCGAGGCGGCGAAGGCCCTCGCCCGCGTGGGCCGCGGGGCGGAGCCTGCCCTGCGCGCGCTCGTCGCGGCGCTCGGCGACAAGGACAAGACGGTGCGGGCGCAGGCGGCTCGCGCCCTCGGCAAGATCGGCCCGCCGGCGCGAGGGGCAGTGCCGGCCCTGACCGCGATGAGCCGGGACTCGGACGTGATCGTCTCCCGCGAGGCGCGGGCGGCCCTCGAGACGATCGGCCCCTGATCCCGTGGCCTCCGCGTGATCCTCCTCACGCCCGGACCGGGGGTATGCTCTTTGCAGGGAACACGGCACGAGAGACTTCGTTCCTACGAAGCGGGAGGTCGCGATGACGCGGGGCATCCGGACGGGGCTGGCGCTGGCGGTCGCTCTCGGCTCGACCGCCCTCTTCGCACAGGACGAGGCGGACAAGGGCCGTGGCGAGAAAGTGGACGGCTACGCCGAGTTTCGCCTCGGCGGG
The DNA here is from genome assembly GCA_963818355.1 of uncultured Acidobacteriota bacterium. Taxonomy (GTDB): domain Bacteria; phylum Acidobacteriota; class Vicinamibacteria; order Fen-336; family Fen-336; genus DATBSL01. Next base: position 216,563 of record CAWFSB010000003.1, on the reverse strand, counting down.
TGCATCGTCGCGGACGCACAGCGGGTCTGCCCGGCGCCGGGGCTCAAGTTCAAGGGCGAGGGCGAGGCGAAGGACTTCGGCTCGGTCCCCCTCGGCTACGAGCTCAAGGCGAAGGGCACGCGCCGTGCCGACGGGACGCTCCTCGCCCGCGAGGTCGAGGCGAAGCCCAACGGCTCCGCGATGTTCGAGGGCGAGATCCGCTCCGCCACCGACCAGGCCGAGGCGCAGGCGCGCGAGAAGGGGCGCTTCACCGAGGGCGACGGGAAGAAGGAGACGAACGTCGGCAAGCTCGTCGAGAAGGGCCCGCAGGTCGACCGGGTCCGCCACATCGTGGACACCCTCCTCCCGCCGTACCTGCACCCGGAGGACGTGCGCATCTACGTGATCGAGAACAAGGAGTGGAACGCCTTCGCCATGGGCAACTACTCCATCTACGTCTTCACGGGGCTTCTCGACGACATGGACGACGACGAGGTGGCGATCGTGCTCGGCCACGAGCTCGTGCACGCGACCCACGAGCACTCCCGCAAGCAGTTCAAGCGGGACATGTGGATCCAGCTGATCGCGCTCGGCGCCCTGGGCGCGGCGAGCACGATCGACGACGACACGAAGCAGGCGATCGTCGGGCTCGCCGTGGTTGCCGGAGCCACGGCCTGGAAGAGCGGGTACGGGCGGGGGATGGAGGACCAGGCCGACCGCGTGGGCCTGCGCTACGCCTACGAGGCCGGGTACGACATCACCAAGGGGCCGCGGCTGTGGAACCGCTTCGCCAAGAAGTACGGCGAGGGGAACAAGGTCGCGAACTTCTTCTTCAGCGACCACTCGCAGTCGGCGGCCCGCGCGACCAAGCTCGAGAAGGAGATCGCCTTCAACTACCCCGACGGGCCGAAGCCGGACGGCCCGGCCCGGCAGGCACGTCGGGCGGCCCCGCCGGAGCGGACGGTGACGGTCGCGGCGACGCCCGCGGGCGTTCCCGCCGGCTCCCAGGCGCTGGTCGCCGCCCCGCCGCCCCCGGTGTCGAGCGCCTCCCCGGCCTCCGGCACCCAGCGGGTGGAGATCAAGGTGGGCATGTCGGCGGACGAGGTGCGCAAGATCCTGGGCGACCCGCAAGCCGAGATGGTCTTCGGCGAGAAGACGCGCTGGACCTACCCGGCCCTCACGGTGATCTTCGCGAACGGGAAGGTGACGGACGTCAAGTTCTAGAGCCCTCGGGGTCCGGGGGAGAGGCTCGGGGACATGGAGCCGCATTGACGGCTTCGCCTGAACCTTGCGTTCTGTCTGGGGGTGCGCACCCCCAAACCCCCCGGAATTGCGGTGGCCGGGTCGGCTACTTCTTCTGGCCACGCCGAGCTCGGCCAGCTTCGCGGCGATGTCGGCGCCGGCCGTGTCCACCTTCACGTCCTTGTCGATGAAGAGGACCTTGCCGTCCTTGCCGATGTAGAAGGTCCAGCGCTTGGCGTAGCCCACGACGGGCATGAGCACGCCGTACGGCTCGGCCGCCAGCTTGTCGGGGTCGGCCAGCATCGGGTAGTCGGCCCCGAGCGACTCCGCGAACTCCTTGTTCTTCTGCGCGGTGTCGGTGCTGGCGGCGAAGTACGCGACGTCGAACTCCCGGATCTTGTCGCCGCTCTCACGGAGCGACTTGCACTCCTTCGTTCAGCCTCCGGTGAAGGCCTTCGGGAACCAGGCCAGCACGACGGCCTGCTTGCCCTTGTAGTCCGACAGCTTGTGGGTCTTGCCGTCGGAGCCGGCGAGCGAGAACTCGGGTGCGGTGTCGCCCGCCTTCAGTTCGGCAGCCCGGGCCGCCGCGCAGGAGAGCGCGAGGCCGAGGGCCGCGACGAGACACAGCGTCTTCATCTCTGACGCTCCTTCCTGGGACTCGAGAGTGAGGGCATTATGGCCGCCGCGCGGCAGGCCGGTCAACGGCCGTAAAATGCCGGCCTGGTGCGCTCTCTCTCGCTGGCCGGCCGGCTCGGCTTCGCCGTCTCGATCGCGCTCCTCGCGCTCGCCGTGTCGCGGTGGGCGCCGATCGAGGCGCGCTCGCCGCTCGACGTGCGCGCGCTCGTCCTGGCGGGCCCCGCCCTCGGCTTCGCCATCCTCGCCGCCCTGACGGGGAGAGACAGGCGCCCCGGCCCCTGGCGCCGCGTCGCCCTCGCGCTCGTCGTGGCGGTCGCTGCCCTCGGGCTCGCCGTGGCGCTGCGCGGCCCGGCGGGCCTCCCGGCCGAGGTGTCGGGCCCCGCGGGACCGGTCGGAAGGACGACACCCGGCGCCATCGACGTGATCGGGCGCGACCTGCGCTCGCTGCCGACCGGGCGGCGGGTCAGCCTGCGCTGGGAGGGCGAGCTGCGCGTGCCCGCCTCGGGTCGCTACGAGCTGTGGGTGGAAGGCCGCGGCCATGCCGCGGTGTCGCTCGACGGCCACGCGGTGCTCGAGGCCGAGGGCGACCCGCTGCGGGCCTCGACGGTCGATCGGCCTCGCCGAAGGGCCGGCCGGGCTCCTCGTGCGCCTCGACCACGCCGGGCCCGGCCCGCGCCTGCGCCTCGGCTGGACGCGGCCGGACGGGCGCCGCGAGACGATTCCGCCACGCTCCCTGGGTCCGCCGCGGCCCGCGTGGGTGTGGGCGCTGAGCGACGCTCTCGCCCTCGTCGCGGCCGTGCTCGCCGGCGCTCCTCGCGTGGATGGCCCCCTGGGACGTGCCGCGGCGCCCCCCTTCGCCCCGGCCCGTGACCGCGGCCGAGATCGCGGTCTCCGTTCTCGGCTACGTCCTCCTGCTCGCGATCATGAGCTGGCCTCTGGTGCGCGACCTGGCGCACACGGGGCCGATGGACCGTCCCGACGGCCGCCTCAACGCCTGGATCCTCGCCTGGGCGGGCGAGACGGTCTGGACGGACCCGGCGCGCGTCTTCCAGGCCCCCGCCTTCCACCCGCTGCCGGACGCGCTGGCCTTCTCCGAGAACCTGCTGCTGCCGGCCGCGCTCGTCGCGCCGCTGCAGGGCGCCTTCGGTCCCGTCCTCGCCTACAACATCGCCCTTCTCGGCAGCCTCCTCCTCTCGGGCCTCGGCCGCGCAGCTCCTCGTGCGCCGGGTGAGCGGAGACCGGCTCGCGGCATTCGTCGCCGGGGCCTACTTCGCGGCGGGCCCGCACCGCTGGATGCGCCTCTCGCACCTGCACGCGCAGGTCACCGTCTTCCTGCCTCTGGCGCTCCTGGCCCTGGACCGCTTCTGGGAGCGGCGCACGCTGCGGCGCGCGCTCGCGGTCGGGCTGCTGCTGGCCCTGCAGGGCCTGAGCTCGATCTACCTCGGCGCGATCACCGCCGCCGCCCTCGCGGTGGCCATCGCGGTTGCGCTCTGCGGCGGCCTCAAGCCGCGCGAGCTCGGGCGGCTCGCCGCCGGCTTCCTGCTCGCGGCGGCGATCCTGTGGCCCGTGATGCACCCGTACCTGCGCATGCGGGCGTTCCAGGGCCAGGAGTTCACGCTGGAGACCGTCTCGATCTACGCGGCGTCGCTGCCGTCCTACGCCGCGGCGGGCAACCGGGCCTGGGGCTGGCTCACGCAGCGGCTGCTCGACCCTTCGACGGTGCGCGACACGCTCTTCCCCGGGACGGTCGCGCTCGCCCTCGGTGTGGCCGGGCTCGCCGCGGCCCCGCGCCGGTATCGGGCCGTCGCGGTCGTGGCCTCGGCGGTGGCGGTCGTCTTCTCGCTCGGGCCGGACACCGCTCTCTACCGCTTCCTCCACGAGCACGTGGTCCTCGTGCGCGGCGTCCGCGCGCTGTCGCGCTTCGCCCTCGTCCCGACCCTCGCGCTCTCGGTGCTCGCCGGCCTCGCCCTCTCGGGCCGCCGGCGGGCCGTCGTGCTCGCCGCCCTCGGCCTGATGATGGTCGAGTCGGCGAACCTCCCCCTGCGCCTCGAGCGCTACGACGGGCCGTCGCCGGCGTCGCGGTGGCTCGCGGGGAAGCGAGGGCGCCGTGCTGGTCCTGCCCCTCGCCGAGAACGACACGCTCGCCATGCTCGACGGCCTCGCGCACGGCCGCCCGCTCGTGAACGGCGACTCCGGCTTCATCCCGCGCCCCTTCGACCGGGCGCATGGAGCTGTTCGAGCGGGGGGTCGACGAGGACGGCGCTGCGCTTCCTGCGCGCGGTCGGCGTGCGCGCACGTGGTCGCGCCCGCGGCGGCCGGGGACGCTCGCCCTCGACGGGCTCACGCCCACGTCGCCGAAGCCGGCGCGGATCGCGTGCTCGAGGTCACGGCGGGGCCCGTCGCCTCGCGTCGTCGGCGGGCCGACCCCGTCGCGACGCGCTTCACGCCGGCCGGGATCGTCGTCGTGCTGCCTGAGGCGCGCACGATCGGCCGGGTCGCCTTCGAGCTGTCGGACGCGCCCTGGATCGCCCGCCCGTCCGTCGAGGTGTCGCTCGACGGGGTCGCTTGGGCGCCGGTCGAGGCCCGGGCGAGCCTCGCCGACGCGACGCTCTCGCTCTACCGCGACCCGCGCCACGGACGCGGCGAGGTGCGCTTCGCGCCGCGGCCGATGCGCTCTCCTGCGCCTCGACCCACGCCTCCCGGCGAGACCCGGCGTCTTCGACGTCGCACCGTAGGAACGCGATTTCTGCTAACGTCTGGCGCGGCCGTCTTCACGATCGGAGATCCCCCATGAAAGCTCGCCTGCTCGCGTCACTCGCCACCGTCTCGCTGCTCGCGCTCCAGGGCCCGGCTGCGGGCGCCCAGGTCAAGACGACCGCCCCGAAGGGCGGGAGCTTCGACGGACTGAAGCTGCGCGCCATCGGGCCCGCGCTCATGTCCGGCCGCATCGCCGACATCGCGATCGATCCCACGAACCCGAGCACCTGGTACGTGGCGGTGGGCTCCGGTGGCGTGTGGAAGACGGTGAACGCCGGCACCACCTGGACGCCGCTCTTCGACAAGGAGTCCGTCCTACTCGATCGGCTGCGTGACGATCGATCCCTCGAACCCCCACGTGATCTGGGTCGGCACCGGCGAGAACGTCGGCGGCCGGCACGTGGGCTTCGGCGACGGCGTCTACCGCAGCCGCGACGCCGGAGCGAGCTGGGAGAACCTCGGCCTGAAGGACTCGCAGCACGTCTCGAAGATCCTCGTGCACCCCAAGAACCCCGACGTCGTCTGGGTCGCGGCGCAGGGGCCGCTGTGGTCGAAGGGCGGCGACCGTGGGCTCTTCAAGACGACGGACGGCGGGAAGACGTGGACGAAGGTGCTCGGGGCGGGGGAGTGGACGGGCGTCACCGATGTCGCGCTCGACCCGCGCAACCCCGACGTGCTCTACGCCGCGACGTGGCAGCGGCAGCGCACGGTGGCCGCCTACATGGGCGGGGGGCCGGAGTCGGGCCTCCACCGCTCGACCGACGGCGGCGCGACGTGGGAGAAGCTGAAGAAGGGCCTGCCCGAGGGGCCGCTCGGCAAGATCGGCCTCGCCGTCTCGCCGCAGAACCCGGACGTCCTCTACGCCGCCATCGAGACGAACCGGCGCACGGGCGCCGTCTACCGCTCGACCGACCGCGGCTCTTCGTGGGAGAAGCGCTCGGAGACCGTCTCCGGGGCGACCGGTCCCCACTACTACCAGGAGCTCTACGCGAGCCCCCACGCGGAGGGCCGGATCTACCTCGTGGACGTGCGGATGCAGGTCTCGGACGACGGGGGGAAGACCTTCCGGAGGATGGACGAGAAGGACAAGCACTCCGACAACCACGCGATCGCCTTCCGCCAGGACGACCCCGACTACCTCCTCGTCGGCACCGACGGCGGGATCTACGAGAGCCTCGACCTCGCGAAGACCTGGCGCTTCATGGCGAACCTGCCGGTCACGCAGTTCTACAAGGTGGCGCTCGACGACGCCTCGCCCTTCTACACCGTCTACGGCGGGACCCAGGACAACAGCACCCAGGGCGGCCCCTCGCGCACCGACAGCTCCAACGGAATCCGGAACGCCGACTGGTTCATCACCCTCTTCGCCGACGGGCACCAGCCGGCCACCGAGCCCGGCAACCCCGACATCCTGTACTCCGAGTGGCAGCAGGGGAACCTGGTGCGCGTGGACCGCACGACCGGCGAGCGGGTCTACATCCAGCCCCAGCCCGAGCCGGGCGACCCCGTCGAGCGCTTCAACTGGGACGCGCCGATCCTCGTGAGCCCGCACTCGCCGAAGCGGATCTACTACGCCTCGCAGCGCGTGTGGCGCTCCGACGACCGGGGCGACGGCTGGCGCGCGGTCTCGGGAGACCTCACGCGGAACCAGGACCGCATGACGCTGCCCTTCATGGGCCGGCAGTGGAGCTGGGACTCGCCGTGGGACATGACGGCCATGTCCACCTTCAACACGATCACCTCGCTCGCCGAGTCGCCGAAGGCGGAGGGGCTCCTCTACGCCGGGACCGACGACGGGCTCCTCCAGGTCTCGGAGGACGGAGGGAAGAGCTGGCGGAAGGTCGAGGTGGGGTCGCTGCCCGGCGTTCCGGCCAGCGCCTTCGTGAACGACATCAAGGCCGACCTCCACGACGCGGGCACCGTCTACGTCGCCCTCGACGACCACAAGTCCGGCGACTTCCGGCCCTACCTCCTGAAGAGCACCGACCGCGGGCGCACCTGGCGCTCGATCGCCGGCGACCTGCCCGCCCGCCACCTCGTCTGGCGCGTCGTCCAGGACCACGTGAAGCCCGACCTGCTCTTCGCGGGGACGGAGTTCGGCATCTTCTTCACGACCGACGGCGGCGGACGCTGGGTGAAGCTCGGCGGCGACGTGCCCACCATCGCCTTCCGCGACCTCGCCATCCAGCGCCGCGAGAACGACCTCGTGGGCGCCTCGTTCGGCCGGGGCTTCTACGTCCTCGACGACTACTCGGCCCTGCGCGAAGCGACGGAGCCGGCCCTGTCGAAGGAGGCCGCCCTCTTCCCGGTCCGCAAGGCCTGGTGGTACGTCGAGCGCGAGCCGCTCGGGGAGCCCGGCCGGGCCTCGCAGGGCGCCGCCTACTTCACGGCGCCGAACCCTCCGTTCGGCGCCGTCTTCACCTACCACCTCGCCGACGAGCTCCGGAGCCGCGAGAAGGCGCGGCAGGAGAAAGAGAAGCCGCTCATCGAGGCCGGGAAGGACACGCCGTTCCCGGGCTGGGCGGCAGGTCGAGGCGGAGCGGCGCGAGCGAAAGCCCGTGGTCGTGCTGACGGTGAAGGACGCGGCCGGCCACGTCGTGCGCCGCATCGAGGGGAAGGCGGAGAAGGGCTTCCACCGCGTGGCGTGGGACCTGCGCCTGCCCTCGACCCAGGCCATCGGCTCCCGCCCGCGGCGCGACGAAGAGGACGGGGAAGGCCCGACCGGCGTCCTCGCCGCTCCCGGCGCCTACACGGTCTCCCTCGCGAAGCAGGTGGACGGCGTCACGACGGAGCTCGCCGGCCCGGTGCGGTTCGAGGTCGCCCGGCTCCGCCCGGGCGCGCTGCCGGGGTCCGACCCCCAGCAGACCGCCGCGTTCCTCCGGCAGGTGGCGGAGGCCGAGCGCGCCACCACCGCCGCGACGCTGGCGGTGCGCCAGGCGCAGGAGCGCGCGAAGGCGCTGCGCACCGCGCTCGAGCGCTCGCTCTCGGCGCCCGACGGGCTCGACGCCGAGCTCCACGCGATCGAGCAGGAGCTCCACGCGATCGACGAGACGCTGGGCGGGAACCGCGCCCGCGCCACGATCGAGGACGACGGCGTCGCCACGATCTCGAGGCGGGTGCAGGTGGCAGGCGATGGGCGGCGCCTGGTCCACGTACGGCCCGACGCCGACGCACCGGCGCAGCCTCGAGATCGCGGAGCAGGAGTTCGCCGGCGTGCGCGAGCGCCTGAACGCCGTGCTCGAGCAGCGCCTGCCGGCCTTCGAGAAGAAGCTCGAGCAGGCCGGCGCGCCCTGGACCCCGGGAAGGCCGGTGCCGCCGCTGCCCTGAAACGCCAGCGGTCTCCTCGCGGGCAGACGGCCCTCCTCGACCGCCGGTCACGTCACGCCCACTCGGCCGGCACGCCCAACCCCCTCCCCACCGAGCTGGGGGGAGGGCGCCCTCTTCCTCTTCTCGGTGAATCGGCAAGGCTTTGACGATTCTCGGCCATACGCGAGGTCCTGTGCCCGACCCATCTTCGTGTCGTGGAGCCGACCATGAACCGGACTCTCGGGGCCCGATCGGCAAAGGAGGGTACGTAGATGGCCACGCTCGTCGCGGTTTCACGGGAAGGGGAGGCGATCCAGCTCGACGACTCCCTGGTGCAGGGGCTGCGGACGGGTCTGCGCGGCCCGGTGCTCGTCGCCGGCGATCCCGGGTACGACGAGGCGCGGGCGATCTGGAACGCGATGATCGACCGGCGGCCCGCGATCATCGCGCGCTGCCTCGGAGTCTCCGACGTGATCACGTGCCTTCGCTTCGCGCGGGAGCACTCGCTCGCCCTGTCGATGCGCGGCGGCGGCCACAACATCGCGGGGCTCGCGCTGGCCGAGGGCGGCCTGCTGCTGGACCTTTCCCTGATGCGGGGCGTGTGGGTGGACCCCGCGGCGAGGCGGGCCCGCGCCCAGGGCGGGTGCCTGCTCGGTGACGTGGACCGCGAGACCCAGCTCCATGGGCTCGCGGCGGTGCTGGGCTTCGTGTCCGCCACCGGGGTCGCGGGATTGACGCTCGGAGGAGGCTTCGGCTACCTGTCGCGCCGCTTCGGCTGGACGAGCGACAACGTGAGGTCCATGGACCTCGTGACCGCGGACGGCCGACAGGTACGCGCGAGCGAGACCGAGAACGTGGACCTCTTCTGGGGCCTGCGAGGCGGCGGCGGGAACTTCGGGGTGGTGACGGGCATCGAGTACGACCTCTTCCCGGTCGGCCCGGAGATCTACGGCGGGCCGATCGCCTGGCGGGCCGAGGCGGCGCCCGAGGTCCTCGAGGCCTTCCGCCGTACCGCCGCCGAGGCCCCACCCGAGCTCACCCTCGTCGGCCTGATGCGCAGGGCGCCGGCCGCGCCCTGGCTCAGCCGCGACGTCCATGGCCAGCTGATCGTGATGGCGCTCGCCTGCTGGTCGGGAAGCCCGGAGGAGGGCGAGAAGCGGCTGGCGCCGCTCAAGGCCCTCGGGCGCCCGGTCGGCGACGTGCTCCAGCGGCGCCCGTACGTAACGTTGCAGGGCCTCCTCGACGCCACCCAGCCGAAGGGGCGACGGTACTACTGGAAGTCGGAGTACCTGCCGGGCATCGGGCCCGAGGTCCTGGCGAAGCTCCCGGAGCACGCCTCGCGCATCGTCTCCCCGCACTCGGCGGTGATCGTGTTCCAGCTGGGCGGCGCGATCGCGAGGCAGCCGGAGGACCACTCGGCGGTCGGGAACCGGAACGCCGGGGCGGTCCTCAACATCACGGCTTCCTGGGAGAACCCCGCGGACGACGCGGCGAACATCGAGTGGGCGCGCTCGGCGTGGAGCGACATGAGGCGCTTCTCGACCGGCGGCACCTATGTCAACTTCCTGAACGAGGACGGCGGCCTGCGGGTCGCCGAGCGCCTCGGACCAGTCACACCGTGGGAACTCTCGTCCGTCTCAAGTACCTGTCGACCGACGTCTACTCATCGAGGGCGTAGCGTGTCCGACGGCGACCTGCTGTCCATCGAGGTGCGTCGCTCGTTCCGAGTCAAGATGCCGCCGCGGCCCTGAAGCGACCCTGGCCGCCGGTCAGACGCCCAGGAACGGGTTGACGACGCGCACGCCCCCGTAGCGGCGTCCGTGCTGGAAGTCCTCCGAGAGGATCTCGGGGATTCCGTAGCGCTCGGCGTAGGCCCACATGTGGGCGTCGAACCAGGCGAGCTGGTACGCTGCCGTGCCCCGCAGCGCGGTGCGGATCAGTAGCTCGTCGGGCAGGAGGACGACGAACTGGTCGCAGAGCTCCTCCGTCTCCCGGACGGCCTCGGCCAGGGTCAGGAGAGAGCGGCCACCCGACAAGGGTCGCGTCACCGCGGCCACGAACTCGACGATCGTCTGGTGCGCGAGGTACAGGGATTGCCCCTCGACCCCGCCCCGCAGCAGGGCCGTCGCCCGGCGTTGCTTCTCGGGATCGCGCGGGTCGAATCGGTAGACGAGGACGTTGGTGTCAACGAGGGCGGGCACGGTCGTACAGCTCCTCGCGGGTCCAACCCCGTCCGACCCGGCGCGCGCGGCGCCCGGCACGGTTTCGGGGCTCCTGCCGCGTGGTGGCCTCGTCGAAGGAACGGAGCCGAGCTCCGCGGTCGAGCGACCCGTCCTCGCCCACCCGGGGCAGGACACGGATGGCGTTTCCCTCGGCCCGCCACTCGATGTCGTCTCCCGGCCTGATCCCGAAGCGTTCGGCGATGACCTTGGGAACGGTCACCTGGAGTTTGCTCGTGACCTTGGCCATGTCCTTACTCTAGCAAGGATTCTGCCCTTGCTAAAGGCTCAGCCCGCCCTCGACGTTAGAGCCGGAGCAGGATCCGCAGCCGGTCCTCGACCGCCGACATCGTCTGCCGGTCGACGGCGCCCCAGCGCGCGACCAGTCGCTCGACGGAGACGGACCGTACCGCCTCGCACAGGATCGCCGTCCGGCTCTTGACGCCCCCCTCGGGAGGAGAGATCGGCACGTGGCTGGGCACGCCCCGCACGGTCGAGGTCATCGGCAGCACGATGGCGAGCCCGGCGGGACCCCGGTTGAAGAGATCCTCCGAGACGACCAGGACCGGACGACGTCCCGCCTGCTCGTGACCGCGGGTGGGGTTGAGGTCCGCGAGCCAGACCTCGCCCCGGACGGGAGGGTTCACGACCGCTTCCGCCGCCGTCCCCGGGGCGCCGGCGCGCGATGCGGGGCGCGGCCCTCGGCGACCGCCAGGCCGTCGGGCAGCGTCGCGTCCCACTCGAGGCGCTCGGCTTCGATCGACTCCCACCTGGCCGGGGTCGCCCTCAGGGCTGCGTAGGCGGCGTTGACCTTTTCGAGGAACCGCTGGCGGCGCAGGGTCTCGACAGCCTCATCGAGAAGGGTCGCCATCGGCTTGCCCTCGGATCGGGACATCTCCCGGAGGGTCCCATGTGCGCCATCACTGATCCGGATCGTGCCGTAGCCCACTGTGTGCTGATATCAGTCTACAAATCAGTAGACAGATCTGTCAACGGCCCGGGCTCGGGTCATCCCGAGGGTCGTGACCGCGCCGGGGTCCGAGGGCTCCACCGGGGTGGCGGCAGACCACCGCGAGCTGTCGTCCTCGTCAACGACCTGGCGGAGCCGTCTCCGCGGCGCGCCGGTCGAAGGCGCCGAGGTCCCACTCGTCGCGCCACTCGATCTCGACCCGGCCGTTGCGGAAGAGGACCGGCAGCCAGACGTAGCGCCCGTCGATGGCGTTCTTCGGGCGCCACCTGTCCGCCATGAAGACGAATGCCCCCGGGCGGCCGCGCACCGGCAGGACGAACGTGCTCTGCGAATCGAACGTCAGCTCGGCCCCGGGACCGACGGCCGGGTTCCCGAGCTCGGTCCAGGGGCCCCAGATCGAGTCCGCCACCGCCGAGCGGGCCGCGTTCGGGGCCCACCCCGTGCAGCCGGAGGCGATCAGGTAGTAGCGGCCCTCGTGCTTGAAGAGGGCGGGGGCCTCCATGAAGCGGCCGGCGAAGACCCGCACGTAGTCGCCCGCCGGGGCCAGGTAGTCGTCGGTGAGGCGGGAGATGTGGAGCGTCGAGTTCTCCTCCGACGCGTACACGTGATACGCGGCGCCGTCGTCGTCCACGAAGAGGGTCTGGTCGCGGGCCATCTGGCCGCCGTCGAAATCGCGGGCCACGATGTTCAAGCGATCCGGCTCGTCGGGCAGTTCTCCGCCCGAGTACTCGTGCTTCGCGGCGGCCGCCACCCGCACCTTCTGCTCGGGGCGGATGCCACGGGGCCACGCGCGCGCGTTGGGCCGGAAGCTGCCCCGGTAGACGTACGGTCCCGTCACCCGGTCCGCGACCGCCACCCCGCTGCGCGCGCTCTTGTAGCCGGTGCCCTTGCGCTCGAGGTGGAACCACATGACGAACTTCCCGGTCTTCCGGTTGTGGATCACCTTGGGGCGCTCGACGATGCTGCCCACCGCGAGGTCGTGGTCCGGGTCGTCCTTGACCACGGGCAGGACGACGCCCTCGTCCTTCCAGTTGTAGAGGTCCCGCGACGAGTAGCCGTGGATGCCCACCTGGGCCGCGTTGCCGGCCTTGCCCTCGACCTTGTGCTCCCCGAACCAGTAGTAGCGGTCCTCGAAGTCGAGGATTCCGCCTCCGTGCGCGTTGACGTGGGCGCCACGGTCGTCGGGCCAGCGCGCGCCGGGCCGGAAGGAGGCGTTGTCGCCGCGGGCCGGGACGGTGACGAGGGCGGCGGCGACGAGGGACGGCGGCGACGAGGAGAGCGGAAGGGCGGGCCAAGCGCGGAGTCGTCATGATCCGGCCGCGATGCTACCGGACCACCCGTCGCGGCGCCCCGGCGCAGCCTGTGAGAAAAGCCGGCAGCTCATCGGCCGAAACCGGCAGCCCGTGAGAAGACCCGGCAGCAGGCCTTCGTCGCGGCCTTCCAGGGGAAGGAACGGACACCGAGGATCAGTTCCCAGGGCGACCCGCGTTTCACGCGGGTCGGGGCGAGGGATCCGCCGGGGTTGCGGATCCCTCGTCGCCCGACTCGAACGCCGCTCCTCGGGATGACAGGCGGGGAGCCTAGACCCCCGCGAGCTGCACGCCCTCGAAGACGAGGGTGGGCGTGCGCATCGACGAGTACGGCCACGGGTCGTTGCCGACCGCGGTGAGCTTCTTCAGCAGCTCGAGCATGTTGCCGGCGATGTTCATCTCGCCCACCGGCTCGGCGCGCTCGCCGCCGCGGATGCCGAAGCCCTGCACGCCGAGCGAGTAGTCGCCGGTGGTTCCGTTCGAGTTGCCGCCGAGGAAGCCGGTGACCAGGATGCCCTCGCCGACGTCCTTCAGGATCGCGGCCTGCGGCTTCGCGCCGAGGGTCCAGGCCAGGTTGCTGGTCCCGCCGGAGGTGGGCGCCATCTTCAGCTTCTTCCCGTAGTAGGTGTCGATGTAGTAGCTGCGCAGGACGCCCTTCTCGAAGACCGGCCGCCTCTTCGCGGCGAGGCCCTCCCCGTCGTAGAGGCGCGATCCGAACGCCTTCGGGATGAGCGGGTCGTCCACGACGTCGAGGAGCGGGCTGCCGATCGCCTGGCCCAGCTTCCCCTCGAGGAAGGAGCGCTTCTGCTGGAGCGACGCGCCCGAGAGCGGCCCCGCGAGCGCCCCCATGAGGCGCCCCGCCGCGCGGTTGTCGATGACCAGGGTCACGACCGCGGAGGGGGGCTTCTTGGCGCCGAGGCGGGAGATCGCCCGCTCCGCCGCCTCCCGCCCGACGACGGCCGTCGCCGGCACCTCGCCGAGGAAGCGCGCGCCGCCGAAGGAGTAGTCCTCGGGCCGCCGGCCGTCCGCGTCCTTGACGCTGACGGAGGCGGAGACGAAGAACACGGTGTCGACCCGCGTTCCCTCGAAGCCGTTCGAGGCCACGCGGAAGCTCTCCGTGCGCGTGTCGTCGAAGCCGGTGGAGACGGACAGGATGGCCTCCGCCCCCTTCACCGCGCGGGCCGCCTCCTCCATCTGCTGCGCGGCCTTCCTCCGCTGCTCGGGGGTGACGGTCGGGTACGCGGGGTCGTCGAGCTGCAGGTCCACGGAGGCCCGGCCCTCGTAGAGCGCGGGCTCCGGGAGCGCGCGGAAGGGGTCCTCGGAGAGGACCCGGGTCATGGTCACGGAGTCGGCGATGAAGGTCGAGAGCGCCTCCGGTCGCAGGTCGGACGAGGACACCTGGGAGTAGCGGCCGTCCACGTAGAGCTGGAGCGAGAGCCCCCGCGTCGTGGCCTCGTTGATCTTCTCGACCTTCCCGTCGCGCCACTCGAGGCTCACGTTGCGGGAGCGGCTGACGGTGGCCGCCGCCTCCTTCGCCCCCTTGTCGAGGGCGCTCTTCATGGCGGCGCGGGCGATCTCGCGGACGTCGGTCTGGCTGGTGCTCATGGTCGCCCTCCTAACCCTTCTTCGCGCTGCCGCCGACGGTGATCGAGGCGACGCGGACGGTCGGCATGCCCTGGGACACGGGGACGGACTGGCCGTTCTTGCCGCAGGTCCAGCCCCCCTCGTCGATGGCGAGGTCGTCGGAGACCATGTCCACGAGCTCGAGGACCTTGGGCCCGTTGCCGATGATGTTGACGTCCTTGATCGGCCGGGTGAGCTTGCCGTCCTCGATCAGGAAGCCGTTCTTCACGTAGAAGGTGAAGTCGCCCGCCCCGATCTGCACCTGGCCGTTGGTGAAGCGGGTGCAGTAGATGCCCTTCTTCACCGAGGCGATGATCTCGTCCTTCTTGTGCGGCCCCGGCAGCATGTAGGTCGAGCGCATGCGGGGCATGGGGGAGTGCTGGTAGCTCTCCCGGCGGCCGTTGCCGGTGGGCGCGACACCGTAGTGCTTCGCCGAGATCTTGTCGTGCAGGTACGTGGTGAGGACACCGTCCTGCACGAGCATCGTCTTCCCGGCCACCGTGCCCTCGTCGTCCACGTTGATGGCGCCGCGGGCGTGCTCCTGGGTGCCCTCGTCCACGATGTTGACGAAGGGCTTCGCCACCAGCTTGCCGATCTTGTCGGAGTAGATCGACACGTTCTTGCGGTTGAAGTCGGCCTCCATCCCGTGGCCGATGGCCTCGTGGAGGAGGATGCCCGACGAGCCCGCCGCGAGGACCACCGGCATCTCGCCGGCCGGGGCCGGGGTGGCCTCGAAGAGGATCATCGTGTTCTTGACGCACTCGCGGACCATGCGGTCGATCCGGTCCGGCGAGTAGAACGAGATGTCGTCGCGGGCGGCGGCGTTGTAGGAGTTCTCCTCCCGCTTGCCGTCCTGCTCCGCGATGCAGGTGAGGCCCATCGTGGTCATGGGCTGCAGGTCCTCGACGATCTGCCCGTTCGAGTCGGCGAGGAGCATCGCCCCCGACTCGTCCACGAAGTAGACCCGCACCTTGCGCACGCGCGGGTCGGCGCCCATGGCCTTCTCGTTCACCGAGCGGAGAAGCGGCAGCTTCGTCTCCGGCCGGACGTCCTCCCAGCGCGTCTTCACCGCGTAGCGCGCGGGCAGGCCGCCGGTCGCGCGGAAGCTCACCGGCGCCGGTCGCGAGGGGCCGGTCGCGATGGCGGCCGCGGTCTTCGCCGCGAGCCGCAGGCCCTCGGGCGTGAGGTCCTCGGTGAAGCCGTAGCCGGTCTGGTCGCCCTTGACGACCCGCACGCCCACGCCGAGGTTGACGTCGGCGAAGGCCCGGTTCACCGCGCCGTCCTCCAGCAGGTAGGTGTTGCCCACCTGGTGCTGGAAGAAGACGTCGGCGAAGTCGCCGCCGCTCGAGAGGGCCTCGCCGAGGGTCGCCTGGATCAGCTTCTCCGTGACCCCGAAGCGGGCGAAGTAGCCGATCCCGGCGGTCGTGCCGGGGCCGGTCAGGGCCAGGGCCCGGGCGGGGCCGGCCAGGATGTCGTAGGCGGCGACCGAGCCCATGGCGGCAGCGCCCAGGCCCATGGCCTTGCGACGGGTCATTCCGCGGTCATCGGACATGCGAGGACCTCCAAAGGGACGGGGGGGTGGAGACGGCAGACAGACGCACTCAGGGCTTGAGACGAGAGCCGCGGTCCGGGAGTTTCATCAATTTCCTGGATGGGCCTATTTCGTCGCCGGGGCCGGCGCGGGCAGACGGGTCGACTGCCACAAGGCCATCCGCCACTGGCCCCCTTCCTTCACGTACAGCTCCGTGAAGTAGAGCTCGAGCTCCGTCCGCTTGCCCCCGGGCTCGATCACGACGTGCGCCGGCCCCGAGACGATGGCCGCGTCGCCGTGCACGCGCACCTTCCGGCCGCGCGGGGTGATCTCGCGGTAGAGGTACTTGCCGCTCTTCAGGCCGTCGAGGAACTCGGACTTCGACTCCTCGACGCCGCTCGAGTGCGTGTAGGTGAGGTCGTCCGTCATCATCGCGGCGAGCCCGGCGAGGTCGCCCGCGATGGTGAGGGCGATCCTCTTGTCGTGCGCCGCGAGGACGGCCTGCTCGGCATCACCGGCCCGTGCCGTCGTCCCGCTCCATCCGGAGGCCACCGCCGTTCCCAGGATGACCAGTGCCCACCTCTTCGTCTTCATCGTTCCCCTCCGGTTCTCACTCGTCGAGCGGCGCCCCGCACCCGCGGCACCTAGAACCCCCGCGCGTGGGCAGCCGCTCCCCGCACGACGGGCACTTCCAGTTCACCATCCGGAAGGCGAGGGCGGCCAGAGCGACCGCCCCCACCGCCGGCACCCACCACGTCTCGGGCAGCCGGAGCAGAACCCCGGCCGCCACCAGGGCCACGAGGGCCAGGGCGAACCCCTGCCCCGCGCGCACCTGCCGCGCCTGTCGGGCCCGCAGGGCCTGGCGAAAGGCGCGCTTCCGGTCGTCGGTCCACTCGTCCGGGATGTCAGGCTCGGTCATTCGTCCTCGCGGCGGGTTCATTCTAGACTTCCTTCCGTGCCCCGCGTCCAGGTGACCCGCACTCACGTCGAGCTTCCCGAGCGCGTCGGCTCTCCGCCCCGCGTCGTGCCCCGATGCCCGGGCGCGAGTCGAGCGGGTGGAGGGCTGCCCGGCCTCGTTCTTCCGCTACCTCTACGCCGAGGTGGGTCGCGGCTTCTTCTGGCTCGAGCGGATCCGCTGGACCGACGAGCAGATCCGCGCCCGCCTCGGCGACCCCGCCGTGTCGCTCTTCCTGCTGACGGTCGCCGGCGCTCCCGCCGGCTACTTCGAGCTGGAGAAGCACCGCGACGGCTCGGTCGAGGTCTCCTACTTCGGCCTCCTGCCGGAGTTCCAGGGCCGCGGCCTCGGCAAGTACCTGCTCACCGAGGCGGCGGAGGCCGCGTGGGCGCTCGGCGCGTCGCGCGTGTGGCTCCACACCTGCACCCTCGACCACCCGGGCGCGCTCGCCAACTACCTCGCCCGCGGCTTCCGGCCGTTCCGGACCGAGACCTACGAGGCGAACCTGCCGGACTAGCGGTGTCTGCGGATCCCTCGGGACCCGTCCCGTCGAAGTCCCTCGGGATGACGACGCGCCGCGGCCACGGCGCGAAGGGTCACTCCGTCGCCGTCACCTTCGTGGCGCGGTCGAAGCGGCCGGCCTCGCGGCCGTCGAGGGCGGCCATCGCGAGAGTGATCATCTCGACCGGCAGGAGCTCGACGACCGGGCGCGCGAGGTCGGGGACCGCGGGAAGCCGCAGGGCCGGCTCCGCCGCGTCGTCGGAAGCGAGGAACGCCCGCGCGCCGGCGGCGCGCACGTCGGCGACGAGCGCCTCGTTGAGGGCGCGGGTCCGGGCCGCGCCCGCGAAAGCGAGCAGGAACACGTCCCCGTCCAGCATCTCCATCGGCCCGTGGCGGAAGGCCGCGCTGCTCATCCCCTCGGCCGGGCGGTGTGTCGACTCCTTCGTGATGAGGCCGGCCGAGCACGCGGCGGCGAGCGACGCGCCGCGCCCGGTGTAGTAGACCGCCCGCACGCCCTGGAGCCGCTCCGCGAGCCACTCGACGTGCGACCGCCACGAGGCGAGGTACGCGGCCGTGGCGGCCATCGTCTCCCCGAGCGCCGCTCGCGTGGCGTCGCGATCGCCGCCCGCCAGCACCTCGCCCAGCCAGGCGAGCGCCATCTGCGACGCGAGGTAGGTCTTGCACGAGACGGTCGCCTCCTCGCCCGCGTGGGTGAGCACGGCCGCCGTCGCCTCGCGCGCGAGCGGGCTGTCGGCCGTGTTCGTGAGGCCGATCGTGACGACCCCGCGCCCGCGCACCGTCTCGAGCAGCCGCACGATCTCGGCGCTGCGGCCGGACTGCGAGACGAGCACGAGCAGCGTGCCCGCGGTGAGCAGCCCTCGCTGGTAGTAGAGCAGCTCCGAGGACTCGACGCTGGCCGGGGCGAGCCCCGCCTCGACGAGGCGCAGGTGCAGCGGGACGAGGCCGAGGTGCGACGAGCCCATGCCCGTCAGCACCACGCGGCGCAGGTCGCCGTCGCGCAGTCGTCGCGCGACGTCCTCGAGCGCGGGGGTCGCCTCGAGGCCGCGGTGAGTCTCCGCGAGCGCGCGCGGCTGGTCGAGGATGTCGCGAAAGTAGGCGCCTTCCGTGATGCGCAGTTGCGGGCTCATGGTCCCTGCTCCAGATCCAGCACCGGGCCGTGACGCGGGCACGACGGTCGCGCGACACGGCGTGCTCGGGCCGGCCCGATGTCGAACAAGGCCGGCTTGGAGCCGGCAGTGTAGTCGCATTTTTCTGCCATGAAGACGGGCGATTGATCACCCGGGTCTGATGCCGCACAACAGTGATGCGCTCTTAACTAGCTACAGACTACGAGGAAAAAGCGGCAAATGTGTCGCTCCGGATACGCATCGCCAGGAGGCCGAAGGCGCCGCGCATCGCCGAGGCTCCGTTGCCGTAACTCGCTGAACAGCAACATAATGGTGTCGGTGTGGTCGAGCCCACTACCTGTAGTGTTTTTCCCCTTGACTCTCGAGCGGCGCTTTCTCGATAATCGCGGTCGCCGCATTTCGGCACAGTCATCGCGCCGGGCGGGCTGGCGAGGAAAGATCGCCGGTCACCGGAGAGTCGTCGCTCTAGGAAGCCACAGCAGCAGCAAGTGAGGTAGCACTGATGTCGACCCATCCCGTGGAGAACCCGAGAGGCGAGACCCGCACCGCGCCGCACGCGGAGAAGCGAACGGGTCTGAGTTTCCGGCGGCACTTCACGAAGGCGGGAAGACACCCTTACGACGAGGTGACCTGGGAGCGGCGCTCCGCGGTCATCAACGACGAGAGGGGCCAACCGGTCTTCGAGCAGCACGGGATCGAGGTCCCGAGCACCTGGAGCCAGACCGCGACGAACATCGTGGCCTCCAAGTACTTCCGCGGCCAGATGGGCGCGCCCGACCGCGAGGGGAGCGTGCGCGGGCTCATCTCCCGCGTGGTGGACACGATCCGCGCGTGGGCGGAGGCCCAGGGCTACTTCGCGACGCCCGAGGACCTCCAGGCCTTCAGCGACGAGCTCACGCACCTGCTCGTCCAGCAGAAGGCGGCCTTCAACAGCCCGGTCTGGTTCAACGTCGGGATCGAGAAGCGCCCGCAGTCCTCGGCCTGCTTCATCAACGCGGTGCAGGACACGATGGAGTCGATCCTCGGCCTCGCCCGCACCGAGGGGATGCTCTTCAAGTTCGGCTCGGGCACGGGCTCGAACCTCTCGAACATCCGCTCCTCGAAGGAGCCCCTCGCCGGCGGCGGCACCGCCTCCGGCCCCGTCTCCTTCATGCGCGGCTACGACGCCTTCGCCGGCGTCATCAAGAGCGGGGGCAAGACCCGCCGCGCCGCCAAGATGGTCATCCTCGGCACCGACCACCCGGACGTCGTCGAGTTCATCAACTGCAAGGCGGACGAGGAGAAGAAGGCCTGGGCGCTCATCGACGCCGGCTACGACGGCGCCTTCAACGTGCGCGGCGGGGCCTACGACTCGGTCTTCTTCCAGAACGCCAACCACTCGGTGCGCGTGACCGACGAGTTCATGCGGGCGGTGGTCGAGGACAAGGAGTGGCAGACGAAGTACGTCATCTCCGGCGGGCCCTGCGAGACCTTCCGCGCCCGCGACATGATGAAGATGATGGCGGAGGCCGCCTGGCAGTGCGGCGACCCCGGGATCCAGTACGACACCACGATCAACGACTGGCACACCTGCCCGAACACGGCCCGCATCAACGGCTCGAACCCGTGCTCGGAGTACATGTTCCTCGACGACACCGCCTGCAACCTCGCCAGCCTCAACCTCATGAAGTTCGTGGGCGAGGACGGCGAGTTCGACGTGGAGGACTTCCGCGCCGCCTGCCGCACCGTGATCACCGCCCAGGAGATCCTGGTCGACAACTCCAGCTACCCGACCCCGGCCATCGACCGGAACAGCCACGACTTCCGGCCCCTCGGCCTGGGCTACGCCAACCTCGGCGTGCTGCTCATGGACCGCGGGCTGCCCTACGACTCGGACGCGGGCCGCGCCTACGCCGCGGTGGTGACGGCGCTCATGCACGGCGAGGCCTACGCGCAGTCCGCGCGGGTGGCCTCCGCGATGGGCCCCTTCGCCGGCCACGCGAAGAACGCGGAGCCGATGCTGCGCGTCGTCGACAAGCACCGCAAGCACGCCCACATGATCGACTCGAGCCTCGTGCCGAAGGGGCTCCTGCAGGCGGCGACGGACGTCTGGGACGAGGCCTACGCCCTGGGCGCCCAGCACGGCTACCGCAACAGCCAGGTGACGGTGCTGGCGCCCACCGGGACCATCGGCTTCATGATGGACTGCGACACGACCGGCATCGAGCCCGACATCGCCCTCGTCAAGTACAAGAAGCTCGTGGGCGGCGGGGTGATGAAGATCGTCAACCAGTCGGTGCCGGGAGTCCTCCGCAAGCTGGGCTACACGCCGGTCCAGGTCGAGGAGATGCTCCGCTACGTCGACGAGAAGGAGATGATCGAGGGGGCGCCCCACCTGAAGGACGAGCACCTCCCGGTCTTCGA
This sequence comes from uncultured Acidobacteriota bacterium, assembly GCA_963818355.1. Taxonomy (GTDB): domain Bacteria; phylum Acidobacteriota; class Vicinamibacteria; order Fen-336; family Fen-336; genus DATBSL01. The sequence continues at coordinate 195,983 of CAWFSB010000003.1, read as the reverse complement.
CTGCGCCTTCCCCCCGCGCGACGGCCGTCGCTCCATCGACTGGAGGGGCCACATCAAGATGATGGCGGCGGTGCAGCCCTTCCTCTCGGGGGCGATCTCCAAGACCGTCAACATGCCCACCGACGCCACCACCGAGGACATCCAGGAGGCGTACGTCGAAGGCTGGAAGCTGGGCCTCAAGGCGATCGCGGTCTACCGCGACGGCTGCAAGCGCTCCCAGCCGCTCTCCACCTCGAAGGAGGAGGCGAAGGGCACGTCCGAGGCGCTGGCGACGGACCTGGCCGTCGTGCCCGCCGTGAAGGAGCGCCCCGCTCGCCGCAAGCTGCCCGACGAGCGCCACGCGATCACCCACAAGTTCCAGATCGCGGGCCACGAGGGCTACATCACGGTCGGGATGTACGAGGACGGCAAGCCCGGCGAGATCTTCCTGGTGATGGCCAAGGAGGGCTCGACGATCTCCGGCCTCATGGACGCCTTCGCGACCTCGATCTCGATGGCGCTGCAGTACGGCGTCCCCCTCGAGGCCCTCGTCGAGAAGTTCTCCCACGTGCGCTTCGAGCCGTCCGGCTTCACCAAGAACCCCGAGATCCCCTACGCGAAGAGCATCACCGACTACATCTTCCGGTGGCTGGCCTCGAAGTTCCTCTCCGCCGAGCGCCAGGAGGCGGTGGGGGTGCAGTCGAGCGAGACCTCCCTCAAGCCGCACTCGGGCCCGGTGATGCCGGTGTCGACGCAGCCCGCCGACCGCGCCCCCGAGGCGCCGTCGCCGGGAGCCGCCATGCGCGCGCAGTCCGACGCGCCGCCGTGTCACTACTGCGGGAGCATCATGGTCCGCAACGGCTCCTGCTACCGGTGCGCGAACTGCGGGTCGACGAGCGGCTGCAGCTAGAGCGCGCGCCGACGGGACCGGGGGCAGGGGGATGACGAGCTCCCTGCCTCCGCACCCGAGCGCGGCGGTCGAGGCCGTCCTCTCGGACCTCGTGACCCGAGGTCTGCTCTCGGCACAGGCTGCCGCTCGGGCCGGCGACCCCGCGGGCCTGCCGCTGCTCGGCGACCTCGGGGTCCCGGGCGGCCTGCCCGCCTTCGTCTCGTCCTTCGGCCCCCGGAACATCACCGTCCTCAACCAGCTCTACGGCGCCACCCTCGGCGACCTCGCGGCCGAGGTCGTGCGCGCGGTGGTGGCGGCCGTCGCCTCGGAGGCCGGCCCCGGCACGCGGGCCGTGCGGGCCCACGGCCCCGACGTGCTCGTCCTGCACGGGCCGTCCGCTCGCACGGAGGTCGCGGCGCTGGCCCGGCGCGGTCGCGACGTCCTCGCCGGCGTGGCCCTGCCGGCCGGCGTGGGCTTCGTGCACCTGCGGCCGCTCGTCGCCACGGTGGAGCTCCAGCCCTCGGCCCGCTACTCGACCGACGAGCTCCTGCGGACCCTGCACGAGGCCCGCCTGCTGGCGGGGCGCTCGGACGAGGGTGTCCTCTTCCTCGACGCCGCGGAGGCCCAGGAGGCGCTCGCGCGCCTCCGCGACCACGACGAGCGCCTCGCCTGGGTGACCGAAGCGCTCGCTCACGGGCGGGTCGAGGTCCACTACCAGCCCGTCGTGGACCTCCGGACCGGCCGCCTCGCGGACGTGGAGGCCCTCGCCCGCATCCGCACCCCCCGGGGCCTGCTGGCGGCGGGGGAGTTCATCGACGACGTCCACCGCCTCGGCGAGACCGCCGCCCTCGACGGCCACGTCCTGCGGCGAGTGGGGGAGAGCGCCGGCGAGCTCGCCCGGGCGACGCCTCGGCTCTTCGTGAACGTGTCGCCCCTCTCGCTGGGCTCCGCCGAGTTCCGCGCGGTGATGGCGTCCACGATCGCGAGGCTTCGCGAGGAGGGGCTGCGGCTGGTGCTCGTCCTGGAGCTCACCGAGCAGGCCCTGCTCGAGCACCACGAGACGATCCGCGAGATCCACCGGGACCACGGGGTGACCTTCGCGGTGGACGACTTCGGCACCGGCTACTCGTCGCTGCGCACCGTGTCCGACCTCGCGGTGAGCCGCGTCGTCTCGGTCCTCAAGATCGACGGCTCGCTGACCCGTCGCATCGCCGACTCCGCCGAGGCCTACAAGGTCGTGCTGGCGGTGGCCCACCTCGCGAAGAGCCTCGACCTCCGGGTCATCGCCGAGCACGTCGAGACGCCCGAGGTGCTCGAGCGGCTGCGGACGACCGGCATCGAGTGCGGGCAGGGCTTCCTCTTCGACCCGGCGCTGCCCGCCGGCGAGCTCCTCGCCCGCCACTCCGGCGAGGGCCGGGCGCTTCGTCGAGCCGACCCCGCGGCCGCACCTGCTCCTGCTGGAGCCGTACCTGCACCGGGCCTTCGAGGCCTTCTACGAGAAGCTGCTCTCCGACCCCCACTTCGCCCGCTACTTCCGGGACGAGGCGCAGGTGCGGGGGCTCGTCGAGAGGCAGAAGCGGACCTTCCTCGAGTCGCTCGACGACGACCCGGCGGCGCTGCGCGCCCGCTACGCGGGGCTCGGCCGGCGTCACGCCGAGATGGGCCTGCCGCTCGCGACCTTCCTGAAGGGTGCCGACATCCTGCACGAGCAGCTGCTCGAGGTCCTGGTGCACGCCTCGCGCGAGGCGTCGGTCCTGCGCGACACGCAGCAGTTCTTCGCGTCGCTGCGGGACCTCATGGCGCGGGGCTACCTGGAGAAGGCCCTGCCCGAGGCGCGCGCGGAGCTTGTCGAAATGCGTTCGGGCAAGAAGGGCTCAGCGCTCGGCCCCGAGGGGCGGGAGGCGGCCTTCGCCTGCGTCGAGGGGCTCATCGCGGGGATCGCGGCGCGACTCGCGGTCGTCGATCCGGCCGGGGGCCCTCCCCAGGCGCCGCCCGCCTCCAGCGTGGCGCAGGCGTGCCCGGCGACGCGCTGGCTCCAAGGCACCGCGGGCGAGCGCCACCTCCGCCTCCACGCCGATGTCGAGAGCCTCGACTTCTTCCTCTCTCGCGCGGAGTACGCCGCGGTCTTCCCACTGCTCGAGGGCCTTCTCGGTCGATTCTGCCGGATGCTCTGAGGTCGATCCGAAAGCCCGCCGGCCCTGGGCGCGTGACCCCGCGACGTCGGTGGTAGCCTTCGGCCGCCAGGGAGGGAAGCATGGCCGGCGCAAAGACGCTGATCCGGGTAGCCGCTGGATTGGCGGTGGTCGCGACGTCAGCCGTTCCCGGGGCTCTCTGGGCCCAGCAGATCTTCCCGACCGGCGTCGACCTCGTCGCGGTGGACGTCACCGTGGTGGACCGGCAGGGGCGCCCCGTCGCCGACCTGCGCGCCGAGGACTTCGAGGTCAAGGTCGGCGGTCAACGTCGGCGGATCGCCTCCGCCCAGCTCGTCCGACAAGTGGCCACCGCCCCGACGGCCACCGATCCGGCGGCGGCCTCGCCTGTGGCCCCGCCGTCCTACAGCTCCAACCAGGACACCCCCCCGGGGCGGCTGATCGTCCTCGTGCCCGACGTGGGCTGGATGTCGACCGGGGGAGGTCGCGCCGCGACCGAGGCCGCGGGGCGTTTCCTGGCGAAGCTGACGCCGCAGGACCGGGTCGCGCTCATCACGATTCCGGTCGGCCCGTCGATCGACTTCACGACCGACCACGCCCGGATCGCCGAGGCGATCCTGAAGGTGCGCGGGGGGAGCCGGCAGCGGGTGATGGGCATGCGCAACCTGAGCATGGGCGAGGCCTTCGCCGGCATGGTCCCGATGGGCGACCGTCGGATCTGGGGCGCGGCGGTCACCCGCGAGTGCGGGGGAGTCGGCTCCGGGAGCTTCCTCGGCGACTGCGCCATCGAGCTCAAGGGTGAGGCCCAGCGGATCTACGAGGACGCCAGGGCCACCACCGCGACGAGCGTGAGCGCGCTTCGCCGCGTCCTCTACGCCCTGCGCACCATCGACGGGCCCAAGACCGTCGTCTACATCAGCCAGGGCCTGGTCACCGGGCGCTCCTCCGGCGATCTCGGCGCGGACCGCCCGCTCGAGCAGGTCGCGGAGGACGCGGCGCGGGCCCGCGTGAGCCTGTACACGATCCTCGTCGACCGGGCCTTCATCGAGTCCGCGGACGTCTCCGACACGTTTCGGCCGGAGACCCGCTTCCAGGACATCGATCTCTATCGCGATGGGCTGGAAGCGGTGGCCGGGTACTCCGGCGGGCCGCTGCTCAAGACGCTGACGACGGCCGACTTCGCCTTCGAGCGCGTCGCCTCGGAAACCTCGGCCACCTGGCTCCTCAGCTTCGAGCCCGAGCAGGACGACCGCGACGGGAAGCTGCACGAGATCAGGGTTGCGGTGGCCCGTGACGGTGTCGAGGTCCGCGCCCGGCCCCGCTTCGTCGTGGCGCCGAAGGAGGCAGCGCCGGCGACCGCGGAGGCCCACGCACGGCGGTCCCTCGACGCGCTGCTGCCCGAGACCGACGTGCCCGTGAGCGTGGCGGCCTTCACCCTCGGCGACAAAGACGGCAACGTCCGGCTCGTAGTGGCCGCGGAGGTGGGGCTGGACGCAGACCAGGCCGAGACCGCGGCCGTGGGCTACCGCTTGCTCGACGATCAGGGCCAGGTCGCCGACGGAGCGATCGAGACGGGCCGACTCGATCGCCTGCATTCGTCCGGCGGGGATGCCCTCTACTACCTCCTGGCGGTGACCGTGAAGCCGGGAGCCTACACCCTCAAGCTTGCCGCCGCGTCCCCCTCGGGGCGAACGGGAAGCGTCGAGAGGTCGGTGGTGACCCGTCTCCAACCCGCCGGTGGCCTGCTCCTCTCGGACCTGCTGGTGGCCGAGCCGGGACGGCGGGACGCGGGGCAGGCGATGAACGTCGACGGCCGGTTGCTCGGGCGAACCGCCCGGGTCGTGATCGAGGTCCGCGGCGCCGCAGTCCCTCCGTCGGTACAGTTCGAACTGGCGCCCGCCGGGGAGCCGGGGGCGAGCCTGATGGCCGGCGCGGTCGTCCGCCCGACCGCGGAGCCGGGCTGCTACAACGCCGAGGCGACCCTCGACCTGGCGTCTCTCGAGGCCGGCCGATACGAGCTGCGCGCCGTCGTGCTGCTCGCGGACGGGAGCGAGGCCGGACGCGTCGTCCGGCCACTGGAGCTCCTGACGCAGCCCTAGAGTGAACTACGCCATCCAGTTCCGCAGGCGCTGGGGCAGCCCGGAGCCGAGCGCGGCCACCGCGATGTTGACGTCCTCGACCATCTGGAAGTCGTACATGCCCGCGCACACGAAGTCGGCCCCGCTCTCGTAGGCGTAGCGGAATGCGTCCTTCGGGTGGATGGCGCCCGCCGCCATCACCTTGAAGGCGATCCAGGGCTCGGGCCGCTCGCGCATCCACGCCGCCGTCTCCGCCGGCGTGTGGCAGTACATGTTGTCGTGCTCCTCGGGGTGGCGCGCCGACCAGTAGTCGTGGTGGTGCATGGTCTTCATCCAGAAGTCCGGGACCATGCCCGCGGCCACACAGCCCTGCAGCGTCTCGAGGTGGTGCGCTCCGATGCCCACGAGAACCTTGTTCTGCCGGACCTTCTCGATCACCTTCGCGAGGCGGTCCGGCTGGCCCGTCCTTGATGTAGTAGTCGGCGGTCTCGCCCTGGATGTAGCAGGCCGCCGCGCCGTAGTCGATCGCCCGCTGGACCTTGTCGAGGTACTGGTCGAACGCCATCGGGCGCGCGCCCTTCTCGTCGTAGTCGAGCCCGGCGCAGTCCGAGATGAACTGGATCTTCCCGATCCGGCGCTTCCAGTACTCGTCGATCAGGGTGCAGAGGATCGGGTTCGTGAGGAGCGTGTTGACCCCGCACTTCTCGGCCATGAGCAGGGTGGCGAAGATCCGGTCCTTGTTGTGGTAGGCCTTCACGAGCTGCGAGACGTAGATGAGGTCGCGCGAGTGGGCCCAGCCGGAGAGGAGGTTGCCGCCGAGGATGAGGCGGGAGAAGTCCTTGCCGCCGATCTTCCCCATGGGCAGGGCGCCCTTGAGGTCGCGCAGGCTCGCCACGTCGAGCGTCTTCGTGCTCGCCGCGGTGACGGCGTCCACGAGATTCCGCTCCTCGTAGCTCGACCACTGCCGCTTCTTGAAGAGCGCGTAGGCGAAGGCGCCGAGGAAGGGCAGGCCGGCGAGGTTCGCCAGCATCTCGCGCCGGCCGGGGGCGTCGCCTCGGGCCGGCTTCAGCTGGACGGCGACGGGCTCGGCGACGGCGTCCTTCGGAGCGCCCTCGACCGGCGCCTCGGCGAGGGCCACCTGCCGGCGGCGCACGAACCAGCGGTCGACGCCGGGGAGCGCCGTCACCGGCAGGGCGGCGAGGAAGGCCAGCGTCAGCATCTCGATGAGATTGCGGTCGACCACGAGGTAGTGGCCGTCGGCAGGCACGGCGAGCCCGAGGCCCACGAGCGGCGGGTTGGCGAGGTAGTAGAGGAGGAGCAGCGCCATCGCGGCGAGGCTCGCGGCGCGGGTGAGGGTGCCGGTGATCAGGAGGAGGCCGATCAGGATCTGGCCGCCGATGTTGACCGCGTCCACGAGCGCGATCACGGCCGGGTGCGAGGCCATCCACTGGAAGGCGCCGCCCAGGAACCAGCGCGAGGCCTGGAGATAGCCGGCCGACGTCCAGTTGCCGGAGAAGAACTTGGCGTGGCCCTCGTAGAGGAAGTGCCAGCCGATCGCGATGCGCAGGAGCGTGAGGAGCCCCGTCTGCAGCCGACCCCACCCGCCCGAACCCTGGTCCGCCATGGCGCCTCCGTTCAGCTTCGGGCGGATTCTAGCCTCCCGCTTCCGCGCCGCGGCTGAGCCATTCGCACTACCGGGCCGCCGGTCTAGAATCGTCGAGCTCCCGTGACCCCCTCCCCGCCGGCCTCTCCCACGCCGACGCGCTCCAACGACCGGGCGCTTCTCGTCCTGACCCTCGCCGCTCTCGGGGTGCGCGCCGCATTCCTCCTCCTCGAGCCGGCCTGCGCCCTGACCGGCGACGAGCCGAGCTGGATCGAGATCGGCCGCCGGATCGGGCGGCCGGCGGTGGCGTTCTCACCCTTGCGCAGCGACCTCGTCTTCTACCCCCCGGTCTACCCGTACTTCGTCGGCGCGCTCTTCCGCGCGTTCGGCACGATGCGGGCCGTCCTCTGGGCCCAGGTCGTCCTCGGCGCCCTCCTCGTCCCCGTCGTGGGCCGGGCCGGCGCTCTCGCCTTCGGGCGCCGGGCCGGGCTCCTCGCCGCCGCCGTCACCGCCTTCTATCCGGAGCTCCTCTGGTACCCCGCCCACTACTGGTCGGAGACGCTGTTCCTGCTGCTGCTGTGGGGGGCGATCGAGCGGACGCTCGCGGCCGACGCGCGGGCTTCGCGCGGCACGGCCGCGGTTGCCGGCCTTCTCTGGGGCCTCGCGACCCTCACGCGCGAGCTCTCCCTCTACCTCGTGCCGATCGTGGCCTTGTGGATGGCCTGGCCCCGGGCCAAAGCCGGCGGCCCGCTCCGCACGCGCACGATTCGAGACCTGACCCCGGCGATGGGACGCGCCGCCATTCTCGTCCTCGCGACCGTGCTCACCGTCGCCCCGTGGACGATCCGCAACGCGATCGTCCTGCGCGCGTTCATCCCGGTCTCGACGATGGGCGGGCTCAACCTGTGGCAGGGGAACACCACGCTCACGCACCTGCAGATCTACGAGGTGCTGGCGACGAAGGGAGGGGCGGTCGAGCAGGACCGCTACTGCCGCGAGATGGCGCGGGAGACGATCGCCGCGCGACAGCCGACGTGGGTCTTCGAGAAGCTCGTCGAGCAGATGCCCGAGTTCTGGAAGGCCGGCAGCGAAGTGCTCGACCATCTCGTGGGGAGAGAGGCCTGCGGCCCGCTGCCGGCGGCACGCCTCGTGCCCATCGAGCTCCTGGTGGTCCTGCCGTACCTCGCCGTGCTCGGTCTCTTCCTCGTCGGCCTCGTGCGGCTGCGCTTCTCCGGCGCGGCCTGGCTGCTGCTGCTGCTCCTGGCCGCCTACAACGCCGCGCACGTCGTCGCCTATGCCACCACGCGCTTCCGGCTCCCGGTCCTGCCCGATCGTCTTCATGGTGGCGTCGGCCGTCGTCGTGGGCCGGCGCGAGGGCGCGCTCCTGCCCCTGCGGGGCTGGCGGCTCGTCCTGCTCGCGGCGCTGACCCTCGCCGCGCTCGCGACGCTCGCTCCCGGCCTCGGGGAGCTGGCGGCGTGGCGCCGCCTGACGGGCGGGGCCTGAGGCGCGGGTCAGCCTCGGATCAGGTAGGCGAGGCCGACCACCACGCCGACCGTGACCACGACGAGGCGCAGCGTCGCCGGGCGGACACGGCCCGCCAGCCGGCCGCCGATGGCGCCCCCCGCGATGGCGCCCACGGCCATGACGAGGCCCACGGGCCAGTGCACCAGGCCGGAGAACACGAAAAGCCCGGCGGCGGCCCCGTTGGCGGCGAAGCCGACCGCCTGCTTCGTGGCGTTGAGGCGCGTGAGCGAATCGTCGATGAGCAGGCCGAGGGCGGCGAGGACGATGACGCTCAGCCCGGCGCCGAAGTAGCCTCCGTAGACCGACGCGGCGAAGACGGGGAGGACCGCCCAGCCTTCGTGGGAGGCGTGAGCGTGCGTGCCGAGGCGGCGCTGCAGCCACGCGCGGACGGGCTCCTGCACCGCGAGCAGCGCCGAGGCGAGCAGGATCAGGAACGGCACGAGCTGGCGGAAGACGCGCTCGCTGGTGAACAGCAGCAGAAGGCCGCCGACGAGGCCGCCGAGAAGGGCCGCGGGGACGAGCCGGCGCACGCGGGCGCGCTGGCCCGCGAGGTCGCGCTTCTGCGCGAGGGTCGCGCCCAGGTGCCCGGGGGCGAGCGCGATCGTGTTCGTCACGTTCGCGGCCACGGCGGGCAGGCCGAGCGCGGTCAGGGTGGGGAAGGTGATGAGCGTGCCGCCCCCGGCGAGGGCGTTGACCGCGCCCGCGGCGACCGCCGCCAACCCGGCCAGGCCCAGGTCGAGCGCCGAGAGGGTCCCGGGCTCCACGTCAGGCCGCCTCGGTGAGCATCGCCTCGACCTTGCGGCGGATCGTCTCCGCGGCCCCCGGCACGTGGAGGACGTCGCACTCGGAGCCCAGGATGAACGGGTGGGCGGTCGCGCGCATCCGCTCGACGAGGTCCCGCGTCATCGAGCGCACGGCGTCCATGGGCAGGGTCTCGTCGGAGTAGAAGTGCTTCGTGGGGAGGTTGCCGAAGAGGACGACGTCCTTCGGGACGACCGCCGCGTCCTCCCAGAGCCGCCGCGAGCTGCCGAGGCTGAGCACGGCCGGGCGGACGCGGGAGGCGAGCGCTTCGACCATGGCCGTGGTCAGCTCCCCGCAGTCGTGGAGGACGAGGTCGGCCCCGGCGTCGTCGAGCACGGCCTTCACGCGCAGCAGGGGCTCGATCACGAAGCGGTCGAAGACCGGCGAGCCCGAGGCGATCTGGCGGGGCGAGACGAACAGGGCGCTCGCGGCGGGCTCGCAGACGATGACCGCCGCCGCCCCCGCCTCGAGCTGCGCGCGGAGGGAGCGGTGGACCGCGAGCTCGGCGAGGCCGAGAGCGCGCTCGAACGCCGCGACGAACGGCTCCTCCTCCGCGAGAGTGCCGCGGCCGGCCAGGGCCACGGCGGCGATCGGGTCGGCGACGAGCTTCGTCGCGAGCGAGAAGGGGCCGATCGCCATGCCGAGGGGCGTGAGGCCGGGGGTGGCGGCCACCTCGGCGATCGCGTCGAAGTGGGCGCGGTGGAGGGGCAGAAAGGGAGCGTCGCCCTGGGCGCGGGCCCGGTCCAGGTCGTCCGCCGAGGGCGGGGCGTCGAAGTGGAACGTGTCGGGAGAGGCGGCTTCGGGCCGGACCCGGTGCACCAGGTCGGCCTTCTCGAAGCGCAGGTCCATGAGGGGGATGGCCAGGGGCGTGCGGTAGCGCTCGGCCGCCTCCCGCACCACGCCGGCCAGGCCGCGCCCGTCGAGCCGAACCGCCTCGGGGTCGGGACGCTCGTGGAGGACGAGGTCGGTCCCGATCGGCGTGCGCAGGCCGGCCGCGGCGAGCGCGCGGAAGTGACCCTCGGAGAGGCGGCGCGGGGAGGGCGAGGGGGCCACGGCGGGACCGCTCGCGGCTACGGCTTCGGGGCCAGCTGGATGGTCTCCGGCTTCGGGGCCGGCTTGGGCGCGGGCGCCTTCGGGGCCACGGGCGCCTTGTAGTCCTTGAGCCAGGCCATGTCGCACTCCTTCGCGCTGCGCCGACCCTTCTCGGACACCAGCCATTCGCCCTTGTGGTTGAGGGCGGCGGGGACGTTGGCCCCGTGGCAGGCGACGCAGTTGCCGTCCGCCATGCCGGCGGCCTTGGCCTTCTCCTTCATCACGTCCACGGAGTGCGGCGAGGCGTGGCAGTCGAGGCAGTTCTTCACCGCGAAGCCGAGCTTCTTCGCCTGGTTCTGCATCTCGGCCGTGGCGCCGGCGGGAACGGGCGGCCGGAGCAGGGCCGAGCCCAGCAGGAGCACGCACAGGCGTCGCGAGTCGGTCATCCACGAACCTCCGTGCGACGGATTGTCGCAGGAGGCCGAGCGGCCCGCAATCGCGCTAGGACGGCTCTTCGACCTTCAAGACGCGGTCGACCTTCACGTCCTCGAGCGTCTGCGTCTTCCCGCTCGGCCAGCGGATCTCCAGCGACTTCACGGCCGATTCGCCGCCGAGGCCGAAGTGGAGTCGCCGGTCGCTGGAGGACATGAAGCCCGAGCTGACCGACACGTGGTTGTAGAGCGTCCGCCCGGCGGCGGTCGTCACCTTCACCTTCGCCCCCATCGCGTCGCGGTTGCTCTGGTGGCCGACGAGGTCGAGCCAGAGCCAGTGGTTCTTGTTGTCGCCGGAGTTCAGCAGGATGCGGGGGCGCTTGTTGAGCGACGTCACCACGAGGTCGGGGAAGCCGTCGCCGTTGAGGTCGCCGACGGCGGAGCCGCGCTGGTAGCCCTTCGGCGTGAAGTCCGGCCCGAGCCCCTCCGAGACGTCCGCGAACACCTTGCCGTCCACGTTGTGGAACATCGTGTCGTGTTGCGCGGAGTTCGGCCCGATGTAGTCCACGTCGCCGTTGGCGGAGTAGATGTCCTTCCAGCCGTCGTTGTCGTAGTCGATGAAGTTGTTGCTCCAGCCCGAGAAGCGGCGGGAGAGGCGCGCGACCCCGGAGCGCGGCGAGGCGTAGCGGAAGTGGGTGCCGCCCTCGTTCTGGAACAGCGCCCAGATCTGCGACTGGAGGTTGTTGTAGAAGACGTCCGGCCGGCCGTCGTTGTCGAAGTCGCGGCTGTCCGCCCCCATGCCGGAGACGACCGCGCCCTGCTCGTCGTAGGCGACGCCCCAGGCCCACGACTCCTCCGCGAACGTGCCGTCGCCCTTGTTCATGAAGAGGAAGTTGGGCTCGGTGTCGTTGGCGATGAACACGTCCGGCCAGCCGTCGTCGTCGAAGTCGGCGATGGCGATGCCCATGCCCTTGCCCGCCACCTTGTCGAACCCCGACTTCGCGCTCACGTCCTCGAACTTCCCGTTGCCGAGGTTGCGGTAGAGGCTGTGCGGGACGCTCTTGTAGAGGCCGGGGTAGCAGTAGATCTCGCCATCCGGGGTGGGGCAGCGCCGGTCGAGCTGGGGGCTCCAGAAGGTGTAGTGCGACACGACGAGGTCGAGGAGCCCGTCCTTGTCGTAGTCGAAGAAGGCGGCGCAGACGGAGAGCAGGTCCTTGGCCTTGCGGTCGAGGCCCGAGCCGGCCGTGACCTCGGTGAAGGTGCCGTCCGCCGTTGTTGCGGTAGAGGGCGTTCGGCCCCGCGTTGGCGACGAAGAGGTCGGGGTCGCCGTCGTTGTCGAAGTCGCCGGCCGCGACGCCGTACGAGAGGTCGAGGTTCTTGCCCGCGATGTTGGCCTTCGCCGTCACCTCCTCGAACGTGCCGTCCCCGCGCCCGCGGAGCAGGCAGCTGTAGTAGGAGGGGTCGGGCCGGGTGTAGTCGGGGAGCTTCCCGCCGTTGGTGAAGAAGATGTCGATCTTGCCGTCCCCGTCGTAGTCGATGAGGGCGATGCCGCCGCACATGGGCTGCGGGAAGTACTTGCGGGGGCTGAAGTCGTTGTTCGACGTGTAGGAGAAGGCGGACTTGCCGGACACGTCGGTGAAGCGGACGGTGGGCGTCACGGTGGGAAGGGTGGAGGAGGGCGGGGACGGGGGCTCGGGCGTCTCGCCCATCCGGCCGCCCGCCCGCGGATCGGGCGCCCTGACCTGCGCGCCCACCTCCGGGGCCAGGCTGAGCGCGGCCCACGAGGCCGCGAGCGCCAGGGGCGCCGTGGCGAGGAGGAGGCGGGCGAGGCCCGGAGCCCTCACTTCTCCGGCTCCTTCACCACCAGCACCTGGTTCGACGCCACGTTCTCCAGGACCTGCACGATCCCGCTCGGCCAACGGACCTCGAGCCTGGTCACGGTCTCGTCCTTCCCCAGCCCGAAGTGCACCCGGACGTCGGAAGCTCCCCCGTAGCCGACCGACGTGTTCACGTGGTTGTGGCGCGCGCCCGAGGGCGTCGTCAGCGTGATCTCGGCGCCCATGCCGTCGCGGTTGCTCTTCACCCCGACCGTGCGGACCGCGAGCCAGCGGTTCGGGGCCGGGCTCGTGTTCCGCCACAGCTCGATCCCCTCGTCGAGGGCGGTCACGAGGGCGTCCACGAGGCCGTCGTTGTCGAGGTCCCCGAACGCCCCACCGCGGTGCGTGGCTCTCTTCGTCGAGAAGTCGGGCCCCGCGACGGCGGTCGCGTCGGCGAACTTGAACTTGCCGAGGTTGGCCATCACCAGGTTCGTCTGGCGAACCTTCTCCCGGAACTCGCCGGTCGGGTCCATGACGTCGCCGCCCGCCACGAAGAGGTCCTTCCGCCCGTCGTTGTTGAAGTCCACGATGCCGTTGGCCCAGCCCGCCCGCGAGAGGCTCAGCGACGAGACGCCCGCCCGGGCGGTCATCTCCAGGAACGTGTTGTTCCCCTGGTTCCGGAAGACCGGCATCGTCTCGCTGGAGAGCGCGGTGTGGAAGATGTCGGGCTTGCCGTCGTCGTCGATGTCCCGGGCGTCGGCGCCCATGCCCGAGAGCGGCCGGCCCGCCTCGGGGTACGCGACCCCGGCCATGAAGCCGATCTCCTCGAACTTCCCGTTGCCGAGGTTGCGGAAGAGGTAGTTGGGCTCGGTGTCGTTGGCCACGAAGACGTCGATCCGGCCGTCCTGGTCGAAGTCGGCGACCCCGAGGCCCATCCCCTTGCCGACGACCGCCCGGATGCCCGACGGCTTCGAGACGTCGGTGAAAGTGCCGTCGCCGTCGTTGCGGAAGAGCGAGTTCGGGAGTCCCTTGTAGTTGTTCGGGTGGCAGTAGTCGTTCATCCCCCTCGGGCCGCACAGGGGCTCCGTCTTCGGGTCCCAGATGCAGTAGTTGGAGACGAAGAGGTCGAGGTCGCCGTCCTTGTCGTAGTCGAAGAAGGCCGCGGCCACCGCCCACAGGGTGCCGTGGTCGGGGTCGGGGTTCTTGAGTCCCGCCTTCGCGGTCGTGTCCTCGAAGGTTCCGTCCCCCTTGTTGCGGTAGAGGACGTTCTCGCGCAGCCCGGCCACGAAGAGGTCGGTCCAGCCGTCGTTGTCGTAGTCGGCGGTCGCGACGCCGTTGTCGTAGCCGTGTCCTTTCAACCCCGCCTTCTCGGTGACGTCCTCGAACTTGAAACCGCCCAGGTTGCGGTAGAGGCGGTTCCAGAAGGCCGGGTCCGTCTTGTCGAGATCGGTCATCTTCGCGCCGTTGGTGAGGAAGACGTCGAGGAGCCCGTCGTTGTCGAAATCGAACAAGGCGACACCCGAGACCATCGTCTCCGGCTGGTGTCGGTGGGCGGTGCGGCTCGAGTTCGTGACGAAGCCGATCCCGCTGTCCTTCACCAGATCGAAGTTGATCGGATCGAAGGCCGGGGCAGGGGCCTGGGCGAGAGCCGCGGTGGCGGCCAGGGCCAGGGCGATCGGGAGCGCGGCGAGGGGGAATCGGGACATGACGCAAGGAGGGCGCGCCATTTCGACGCGCCCCCGATCAAGTTACCACGCCCCGGTCGGAGGCGACAACGAGGCGCCCGGCGGGCCAGAATGCCGGCGCCTGGAGGACTCACATGCACCACTCCTGTCGTCCCTATGGCACGGACCGCTCGCTCCGCCGATCCGAGGACGTCGGCCGCAAGCCCTGTCATTCCGAGGGCGCCTTTCGAGTCGGCGCCCGAGGAATCCGCCGGCGCGTGCTCGCCGCCCTCTTCGCGGGCGTGGCTTCGCTCGGCGCATCCTCCGACCTTCGCCTCGAGCTCGAGCGCCCCTCGGCCGTGGTGCGTCCGCTACAGGCCGTCACCGTCATGGCCCCCGGCCCGGGCACCCTGTCCGTCCTCGATGCCCGGGGGCGTGAGTACGTCCGGCTGCCCGCAACCGGTCGCGTCACCTTCACGGCCGGGGGCGCCGCCGGCGCCCAGGCCGTTCGCCTCCTGGACGCCTCCGGGGGCGTCGTCGAGTCGGAGGCCTTCACGCTCGAGGCGCGCACCGCGATCGAGGACGCTGGCGGCCGCATGAAAGAGCTCCTGCGCCTCGGCCGCAAGACGCTCGAGCGGCCGAACGACAGCGGCACGCCGACCGGAGTCGGCACCCTCGAGTGGCGGGGGAAGTCCTACGCGTACTACGTGCCGTGGCTGCGGGACCACGTGCACACGATGAAGGGCTTCAAGTACTTCGACGGGAGCGGCGCCGGCGCCGTCGACTTCTTCCGCGAGACGCAGCGCGAGGACGGGATGATCTGGGACTTCTTCTCTGGCGGCCGGGAGCCCAGCTTCTACGAGACGGCCTACGGCCCGCTCGGCTACGCGCGCCGCTACGGTGACGTCGAGATGGTCCGCATGCCGGTCGAGGCGGACGTCGAGTACCTCTTCGTCGAGGGCGTCTACTTCGCCTGGAAGATGGGCGGGGACGATGCCTGGATGAAGAGGCAGCTCGACGCGCCATCCGCGCGCTGGACTACAGCTTCACCGACCGCGCGCGATTCTCGACGACAGTACGGCCTCGTGAAGCGCGGCTACACCATCGACACCTGGGACTTCCAGATCGACGACGCCACGACGCGCATCTTCCCCCGCTGGGGGACGCTCCTCGTCGACCCCGACCGCTCGAAGTTCGGCGTGATGTTCGGCGACAACACCGGCTACGCGGCGTCGTGCGGGTACCTGGCCGACATGCTGGAGCGCGCGGGACGCCCGCAGGACGCGGCGCGGTTCCGCCAGCGCGAGAAAGACGTGCGCGAGCGCCTCGACCGGGTCGCCTGGCTGGGCAACCACTTTCGCCACTGGGTCCCGGAGGACGAGGCGGTCGTGCGCGACGTGGGGGTGAACGAGCGCGAGCAGGTGTCTCTCTCGAACACCTACTCGCTCAACCGCGGGATCACGCAGGAGCAGGCCGCCGCCATCCTCCGCACGTACCAGAAGATCCGCGGCTCGCTGCCGCCCGGCTCGCCCGGCGAGTGGTACGCGATCTACCCGCCCTTCGCGAAGGGCTTCGGCGACCACTCGGAGCAGTGGCAGTACGTGAACGGCGGCGTGTCGCCGATCTTCGCCGGCGAGCTGGCGCGCGGCGCGTTCGTCCACGGCTTCGAGAGCTACGGCGCCGACGTGCTCTCCCGCGTCCTCGATCTTTCGAAGTCGAGCGGTGAGCAGATCTGGTTCGCCTACACCGGGGCCTACCCGCCGGTCCCGCAGCCGCGCTTCACGCCCGTCGACCTCTCGAAGCAGGCGAACATGGATCTCGCCGGCCAGGGCGCGCCCGGCGTGCCGCGGTGGATGGCGGCCGAGCCGGACGACCACCTCGGCCACCTGCCGACCGGCCGACAGACGTTCGCCGGCGTGCCGTTCGTCGTCGCCGACCCGGCCGCGAACGGCCGGCGTGGGGCGATCGCGGTCTCGCGCCGCCCCGGGTTCCCGGAGCGGGTGGAGGTGCCGGTCGGGGCGAAGGCCGGCTCGCTCTACGTCCTCCACAGCGTCGGCAACGCGGGCAACCTGAAGGTCGCGGGCGCGATCACGTTCCTCTACGAAGACGGGACCGAGGCGACGCAGTACGCCGTCCAGGACCGGAACGTCTCCGGCTGGTGGTACCCCTCGCTCGAGGGCTCGTGGCCGGGCGGGTACGGCTCCCCGCGGCACCCGCCGCTCGTGAAGCTCGCGTGGCGCGGCCGCAGCGACGTCTGCCCGAACGTCGGGATCTACTGGTACGGCCTCGACAACCCGCACCCCGATCGGGCGATCCGGTCGATCGCCTTCAGCAGCACCCTCGACGGCGCCATCTACGCAGTCGCGGGCCTCACGCTGGCCGACCAGCCCCTGAACCAGAAGCCGCCGGCCGTCTCCTTCGGGGGACCGGACAACTGGGCGGCGGGGGCGGTCGTCTACGGCCTGGTCGAGGGTCTCGCCGGCGTCGTGGATCGGGACGTCGCCTACCGCGTGGCCGGGGTCGCGCCGCGGTGGCCCGCCGCCGGGACGAACGAGGCGAAGGTCGTCGTCCACTACCCGGCCTCGGACGGCTACGTCGCCTACGACTACCGCCACGACCCCGCGAGGCGCGAGATCGCGCTCACGCTCACCGGCAGCGGCGAGCGCGCGGAGTGCCACGTGCTGCTGCCGGCCGGCGTCGCGGCGGCGCAGGCGGTCAACGACGGCGCCACGAGCGTTGCCTTCACGACCGCCCGCGTCGAGTCCTCGGCCTACGCCGACTTCCGCCTGGACCTGCCCGGGCCGAGGGCGGTGCGCATCCGCTACTGAATCACCCGGCGCGTTCGGCGTGACGACACGGTGCCTGCGGATTCCTCGCGCGCCGACGCGGCCGGCGCGCTCGGAATGACAATGTCATTCGTCGCAGGGCTCCCGGTGCGATACTGAGGTCATGATCGAGGAGATCATCGTCGACTGCCCGTACTGCGGGGAGCACGTTGCCCTCGACGTGGACACGACCGCCGGCGCCGAGCAGAGCTACTTCGAGGACTGCCCCGTCTGCTGCCGGCCCATGGAGGTCTTCGTGCGCAGCCGCCCCGGCGAGGTCCTCTCGATCAGCGTCAGCGCCGATTGACAGGCGGACGGGCCCGGTGTAGGATCGCCCCGGGGTCGTTCCGATGCGACGCGCAGGACTCCTCGCCCTCGCCCCGGCCTTGCTGGCGCTCGCCGCTCTCGCCTGTGGGACGAGCGAGCCCGTCGCCTCGAGCCCGGCCTCCTTCGATCACTTCATCGCCACCGGCTCGTACCAAGGCGAGTACTGGCCCACGGACGACTGGCGCAGCTGCCGGCCGGAAGAGGTCGGCATGGACTCCCGGGCCCTGTACTCGGCGTACGAGTTCGCGGCGCGGAGCGAGTTCGTCACCGAAGGGGTCCTCGTCGTCCGCCGGGGCTACGTCGTGGGCGAGGAGTACTTCCGCGGCTACGGCCCGGCGACCCGCTTCGCGAGCTACTCCGTCGCGAAGAGCTTCCTGAGCGCGGTCGTCGGGGTGGCGATCGAGAGCGGCCTCGTACCCGGAGTGGACCAGCCGGCGTACACCTACTTCGACGCGTGGCGAGCCCCGGGCACGGACGTGAGGAAACGGGCGATCACGGTCCGCCACCTGCTCACGATGCAGTCGGGCCTCCGGTTCACCGACGCGACGAGCGGCGGCGTCGCGGGAACCGACATCGAGGGCGTCCTGGGTGCCGCCGACAGCGTCGCCTACGCCCTGGCCCTGCCCTCCGTCTACGACCCCGGCACGCGCTGGAACTATTCCAGCGGGGACTCCATCCTGCTGTCCGGGATCGTCCAGGCCGCGACGGGCCGGAGCGTCTTCGATCTCGGCAGGGAGCGCATCTTCGACCGGATCGGGATGCGCACGATGACCTGGTCGAGCGACGCGGCCGGGCACACGGTCGGCGGGTGGGGCATCGGCGCCACCGTGCGCGAGTACGCGCGCTTCGGCTACCTCTACCAGAAGAACGGCTCGTGGAACGGTGCCCCGCTCGTGCCCGAGGCCTGGATCCGCGAGTCGCTGCGTGCCGCGGGCCCGGCCGTCACCTGCTACGGCTTCCAGTGGTGGCTGGCGCCCTGCTTCTCCAACGACTCACGAAACCCGGTCCCCGTGGACACCTTCGCCGCGCAGGGGCTCTTACTGCAGAAGATCTTCGTGGTCCCGTCGAGGGAGCTAGTCGTCGTTCGAGTGGGCACCGACCAGGGGCCGTCGACCTGGAGCGACACGGAGTTCCTCGGGCGCATCCTGACGAGCATCCGGGGCTGATCGCCCGGCACGGCGGCCGATTCCGGAGCCGCGCGATGCAGCCTGGGACCTGGCATCCATCAGGTCCCTCCGGAGCCAGCCGCCGTGCCTGCCTGTTGTTCCCGCCCGCGTGGGTCGCGGATACGGTTGGACTCGCCGCGACGCCCATAAGAGAATCCGCGCGGTGATCCGCCCCCGCCCAGCCCTCTTCGGACTCGCCGCCGTCCTGCTCCACGCGCTCGCGCGCGAGGTGGACCGGGGGCTCGGGCTCGTGCTGCGCTCGGAGGTGGAGCCGGACGGGCTGCTGGCCGAGGTCGGCCGCGCGATGGGGGCCGAGGCCTCCGGCGCGGCCGTCCGCGTGGCCCTGTGGCTCGTCGCGGGGGGCGCGGCGTGGCTCGCGCTGGCCGGGTGGCGGCGTCGCCGCGAGGGGACCGCCTGGGCCCCGGCGCTCGCGGCGGAGGCGGGCGTCTTCGCGCTGCTCCTGCTGCGCCCGGCGGTGACGCTCGTCGCGATTCTCTCCGTTGCCGTTCGCGCCTCCTACCCCTACGGCTTCACGCTGCCCGTCGCCTTGACGCAGGACTGGGCCATCGGCCAGGACGCGGCGGTGCTGGCGGCTCTCGTCGCGTGGCGGCTGCCGGCCTTCCGCTTGCCGGCCCCGCGCGCCGTCGAGGTGTTCGCCCTGTCCTTCCTGGCCTACGCCCTCCTCGTGCCCGACTGGGCGTGGCGCTGGGAGGGGCACCCGGGAAACGAGCCGAAGTACCTGCGGCAGGCGGTGGCGCTCGGTCACGGGCTGACGTTCGACGCCGAAGGAGTGAGCGCCGCGATGGAGGACCTGCCCACGCGGCCGCTCTCGGAGTCGGTGGCCGCGGCGGTGGGCACGCTCGGCCGCGAGTCGTGGTCGATGGCCGCAGCTCTCTCGCGCGGCGACGTCGGCCGGGGGGCGATCCGGGCGGAGCGCATCACGCGGCAGACGATCCGGGGCAAGGAGGGGGGCGTCTACTACGTGCTCGCGCCGGGGCCGTCGCTGATGCTCGCGCCGGCGCTGCGTGTCGACCGGGCGATCAACCTCGCGCACGGCCGGCCGGGGCGGGTCGCGGTGAGCGTCCTCGTCTGGTGCGCTCTCGCCGCTCTTCTCGTGATGGCGCTCTTCCTGCTGGTGCGGGACGCGACGGGGCGGCCGGGGCTTGCCGCGGCCCTCGCCTTCGGTTTCGCGCTCGTGCCGCCCTTCCTCTTCTACTTCTTCCAGTTCTACCCGGAGATGGTGGGGGCGCTGGTGATGGCCCTGGCCTTCCGGACGCTGGCCCTGCGGCCGGAGGGCCTGCGGCGGCACCCGTGGCTCTTCGGCGCGATGCTGGCGACGCTGCCGTGGCTGCACCAGAAGTTCCTGCCGGTCTGGCTGGCGCTCGTGGCCACGGCGCTGTGCGTCGGCTGGCGGCTGTCAGCCCGCAGGCCCGCGACCTCGAGTCCGTTGTCACCCCGAGGAGCTCCATCCGGGCCGGGTCCCGAGGCGAAGCCCCGAGCCTGGGTGCCTGCCGTCGAGCGAGGGGGGTCCGCTGACGCCGGCGCGGAGACTGCGGATTCCTCGGGACCCGTCCTCCCGAAGTCCCTCGGAATGACAAGATGGGCCGTCGGCCTGATCGTGCCGACGATGGTCGGCCTGTACCTGACCGCGCTCTACAACTTCGCGATCACCGGGAGCGTGCGGCCGGACGCGCTCTTCCTGGCGTGGGGGCCGGGCGGCGTGACGAGCGCGCGCGTGGGCCAGGGGGTGCTCGGCCTGCTGCTCGACGCGCGGTACGGGATCGTGCCCTACGTTCCGATCCTGCTCCTCGCGGCCGGAGGCCTCGCCCTGGGCGGCGCGCGGCGCTTCGCCGTGGTGATGCCGGCGGCCGCCGTCTACTACCTGACCGTGGCCTCGGCCGACAACTGGGCCGGCGCCGTGTGCAACCTCGGCCGGTACTTCATGCCGGTGGCTCCGCTGGCCGTGGCGTTCGTGGGGATCGCGATCGACCGGGCGTTGTCATCCCGGGGGACTGCGGTTGGGTCGGGTCCCGAGGGATCCGCCGGCGCCGGCGCTGAGATTGCGGATCCCTCGTCGCCCGGCAGAGCCGGAGCTCCTCGGGATGACAAGGCGGGGCGCGGTGCCGTAGCGCTCGTGCTTCATGCTCGCGGCGTGGACGGGGCTCTTCGCGGTCGCGCTGTGGCGGGACCCGCACGCGGCGAACGACTCGGCGCTGCTCCTGGCGAAGAGCGCGTATGCCGACGGCCACCAGTACATCCCCGACCTCTTCATCCGCCGCTGGTCGGACGGCGCGCCCGGGCTCTGGGCGCGCGTCGTCGTCTGGCTCGCCGGCCTCGGCGCGGTGGCCTGGTGGCTGAAGCGCGTCGCCACCTCGACGCGGAGCGGTCGAGGCGCGTGCGGGATCTCGCCGATCGCCACCCTCGCGACCGTCGCCGGGCTGGTGCTCGCCGCCGGCCTGTTCCTCGAGCGATGGCTCGGGAAGCGGGACGCGCCGTCGTTCGCCGGCCGGATGATCATGCCGGGTGCGACGGCGCCTCCGTCCGCGATCCCGATTCCGCCGCCGGCCGTCTTCCTGAGCGGCGCCGCACGCGTCCGCGGGGACGAAGCGATCCTCGGCCCGGGCCGTGTCGAGCTGCTCCTGCGCGCGCCCGATCCGGCCTCGAGCCTGAGGGTCACGGTCGGCGGCCAGGGGAGCGTCCTGCGGGCGACCGGCCTCGTGCCGCTCGTCTTGCGCCCGACCGGGGGGCTCCTCGATTTGCCGCTTGTCCCATACCATGAGGTGCGGGGACGCGACGGGCTCCGGGCGGCCTGGTCGCGCACGTCGCTGACCCTGGAGGGCGAGGCTGTCCTCCGGCTGGGCGCGGAAGAGGTGGCGCCGCCGCAGGGCGGCGGACCGCCGGGTCAGGCGGAAGGGGAAATGGAACCGGAACCGGGCGGGGATCGTTGAGTCTAAGACAGTGAGTGACAACGGGACGCCGCTCGTCGAGTTCCAGGACCTGGCCGTCTCCTACGGCCTCGTCCAGGCCCTTTCGGGCGTCTCGGGCGTGTTCCAGCCGGGACCGACCGGTCTTCTCGGCCCGAACGGGGCCGGCAAGACGACGCTTCTCAAGACGCTTCTCGGCTTCCTGACCCCGGACCGCGGGAAGCTGACGGCGTTCGGCCTCGACCCGACGCGGGAGCCCCTGGAAGTGCGCCGCCGGCTCGGCTACATGCCCGAGCAGGACTGTCACGTGCCGGGCATGACCGCCTCGGCCTTCGTGGCCTTCGCGGGCGAGCTCTCCGGCCTGCCGCGCGACGAGGCCATCAGCCGCGCCCACGAGGTGCTCTACTACGTGGGCCTCGGCGAGGCCCGCTACCGCAACGTCGAGACCTACTCGACGGGCATGAAGCAGCGGGTCAAGCTCGCGCAGGCGCTCGTCCACGACCCGGATCTCCTCCTCCTCGACGAGCCCACGAACGGGCTCGACCCGCAGGGCCGCGAGGAGATGCTGGCCCTCATCCACGACATCGCCACGCGGCGGGGGATGAGCCTCATCCTGTGCTCGCACCTGCTGCGCGACGTGGAGCGCGTCTGCACGAACGTGATCGTCTTCAACCAGGGCCAGGTGGCCCGCGCGGGGACGATCCGCGAGCTCACCGGCACGCGCCTCCAGGTGTTCGACGTGCGCTTCAAGGGCGACAACGCGGCCCTGCTGACCGACCTCAAGGACCTGGGCGCCGATTGGCGCGAGAGCGAGGACGGCGTGCGGGTCTTCCTGCCCGAGGGGCACGGGCCGGAGACGATCTTCCGCCTGGCGAAGGAGTGCGGGGTGCAGGTGCGCCACCTGCGCCCCGGCGCCGAGACCCTCGAGGACGTGTTCCTGCGCGCCCTCGGCCACGAGATCCAGGGCTGATGCCGATCTACGACCAGGGCTACCGGCGGTACGAGGCGCGCTCGCCGCTGCACCAGGTGCGCTTCTGGCCGATCACCCGCGAGGCGCTGCGGCTCATCCTCATGAAGCGGGCGTTCCTGGGCCTCCTGGCGGTCTCGTTCCTGCCTTTCGTCATCCGGGTGGGCCAGATCTACATCGTGACGAGGTTCCCCGAGGCCGGGCGCATCCTGCCGATCGACGGGCGTCTCTTCGGCGACTTCCTCAACCAGCAGATCGGCTTCACGATCCTGCTGTCGATCTTCGGCGCCTCGGGCCTCATCGCGAACGACTTGCGGACGGGCGCCATCCTCGTCTACCTCTCGCGGCCGCTGACCCAGCGCGACTACATCGTGGGCAAGCTCCTCGTGCCTCTCGCCCTGAACCTCGCGGTCACCCTCGTCCCCGGGCTGGTGCTCTACGCGGCGGGCCTGGCGCTGGCCCCCGAGCTGTACCTCAAGTGGGATCTCGCCTGGATCGCTCCCGCGATCGTGGCCCACGCGGTGGTGGTCAGCGTGGTGGTGAGCCTCCTCGCGCTCGCCATCTCGTCGCTCTCGAGGAGCGCCCGCGTCGCGGGCCTCGGCTTCTTCGGGCTCGTGGCCGGCCTCGAGATGGTGCGCCTCGTCCTCCAGAACGGCTTCAACCGCAGGGAGGCGGTGCTCCTCTCCCTGCAGGCGGACCTGCAGGCGCTCGGGGTGGCGCTCTTCGGCGTGGTGGACCGCCAGCTCGACATCTGGTGGGGCTGGCCGCTCCTCGTGCTGGCCGCGGTCTCCCTGGCCTGCCTCGCCATCCTCCGCTCCCGCGTGCGCGCGGTGGAGATCGTCACGTGAGCGCGAACGGCACCCCGCCGCCGTCGCCGCTCGCCTTCACCCGCGCCTCGCGCTGGTACGGGCCGGTCATCGCGCTCAACGACGTGACGGTGGAGATCCCGCCCGGCGTCACCGGCCTTCTCGGCCCGAACGGGGCCGGCAAGTCCACCTTCCTCAAGCTCGCGGCCGGGCAGCTGCGGCCGAGCCAGGGCGAGGTGCGCCTGCTGGGGAAGCCCGCGTGGGGCTCGCCCGAGGTCTTCCACCGCGTGGGCCTGTGCCCCGAGGCGGACGCGTTCTGGGAGAACCTCACCGGCCTGCAGTTCGTCACGACGCTGCTGCGCTTCACCGGCTACGACGAGGCCGAGTGCCGGCAGCGCGCGGAGAACGCCCTCCACCAGGTGGCGCTCCTCGACGCCAAGGACCGCAAGATCGGCGGCTACAGCAAGGGCATGCGCCAGCGGGTCAAGCTGGCCCAGTCGATCGCCCACGACCCGGAGGTGCTGCTCCTCGACGAGCCGGTGAGCGGGATGGACCCGGTGAACCGCCGGCGCGTGATCGACCTCGTCCGCAAGCTCGGCCGCGAGGGGAAGACGGTCGTGGTCTCGAGCCACATCCTCTACGAGGTCGAGGCCATGACGAAGCGGGTCATGCTCGTCCACAACGGGCGCATCCTCGCCGAGGGCGACGTCCGGGACATCCGCGACCTCCTCGACGAGCACCCGCACACCGTGGCGCTGCGGGCCCGCGAGCCGCGCCGGCTGGCCGCCGCCATCGTGGGCTGGCCGAACGTGCTCTCCGTCACCTTCGGCGGGGAAGGGGAGTGGGTCACGGTCGAGACCGCGCGGCCCGACGAGTTCTACGGGGCGCTCCACGCGGCCGCCCTCGAGGCGGGGGTCGTCGAGATGTACTCGCCCGACGAGAACCTGGAGTCGGTCTTCAAGTACCTGGTGGCGCGATGAGGGACACGAGCCGGCCCCTTCCGTTCGCGACGGGGGCGAGGGCGGTCTTCGACCTCTCGCTCGAGGGGATGATGTGGAGCCGCCGCACCCTGCTGATGGGCATCCTGGTGGCGCTGCCCGTTCTCTTCGCGATCGTCTACCGCGTGGTGCTCGCGACCCAGCCCCGGGCGGAGCTCCTCCCGCCGGGCGACCTCTACGCCGTCATCGTGGCCCTCTACTGGATCCGGAACGTGCTGCCCCTCGCCGCGCTCTTCTTCGCGACCTCGCTCGTGGCCGACGAAGTGGAGGGCAGAACGCTCACCTACCTGATCACCCGGCCGCTGACCCGCCCGTCGATCTTCGTCGGCAAGTTCGCGGCGTACGTCGTCACCACCCTCAGCCTCGCCCTTCCCGCGGCCGTCCTGGCCTTCTTCATCCTCCTGAGCGCCCGCGGCTTCTCCGGCATCCCCCCCGCGATCGGAGACCTCCTGCGCGACCTGGGCGTGATGGCGCTCGCCCTGGTCGCCTACGGGGCGTTCTTCGCGTTGCTCGGCGTGTTCCTGAAGCGCCCGGTGATCCCCGGGCTCATGTTCCTCTACGGCTGGGAGCTGATGGCGAACCTCCCCGGCTATCTCCCGCGCTTCACGCTGACCGCCTGGCTGCGCTCGCTCATCCACCACCGGCCGGCCCAGGAAGGCCTGGCCGGCCTCTTCCAGCAGGTGCTGCCGTCGGGGCAGGCCCTGGTCGTCCTCATCGGCGTCTCGGCGGTCTTCCTGGCCGCCGCTGCCTGGATCTTTTCCACACGCGAATACGTTCTAGAGCAGTGAAGGGGTGTTTCCCATGACCCGCAGCCGCATCGCCGTCCTCGTTTCCACCGTCGTCGTGGCCGTCGGAGTCATCGCCGGCCTCGGCGCCCTCTGGCTGAACCCGGCCCGGGCGGCGGTCGGCCCCATGCCCGGGGAGGCCCTCGTCCTGCCCGCCGACGCGCGCTTCGTGATGGGCTTCGACGTGAAGCGCTTCACCGCGAGCCCGTTCTACGCCCGCTACGCCTCGCAGCGCGGCATGAAGCCGGAGGCGCTGCGGGAGCTCGAGGAGAAGACCGGCCTCAACCCCGCGCGCGACGTGGACCAGATCGTCGTGGTGGGCGGGAAGGATGCGGCCCGGGGCAAGCCCGGCCTCGCTCTCGCCCTCGGGCGGTTCGACCTCTACAAGATCGGCCGGGCGCTGGAGACCGAGGGCAAGGTGACCGGCCACAACGTCGCCGGCATCTCCGTGTACGTCTTCAAGGAGGAGGACGCGCGGTCGCTGGCCCTGGCCTTCCTCGACGAGACGGCGCTTCTCTTCGGGCCGCGGACGGACGTCGAGGCGGCGATCGGCAGCCGGTCGCGGGGCGAGACCCCGTTCAAGAAGAACACGATGCTCCTCGCCCTCGTCGAGAAGGTGCGACCCGGGTCCACGTTCTGGATGGTGGGGGACCAGAGCCTGCTCGCCGGGATGCCCACCTCCCTCCCCGCCCCTGGCGGGTCCGGCGACGGGGCCACGATCAGCCTGCCCGCGCTCCAGGCGCTGACCGTCACCGGCGACCTCGACCCGCAGGTCTCGCTGAACGTGATCGGCGAGGCGAAGGACGCGCTCGCGGCGACGAACCTGGCCGACGTGGTGCGCGGCTTCGTCGCGCTCATGAGCCTGCAGGCCCAGCAGAAGCCGGAGCTTCAGCAGCTGGCCTCCGCCTTCACCGTGGCCACCGAGGCGAACCGCGTGCTCGTCTCCGCCCGCATCCCCTACGAGCTGCTCGACGCCCTCCAGCCGAAGGCGAAGGCGGCGCCGGCGCCGGCGAAGTAACGTCGCCTCGCCCTCGTCATTCCGAGGAGCTTCGTCTGGCCGGGCGACGAGGAATCCGCAGCTAGAACGTCGACGCCACTCCAGCCGATAGCGCGTGACCCACTGGTCGGCGACGACCGGGTCCGGGCTGTCCTTGAATCGCTGCCGCTGGGCGATGCCGTGGATGGAGCTGCTCTTCACCGTGCCCGTCGCGAGGTCGAGCCGGTGGCCCTCCCATCCGGTGCCCCAGAAGAAGTCGTCCGTGCTGAAGGCGGCCACGGTGGCGTCCTTGTCGACCGAGGCGTAGGTGTACGCGAGCGAGGCCCGCGAAACGCCGACGTTGCCCAGCACGGCCGCGAGCCACAGGCCGTGGCCGTTCTCGTCCACGGCCGTGTTCCAGGCGTAGTTCGCGACGAGCTCGAGCGGAACCTGCCCTCCCCGGCGGATGCGGGCGATCAGGTCCACCACGTGGTAGTCGTGGACGAAGAGCCCGGCCACTCGGGTGTTCTGCCGGCGGATCTGCGGCTGCAGCTTGTCCAGGTCCTCGAACTGCAGGTAGGAGCCGACGAGCTGCAGGCTCGACTCCTGCCCGGCCGCGAACGTGAGATTGAGCGCGCCCCCGTACATCACCGACTCGTCCTCGTACACGTGGCTGCCGGTGGCGTAGATCCCCTCCAGCGCGAAGCGGCTGGCCGAGGTCTTCGAGGCGTACTGGAGCGCCACCGCCCCGCCCTGCGGCCGCAGGTCCCGGTCCCAGATCATCTCGGTGAAGGGGATGGGCATCAGGAAGCGGCCGCCCTCGAGCACCACCGGTCCCATCGTCAGCTTGCCCCAGGCGAGGTCGAGCCGCGCGTCGCGCGAGCGGTAGTTGTCGCGGATGATCGGGAGGAGCTCCTGGCCGGGAGGCGGGATGTCGTTCTCCTCGTCGCTGTAGTTGAAGGCGCCGCCCACGCCCAGCTCCAGCGGGCCCACGGTGAGCTCGACCCGCGGACGGACCTGGAAGAAGGAGCGGTTCTCGTTCACCAGGCAAGGAACGTCGGGAGAGACGCATCCACTGCCGCCGGCGCTCGGGATGTCCTGCGTCCACTCGTACCGGGCGAGCGAGTCCCCGGCGAAGCGGAAGGCCTTCTTCTGCTGTTGCTGGTAGACGGGCGCCGAGTCCTGGGCGGCAGCGGGCCCGGCGAGAGCGAGCGCGGCGATCGAGGCGGCGGCGAGAGCGGCTCGTCTCATGCCTTTGGTCTCCTTCGTCTGGCGATGTCCCCCGATTGTACCCGGCCTTCTCCCGGCCTGGTCTAGACTGGCGCTTCATGGCCGCGCCGCGCATCGTCGTCGTCATTCCCGCCCTCGACGAGGAGGGGGCGATCGGGGCCGTCGTCCGCGAGATCCCGCCCATCGTCCACGAGGTGATCGTGGTGGACAACGGCTCGCGCGACCGCACGCCGGAGGCCGCCCGGGCGGCGGGGGCGCGAGTGGTGAGCGAGCCGCGGCGAGGCTACGGCCACGCCTGCCTCGCCGGGATCGCGGCGGCGGGAGACGCGGACGTCTTCGTCTTCCTCGACGGGGACCACAGCGACTACCCGGCGCAGCTCGTGGACGTGGTGGCCCCGATCCTCGAGGGGCGGGCCGACCTCGTGATCGGCTCGCGCAGCCGAGGCCGGCGCGAGGCGGGCGCCCACCCCTGGCACGCGGTCCTCGGCACGCGCGCCTGCGTGGGGCTCATGAACCTGCTGGCGGGGTCGCGGGCCACGGACCTGGGGCCCTTCCGCGCGATCACGGCGGAGGCGCTGCAAAGGCTCGACATGCGCGACCGGAACTACGGCTGGACGGTCGAGATGCAGGTGAAGGCCGCCCGCCAGGGGCTGCGGGTGGTCGAGGTGCCGGTGGACTACCGCCCCCGCATCGGCCGGAGCAAGGTCAGCGGCACCGTGCGCGGCACGGTCGGCGCCGGCACGAAGATCATCGCGACGATCCTGCGCCACGCGTTCGCTCCACGTTCCGTTGTCATTCCGAGGGACTCCGGCTGGACGGGTCCCGAGGAATCCGCAGTCTCCGCGCCGGCGGATTCCTCGTCGCTTGGCCCGGATGGAGCTCCTCGGAACGACAGTCCTTGGCTCGTGGCGGCCGGCCTCGTGCTCACGGCGTGCGCCCTCGCGTGGGCGTGGGGCCCTTCGCCCCCGAGCAGGATCGGCCCGCACCTGGGGCTCTTCGGCCTGGCCTTCGCCGCCTACCTCGTGGCCCTCGCCGCCTCGCGCGGGCTCTCGCGCCGCGGGTTGCTGCTCTGCCTGGGAGTGGCCGTTCTCTGGCGGGCCGTGCTCGTGGCCGCGCCGCCCCTCCTGAGCAACGACATCAACCGCTACGTCTGGGAGGGGCGCGTCCAGGTCCACGGCGGGAACCCGTACCGCTGGAGCGACCGGCCGGAGTCGCCGCGGTGGCTTCCGCTGCGCGACAGCGTCTACGACGGGCTCAACCACAAGGACTACACGGCGGTCTACCCGCCGCTCTTCGTCCTCGCGACGCGCGGCGTCGTGGCCGTGCACGACTCCTTCACCGCCATGAAGACGTTTCTGGTGGCGTGCGAGCTCGCGACCCTCGGCGCGCTCGCCCTCGTCCTGCGCCGCCGCCGCCTGCCGCTCGAGCGTCTTCTCGTGCTCGCCTGGAGCCCGCTCGCCCTCGTGGAGATCGCCGGCAGCGGACACAACGAGGCCTTCGGCATTCTGTGGATGGTCCTGGCGCTCCTCGCCCTGGATGCCGACCGGCCCCTCCTGTCGGCGCTGGCGGCCAGCGCGGGCTTCCTGACGAAGTACCTGCCCGGCCTCGTGGCGGCCGCCTGGGTGCGCCGTTACCGCTGGTGGCACGTGCTCGCCGGGGGAGCGCTCGTCGCGGGGCTCGTCGCGGTCTACCTCGACCCCGGCTCGAGGAAGACGATGCTGCTGAGCCTCTCGAAGTACGCGCAGTTCTGGCGCTTCAACGAGACGCTCTTCGCGCCGCTGGCCGCCCTCCTCGGCTCGCACGCGGCCGCCGTCCGCGCCGGCGCCCTCCTGACCCTGGCCCTCGCCCTGGCCCTCGCGTGGCGAAAGACCGAGCCGGTGGCCGCCGCCACCGCCGTCGTCGTGGCCTCGTTGCTGCTCGCGCCGAACGTGCTTCCCTGGTACGCGCTGTGGCTCCTGCCGCTGCTCGTCCTGCGCGACGAGCCGGCCGCGCTCCTCTTCACCGGCACCGTCTCGCTCGCGTACGTCGTCTACCCCGACTGGCAGTCGGGCGAGCCGTGGAAGCTGGGCTGGGGCTGGCGCGCGCTCGCGTACGGGCCGTGCGCGGTGGTGGCCCTGCTCACCTGGCGGGACGCCAGGGCGCGGCGGCCTCCATCGCCAGCGTGAACGGCTCGCGCCGCTCGATGTGGGTGCCGCTCGTCTCGTCGCGGATGTTCAGAACCAGTTCGTAGGAGCCCTCCGCCATTCCCTCGAGGCTCATCCCCACGAGCCGGACCACCCGGCCGTTCGCATCGGCGGCGATCGGCGTCAGGCCGGCCTTGCGGGCGAGGGCGCCGTTGGCAGCGAGCACCTCGAGGCCCGCGGCCACGCGGGGCGTCCCTTCGGCGGAGGGGGTCGCGCCGAACACCTCGAACTCGCAGTAGAGACTGCCCCCCGGGCGGAACGCGCGGTGGGCGGCGAGCGCGGGGACGGGCCGGCCTCCCGCCTTGTGCGCGGGCTCGACGTGGTCGGTGAGGATCGGTGTCGAGAGGCGCAGACCTCCGGGCGGGAGAACCTCGAAGCGCTGCGACACCGCACCCATGGCCCCGGTCGCCTGGTCCCGGACCACCACCCGCGCCTGGGTCACGCCGGGAGGTAGCTCGAACTCGCGGACGAAAGCCCGCCAGCCCGGCACCCCCGCGCCCCGCTCCGAGAGCTCGACCGTGTCGTCGTGGCGGAAGCCTCGCCCGCTGTCCCGACCACTGGCCACGACGCTCACGTCCAGGCGTGCCGAGCGCGAGCTCCCCCCCGGCTCGAACCCGATGCGGCTGGCGTCGAACTCGACCGCGATCACGACGTGGGCGGTGCCATTCGGCCCCGGCTCGAGGACGTAGGCCATCGCCCGGAGCGGGATGTCCGCGAAGTCGTGCGCGGAATCGAGCGCCCGCGTGACGGCGGGGTCGACGGTCCGCGCCTGCTTCTCCTTCTTGTCCCGCCGGGCCGCCACTGGCCCAGCCGTCGCCGGGCCGAGCGTGTACCCGCGGCGGGCCCGCACGGTCAGGCCGGGTCGGGTCACCTCGACCCGCAGCTTGCGCCACTTTCGGGCCGACTGGCCCTCGGGCGGATAGAACCCGAGGAGGTAGAAGACGCGGGACTCCTGCGCGATCCGCGCGAAGCCCATCGGCAGGTCGTTCGTGTTGCGCACCGAGAAGCCGCCGGTCTCATCGGCCAGGGCCTCGGTCCCCGCCGACTCGTAGACCGACTCCTCGAAGCGCATCGCGGAGCGGGTGCGGGGGTCGGTCGCCGGCTCGAAGTCGGAGGCGGAGCCCCCGCCGGGGAGCGCCTCCAGGCCCCGCACGTCGATGAAGTACACCGCGGCGTTGGCCTCGCGCGCGACCGCCGCGACCTCGCGGAAGTCCTTCGCCCCGTCCCGGAGGAATCCCTCCGACAGGAGGACCAGGGACTTGCGCCCGTGGAGGTCGGCGAGCGCCTCGATGCCCCGACGCACCGCCTGGAGCGTGAGGCGAGTGCGACCCTGCCGCCGCGTGTCGAGCTCGGTCGCCTGCGCGCGGACCATGCCGTCGCAGGAGGTCCCCGTGCAGAGGTTGGCGGTCTTCCAGCGCAGCTTCACCCGCTCCTTGATGCTGCCTCCCACGGGATTGGCCTCGGGGGGCGGCGCCGCCGCGGGCGCCGAGTCCGGTCGATCCGGCTGCAGCGACCCTTGCGCCGGCCCCGTCTCCTGGGTGTTGATCCAGAAAGCCTCGTACTCGGTGATGCGGTCGGGGGAGCTCGACTCCACGGCGCGACCCCGCACCCGCTTCGTGACCGCCAGCAGGTCCTCGCGACCCTCGGGCATGCGGGTACTCCACCACGCATCGCCGCTCGTGGTTCCGAGCGTGACCTCGTCGCCGTCGCGCACGGAGCGTTCGATGAACGAGGCGACCGCCTGGCGCGTGGGTTCGGTTCGCACCGGCGTGATGCGCAGGTCGTCGACCAGGACGGCGAACGCCCGGCCGGTCCTCCCCGTGGCGCCCTCGTTGCTCGCCACCGGTGACGGCCCCTCCTCTTCCGCCGCCTCTCCCGCGACGAACGACTCGAACCTCGCGATCTCCCGGACGCGCCCGTCCTCCCTGACCACGAAATCGTCCCGGGTGAGGCCGGGCAACGGACGGCCCTGAGCGTCGAGCACCACCGCGTCGATCGTGACGACTTCCACCGCGGAGGGGAACGAGGGCGGCGCGGGCTCCTGGGAGGCGCTCGCGGCGGGCTCGACGCGGGAGGTGACGGGCGCGCCTCCGAGGAAGAGAATGGCGATGAACGAGACCCCGATCTTCGCGATCATTCGTGTCAGCCGACGTCGAACCTACCACGAATGCGGATGAAGCCGTCCGGGTTAGACTCCGGGCGACAACCGGAGGCCCGCCCATGACGCGCCACGCCCGCACCGTCGTGCCGCTCCTCGTTCTCGGCCTGTTCGCCGCGACGCTCGTCTCTCCCGCCGGGGCCGCGCCGCGCCCGGCGGTGGCGCCCGACACCGTGCTCTACGGCGCGGCCTACTACCACGAGTACATGCCGTACGAGCGGCTCGGCAAGGACATCGAGCTCATGAAACGTGCCGGGATCACCGTCGTGCGGGTCGGCGAGTCCACATGGACGAGCTGGGAGCCCCGGGAGGGCGAGTTCCAGTTCGCCTGGATGGACCGGATCGTCGACGCGATGCACGCGGCCGGGATCAAGGTGGTGATGGGGACGCCCACCTACTCGATCCCGCCCTGGCTCTACGCGAAGCACCCCGAGGTCATGGTGATTCCGCTCGGTCAGGTGCGCACGCCGCGCGAGTTCTACGGGATGCGCCAGAACATGGACATCACGCACCCGGTCTACCGGCAGTACTCGGAGCGGGTGATCCGGAAGATCGCCGAGCGCTACGCGAAGCACCCGGGTGTCATCGGGTGGCAGGTCGACAACGAGACGGGCGCCTACGGCACGGCGGGGCCGAACGTGCAGGCGGGCTTCAAGGAGTGGCTGAAGCGGAAGTTCGTCACGGTGGACGCCCTCAACAAGGCGTGGGGCCTCGTCTACTGGGGCCAGCTGCTCGACAGCTGGGACAGCCTGCCGCCGCGGGACGGCATCCTCAACCCCGGCTGGAAGCTCGAGTGGGAGCGCTACCAGCGCTCGCTCGTGACCGACTTCCTCGGCTGGCAGGCGAAGATACTGCGGGAGTCCATTCCAGGTACTCAGTGGGTGACCCAGGACTTCCACGGCGCGACGCGAACGGCGGTCGATTCGCGGGAGATCTCGAAGTTCCTCGACGTGGCCGCCATCAACCCCTACCACGACACGCAGGATGGGCTCGACGGCTGGTGGATCGCGTTCATGGGCGACTTCACCCGTTCGATGAAGAAGGCGCCCTACCTCGTGACCGAGACGAACGCTCAGGCGATCGGCTGGGACGCGAAGGGCCAGTACCCGCCGTTCGACGGGCAGCTGCGCCTGCAGGCGTGGGCTCACGTGGCGAGCGGGGCCCGCATGGTCGCCTACTGGCACTGGCACTCGCTGCACTACGGCCAGGAGACCTACTGGAAGGGGCTCCTCGGCCACGACCTCGAGCCGAACCGCGTGTACGAGGAGGCGACGCGGATCGGGGCCGAGCTCAAGCGCCTGGGTCCCGAGGTGGCGGGAGTCGCGCCGAAGAACCGGGTGGCGATCCTGCACAGCGTGGACTCGTACTGGGGCCTCGCCTTCATGCCGATCGGCAACGACAGCCGAGACGAGCGCGGGCGGCCGAAGGCGGACTACCTGTCTGTCGAGGACCAGCTCCACAAGGCGCTCTACCGGATGAACGTGGGGGCCGACTTCGTGTTCGCCGAGGAGCCGGACTTCACGGGCTACGACGTGCTGCTCGTGCCGCCGCTCTACGTGGCGAGCGACGCTCTCCTCGACAAGATCGCCGAGTTCGCGAAGGCCGGCGGCCACCTCCTCGTCACGTTCAAGAGCGGCTTCACCAACGAGTGGAGCACCGTCCGCTGGACGCGGGCGCCGGGGCCGCTGCGGGAGGCGGCCGGCGTCTCCTACCAGGAGTTCTCGACGCTGCGGGAGCCCCTGCCCCTGAAGGACGACCCCTTCAAGGCGTTCCCGGAGAACCGCGCCTCGGTCTGGGCGGACATGCTCCTCCCCGAGACCGCGACGCCCCTCGCCTTCTACGACCACCCGTTCTTCGGAAAGTACCCCGCCCTCACCCGCAATGCGTGGGGCAAGGGCACCGTGACCTACCAGGCGTCCGTGCTCACCGACGCGCTGCAGGAGAAGGTGGTCGCCGACGTGCTGAAGCAGGCGGGGATCGCGCCCGAGGCCGGGTTGCCGCCGAAGGTGCGCATGCGGCAGGCGGTCGCGCGCGACGGGAAGACCCTGCGCTTCTACCTGAACCTCTCCGGAGAGCCGCAGTCCTTCGCCTACGGGCACGGCGCCGGGACCGAGCTCCTCTCGCAGAAGCCGCTGGCGGCGGGGGAGCGGGTCACCCTCGGGCCCTGGGACCTCGCGGTCGTCCGGGAATGACCGCGGGGTACACGGCCGCGTGAGCGCAGCACTTCTCGACGGCACGACCGCGGCGGGGGCAGTCCTCGTCCTGTCGCTGGTGGCGGCTCTGGGCCTGGCCCTGGGATCGGTGCGGGTGCGCGGCGTCGGCCTCGGGATCGCCGGCGTCCTCTTCGTGGGCATCGCCTTTGGCCACTTCGGGGTGCACGTCGAGGAGCGCACCCGCGAGTTCGTGCGCGAGCTGGGCCTCGTGTTCTTCGTCTACTCGATCGGCCTCCAGGTGGGACCGGGCTTCCTCGCCTCGCTGCGCCGGCACGGCCTGCGCCTCAACCTCCTCGCCGCGTCCGTGGTGGCGCTCGGCGTGCTGCGATGGCTCTCGTCCTCCACTTCGCCGGGGGCATCGAGGCGCCGGTGCTCGCCGGCCTCCTGAGCGGGGCCACGACCAACACGCCGAGCCTCGCCGCCGCCCAGCAGGCCCTCAAGGAGGCGCTGGCCGACCCCGCGGCCCGCGCCGCCGCGGCCAAGCTCCCCGCCCTCGGCTACGCGGTCGCCTACCCCTTCGGGGTGCTGGGCATCATCCTCGTGATGGTGGGGGTGCGGGCGGCGTTCCGGGTCTCGATCAAGAAGGAGAGCGACGACCTCGAGAAGAGCCGCGCGGCGGAGGCCCCGCCGCTCGCCCGCGCGAACCTCGAGGTCGTCGAACCCGAACCTCGAGGGCATGGCCCTCGAGAAGGTCCCGTCGCTCGCCGGGAGCGGGATCGTCGTCTCGCGCGTCTGGCAGGACGGCACGCTGCAGGTGCCGCGGCCGGAGACGCGCCTGCGGCTCGGGGACGTGCTGCTGGCGGTGGGGACGCGCGAGGAGCTCGACGCGCTGCGGGTCGTGGTGGGCAAGGAGAGCAGCCTCGACCTGCGCCGGCTGCCGAGCGCCATCACCTCGAAGCGCCTCATCGTCACCCGGACCGCCGCCACCGGGAAGACGGTCGCCGCGCTCGACTTCGCCCGCCGCTTCGGCGTCCAGATCACGCGGGTGAGCCGGACCGAGGTCGAGATGTCGGCGACGCCGGACTTCGAGCTGCAGTACGGCGACACGGTGCTCGCGGTGGGCGAGCCGGGCGACATCCAGAAGGTGGCGGGGGAGCTCGGCGACTCGCCGAAGAGCCTCAACTACCCGCACCTCGTCCCGATGTTCGCGGGCATCGCGCTCGGGATCGTGGTCGGGAGCTGGCCCTTCTCCTTGCCGGGCGTCCCCGCGCCGGTGCGGCTGGGGCTCGCCGGAGGCCCGCTCCTCGTGGCGATCGCGCTCGCGCGCATCGGGAAGATCGGCCCCCTCGTCTGGTACATGCCAATGTCCGCCAACTACGCCCTGCGCGAGACCGGCATCGTGCTCTTCCTGGCCGCGGTGGGCCTGGGGGCGGGCGACGTGTTCGTGGAGACGCTCGTCCGCGGCGACGGCTTCTACTGGATGACCTGCGGGGCGGCACTGACCGTCGTGCCCATCCTGACGGTAGGCCGTGGTGGCCCGTCTGGCCTTCCGCCTCAACTACCTGACGCTCTGCGGCCTGCTGGCGGGGAGCATGACCGACCCGCCGGCCCTGTCCTTCGCGACCGCCGTCTCCGGCTCGGAGGCGCCGTCCGTCGCGTACGCGACCGTCTACCCGTTGACGATGATCCTGCGCGTCCTGTCCGCCCAGCTGCTCGTGATGTACCTCGTCCGCTGACGGCCGACCCGTGCGCTACGCTTGGTGCGTGAAGCGCAGTCCGCTGCTCGACCTCTTCGACGCGTCGCTCGTCGGCCGGTCGGCCGTGCCGGCTCTCGACCTCGGCCCCGCGGGCGGCTGCCGTCGAGACGCTGACGTTCGGTGAGATCGAGGCACGGAGCCGTCGGATGGCTCACGTTCTCGCGTCGCGCGGGCTCCGGGCCGGCGACCGACTCGTCGTGCAGCTTCCGAACGGCCTCGAGTTCCTCGACCTGTTCCTGGCGTGCCTGAGGCTGGGGGTGATCTTCGTGCCGGTCAGCGTGCTCTACCGGGAGCGCGAGGTCGGCCACGTCGTGGGCGATGCCGAGCCCGTGGCCGTGGTGACGACGACGAACCTCGCGCGACTCGTTCCCGCCGGGACGCCGGTCTGGGACGTGGGCGAGCTTGCCGCTCTGTCATCCCGAGGAGCGTCGGCCGCGTCGGGCGACGAGGGATCCGCCGAGACTGCGGATCCCTCGGGACCCGTCCAGCCGGAGTCCCTCGGGATGACAGGGGCCACGCCCGCTGCGATCGTCTACACATCGGGGACCACCGGCCGCGCCAAGGGGGCCGTGCTCACCCACGGGAACCTCGCGGCGAACGCCCGCACGCTCGTCGAGACGTGGCGCATCACCGCCGCCGATCGCTATCTGGCCGTGCTGCCTCTCTTCCACGTGCATGGGCTCGGCAACGGCGTCTGCTCCTGGCTCGCCAGCGGGTGCCGGATGCGGCTCGTCGATCGGTTCGAGCACGGCAAGGCCGAGGCGCTCTTCGAGGAGTTCCGGCCCACCCTGTTCTTCGGAGTGCCGACGGTGTACGTGCGCCTCCTCGAGCTCAGCGACGAGATGGCCCGGCGCATCGGCGGCGGGATGCGCCTCTTCGTCTCCGGCTCCGCTCCGCTCCCCGCATCCGTGTTCGAGGCGTTCCAGGCGAAGTTCGGCCACGCCATCCTCGAGCGGTACGGGATGACCGAGACGCTGATGACGATCGGCAACCCGTACGACGGCGAGCGGCGGCCGGGCACGGTCGGCCGGCCGTTGCCGGGGGTCGAGCTGCGCGTCGTCGACGCCGACGGCCAGGAAGCGCCGCCGGGCGAGACGGGCCAGCTGCTCGTGCGGGGGCCGGCGGTCTTCGAGCGCTACTGGCGGCAGCCCGAGGCGACCGCGGCCGCGTTCGTGGACGGGTGGTTCCGCACCGGAGACCTCGGCGACCGGTCAGGGGACGGCTACGTCACGCTGCGGGGGCGGGCGAGCGACCTCATCATCAGCGGCGGCTTCAACGTCTACCCCCGGGAGATCGAGGACGTCCTCCTCGAGCAGCCGGGCGTGCGCGAGGCGGCGGTCCTCGGCGTGCCCGACGCGCGCCGGGGGGAGCTGCCCGTCGCGTGCTTCGCCGGCGAGGCCGACCCGGCCGCGCTCGAGGCCGCCTGCCGCCGCCTCCTCGCCTCGTTCAAAGTGCCCCGCTCGTTCGTGCGCGTGGACGCGCTGCCCCGCAACGCCATGGGAAAGGTGGACAAGGGCCGCCTGCGGGACGCGCTGGCGCGGGGCAGGCCGTAGGTCAGCGAGCCGCCGTCAGCTCGTACCGGCGCGGCTTGGGCGTCGCGTCCAGGGACCGCTGCTTCTGCGCCGCCTCGTCTCGGGCGCCGAGCGTCTCGGCCGCGGCCTCCAGCGACGGGTTCCTGGCGGCGTCCACCAGCATGTCGCGGCGCAGCCGCTGCGCCTCGTGACCGCTGCCGACCGACCACTTGACCGCGTAGGCCTGCCACCGCATCGGGGTCCGGTAGCGGGCGAGGTTCACGCCCTTCGCGAGATCGGCGTCCGTGAACGTGCCGACGGGCTGGCCGTCGATCTTCAGCTCGTGGCGTCCGGCGGCGAGGCCGGTGACGACGAGCGTCTGCTGGTCGAGGCCCTCGATCCCCGCCCCGGCCCTCTCCGCGAGCTCCGTCTCGCCGTCCTCGAACGCCAGCGGAAGCGGCAGGGCGCCGTCGAGCCCGGTCCACGAGAGGCCGGCTTCCGTCGCCGCGAGCGCGCTCACCTCGGCGTTCTCGGTCGCGGCCACCGTCTTCGTGGCCGCGTCGATCGCGACGCGGGCCACGAGGGCCGGCGCGCTCCAGGCACGCAGCAGGGTCGCGCCCATCACCAGGTGGCCGGCGGGGCCCGGGTGCACGCGGTCCGGGACGACCTGTCGCGCGAGGTCGGGGTTGTCCTTCATCACCGCCGCGATCCCGGCGTTCACGGGGTCGCGGAAGTCCACGACGGTGGCCTTCTCTCTTGCGCCCAGGGTCGTGACGTAGCAGCCGAGGCGCCGGAGCGCGTCGTCGTAGCCGGGGAGGAACTGCGGGGGGCGGGCGACGTCGTCGAAGGGCGAGGAGCGGATGAACGTGAGCCGCACGCCGGGCAGGGCCTGC
Source organism: uncultured Acidobacteriota bacterium (assembly GCA_963818355.1). Taxonomy (GTDB): domain Bacteria; phylum Acidobacteriota; class Vicinamibacteria; order Fen-336; family Fen-336; genus DATBSL01. Next base: position 158,355 of record CAWFSB010000003.1, on the reverse strand, counting down.
TGCAGCCTCGCGACGATCGCGCGGTAGCCCTCGCCGAAGGTGGCGAGCGTCATCGGGTCGAAGGGCTTGTAGCCGCCGTCGTTCATGCCGAGCATGATGGTGACCACGGTCGGCTTGAAGGCGATGACGTCGCGCTCGAGGCGGACGTCGATGGGGCCCGCCCCGCCGCCCTTCACCGTGTCCCCCCCCACCCCGGCGTTGTGGAAGCGGATGTCCCACCGCGGGAAGCGGGTGCGGACGTACTCCTCGACGAAGCGCGCGTAGGCGCCGTCCTGCGTGATGCTGTCGCCGTAGAAGACGACGCGGTCCCCGTCCCGGAGGGCGAAGGGCGCGGGCGCCTCGGCGGCGAGGGCCGGGGCGGAGGCGAGAAGAAGGAGAAGAGCGGCGCGCTTCATCGATGAGCTCCTGGGGGAAGGACGCGAACCTGGCCGAGACGGACGCGGCGCCGGCCGTCGTCTCCGTCGTGGGGAAGAGCGACGGTGGGGGTGCCGATCGCCGAGCCGACCGACACGAAGAGATCGTAGGTGCCGGGCGTCACCAGCGCCGGCAGGCGGAGGGACGCCTCGCGCGCGACGACCGCCCCCTCGCCCGGGGGCCCGACCGGGAGGGTTCGCACGTCGAGGCCGGGGTCGACGAAGACCGCGGCGATCCCGCCGTGCTCGTCCTTCAGCGTGACGGCGACCTGCCCACCGGGCAGGCACGGCGCGACGCCGGCGTTGCGCCATTGGGCGGAGAAGGCCCAGGGCTCGCCGGGGCGCACGGCCTCCGGCCAGCTCGCCTCGACGAGCTGAAGCCGGTAGCCGAGCCGCCGGTTCATCCGGTCCACGAGGTCCCGGTTCGCGGCCAGGAACTCGCGCGGCCACCAGTGGATGGACGCGTAGCTCGCGTGGTAGTCCTCGACCGCCCGCAGGTAGAGGCTCCCGTCGCCCCAGGCGCCCCGCTCCACGGAGCCGCCGTAGTGCTCGCTCTCGAGGATGACGGGGACGGTCGGCCAGAACCGCTGTGCCATGGCCGCGCTCTTGTAGGCGAGTCGGCGGCTTCTCGACCAGGATGCTGTCGTCGCGCAGGGTGAGGCCGAGCTCGAGCGCGCGGGGGATCCAGCCGTCGCCGCGCCCGTGGTCGGAGAAGTCGTCGATGGCGACGACCGGCGTTCTCTTGAAGTGCCTCCGGTAGAGCTCGACGTGGCGGAGCGCGGTCTCGGCCGAGTAGTTGCGCTTCGTGCTCCAGAACGTGTGGCCCTCGCCCCAGATCCCGAACGAGCCCACGTCCACGAAGGCCAGGTTCGGGTCTCCGTCGTAGCGTGCCGCCGCGGCGGCCAGGAAGCGGTCGACCTTCCCGAGGAAGACGGGGTCGTCGAAGTCGGGCTCCCAGGGGAGGCCCGGCGCCTCGGGCACGACGCCCTTGCCGGCTTCGAAGCAGTAGCCCTTCGCCCCCGCCGCCCTCACCCAGGGTGGCGTGCCGACGCCGGGATCGCCTTCGGAGGCGGAGAACCGGAGCGCGATCTTCTTGCCCCGCGCGATCCACCGCTGCGCGGGAGAGTCCACGATCGACCAGTCGAAGCGGCCCTCCTCCGGCTCGACGTACGACCAGGCGAGGCGGAAGTAGACGGTCGAGAGGCCGGGGAAGTCGTCGAGCGGGTCGGAGGGTGCGAGCCGCGACCCGTACTGCACGAGCGAGTTGTCGTAGTGGTGCAGGACGAAGCCCATGCCGGGGTTCACGAGCGCGCGCCCGTGGTCGGCGGGGCGGACGACCACGCGGCCCGTCCCGGTCTCGGCTGCGAGCGTCACCCCGACGAGGCGGGGAGCGACGAGCGCGAGCGAGACGGTCGCGAGGGAGTCATCCAAGCCTCCGAGGTGTTGCGACGGACGCGCGAGGGTAGCACGCCGCTTCGAGGCGCGCGCACGGGGCGGCATCCTCGGGACGAGGAGCGCGCGGAGCCTGGTCACGGCCCCGAATGATACAGCCTCAGCCCGCGCTCGGACCTCTCGCGGCGGTTCCCGGGGCGCGATTTCGTCGAGGGAGCGCCATCCCCGGACGGCGCTGCTGGTCGTCGAGGTCGCCGGCGAGTCTCTGCCTCTCGACCGGCAGGCCAAGGCCGTCCTCTACGCCCGCGCCGGCATCCCCGAGTACTGGATCGTGAACCTCGCCGAGTCCACCGTCGAGCTCCGCCGCGAGCCTGACCCGGCGAGCGGCTCCTATCGGACGAAGGCCGTCGCCCGCGGCGGCGACACCCTGGTCGCGGCCAGCGTGCCAGGCCTGTCGATCGGCGTGGCCGACCTCTTCGACTGAGCGCCGGGCCTCCCGGGCTCATCCACTGGACCTGAGCACCGATTGACCCGCCCGCGGCGGGCGGTAGCGTGCGCGGGCGAGGAGAAGCCATGAGCCACCCCATCGATCGCCGAGCCTTCATGCACCGCGCCGCCGGCGCGAGCGCCGTGGTGAGCATGTCCCTGGCCGGGCCGCTCACGCGCAAGGTCCTGGGCGCGAACGACCGCGTGAGGGTGGGCGTCATCGGCGTGGGCCGTCAGGGGACCTCCAACATGAGGGCGTTCCAGAAGCAGGGCGCCGAGATCGCGGCCGTGTGCGACGTCTACGCGCCGAACCTCGCCAAGGGCAAGGCCGCGGCGCAGGGCTGGCAGGAAGGAAGCGAGATCGCCACCTACACCGACTTCCGGAAGCTGCTCGACGACAAGACGATCGACGTCGTCATCAACGCGACACCGGACCACTGGCACGCCCTGCCGGTGGTGATGGCCTGCCAGGCGGGGAAGGACGTCTTCGTCGAGAAGCCGGTCGCGGTGTCGGTCGAGGAGGGGAAGGCGATGCTCGCCGCCGCCCGCAAGCACCAGCGGGTCGTCCAGGTGGCGCTCTGGCAGCGCTCCAACCTCCACTTCCAGCAGGCGGCGCAGATCGTCCGGCAGGGGCTCCTCGGCCAGGTCACCTTCGTCCGCACCTGGAACTACTCCAACGCGTTCCCGAACGGTATCGGCCGCCCGGCGGACTCGGAGCCGCCCGCCGGCCTCGACTGGGACATGTGGCTCGGCCCGGCGCCGAAGGTCCCCTTCAACGCGAACCGCTTCGGCGTGGGCGACCGCTGGTCGACGTTCCGCCACTTCTGGGACTACTCGAACGGCATGCTCGGCGACTGGGCCGTGCACCTCATCGACATCGTGCAGTGGGCCCTCGAGACACCGGGGCCGCGGGTGATCACCGCCGCCGGTCAGAAGCGCGCGGTGAAGGACAACGGCGACACGCCCGACACGCTGCAGACCACGTTCGAGTACCCCGAGTTCGTGTGCACCTACGAGAACCGCCAGGCCAACGGCAACTCGATGTTCGGAAAGGCCTACGGCATCGAGTTCCACGGCACGGAAGCCACGATGTTCCTCAACCGCTCCGGCTTCGAGGTCTTCCCGGAGACGCGGAAGGTCCAGCAGACGACCGGCGCCGGGGAGAAGAGCGAGAAGGAGGTCGCGCGCGCGGCCTCGATGCGCATGGAAGAGGTGGACGACGGCCTGTACAACCACGCGGGCAACATGCTCGAGTGCATGAAGAGCCGCAAGCGGCCCGCCTGCGACATCGAGGACGGGCTGCACTCGTCCGCGACGTGCTTGCTGGGGGTCGTGGCGCTGCGCACCAGGGAGCGGATCGAGTACGACCCCGTCAAGCTGGAGCTGAAGGACGGAAGCGGCGCCGCGAAGAAGCTCTTCGGCCGCGAGTACCGCTCCCCCTGGAAGCTGAGCGTGTAGGATCGCCACGAGCGTTCGCGCGCCCCAGGCCGGCTTCATCGATTCGGCCTCGGAGTGTTTCCGGCAGCTGTCGCCCATTCCCGCAGCTGAGCCAGGCGTCGCCGGGGGCGATCGGGAATCCGGGGCCGCCCGCGGGAGCGACGGGCACGATTTCGTGAGAGACTTCGGGCCGAACGATCCCCACAACCCACCGAACCAGGAGGTCCACATGATCGGCCGCGTGCTGCGTTTCGTCCGTCTTCCCCTGCTGTTGCTGTCGATCTTCGCCGTCGCCCGCTTCCTGCTGGGGGCGAGCGGCGTGCCGTACGCGCCCCGCGGGAACGCCATGTTCTCGATCGTCGGCCTGACCTTCATCAGCGCCTTCTACTTCGGCGCCCTGTCGCGGCGCCTCGGCGGATTCGGCTGGGGCGGCACGGCGCTGGTGGGCTACAGCCTCGGGCTGTTCGGGCAGGTGCTGATCTTCGTGGCGACCTGGCTCAGCTTCGCGGCCGGTATCGAGGCCTCCTACTTCCGGCACTGGGACGCCCTCAACGTGCCCGAGGGGACGATCGTGCCGATGGCGACGGCGCTGCAGGCGCGGCTGGGCGGCCTCGTGGTCGGCCCCATTCTCGCGGTCGTCCCGGCGCTCGTGGGTCGCGTGCTGAGCGCGCTCGCTCCGGATCCGGCGACGCCCACCCGCTAGCCCGCAGTCTTTCGCTACTCGCGGGCGAGCTCGAAGAGGGCGCCCGAGTGGAGATCGGGAAGCTCTACCGCGAAGCTCTCCCCCCGAGCGCGTGGCCTCTGAGCCGGGCGATCTCGGCGCCGTCCGGCGCGCCGGACGACGCATCCACTCACGCCCGGACGAGCACCACCGGCAGCGGGTCCTCGGGCACCGCGGTTAGCTCAGCCGACTACCGCCCGTACAGCGGGCCGAAGGTCGCGCAGGCCCGGAAGTCGGCGCCCTGCGGCGTCGTGGGCGCCGAAGGCGGTCCAGGCGCTCGGCCGGAACACGTCCGCCTCGGGCACGTTGTGCATGGAGACCGGGATGCGCAGCATCGAGGCGAGGGAGATGAGGTCGGCGCCGATGTGGCCGTAGCTGATCGCGCCGTGGTTGGCGCCCCAGTTGTTCATCACGCGAGTAGACGTCGCGGAACGGGCCGCTCGCCGTCGACGCGCGGGCACGAACCAGTGCGTGGGCCAGGTCGGGTTGGTGCGCTCGTTGAGCGTCTCGTGCACCTTCTCGGGCAGGTCGACCGTCCAGCCCTCGGCGATCTGCAGCACCGGCCCGAGGCCCGTCGACGAGGTTGAGGCGCGACATCGTCATGGGCATCCCGCCGACGGTGAGGAAGCCGCGAGGAGTAGCCGCCGCCGCGGAAGTACTCGGTGACCGCCGGGCACCAGGTGGTCGCCTCGAGGCAGGCCGTCGACCTCCTCGGGCGTGATCTCCCAGAACGGCTTCATGGCCGGCTGGCCGTCCGCGCGTCTGCCGCCCGGTGGCGTCGAGCGTGGCCGCGCCCGAGTTGATGAGGTGGATGATCCCGCCCGCGGCCCGGCCCGGGAGCTCGTGCCCGGTCACGCGCTTCACCGCGGCCGGGCTCCAGTACGTGCGCACGTCGGCGAAGATCTGCGCGGTGCCCGTGAGCAGGTGGCCGAACAGCATCGACGACGCCGTTCAGGCGAGTCGTTCTCGGTGGCGAAGACGAAGGGCTCGCGGATGCCGTTCCAGTCGAACGACGAGTTGAGGATCGCCTCCATGAAGTCGCCGTTCGGGAAGTGGTCGGTCCAGTGGCGCTGGCCCTGGAAGCCCGCCGAGGATCGCGTTGCGGCCGAGCGCCTCCTCGCCGAACCCGGCCTTCGCCGAGCCGGGGGTTGCCGACCATCAGGTCGCGCGCGATCAGCGCCATCTTGACCGACATCTCCCAGTCCGCGTCCTTCTGCGCGCGCGCTGCGCTCGAAGCCGGGGGCGTTGTAGTCGCGGCCCTCCCGGCAGTGGGCCTTCACCCAGGCGAGGGCCCGCGCGAGCTCCTCCTCGTCGTAGATCCCCTCCTCGATCCGCCGGACGATCTCGGTCATGTCGACCGGCTCGACGCGCATGCCGAGGTAGTCCTCGAAGAAGTCGGGGTCCACGATCGAGCCCGCGATGCCCATCGAGGTGCCGCCGAGCGAGAGGTAGGACTTGCCGCGCATCGTGGCGACCGCGATGCCCGCCGCGGGCGAAGCGCAGCAGCTTCTCCTCCACGTCGGGCGGGATGGTCGTGTCGCCGCGGTCCTGCACGTCGCGCCCGTAGATGCCGAACGCGGGCAGGCCCTTCTGGTTGTGCGCGGCCAGCACCGCCGCCAGGTAGACGGCGCCCGGGCCGCTCGGTGCCGTTGAAGCCCCAGACCGCCTTCGGGTACGAGGGGGTTCATGTCCATCGTCTCCGCGCCGTAGCACCAGCACGGGGTGACGGTGAGGCGTCACGCCGACGCCCTCGCGCTCGAAGAGGGCCGCCGTCGCGCGGCCTCGGCCACCCCGCCGATGCAGGTCGGCGGGATGACGCACTCGACGGGGAGGCCGTTCGAGTGGCGCAGCCTCGACTCGAGGAGCCGCGCCACCGAGCGCGCCATCTCGAGCGTCTGGCGCTCGAGCGACTCGCGGACGCCCTTCCGCCGCCCGTCGATCGCGGGGCGGATGCCGATCTTCGGCATGGGCCCGATCAGGCGGTTCGTGGGGGGGGCGGTCTTCGCCGCGGCTTCGGTAGCGGTGGCCATCGTCAGAGCCTCACGTTCTCGGCGGTCCGCCCCGCGGAAGCGCGATTGGGCCCGGCCGCCGGCAGCGCCGGCATTCTCTCACGCAGGGCGAGCCCCGCTGAAGTGGTCCCGGCGGGTGGGTCAGTCCGTCCGCTCGACCGCGAGGAGCGACACGTCGTCCCGCAGGTGGCCCTCCGACCAGTCCTGGACGAGGGCCGCCACGTGGTCGAGCCCCTCCCGCAAGGGGCGGTCCCGCAGCCGGTCGATCTCGGCCATCAGCCGCGTGGAGCCGAACTCCTGCTCCGACGCGTCCAGCGCTTCCACGACCCCGTCCGTGTAGAAGTACAGCCGATCGCCCGGCTGGAGGATCACGGCCTCGTCGTCGAATGTCGCGTTCTCGATCATGCCGATCGGCAGGCCGCGGCCCGGAAGCGGCGCGGGTGGCCCGGCCCGGGGCAGCAGGATGGGCGCCGGATGGCCGGCCAGCACGTAGTCGATCCGCCCCTCCGAATCGTCGTACACCCCGTACGCGAACGTGAAGTACTGTCGCGTCCGGTCCATGGGGAACTGCCGGTTGAGGCGTTCGGCCACGCGCGAGGGCGGAACGACGGCGACTCCGTGCCCGGCGTCCTCGACGAGGAGGGACCCCTCCGCCGACGGCGACAGCGTGTGATTCAAGGTGAACGACAGGAGGGCCGCTCCCACCCCGTGCCCGCTCACGTCGAGCAGATAGAACCCGACCGGGCCGTGACCGAAGGTGACGACACCCACGGCATCCCCGGCCAGGTCCGCACAGGGATGGAACGTGCGCGCGACGCGCAAGCCCGGCACGCGCAGCTCCGCCGGCGGGAGCAGGGCCTGCTGGACCCGAACGGCCAGCCGGAGGTCATGCTCGAGGGCCTCCTTGGCGCGCCGCAGCCCGTTCTCGGCCTCGCGCCGCGCGGTGACGTCCGACTGGATCCCGATGTAGTGGGTGACCTCGCCGACCTCGTCGCGCACGGGCGTGATCGAGAGCCGGTTCCAGAAGGGGGTGCCGTCCCGTCGGTAGTTCAGGATCTCGACGACGCACGCGCGCTTCTCGTCCACGGCGGCGCGGATCTCGGCCACCGCGGCCGGATCGGTGTCGGGGCCCTGCAGAAACCGGCAGTTCCTGCCCAGCGTCTCGGCCACGGAGTACCCCGTGAGGCGCTCGAACCCCTCGTTGACGTAGATGAGGGGCCGATCGGCCCGCCGGGCATCGGCGATGGTGACGCCCTCGGCCGCGACGTCGAGGGCCCGGTCCTTGAGCGCGAGCTGATCCGCCAGCGCCCGTTCCCGAAGGTGCTCGGCGGCATCACCCGGGCCGGGAGCCCCCCAGCGACTCGCTGTCATGCGTCCACTCTACCTCGGACGCCCGGGCTGGCGCCCCTCGGCCCCGGCGCGCCCCTCTTCGTCCCGGTGCGCTAGGACGAGAACGCCGCGGCCGCCGCGTTCATGCGACACAATGGTGCCAGGAGGCCGCTCTTGCTCGCCGCCACGCTCTTCGTCCTGCTGGCCGCGCCGTTCGACCACTCGGGATTCGACGGGCTCCTCCGTGCCCACGTCACCGAGGACGGGCGGGTGGACTACGACGCCTTCGCCCGCTCGGGCGAGTTCCGACGCTACCTGGAGGAGCTCGGCCGGGCGAGCCTCGAGGGACGGGATGAGAGCGAGCGGCTGGCCTTCTGGATCAACGTCTACAACGCGTGGACGATCGCACAGGTCAACCGTCACGGCGAGCGCGAGTCGATCCGGAACATCCGCAAGACGCTGGGGGTGCTGCCCCTCAAGGGCCCGTGGTCCGAGCGCATGGTGCGGGCCGCCGGCCGCGAGCTGACCCTCGACGAGGTCGAGCACGAGATCGTGCGGAAGGAGTTCCGGGAGCCGCGGATACATTTCGCCCTCGTGTGCGCCGCGCTCTCGTGCCCGCCGCTGCGGCGGGAGGCCTACCTGGGCGCGCGCCTCGACGCGCAGCTCGAGGAGCAGGCCTGGGTCTTCGTGCGTTCGACCGACAAGAACCGCGTGGATGCAGCCAGCGACACCGTCTTCGTGAGCCCCATCTTCGTCTGGTACCGGGCCGACTTCGGGGGCTCCGACGCGGCCCTCGGCCGCTACCTGGCCCGGTACTGGCCCGACGGGCCCGAGCAGGACCTGCTCCGCTCGGGGAAGCTCCGGGTGCGCGAGACGGCCTACGACTGGAGCCTGAACGGGGTCGGGGCGGAGCGGCCGAAGCGGTGAGGCTCTCGGTCGTGATCCCGACGCTGGACGAGGAGCGGTTCGTGGCCGCGGCCGTCGCCTCCGTTCGAGAGGCGGCCGACGAGGTGCTGGTCGTGGACGGCGGATCCTCGGATCGGACGCGGGCGGTGGCCGCCGGGGCCGGCGCCCGCGTGATCGAGAGTCCCCGCGGTCGGGGGGTGCAGCTTCACCGTGGGGCGCGGGAGACGACCGGCGACTGGCTGGTGTTCCTCCACGCCGACACCCGGCTCGAGGCCGGCTGGCGGCGAGCCGTCGAGACGCTGGACCCCGGGATCGTCGGCGGCGCCTTCCGCTTCGCCCTCGATACGACGCACCCGGCGCGCCGGTACTCCGAGTGGGCCGTGGCGCTGCGCTGCCGCCTGCTCGGCCTGCCGTTCGGCGACCAGGCGATCTTCTGCCGGCGCTGCGCCTACGAGCGCACCGGCGGCTTCACCTCCGAGCCGCTCTTCGAGGACCTCGCCTTCTTCCGGGCCTTGCGCCGTCTCGGCCCGACGACGCTTCCCCCGGTCCGGGCAGTGAGCAGCCCCCGGCGATGGCAGCGGGACGGCCCCGTGCTCACGACGCTCCGCAACAACGCCCTGGTCGTGCTGTTCCTGGCCGGCGTGGCGCCCGCGCGTCTCGCGCGCTTCTATCCCGCGGAGCCCGCGCCGGGCCCTCGTTGATCCAGACGTCGAGGCGCGGGGCGCTCGATCACGTTCGCCGCGCCCTCCTTCACGGCGCCTCGGTCCTCCGACCTCAGGGCTCGGGGTGCACCCAGGGCGCGCGGTAGGGCCGCCGGAGGAGCGCGTTGGCCGGCTCGTCGCCGACGACCACGCCCTTCTCGGCGTCCCACTCCAGGGTCCGGCCGAGCTTCATGGCGATGTTGGCGAGGATGCAGGCGGTCGTGGAGATCGCGCCCTCCTCGATGTCGGCGACCGGCCGGCCCCGCCTCTCTCGGGCCACGAGGAGGTCCTTCATGTGGCGGCGAACCGCCGGGACCGCGAAGGGCTCGAGGTCCTTCTCCGTGCGGTCCTCGGGGAACTCGTCGAGCTCCAGCTTCACGTCGCGGTGGACGGTCCCGCTGCCCCCGAGGGGCTCGAAGTCGTAGCCGTAGACCGAGGCCTTGAGGGTGCCCTTGTCGCCGAAGAGCGTCGCTCCCCACGGGTGCCTCGGTTCGGGTGTGGCGCCCCAGTAGCGGTGCGTCCAGACGACCTGGAGGTCGCCGTAGTCGAAGGTGGCGGTCTGGGTGTCGCTGATGTTCACCTTCGCCGGCGGCGGGAAGAAGCTCCCGGCGCTGCTGACCCGTCGCGGCGCGCCCAGGCCCAGCATCCAGCGGACCATGTCCAGCATGTGGACACCGATGTCGCCCACCATCCCGTTGCCGTACTCCATGAAGGCGCGCCAGCCCATGGGGTGGAGAAGCGCGTTGAAGGGGCGCATCGGCGCGGGGCCGGTCCAGGAGTCGTAGTCCAGGGTCGCGGGGGGCGGCGCGTCGGGCGGGTTCGTGTCGAACTCCACCGGGAAGTAGCCGTGGATCTCGACGAGGCCGACCCTCCCCAGCCGGCCCGACCGCACGATCTCCTCGCGCGCCTCGACGAGGTGCGGGGTGCTGCGGCGCTGCGTGCCGACCTGCACGACCCGCCCGTGCCTGCGGGCCGCCGCGACCATGGCCCGAGCCTCGACCACGTCCACGCTGACCGGCTTCTCGACGTAGACGTCGGCCCCGGCCTCGACCGCCGCGATCATCGGCAGCGCGTGCCAGTGGTCGGGGGTCGCCACGATCACGAGGTCGAGGTCGCGCTCCGCCAGCATCGCCCGGTAGTCGGCGTAGGTCCGTGGCGTCTTCTTCGAGGCCTGGCGCGCGGCCACCTGCCGGGCGGCATCCCGGAGCATGGCGGAGTCGACGTCGCACAGCGAGACCACCTCCGCCGGCGCCACCTGCAGGAGGCGGAAGAGATCGCACTTGCCATACCAACCCGTGCCGATGAGGCCGACCCGCAGGCGGGTGTCGGCGAAAGCCTCGGCGTAGCGGTGGGCACCGGACAGCGCGAGGGCCGCCGCGCCGCCCGTCCGGAGGAAGTGGCGTCGTTTCATGCGTGTGTCTTAGACCGAACCCGCCCGAGACTCAAGTCCCGGGCGGCTCAGGGGCGGCCTGGCACTGCGCGTCGGCACGGTGGAAGCGCCGGCTCACCTCGACCCTGACTGGGGCCCGGGCGCGTACCGGGACCAGGGGGACACGAGGTCCGGGCTCGAGCCCCAGGCCTTGTTCGGCCGGTCGGCCATCTCGAGAGTCACCGTGCCGCCGTTCGCCAGCACCTCGTGGCTGAACCAGGGCTCGTTCCAGGGCTGGCCGTTCACGGTCGCCGACTGGATGTACTTGTGGGCCCGGTCGGCCCGCGGCGCGCTCAGCACGAACTGCTTGCCGTTCTCCAGGTGGATGACGACCTTGCTGAAGACCGGGCTGCCGATGGCGTAAGCGGGGACCCCGGGCGTCACCGGGTAGAAGCCCATCATCGAGAAGACCACGAACGCCGACATGCCGCCGCCGTCCTCGTCCCCGGGGATGCCCATGAGATCGTGCCGGAACCAGGCCTCGAGCAGCATGCGGACCCGCTTCTGGGTCTTCCACGGCTCGCCGGCGAGGTTGTAGAGGTACGGGATGTGGAAGCTCGGCTCGTTGCCCATCACGAACATGCCGACGTTGCCGGTCGAGTCGGGAAGGACGTCGTAGAACTCGCCAGCGCGGGCGCTCGTACCCCTCGGCGAAGAGCCGGTCCAGCTTGTCGACGAACGCGCGGCGGCCGCCGAAGAGGGAGATCGAGCCCGGGGACGTCGTGGTAGACCTCCCAGAGATAGGTCCAGGCGTTGTTCTCGTCGTAGTAGTCGCGAGCGCCCTGTCCGCCGGAGTACTTGTAGTCGAAGGGCAGGATCCAGTTGCCCGTCGCGGTCCTTCGGGTGGAAGAAGCCGGTGTCCGCCTTCCAGAGGTTGCGGTAGTCGAGCGAGCGGGTGAGGAAGAACTGCGCGTCCTCCTCGTGGCCGAGCTCCCGGGCGATCTGGGCCAGGCACCAGGCGTCGTAGGCGGCCGCGAGCGTGACCGCGACCGCCTGCCGCTTCTCCCCCGCGGTCACCTCCTTCACGGTCTCCGGCTCGCCGGGGCGCGAGCGCCGGGAAGTAGCCCTTCTCCCAGTAGAAGCGGTCCAGCTCGGTCGCCTGGCCGCGATACCAGGGGATGAGGCTCTCCTCGAGCATGGTCTTCTTCATGCAGGCGTAGGCGCGCTCGAGGTCGAAGCCCCGGATGCCCTTGCGCCACGCGTCCGCGAACACCGCGACCGCGTGCTGGCCGTTCATGCAGTGCGCGTCGCCGAAGACGGTGGGGAAGGTCGGCATCCAGCCCGACTGCTCGCAGGCGCGGACGTACGACGCGAGCTTCTCGCCCTGCACCCCGGGGTTGAGGAGGACGTTCAGCGGGTGCAGCGCGTGGAAGGTGTCCCAGACCCAGTCGTCGGTCCAGAACGGCACGCCGCCGTCGTCGTGCACCCGGCCGTCCCAGGCGCTGAAGTAGCGTCCGTCCTCGGAGATGCGGGACCATGCGCTCGTGCGCCCGGTAGAGTGCCGTGTAGAAGACCGTCCTCTCGTCCTCGGTTCCGCCCTCGACGACGACCTTTCCGAGGACGGCGTTCCACTCGGCGCGGGCCTCGGCGGCCAGCCGCTCCAGGTCGAAGTCGCGGATCTCGGCCTCGAGGTTCCGCCGCGCCTGGTCGGCGCTGACGTACGAGATCGCGTAGCGCAGCCGCACCTGACGCACCGAGGCGGGGAAGGCGGCCACCACGGGCTCGGCGGAGTCGCGAGTCGCCCGGCGGGCGAAGTCGAGGGCCCCGCCGGCGAACGCCCCCGCCCGCGCCGGCGACGGGTCGAGCTCGCCGTGGAGGTACACGGTGACGCCGTGATAGTCGTCCGTGCCGGTGATCGTCGCTCCGTCGATCTGCAGCGACCCTTTCCGCTGCGGGCGCAGCAGCACGAAGTTCTCGTGGCTCCCGGCGGCCGGCCGCTCGAAGTCGACCGCGCAGATCGCCGCCCGGCGCCCGGGGGCGAACGCGACCGTGGCGTCGTGGTCGTCGAGGAACACCGAGTAGCGGTAGGGCAGCGCCACCGAGTGGTCGTAGCGCGAGCTCCAGTCGGCGCGCAGCGCCGCCGCGTCTCCGCTGGCGGGCATCAGCTGAAACACCTGCCCCTGCCGGTGCGAGGGGACGCTGAGGCCGAACCCGTCGATGCGGTCGGTCGTGAAGCTCTCGTTGGGCGGGACGATGCGGAGCATGCCGTTCGGCCGCTGGATGGTCGGGAAGGTCGGCACCAGCATGTGGGAGATGGTGCCGATGCTCGTGTCGACGTAGTCGACCGGGTCCTTCGGTCTGCGCCGACGCAGCGCTCGCCGTCGCGAGCAGCACGAGCGGGATGGTCGTGAAGAGCGGCTTCATGAGGGTCTCCTGTCTCGGAAGGTCCGCGCGGCTCGATGGCGTGAACCGCTACTTCTCCGCCTCCGAGCCGGATCGTCCTCCCCGTGCGCGCGGACTCGCGGGCCGCGTCGAGGATCTCCATCACGGTGAGGTTGACCGGCAGCGACGACAGGTCGGTGGGCGCCACGGTCGCCGCGCCCCGCACGACCGCGGCCAGGTACGCGAACGGCTCGTCGGCGGGCGGCGGCGGGGGAGGGGCCTCGATCTCCTTCTCGGCGTCGCCCGGGCGGTAGCGCACCCGCCGCGAGTCGAGGGCGAAGACGGTCCCCTTCTCCCCGTAGACGTACGTGTCCTTGCGGCTGAACGGCCAGTTCCACGACGCCTGGATGATCCCCTGCGCTCTCGGGTAGGTCACGACGATCGTGGCCTCGTCGTCCACCCTCGGGTAGACGTCGGGCTGGAGCTGCTGGGTCACGGCGGTCACGGAGACCGGTCGCTCGCCCTGCATCAGCCAGGTCATCAGGTCGGCCCCGTAGCAGCCGAAGTCCATGATCGCGCCCCCGCCGTTGCGCGCCGGGTCGGTGAGCCACTCGAGGAACTCCGGCTCCACCGCGATCTTCACCGGCCCCGGGTGTCCGTCGTGCACGACCATCTTGCGGATCGGCCCCACCCGTCGGTCGCGCAGGACGAGCTCGCCCATCTTCCGGTGGCTGCCGTACCAGGTGGTCTCGTAGTTCGTGAGCACGTGGACGCCGTGGGCCGTGGCCAGCTCGGCCATCCGCCGGCCCTCGGCGAGGGTCAGGGCGAGCGGCTTCTCCACCATCACGTGGATCTTGCGCGGCGCGCACGCCTCCACCACCGCGAGGTGGTCGCTCGTCGGCCCGAACGCGGCCACCGCCTCGGGCTTCACGCGGTCGAGCATCGCGGCGAGGTCGTCGAAGAGGAGCGACGGGTCGACGCCGTAGTGGGCCGCGTACCGGCGCGCCAGCTCGCCGTTCTTCTCCGCGATCCCCACGATCTCCACGTCGCCCTTCTTCTCGCGGGCGAGGATCCCGTGGACGTGGCCGTGGGTGAGGCCGGCGATCGCGAGGCGCACGGGGGCGGGGGCGGGGGCCTGGGCGGCGGCGCCCCTCGGAAGCGCCAGGGCCAAGAGCAGGGCGGGGAGAACGGCGCGGGTCCTGGACATGGGCTCGACCTCCTGTATCGCAGGGATTCTATGCTCCCCGGGCTGGCTCGCGCCGCTCCCCGCGGTTACCATCGTGCGCTATGTCCGGGGCCCGCGAGCACCTGCTGTCCGTCCGGGTCTACCTCGAGGACACGGACGCCCAGGGGTTCGTCTACCACGCGAACTACCTCCGCTTCTTCGAGCGGGCCCGCTCGGAGATCCTCGACGCGGCGGGCTACCCGATGGGCGACATCGCCGCGGGGAGCCACCGCTTCGTCGTCTACGAGATGAGGATCCGGTTTCGTGCGCCGGCGCGCCTCGGGGAGCGTCTCGACATACGGACCCGCGTGGAACGCTCGTCCGGCTATCGCGTCGTCTTCCACCAGGAGGCCACGAGGGCCTCCGACGCGGCCACGATCGCCACGGCGGACGTGGACGTCGTTTCCCTCGACCCGAACGGGAACCTGCAGGAGCTTCCGGAGTCGCTCTCGGCGGTCTGGTCGCTCGGCGCTACGACCCCAAAGCCGTGAGGGTCGGCGGCTCGAAGAGGCCGTAGTCGGCGACGCCGTACTCGGCCCCGGGCGGCTGCTTCCGCTCGGCGAAGAGGATCCAGTGCCCCGGCCACTCGACGCGCGGCTCGGGGCGCGGGTCGTGGAAGGGGCCGAAGACGTTGCGGGGCGTGCCGGCCACGCGGACCGTCACCACGTGGCGTCCCGGCGTGGCCTCGACCTCGGTCGACCACGGAGGCCAGGCGAGCACCCCCGCGGGCCGGTTGTCGATGCGCACCTCGGCCAGCGCGCCGGCCCAGCGGCCGAGCGCGAGGCGCAGCGCGGCCGTCCCCGGCGGGAGCGTCACCTCGGCCGAGTACACGACCGACGCCGACTCGAAGGGCCGGCCTTGCGCGCGCCACGGGCCGATCCCGAGCGTGGCCGGCGCCACGAGGTCGAAGCCCTTCCCGGCCGGGCGCAGGCCGAAGGCGCCGAGGAGGTAGACCGGCTCGATCGCCATGCGGACGTCGAACGGGCTCGCGACGACCTCGATGGTGTTGTCGCCGACCGTCACCGCGGACGCGACGTCGGCCGGCCGCAGGTGCGGATCGAGCCAGCGCTCGCCAGTCGTGAAGTCGATCGGCCTCCCGTTGATCGACACGCGGTAGAGGTCCGGGTTTTCGACGGCCAGCCTCAGTCCCCGCGCCGCCTCGGCGTCGCGCACGTGGAACCGGTAACGCGCCGTGAAGCCCGATCCCAGGCCGAACGTGTTGCGGTCGAGGACTCCCCTCCGGAACTGCACCGCCATCTCCCAGGGGTCGGCGTCGAAGCCGTGGTCGCGGAAGACGGCCTTCGACGCTTGCATCGCGAGGACGTCCTTCATCTCGCGCCCGCCGACCGACACGTCGCAGAAGTCGAGGACGAGGACGTTCGGGGAAGTCGCCGCCGCCGTCCAGTCCGCGTCGACGACGGCCGCGGAACGCTTCAGCTCCGGGCGGCGAACCTCCGGCGTGCCGCCCCGCTCGATGGCGAGCAGGAGCGACCCGGCCGGCGGGAGCGACAGCGGCAGGCGCACCTCTCCCGAGCCCTTGGCGAGAACCGGGTAGGCGCGCACGGCGCCGCTTCCGGTGTCCCACGCCTCGACGCGCCCCGTTCCCGGCAGGACGGCCACCGTGTCCACCGGCTCCGGCCCTGCGTTGTTGAAGAGCAGCAGCCGGTCGCCGCCGTCGAGCTCGCGCTCGGCGAAGCCGACGCCGGGCGGCACCTCCGTCTCGAACCGAACGCGCGGCGGCGCGAGCCGGCGGAGGACGCCGAGGAGCTCCTCGCCCGTCGCGACGCGCGCGACTCGCGACACGAGCGCCCGCGCCGCCTCGTTCGGGCGGCCGTCCACGAGCACGGTCTCGGCCGCGCCGAGGGCGACGATCGCGCCGCCGTTCCGCGCATACGAGCCGAGTCGATCGAGTGTCGCCTGGCGGAGGTTGTCCATGCTGGCCGGCCAGACGACGACGTCATAGAGGGCGTGGCCGACGGCCAGGCGAGGGCCCTCGGCGCCGCCGAACCAGTCGAGCAGGTACTCGTCGCCGAGATCGAAATCGACCTGGTGGTCGGCGAGGCTCTGGAGGAGCTCGCCCTGGCTCGCCTTGATCCGCTCGAGGTCGGGGTTCGCACCGCTCGCCTGGCTGCGCCGCGCCACGAGGTACGCCGCCGTCGAGGGATTCAGGACGAGCACGCGGCTCTTCGCCCGGCCGGAGGCCATCGCGAGGCTCAGGCGCCCGATGTGGTCGGCGTGGACGCGGTAGTCCTTCCACCACTCGGCCGCGTCGGAGAAGGACTGCGGCCAGTCGCGCTTGCGGGGGCCGCGAACCGTCGCGTGGGCCAGGTGCGGGTTCACGAGGTTGACGCCGTGGACGATCTCCCAGTCTCCGAGGCGCTTCATGTCCTCGAGCCGCAGGCCCCAGCCCCCGCCGCCGTAGGTCTCGGACAGCACGCGAGGCCGGCCGAGCTGGTGGGCGACGCTCGCCACCTGCTTGACCGTGAGGAGCATGTGCGGCTCAACGCCGCGAGCGCGGAGCCCGTCGGTCTGGAACGCGAGGAGGTCGATGCCCGGCACGTGCTCGAAGGCGTTCATCGACATGTCGGAGGGCGTCGACCACGGCTCGGGCCACAGGTGCTCCCACCAGTGGCCGGTCCACTGCAGGCGGTTGCGGTCGCACCAGGCGAACATCGGCTGGAAGAAGGCCTCGGCCAGCAGCTCGTGGATCGTCTCCCAGTAGTCGAAGCGCACGCGCCGGAAGTCGCCGACGTCCCAGTGGAGCGACGGGAGGTGGTCGGCGAGATCGTACCCGCGGCGCCTGCGGAACTCCGCGAGGGTACGGAGGCTGAGCGGGAGGCCGGGGCCATCCCAGCCCGGGCTCTTGCTGAGCTCCGGCTCGTCGCTGAAGGCCCAGAGGACGGTGCGGCCGAACTCGTCGCCGACCTCCCGGCGGTAACGCTCGTAGGTCGTCTGCAGGAAGACCTCGGTCGTCCGCGGGTCCGTGAGGTCGACGTAAGGAAAGCCGGCCGTCCACTCCGCCGCCGGCACCGGTGCGATGCGGGTCACCAGCACCCGCTCGCCGGCCGACGCCGTATCGCCCTGGACGATGCGCCGGTAGGTGCGGGGCGCGCCGTCCTCCCGCGTCGCGACGGCGTAGATGGCGACGGTCGCCTTGTCCATCCACGGCACCCCGTCCGTCGAGTCGCGCCAGTCGTAGAGGAGCACGCGGCCCGCCGTGTCCGGCGCGAGGGAGGGGACGTGCCCGCCGGAGAATCCGCTCGGGTAGCTGTTCTCGTCGTAGATGTGGACCTTGATCCCTAGCTCCTGGCCGAGCGCCAGGGACCTCTTCCACAGCGAGAACCACTCGTCGCCGAGGTACTCCGTCATGAGACCCGGCCGCGGGTGCACGAAGACGCCGCCGATGCCGCGCGCCTTGAACTGTCGCAGCTGCTCCTCGAGGCGCGGCCAGTCGAGCTCGTCGTTCCAGACCCACAGCGGCGCCGGCCGGAACTCCGCCGGAGGGTCGGCGAAGGAGGCGCGCAGCTCGGCGAGCGTCCGCGGCGTGCGCGTCGCGCGCAGCGCGGCCGGGTCGAGGAGCCCGGCGAGGGCGTCGGATCGCGCTCGGCCAGGATCGTCGGCCGCAAGGAGCGGCCAGGCGCCGAGGGCGAGGAGAAGGGCGAGTCGCAGCGAGCGCTGGGTCATCGGTGGCCTCCGGGTGGGCCCGGCCGGGCATTCTGCCGCATCCGGCAGTAGCGTAGGATATCCACCTCCGGAGGCAGAATGGCGAAGAGCACGTCGCGCGCGAGCAATCCGCGCAGGTCGGACACCCAGTCCTCGCCGAAGGCAGGCGCCGAGCCCGCTTCCCGGCTCATCGACCAGCGGATCCGCGACCTGGGGGGATGGCGCGGGGAGACCCTGGCCCGCATGCGGGCGCTGATCCTGGAAGCCGACCCCGAGATGACCGAGGAGTGGAAGTGGATGGGCACTCCGGTCTGGTCGCACCACGGGATCGTCTGCACCGGGGAGGCGTACACGAAGGTCGTGAAGCTCACGTTCGCCCGGGGGGCCAGGATCCCGGACCCATCGCGCCTCTTCAATTCCAGCCTGGAAGGCAACACGCGAAGGGCGATCGACATCCACGAAGGGGAGAAGGTCGACGCGGGCGCGTTCAAGGCGCTCGTGAAGGCCGCGGTGGCCCAGAATGGCCCGCCGGCGAAGGCCAGGCCCGGGGCGAGCGAGAAGCGGCCGGTGAAGCTCCTTTCCGGGCGGCAATCCGCAGATCGCGAAGGCCGACGGCGACGCCCCGGTGCAGGCGTACATCGCCGCGATGCCGGGCTGGAAGCGCGACGTCGGGAGGCGCCTCGACGCGCTCATCGTGCGGAACGTGCCCAACGTGCGCAAGGCCGTGAAGTGGAACTCGCCGTTCTACGGCATCGAGGGCCAGGGTTGGTTCCTGTCGTTCCACGTCTTCACGCACTACGTCAAGGTGACCTTCTTCCGCGGCACGTCGCTGC
Source organism: uncultured Acidobacteriota bacterium (assembly GCA_963818355.1). Classification (GTDB taxonomy): domain Bacteria; phylum Acidobacteriota; class Vicinamibacteria; order Fen-336; family Fen-336; genus DATBSL01. The sequence goes on along the minus strand of CAWFSB010000003.1, from coordinate 139,489 downwards.
GACCGGTCCCGCCCGGCGCCAGCAAGAGCAAGGACGCGCGCTACCTCGACATCCGCGAAGGCGACGAGCTCGACGAGGCGCAGATGGCGACGTGGGTGAAGCAGGCGGCCGCGTTGCCCGGCTGGACCCCGTAGCCTGCCGTCCGGTCCTCCGCTATTTCTTCACGCTCGGGCTGTCGTCGGCCGCAAGGTCGCCGAGGACGTACTGCATCCCGGCCAGCACGTGCTCGAGCAGCAGCTTGTGCGCGTAGACCTTCTCGTTGTGGCCGTGCGCCTCGTAGAAGACGCGGCCCTTGCCCTCGGCGCGGATCCAGCTGAGCGCGTAGTCGCCGTCGGCCCGCGGGTTGTTCTCCTTGGCCTTGTCCTCGGCGCTCATCCGGGAGTAGTCGACACTCGTCAACACCCTCAGGTTCGAGCGGGAGTAGGTGTCGCGACCGAAGGTGTAGGTCTCGTCGACGATGTCCCACGACTGGCCCTTGAAGGCCGCGTTCAGCGGGTGGCTGGGCTCGTCGACCTTCACGGTGATCGGCTGGCCGTCGTTCCAGTGCCACTTGAAGAAGGCGCCCATCATCGTGTTGAACTCGGGCCAGGTGCCGACCTGCTGGTCCGGCGTGAGGTCGGTGGCCGGCCCCTGCCCGTTCCCCTGCGCGGGACGGGCCGGTTGCGCCGACGCCGGAATCGCCGCGAAGCGCCGAGGGAAGTCGGCCTGGACGACCTTGCCGGTCCTCTCGGGGTCCAGCTTGTCGAACCACGCGTCGGCGAGCACGCCGAGCTCCGGGCGGGTCAGCTTGCCGTCGCCGTCGGTGTCGCCCGTCATCACCCGCGACGCGATGCCCACCACGGCCCAGTTGACGGGCGGGGCGTTGGCGGGCTGCGCGGAGTTGCGGTGATACGAGTCGCAGGCCGCGTGGATGCCCGCGACGCCCTTTCCGCCGCGCACGAAGTCGAGGAGAGCCTTGCGGCGAGCCTCGGTGATCTTCGTGTCGTTCGGGTCGTCGAGGAAGTGGCCGGTCGTGCTCGCCAGGAAGACGGCGTCGTACGCCTTCAGGTTGGCCTCGTTGATGTCGGCCGGGTCGTAGGTGATCGTCGTCGACCACGCGCCGTACTTCTTGCCCATCTCCTCGATGGTGCGCGCGGCGATGGGGATCGACGAATGCACGAACCCCTGGGCCTTGCCGAGCACCAGGACCCTGCGCGGCTGCTTCGGCGCGACCGGGGCCTTCTCGGGCAACGCCGCGAGCATGGCGGTCACGTGTTCGGGACTCGGCGTCTGGTTCTGCGGCGCCGCCACCGTGGGCGGCGGCGGCGGAACCACTTCGGCCAGGCCGCGGAAGACCTGGTCAAAGGTCACGGCGTTGGTGCCGGTGCTGTCCCACTTCGTGTACCACGCGTCGAAGCCTGCTTTCAGCTCCTCTCGGGTCAGCACGCCGTCCTTGCTGGCGTCGAGCGGGGGGAAGAGCGCGGCGTTCCCGGTGGGTCCGGGCCCACGGGGCGCCGGCTGGGCCTGCGCGCTGACGAGCGCACCCACACCGACGACGGCGGCGACGACCGCTGTGGCCACCATCCCGGTGGCGCGCGCACTCCTCGGCTTCATGGCTCCTCCTGGAAGATTCCCGGAAACGGCCCGCACGCCCGGTTGCCCCCCGCTCCACCGTTGCCGCGAGCAGGTCGCCGGCGCGGCGGGCGACCGGCGGAGTATAGACCCGAAGCCGGCCAACGGCCGCAGCGGCTCGCGGGCAGGGCGCGGTCGGGCGGCTCCGCGGGCGCCGCGCCGTTGTCGCGAACACCGTCGGGAAGGTATCCTCTGCCACCGTCATTTCCCGGGGGCTCGACAGGGACAGGTCCGGGTGGCGCGCGGCCTCCCCGGTCGCCCGGCCATCGGGGTCCGAACGCGACGTCCGAAGAGGAGAGAGGAGAACCGCGATGCGCACGACGCTGACCGAGATCGGCCCGGGGGTGTTCCGGCTGTCCACGTTCTTCCCGGACCTGCTGCCCGGCGGGTTCACGTTCAACCAGTTCCTGCTCGACGCCGACGAGCCCCTGCTGTTCCACACGGGCATGCGCGGGCTGTTCCCGTCCGTGGTCGAGGCCGCGGCCCGCGCGGTGCCGCTCAACCGCCTTCGCTGGGTGGGCTTCGGGCACGTCGAAGCCGACGAGTGCGGGGCCATGAACCAGTGGCTGGCCGCCGCCCCCGGCGCGCAGGTCGTCCACGGCGAGATCGGCTGCATGGTCTCGCTCAACGATCTCGCGGACCGACCCCCGCGCGCGCTCGCGCACGGCGAGCGGCTGGACCTGGGAGGCCGGACGGTGCGCCTGCTCACGACGCCTCACGTCCCTCACGGCTGGGAGTCGGTCGTGCTGTTCGAGGAGGTGACCCGGACCCTGATGTGCGGCGACCTCTTCACCCACACCGGAAACGGGTCCGCGATCACCGAGTCGGACATCGTGGGCCCCGCGCTCGACATGGAACGCGCGATGCCCGGCGGGACGGCGCTCACCCCGACGACGGGGTCGACCCTGCGCGCGCTCGCCGATCTCGAGCCGCAGGCCCTGGCCGTGATGCACGGCTCGTCCTTCCGCGGCGACGGTGCTTCGGCGCTGCGCTCGCTCGCCGCGGGCTACGACGCCCTCTTCGACGAGGCCTGCCGCACGGCGCCGCCCTCGCCGGGCGCCTGACCCCGCGCCGCAGGTGCGGGACACCCGATCAAGGACCTTGGGGGAGAGGATGAGCGACAAGCGAGTGGCGGTCATCACGGGGGCCGCGGGCGGCATCGGGCGGGCGACCGCGCTCGAGCTGGGCCGTAACGGCTACGCTCTCGCGATCTGCGACGTCGACCCCGTGGCGACCGAACGCACGGCGACGGAGTGCGGCGCCGCGCTCTCGCGCGTCGTCGACGTGAGCCAGCCGGCGCAGCTCGAGGCTTTCGCCGAGGCCTGCCGGGAGCGATTCGGGCGCGTCGACGTCCTGGTCAACAACGCGGGCATCCTGCGCATCGGCGGCTGGCAGGACGCGAGCGAGGCGGACTGGCGCCGCCTGTTCGAGGTCAACCTCCTCTCCGTCGCGCTCGCGACGAGGGCCTTTCTTCCGATGCTCGTCGCGGCCCGAGGCCACGTCCTGAACCTCGGCTCCGGCGCCGCGCTCCTCCCGTTCCCCGGGTACCCGGCCTACGGGCCGGTCAAGGTCGGGGTGCTGTGGCTGTCCGAGTACCAGCGCGCAGAGCTCGCCCCGCTCGGCGTCCGCGTCTCGTGCGTCTGCCCGCTGCTCGTGCGCACGGCGATGGGCGCGGCGGGCAACGTGGGAGCGACGAAGCAGCCCGAGTGGATGTTCCACACGCCGGAGCACGTCGCGCGGGTGATCTGTCGCGCGATCGGCAGCCGCCGGTTCCTGGTCTACGCCTCGTCGCTCCTGCACGTGCTGCACGTGGTCTATCGCTGGGCGCCGTGGCTCATGCGCGCCGTCTTCGCCGCCACGGTACGGAGCCAGGCTCAGGCCGGCAACCGGCCGGCCTGAGCGCCCCCTATGGCCAGCCAGACATCCTCGTTCACGAGAGCCTGCTCGAACACGAGCGACGATCCCGGCCCCACCGACACGAGGAGTCCGCCCCCGACCCTAAGGGCCCTCTTGACCTGGACCTCCAGGCGCAGGAGCCGCTTGGCCTCCTCGTCGACCCAGACCCGGCCGCCCGTCCGTGAAATCCAGGACTCGGCGCGGCCTCGCGGCTTGGCGCCTCGTCCGTCGCCGGCGCGGTTGCTCCGGCCGGCGAAAGAGCGGCGAACGAGACGGCCAGGATCCAGGCGATTCGGCTCATCTGCGCCTCACGTCACCATCCTTCGCGCGGCCTTCCTCCGGGGCAACGCCCTCGCCCCGTCGAGGGGGCCGGGCAAAGGGCGAGGGAACGCCGAGAACCTTCGCCTCGTCAAGGTCTCTGGCGCGAGGGACTCTCGTGGACGAGGAGGACGACCATGATCTTGGATGACCGCAGGGCAGTGCTCGTGGGAGGGGCCGCTTTCGTGGCGTGCTGCTTCTGCCGGGAGGCGGCCGCCCGTGAGGGCGACAAGGCGCCCAAGAGATTCGAGATGATCGCCTTCTGTTGCCTCGACTGCTCGAAGTGCGACGCCTACCTGGCGACGATCCGGAGAGACGACGCGCTGCGCGCCGAGGTCGCGGCGCGCTGGAAGATGAAGCCGGACGAGATCGAGTGCCTGGGCTGCAAGTCGGCGAAGGCGCTCTTCAACTGCACGCTCAAGCAGTGCGCGACCAGGCGAGGCCTCCAGACCTGCGCCCACTGCCCGGACTTCGAGACCTGCAAGGACGAGCAGTGGACCCGGTTCCCGACGCTGCGCGAGACGGCCACCCGGATGAGGGCGACCCTCGGCTAGCCTTCACTTCGAGCAACAGCAAGCGCCAGCCACGAATCGGCACGACGAAAACGGCGTCAGGCGAGGTTCTCACCGTACCGCCAGCCCTCTCGCGCCGGCTCCCTGACGAGAGCGTCGAGGTCGGGCTGGCCCTTGACTTTCATCGCCTCCGCGTCCCACTCGATGGTACGGCCGGTGCGCTGGGCGATCACGCCCAGCAGGACCACCTCGGTGAGCGGCGCGGCGTAGTCGAAGCTCGAACCGGGCGCGGGGCCGTCGCCCTTGATCGCCCGGAGCCACTCCTCGATCGGGCCGTCGCCCACCGGGGGCCGCCTGGGGATCCGACGCAGCTCGTCCTTCACCTCCATGAAGCGCGCGGCCGGCGTGAGCATCGGGCTCTCCGGGCGCATCCCGGCGTGGAAGAGCGTCTCCTTCGTCCCCTCCATGTACATGCCGCCCTCGACGGGCAGGGGCTTGTCCGGCTCCCAGCGCCGGGGCTTCGGCACGTCGTAGCCCCTCTCGTACCACGTCAGCGTGACCGGCGGCTTCGTCCCGCGCGCCGGGAACTGGTAGGTGACGACCGAGTTCATCGAGACGAAGCCGTCTCCGGGAGGAGGCTCACGGAAGGCCTGGACCCGGGTGGGCGCGCCCAGGTCGAGCGCCCAGAACGGGGCGTCGAAGGTGTGGCAGCCGATGTCCCCCAGCGAGCCGCACCCGTAGGCCCACCACCCGCGCCACGTCACCGGCACGTACGCGCGGGAGTACTCGCGCGCAGCGACGGGCCCCTGCCACAGGTCCCAGTCGAGGTCGGCGGGCGGGCACATCGCGGGCGGCGGGAAGCTGCGCGGCGGGATGAACCAGGGGTCGTTCGGGCGGTCGGTCCAGGTGACCACCTCCGAGACGTCGCCGACCACCCCGGCGTCCACCCACTCCTTGATGCGGCGCATGCCCTCGAACGTGTGGCCCTGGTTTCCCATCTGCGTGACGACGCCGTAGTGCCGCGCGGCCTTGCGCAGCGTCCGCGCCTGCCAGATGTTGTGGGCGAGCGGCTTCTCGACGAAGACGTGCTTGCCGAGCTCCATGGCCGCCATCGCGATCGGGAAGTGGTTGTGGTCGGGCGTCGAGATCGTCACGGCGTCGATCTGCTTGTGCATCTTGTCCAGCATCACCCGGAAGTCCTTGAAGCGGGGCACGTCCGGGTGCGCCGCGTAGGCCTTGCACGCCCTCTGGTCGTCCACGTCGCAGAAGGCCACGAGGCGCTCGGTGGCCGCCTGCTCGACCGCGTAGGCGCCCTGCCCGCCGACGCCGACCACGGCCACGGCGATCTTCCCGTTCGGCGACCCGCCGGGGCGGGCGATCGAGACGCGTGGCAGCCCCAGGGCTCCCGCGGCGAGCGCGGACGTCCGGATGAAGGCTCTTCGGTCGGACTCGTGTCTTTCGGGCATGGGCAACCTCCGTCGCGGGCTCGCGACCCAGGCTGGATTCTAGCCGCAGCGTCGTGCGCTTCATGTAGGCGGCCGGCCGCCGCCCCTGAGGCGCAGGAACGCGGGCACGTCGCGGCGGCGGTCTCATCGTTCAGCGGAGTGTGGGCCCTCGGATCGACCTACGACCCGAGGACCCCTTCCCCTGCGTCCGGCGTCGTTCAGGCGGCTGGTCGCGGCTAGGCGACGTCGAATCGGTCGAGGTTCATCACCTTGGTCCACGCCGCGACGAAGTCCTGGACGAACTTGGCCTGCGCGTCGGAGCTACCGTAGACCTCGGCCAGGGCCCGGAGCTCGGAGTGGGAACCGAAGATGAGATCGACACGCGTGCCGGTCCACTTCAGCTCACCCGTCCTGCGATCGCGCCCTTCGAACACGTCCGCGGCGTCCGATACCGGCCTCCACTCCGTGCCCATGTCGAGCAGGTTCACGAAGAAGTCGTTGGTCAGCGACTCGGGCCGCTTCGTGAAGACACCGTGTTGGGCCTTCCCGAAGTTGGCGTTCAGAGCGCGCATCCCGCCGACGAGAACCGTCATCTCCGGCGCCGTCAGCGTCAGCAGCTGCGCCTTGTCGACCAGCAGGGCCTCGGCCGGCACGGTGTACCCGCCCTCGAGGTAGTTGCGGAAGCCGTCCGCGACCGGTTCGAGCACGGCGAACGACTCCACGTCGGTCTGCTCCTGCGAGGCGTCCGTGCGTCCGGGCGTGAAGGGGACCTTCACGTCGTGACCGGCCTTCTTCGCGGCCTGCTCGACGCCCGCGCAACCGGCCAGGACGACGAGGTCGGCGAGCGAGACCTTCTTGCCGCCGGTGGCCGCCTCGTTGAACTCGGTCTGGATGCCCTCCAGCGTCTTCAGCACCTTCGCCAGATCGGCCGGCTGGTTGACTGGCCAGTCCTTCTGGGGCGCGAGGCGAATGCGCCCGCCGTTCGCGCCGCCCCGCTTGTCGGAGCCGCGGAAGGTGGACGCGGACGCCCAGGCGGTCGAAACCAGCTGCGAGACCGACAACCCTGAAGCCAGGATCTTGCCCTTGAGGGCGGCGACGTCCTTCTCGTCGATCCGCTCGTGATCGACCGCCGGGATGGGGTCCTGCCAGAGAAGCTCCTCGGCCGGCACCTCCGGGCCGAGGTACCGCGCGCGAGGGCCCATGTCGCGGTGCGTCAGCTTGAACCACGCACGGGCGAAGGCGTCCGCGAACTCGTCCGGGTTCTCGTAGAAGCGCCTCGAGATCTTCTCGTAGGCCGGGTCGAAGCGCAGCGCGAGGTCCGTGGTCAGCATGGCGGGCGCGATGCGCTTCGACCGGTCGTGGGCATCCGGCACGGTGCCGGCACCCGCGCCACCCTTCGGCGTCCACTGGTGCGCACCGGCCGGGCTCTTCGTCAGCTCCCATTCATAGCCGAACAGGTTCCAGAAGAAGTTGTTGCTCCACTTCGTCGGCGTCGTGGTCCAGGTGACCTCCAGGCCGCTGGTGATCGCGTCAGCGCCCTTCCCCGTGCCGTAGCTGCTCTTCCAGCCGAAGCCCTGCTCCTCGATCGGGGCCGCCTCCGGCTCGGGACCCACATGGGACGCGGGGCCGGCGCCGTGGGCCTTGCCGAAGGTGTGACCCCCGGCGATGAGCGCGACCGTCTCCTCGTCGTTCATCGCCATGCGGGCGAAGGTCTCGCGGATGTCCCTGGCCGCCGCGATCGGATCCGGGTTGCCGTTCGGGCCTTCCGGGTTGACGTAGATCAGGCCCATCTGGACCGCGGCGAGCGGGTTCTCGAGATCCCGGTCTCCGGAGTAGCGCTTGTCTTCCAGCCACTTGTTCTCGGAGCCCCAGTAGACGTCGCCTTCCGGCTCCCACACGTCCTCGCGGCCGCCGCCAAAGCCGAACGTCTTGAATCCCATCGACTCCAGGGCGACGTTGCCGGCGAGGATCATGAGGTCGGCCCACGAGATCTTGCGGCCGTGCTTCTGCTTGACCGGCCAGAGCAGCCGGCGCGCCTTGTCGAGGCTGGTGTTGTCGGGCCAGCTGTTGAGGGGCGCGAAGCGCTGCTGGCCGGCTCCGGCGCCGCCGCGCCCGTCACCGGTGCGATACGTGCCGGCGCTGTGCCAGGCCATGCGGATGAACAGCGGCCCGTAGTGCCCGAAGTCCGCCGGCCACCAGTCCTGCGAGTCGGTCATCAGTGCCCGAAGGTCCTTCTTCACGGCCGCGAGGTCGAGGCGCTCGAACTCGTCGGCGTAGTCGAAGCTCTCGCCCATCGGATCGGACAGGGGCGAATGCTGGCGCAGGACATCCAGCCGCAGTCGGTTCGGCCACCAGTCCCGGTTCGACGTGCCGCCGCCGGCGGCATGAGTGAACGGGCACTTTGCCTCGGTCTTCCGGCTCTCGCTCATCGTCTCCTCCTGCTCTGTAGATCTGATATAAGACTGATCACTCATCTCACCCTAGATTATGTCTAACGCATGCCAAAAAAAGGAGAAGAGCCGCTAGGCCGGCTTCTTCCGCCCCCGCATCACGACCTGGTACTCACGGACCTCGAAGCCCCGCAGGCTCGACTCCCCGGTGACCCTCACCGCCTCCCAGGGGACGTCGTGGATCCGCCCCGTCCTCTCGTCCACGAAGTGGTGATGCCTCTCGACGTGAGGGTCGAAGACGACGACGCCTTCCGTGATCACCCGGGCCTTCAGGAGCCGCTTCTTCGCCAGGAGGTTCAGCGTGTTGTACACCGTGGCCCGGGAGAGAGTCGGACACTCGCGCCGGGCCTTCGCCCAGACCTCGTCCGCGGTCGGGTGGGAGTCGGTGCCGAGCACGAACCGGGCCACGGCGAGCCGCTGGGGCGTCGGCTGGACCCCCTTCGTGCGGAGCAGCGCCATGAGGTCGGACACCCGTCTAGACTATGTCTAGGAGGCGGCCCGGTCAATCCGCGACGGACGCGGCTCAGCGGCGCGCGAGGGCCAGCCGGAGCAGCGAGGCGGCGGCGCGACGATCCCCGGCCGGCTGCATGTTCGACGGGCTCGATGCGTCGCGCTCGGACGCGGGGTACGATCGTCGGGTCGGCCGCCCCCACCCGCCGCTCGTCCGGAGGATCGCTCAGGCAAGCCAGGAATGTCGCCAGCGTCACCCACCCTCCCGGGGCGACAACCGGCGCCCGAAGCGTCCGTGTGCGCGATGGTGGGCGGCCTCCTCCGTTTCGCCCTCGCCGTGGCGGTCGTGCTGGCGGCGTCCTGGCCGGCGCCGTCCGAGCTGGGCCTTCGCGCGGCGGAGCTCGGCCCGCGCGCGGCGGCGGAGCTGTCCCGCGTCGTTCCCGACGGCTGGACCGGCTTCCGCCTGCGGCCCGGCGTCTCCGGCGAGGAGGCGCTCGTCACCAACGACCTCGGCCTGCACGCGCCGCGCTCCTACGCGCTGGCGCGTGCCGCCGGAGACGCTGCGCGTCGCCGTGCTCGGGTCGTCGGTGGTCGTACGGCATGGCGATGCGGCTTCGCCGACACGATCCCCGCCGTCGTCGAGCGCGAGCTCCGGCGGCCGGCCACCCGCGCGGAGGTCCTGAACTTCGGCACCCACGCCTTCACCATCGTCAACGTGTCCGCGCAGCTCCAGGCCTACGTCCACCAGTTCCAGCCCGACGCGGTGGTGGCGGTGGTGGACCTGCAGGTCGGCGCCGCCCGCCTGGCCCGCCGTTCACCCGGCCGAGGCGTCGCCCGATGAGCCGGTCGAGAGGCTCGGCTGGTCGAGGGCGCTCCTCAGGCGCGGCTCCGAGAGAAGCGCCCTCCTCGCCCTCTTCGACGAGCCCCGCCGGGCGCGCCGGTGGGTCCGGCGGACGACCGGCCTGCCCCTCCGGCCTCGGGCCGCCCGACGCCGGACCCGCTCGCCGCGAGCCGACGGTCGCCGCTCCCCGCGAGCGCCGTGCCCGCCGCCGCCGGCGGCCCGTCCCCGAGGCCGCCGGAGGACGTTCGCGCCTGGGAGGAGAGGCGCGAGCGCGAGCTCGCCGCGCCGCTGGCCGCGATGGCGGCCTTCTGCGCCGAGAAGTCGATCGCCCTCTACTTCGTGACGCCCTACGGCCCCTACTTCGACGTCACCGACGACGAGCTCGCGGGCATGAGCGTCCAGGGCTTCCTCGAGGAGCCGGCCCGCGTCCACGGCAGCGAGCGTGCGGCCCTCGGCGCCGAGGTCGAGCTGATCACGCGGGTCGTCCGCCGGGTCGCCGCGCGCGGCTCCGCCCAGGTGATCGACATGCTGGAGGCGCTCCCGAGGCTCGTCGCTGCGGACCTCGCCCGACTTCACCCCGACGGGGTGCACCTCAGCCCCGCGGGGAACGACGCCCTCGGCCGGCTCATCGCGGCGCGGACTCCCGCGACCTCGAAGGTGCGCTCCGGCGCCGGCGACTGACCGTGCTCTTCCACACCCTCGACTTCGCCGTCTTCTTCGGCGTCGTGGTCCTGCTGTACGGGCTCCTGCGGGGCCCGTGGCTGCTGATGGCGCTCACGGCCGCCTCCTACTTCTTCTACGGCTACATCCAGCCCTACTACGTGGTCCTGCTGCTCCTGCTGACGGCTGTCGGACTACGCGATCGGCCTCCTCGCCGGCCGGTTCCGGGCGCGGTGGCACGGCGTCCTCGTCAGCTTCGTCGTGAACTTCGGCACCCTGGCCTACTTCAAGTACGCGAACTTCGGCCTCGACAGCGCGGGCGCCGCCCTCGGCTGCTCGGCCTTCACGTGGAGATGCCGCGGGTCGACGTGGTGCTGCCGATCGGCATCAGCTTCCACGTCTTCCAGTCGTTCGCCTACGTGATGGACGTGCTCCACGGGCGTATCGCTCCCTGCCGCAACTTCGTCCACTACGCGCTCTACGTGTCCTGGTTCCCGCAGCTCGTGGCCGGCCCGATCGAGCGGCCGGGCCACCTGCTGCCGCAGCTCGTCGCCGTCGACGACGGCAAGGCCGGCTTCGCGTCCCGCCTGCCGCACGCCGCGGCGCTGTTCGCGGAGGGCTGGATCCGCAAGCTGGCCGCCGACGTCCTCGCCTCAGACCGCGGACGCCTTCTTCGACGCCCCCGCCGGCGCTTCCTCCTCCGACGCGGTCGCTCGGGATCGTGGCCTTCGGGCTGCAGATCTACGGCGACTTCAGCGGATACACGCCGGATGGCCCAGGGAGCGAGCCACGCCCTCGGCGTCGACCTCGTCGAGAACTTCGACCGGCCCTACGCGGCGCGGGGCTTCCGCGAGTTCTGGCGGCGCTGGCACATCTCGCTCTCGACGTGGTTCCGCGACTACGTGTACGTCCCGCTCGGCGGAAACCGCAGGGGACCGGCACGGCAGCGGGCGAACGTCGTGGCCACCCTGCTGCTGAGCGGCCTGTGGCACGGCGCGGGCTGGACCTTCCTCCTCTGGGGAGCGATGCACGCCGCGCTCATCCTGCTGGAGGGCGTCGAGCCGCGGCTTCTGGCGGCGAGCGCCCGCGGCGTTGACCCTCCCGCTGGTCTGGGTCGCCGTCTTCCTCGCCTGGGTTCCCTTCCGGGCCGCCGACATGGGCTCCGTCCTCGCGTGCTACCGCGCCCTGGGGCACGGGGGCTGGACGCCGCCCTCGCTCGGCTTCCTGGTTCGGGGCCGTGGTCCTGGTCCTGGTCGACGTCTTTCGCGTCCCGCTGCTGGCCTCCCCACCGGCACCGGCGGCGCGGCTGGCTCGGGTGGGCGTGGGTCGGGCGGGGCGCCCTGTGGGTCGCCGCCGGAGTCGCGGTGGCTTCGGTCACGCACCTGTTCTGGGGCGCGGCCGAGAAGGCGTTCATCTACTTCCGGTTCTGACGTCGCGACGACGGCTCGAGTCTGCGCCGCAGGGCAGCCGGGGAGGCCCGTGGCCCGTCGAAGGCGGCCCGGTGAACCGCCGTCGTCCTGTGCTAACCTCCTCGTTTCACCGCGGTTGGCGAAGCCATGATCTCCACGTCGTCCAGCCTACTGCTGCCGGCTCCGGCCGGCGCACCGTTCTCGGAAGCCGCGATGGGAGGCCAGGGTGCGTGATCCGCTCGTCGAGCGCTGCCGTGCCATGATCCGGGACGGTTCGAAGAGCTTCGCGGCCGCCGCTCGGCTGTTCGACCCGGCGACCCGCGACGCGGCCTATCTGCTCTACGCCTGGTGCCGCCACTGCGACGACGCGATCGACGGCGAGACGCTCGGCTTCCGCGATGCGGGCTCTCCGGCGGACAAGGCCGCGCAGCGTGACCGGCTCGAGCGGCTGCGCGCGGCCACCCACCGGGCGCTCGAGGGTGCAGAGGCGGCAGACCCCGTCTTCGAGGCGCTGCGACGGGTCGTGCAGCAGCACGCGATCCCGCACGTCTATCCCCTCGAGCTCCTCGAGGGATTCGCGATGGACGTCGAGGGCCGCCGCTACGAGACGCTTCACGACGTCTTCGCCTACTGCTACCACGTGGCCGGCGTCGTCGGCCTGATGATGTCGCACGTCATGGGCGTGCAAGAGGAGGCCGCGCGGCGGCGCGCGGCGGACCTGGGGATCGCGCTGCAGCTCACGAACATCGCCCGCGACGTGGTCGAGGACGCGCGGGTCGGGCGGGTGTACCTGCCCCTGTCCTGGCTGCGCCAGTCCGGCATCGCGCCGGAGGAGCTGGCCCTTCCCCGGCACCGCGAGGCGTTGGCCGGCATCGTGGGCTGCCTGCTCGCCGAGGCGGAGCTCTACTATGCCTCCGCCGACCTCGGCGTCGAGCGCCTGCGGTTCCGCTCGGCATGGGCCGTCGCGGTGGCGCGCGGCGTCTACAAGGACATCGGGAGCCTGGTGCTCGCCCGCGGGCCCAGGGCCTGGGACACGCGCTGTGCGGTGTCCCCGGCCCGCAAGGCACTCTGGATCGCGCGCGGTCTCGGCACCGCGGTGGCCGCCGTCACGCTCGGCCGGCGGCGGCGGCACCCGCCGCGCCGGGGGCTGTGGTCGCGCGGCGCCTCCCTCGACGAAACGGCGTTCTGATCGACGCCGGCGCCCAGGCGGACGACGGGAAGCGTCTACGGTCTCCCGGGGGCCGACCCGCCGCGCCGCTCGGAGAGGCGCTCCGCGTACGCGGCGTCGTCGACCCAGAGACGGCGGGCGGAGCGCTCGATGAAGGGCCGGATGAGCCGGCCCAGCTTCACCGCGTGGCGGAAGCCCTTCCGGTCGGACGTGGCGAGCGTCGCCTCGACGACCGCGGTCCGGCCCGGCTCGATCGGCGTCGCGTGCGTCTCGACGACCGACCCCTTCCCCTCGCCCTCCACGATGGTCATGACGATCGTGCGCGGCTCCGGGCTGTGGAAGGTCGCGTCCGTCTCGGCGCAGAGGCGGCCCACGAGACGCTTGGCCACCCGCACCTTGAGCACGTCGTCGTCGGAGCCGAGGACGGTCAGGGCGGCGAACGAGTAGGGGTGGAAGTGGGCGCCGTGCCACGGGTCGAGCCGGTTGGCGATGACGTCCTCGGGGTCGCAGCGCGCCTCCAGGCGGACGACACCCTCCATGAAGAGCGCGGGCCGCGGCGCGAGCACCGGCTTCGGCGTCGCGGGGTCCTCGGGTCCGACGCGCACCCAGGTGAGGACTCCGTCGTCGTGCACCGGGAACGGCTTCCACGGTCCGTGCCCCGCCTTGCCCAGGGCCAGCCCGTGCCACGGGCAGACGAGTTTCCCCTCCCGCACGCGGCACCCCTCGAGCGAGGCCCCCATGTGCGGGCAGGCGTCCGGGGCCATCAGGATCTCGCCGTCCGCGCGCCACGCGACCAGGTCCTCCCCCGCGATGCGGAAGCGGCGGGGCGTCGGGCCGATGCGCCGGGAGGCCTCGACGACGTACCAGTTCCCGTGCGGCCGCTCCAGCGCCCGCTTCAGGGCGCGAGCGATCGCCGCGGGCTGGGCCTGCTTCCAGTCCGGGGTGGTCCGGACCGACTCCGGGATCTCGACGGGCGGGAGAGCGGGGCCGAATCTCCAGATCTCGCTCATCGCATTCGACTCGCTTCCGTCTCGACCGGGCGCCGCCCCAGGATCCCGCGCCGCGGGATCGAGAAGACGGGCTCGGCCCTCACGCCGTGGGGCGCGAGGAGGTGGTTCGCGGCCAGGAAGCCCGACGCCACCGCGCGCTCCATGAGCGCGCTCGGCAGCGGGAGGCGAACGAAGTCCCCGGCCAGGGCGACGCCGTCGAGCGGCGTTGCGACGCCGGGCCGGTCGGCGTAGGACCCGGGCGAGAAGGCCGGGCAGTCGCGCCGGACCAGGAAGCGCTCCTCGAGGACCCGCGCCCCCGCGTACTCGGGGTAGAAGGAGTGGAACGCGTGCCGGAGGTCCTCGCGCAGGGCGGCCTCCGTCGTGCCCGGCTCCACGGCGTAGGCGTGGAGCTCGACGACGGACCCCCCGGTGCGCTCCGCCCACGTCCGGCTCTCGTCCTCGAAGAGGTGGTAGAGCGAGATGTTGTCGAGCGAGCCGACCCCGGTCGTGCCCACGAACGGCAAGCGGCCCGGCGGCGACGGTCGGTCGAGCCACAGCCGCCACACCGCGAAGGGGTGGGTCACGGCGAGCCCTTCGACGGAGCGGCGGAACGAGGGCTCGTCGAGGTCGGGCGACGCGGCCACGACGGCCTGGAGCCCGGGGACGTCGAGGGCGAGCACGACGATGTCCGCTTCCCGCTCCTCGCCGTCGAGCGCCACGGTCCACCGCGCGCGCGCCGCCCCGCGCCACGCGCGACACCGCGCAGCCGGTGCGGACGTCCACCCCCAGCCCCGCCAGGCGCTCGCCGAGGGGACGCCAGATCGACCGGGAGAAGGGGCTCTTCGAGACGTCGAAGATGAGCCCCTCGGGGTTCCCGGCGAAGTAGAAGTGGAACATCATCAGCAGCTCGCCCGCCGACATCGCCTCCTCGGGGTTGAAGAAGGAGTGGGCGAAGACGTCGAAGAGCATGCGGCGCGCGTCGGGCGGGAACCCGAGGGAGTCGAGGTAGGCGCCCGCCGTCTCGCGGTCGTAGCGGCCGTAGGTCCAGCCGCGCTCGTACCGGAGCATCGCCAGGGCGCGGCCCCTTGTTCACGCGCATCAGGTCGCCGAGGGAGAGCGTCGGCGTCCGTCGGGTCAGCTCGATCACGTTCCAGGGCGGCGTCTTGGGGAGGCCGGAGAAGGACTCGACCTGGCCCCCGGGGCCGAGGATCGGGTAGTCCTCGAGCGGCTCGAGGAAGGAGAGATCGGCGTCGATGCGGCGCAGGAGCGCCTGGAGGTTGTAGTACTGCCGGAAGAAGGCGTGGAAGCCGCGCTCCATCTCGAACGGCTCGCCGGTCGCGAGCCGGTCGGTCCACCCGCCCGCGCGGCCCCCGAGGAAGCCCTCCCGCTCGGCGAGCACGACCGCGACGCCCCGCTCGGCGAGGACGGTCGCCGCGGCGACCCCGGCGAGGCCCCCGCCGGCGACGACGGCGACGAGCGGCGAGCGAACGCGGTCGGCCCCGCCCGGGCCGGGCAGGACGAGCGTCTCGGCGGGGTGCGTGCGGGGTCCGTCAGACTGTGTGTGGGTCATGGCCTCGCTCTACTCGATCCGGATAGTAGCCTGCTTCGTCTCCCCCGGCGCGAGGTCCAGGCGCGCCGCCTCGAAGCCCGGCGGACCGAACGTGCCCCGCGCGTCGCGCGAGAAACCGTAGTCCTCGGACGGGATGCCGAAGGCCCCCGTGTCCAGCACGCCGTCGACGTCCTCGTCGTGGAAGGCGGAGACGCCGAAGGGACCGGCGGGCACGTCCTCGAACTCGGCGACCGCCTTCCCCTCGCGAATGGGCAGGACGGCCCGGCCGAAGGCGAGCGCCTGGTCGTTCGGCCAGCCCTCGGCACTCAGGAACAGCGCGACCAGCGCCTGGCCCTTGTCGGTCCGAAGCCGGTCACCGTCACCTCGACCCGTCCCGTCCCCGGCGGTCGCGGTTCCTGCGTCCTGGTTTCGGGGTCGAGGCGCAGGCGGAGAGCGCGATCCCGCAGGCACAGGCGCCGAGGAGCCCGAGGTGTCGTGTCATCTCAGACGCTCTCCCAGCGGCGGGCGAGGAGACGGGCCAGGAGGAACAGCACGACCGCCGCGGTGACGAGCACCGCGAGCTCCGGCAGGAGCGCGCGGAGGGGCAGGCCCCGCCAGAAGACCTTGGTGTAGCCGTCGAGCGCCCACGCGTTGAAGGTCAGCCGGCCGATCTCCCGCATCGTCCCGCTCATCACGTAGCGGGGGACCATGCTGCCCCCCAGCGCGGACATGGTGAGGATCAGGATGATGGCGACCGCGTTGAGCTGCGCGCGCGTGCGGCACGCCGTGGCCAGGGCCAGCGCGAGGCTGCTCGCGGCCCCCGCGGTGACGGCCGTCATCACCGCGAAGCCGGGGAGGTGGCCGACGAGGTCCACGCGGAAGGCGAGCTGGGCCCAGGCGAACATGACCGTGACCTGCGCTATCCCCACGATCGTCAGGAGCAGCCACTTCCCGGCGAGGAGCCGCGTCATGCCGAGCGACGAGCACATCAGTCGCTCGAGGGTCTGGCTCTCTGCCTCCTCGAGGAGAGCCCCCGCGCCACCGACGGCGCCGAACAGCAGGAACATGACCGCGATGCCCGCGGCGTACATGGACACGACCGGGTTCGCCTTGCCCGCGGCGAGGATCTCGACCACCTCGACGCCCACCGGCCTCGTGAAGCGGGCCGCCGACGAGGCGGCGAACGGGGCGGCGGAGGGGCCCAGCACGGCCTCGATCTGCCGCCGGGCCTGCTCGCCGCGGATCTGGCCCGCGACCTGCCGGATCAGCGCCGAGACGACCTGCGTCGCGACGGGGTCCGAGGAGTCCGCGAGGACCTGGACGGATTCCTCCTCTCCCGGTCCCAGAAAGGACGTCGTCCAGCCGCGGGGTACGACGACCGCCAGGGGCAGGCCCCCCTCGAGTACGAGCGCTCGTGCGGGGCCGCTCGTCGCGAAGACGGTGGGCCCGCCCTCTCCGCGCTCGGGGGAGTAGACGTGCAGGGTCTCCTGCTCGGCCAGGGCCGACATCAGTTTCCGGCTGAGGTCCGTCCCGTCCTCGTCGACGAGGGCGACGTTCACGCGCGGCGACTTTCCCAGCCCGACCTGCCCGCCGAAGATGAACGCGAAGATGGTGAAGAACGCGATCGGGACCGCGAAGTCGAGCAGCAGCGCCACCCGCCCGTGCCAGATCCGCAGCAGCCCGACGCGTACCACCGTCCAGATCATTCCCGCAGCTCCCGCCCGGTGAGGTGGATGAAGACCGCGTGCAGGGAGGGCGCCCGAACCTCGACGTCGCTCACCTCGCCGCCGACCTCGCGGACCCTCTCCAGAAGGGCCGGCAGCTCGAGGGCCACGTCCGCCACCTCGGCCACGAGCTCCCGCGGGCCAGCGCCCGCCCGGAAGCCCTCGGGCCTCGGCCCCGGCGCGGCCAGGCGGAGCGTCACCCGGCGCTTCGGGCCAACCGTGGCCTCGACGAGCTCGGAGAGCGTCCCCCGCGATGACGCGGCCGTGGTCGATGATCACGATGCGGTCGCAGCGCTGCTCCGCCTCGTCCAGCTGGTGGGTCGTCAGCAGGATCGAGGTGCCGTGGTCCCGCAGCTCGTCGAGCATCGCGAAGATGCGCTCCCGGCTCTGGGGGTCGACGCCCACGGTGGGCTCGTCCAGCAGCAGCACCCGCGGCCGGTGAAGGACGCCGCAGGCGATGTTGACACGCCTCTTCATCCCCCCGGAGAAGGTCTTCGTGAGCTCGCGGGCCCGGTCGGAGAGGCCGGTCCAACCGAGCGCCCACTGCACGGCCTTTCGCAGCTCGCCGCCGCGCAGGCCGTGGAAGCGGCCGAAGGCCTCGAGGTTCTCCCGGGCCGTCAGGTCCGGGTAGAGGGCGACCTCCTGGGGGACGAAGCCGAGCCCCTGCCGTCCGCCGGTCGGGGGAAGGCGCTCGCCGAGCATCTCGATCTCCCCCGCGTCCGGCACGGCCCGTCCGCAGATGCAGCGCACGAGCGTCGTCTTGCCGGCGCCGTTGGGCCCGAGGAGAGCCAGCCGCTCGCCCCTTTGCAGCTCGAGGCTGGCGCGATCGAGCGCGACCGCGCTCCTGAACCGCTTGGCCACGTCGCGGACGCGAAGGGCCGGGCTCCCGTCGGTGCTCGCGCTCTCGCTCATCGGTGCCTCGACGCCGGGGACTACGGCATTGTAGCCCGGAGGTCGGTCGCCGCGAGGACCAGCCGGAGCGGCGACGGTGGCGCGCGCGCGTCACGAAGACGACGAGGTCGGTCGCCTCGAGGCGGCGGCGGTGGCCGACGCGGAAGTCCTTGCCGCTCGCCACTTCCCGGCCGTCGAGGGTCAGCGTGGCCCCGCCGTCGCCCCAGCCCTTCACGACCAGCGCCACGTTCTCGACCGGCGAGGCGGGGCTCGCGGCGAGGGTGAGAGCGAGCGGCTCGGTCGCGGCGGCCGCCGAGCGCTCGACGATCCAGGCGCGCTCGCCGGGGTCGTAGTCGCCGCCCGAGTAGCCGGGGCTCTCGACCTTCAGGCCGGCCGGGCTCTCCCACGAGCGCGCGAGCGAGGCGAGCTCGGCGACGCCGGCGTCGCTCATGCCCTCGAGGTGGACCTTGGTCACGGAGTCGCGGGTCTTCGCGATCTCCTTCCACCGCATGTGGGTGAGCGAGGAGTGGCTCGCGCGGTCCGCGGCGAGGGCGTAGCGGCCGTTCGAGGGCTCGAACGCGGTCGGCCAGTGGTTCCACCAGGGGTAGATGCTGACGTCGCGGCGCACCTCGCCCGAGTAGACGTCGAAGCTCGGCTCGTCCTGCCACCGCGCGATCGCGAACGGCTGGTAGCGCGAGCGGGTGCGGATGAGCTGGATGCCCGAGCGCTCGGGCTGCTCCGGCTCGAAGGGCGGCGTCGCCTTCTCCCACGAGACGTCCACCGACTCGCCGCGGCTGTTCGCGAGGGTGAGCCCGACCGGCGCGAGGGCGTCGTTCGGCGTCGTGCCGGGGCCCATCACCACGATGCCCTCGTGCCACTCGCGCTTGGCGTCGGGCAGCGAGCGTGTGGACGACGATCTTGCGGACGCCGACGCCGTCGGGGTAGACGGTGTGGATCTCGTCCGTCCAGTCGGCCCAGTCGGTGAGCGGGTCCGGGTACGCGGGCAGGTACCCGACGCCGATCGGCGCGTAGCGCCAGTGCACGACCGCGCGCGCGTCGCTCGACTCGAGGATGCGCACGTGCGAGTAGCGGCACTGCTTGTCCGACATCGGCTCGGCGCTGCCGACCATGCCGGGCGGGAAGGTCTCCGCGAACTCGTTGTCGTACCAGATGCCGTTCTCGGTCACCCAGTGCGGGATGTAGCTCGTGCCCCGCCAGAAGGCGAACCAGTAGGGCGCCTGGTCGAAGCGCACGACCACGTCGGGCGCGTCTCCGACGCGCCAGCGCGTCGTCCCAGCCCTTGTAGTAGCGCAGCCGCGTGTAGAAGGCGCCGAACCCGGCCGGGCCCGAGGGCAGCGTCGGGAGCGCGCGCGCCTCGAGCGGAGGAGCGCCGGCCGGCTTTCGTCCGCGCGTGGGCGGCCGCGATGTCCGCGGCGCTCCGCGCCCCCGGGGTGATCCGCAGCTCGTCGAGGACGCCGTCGAGCAGGATGCGGGTCGGCTGCTGCCGGCCGTGCCCCACCGGGGCGCTCTGCTCCATCTCGTACGCGTTGCGACCGATCCACAGGTCGGAGCGCGTGGCCTGCACGAAGGGGCCCGTGCCTCCCGCGACGCCCGCCGGCTGGCCGTTCACGTACAGCGTCGCGCCCTTCCCCTCCTCGAAGACGCCGGCCACGTGCGCCCACTGGCGCAGGGGAAGGTGCTCGGCGCTCGCGAGAGAGAGCCGCCGCCCGCCCGCGGCGACGTCGAAGCGGACCTGCCCGCGGTCGCCCACGCCGAGGAAGAAGCCGACCGACTCGCCGTCCTGCTGCTGCAGCAGCGGCGCGTCGTTGAACGGGTAGGCCCCGAGGGCCACCCAGCCCTCGACCGTGAACGAGCCCGCGAGCGGCGGCACGTCCGCGGCGGGGACGACGACGTGCGCGGCGATGCCGTCGAGCTGGAGCGCCTGGCCCGCGACACCCGGCACGAGCCAGCCGTTGCCCTGAACGCGGGCGTCGGCCGTGTCGAAGCCGAGGTGGAGGCCCGGCCGCCGGGCGTCGCGCCGCCAAGGCGGCCGACCGGGGTTGAGCCAGCAGGGCCGCGACCAGGAGACCGGAAGCGGCCAGCACACGCGTCGGCTCCGACATCGCGATCCTCCCGTCGAGGCTGGCGGAAGAACGGCGACCTCCGCCGGGGCCATCCGCAGATGCGTCTCGCCGCCGCGCAGGACGCGCGCCGGGTCCTCGATGCCGCGGAATGAGCGGCCCTCGGGGCACGAGACGCGCACGTCCTGGAACGCGCCGCGTGTGGTTGATCGAGGACGACGACCTCCTCGGCTCCGCGCGCGAGGTGGGCCAGCTCGACGAGCGGGTTGTCGATCTGCGACCTCGCCCGGCGGCACGAGCGCCGCGTAGAAGGCGTGGCCGTCGGTCGTCTCCCACGGCGACCAGGACGTGACATAGGCCTTCTCGAGCGCGGCCCCGAGATAGTAGTAGGCGCCCCGGCCCACGGCGGTGCGGCAGAAGAGCGGCGTGCCGAAGTGCCAGACGCGCGGATGCTCCGGCGCGGCCAGATAGCGGGCGAGCACCTCGACCTGCGTCGTTCGCCTTGACGTTTCGGATCGGCCGTCGGGGGCAGGCGCACGTACTGGTCGGACGCGAACGGAGCCGAGTCGCCCCGTGGCCCAGACGAGCGGTGCGGGGTCGAGGCGCTCGCCCGGCTCGACCGTGATGTCGGGGGAGAAGTCGTTGAAGACGGACTGGAAGACGCGGCCGCCCGCTCGCAGCCAGGCGTCGAGCGGGCGCTTCGCCGCCGCGCGAGAGCGCGTAGCCGGGCACGATCACCGCCGCGGCGTCGGCCGGGACCTCCGCCTTCTGCTCGCAGGAAGCGCACCTTGGCGTGCGTCTGCTTGGCGAGCACGAACGGCTGGACGAGCTCGATCATCGTGCCCCAGAAGTCGTCGGACTCCGGCACGAGCACGTAGACGACCGGGTTCTTCGACGTCCAGCCGACGCCGAGGGTTTCGAGCAGCCCGCCGAGCTCGCGGAAACGCCGGCCGACGGGCTTCTCGCGGTTGTCGTTCGTGAGCAGCCCCATCATCTCGCCGGTCTTCAGGTCCTTGAGAAGCGACGGTTCCTTCCAGACGAGGTCCTCGGGGATCCGGTAGGTCGGGGTCGTTGTCGTGCGCTGCACCACCAGAAGTAGCCGGCCGCGCCCTCCGCCCAGCTGCTCGCGAGCGTGACGGACAGGATCCGGCTCATATCGGCGTCGGTCACCTCGGTGTTGCTGACGCCCGTTTCCTGCATCAGCACCGGCTTCCCGGTGGTCGCCGCCCACTCGATCATGTAGTTGACGCTGTAGGTGGTGCGCTGGCCGAGGAAGGGGTCCATGCGGCTCGTGCGGTGGACACCGGGGTACGAGTGGACGGAGACGTAGTCGCTCGTGCGCGCGATCGCATCAACGTTGAACTCCTTCGTGAAGCCGGTGCCGATGCCGTTCGTGACGAGGTGCTCGGGCGAACCCGACTTGAACGCTCGGAAGATGGCGTCCATCCACGCCTCCATCCCCGGCACGGTCGCCTTCGTGCGGACGAACTCGACGAACGACGTTCAGCTCGTTGCCGAAGTCGAAGCCCTGGACGGCCGGGTTGCCGCGGTAGCGGGTGGCCATGTGGCCCACGAGGAGCTTCTCGGCCGCCAGCGCCTTCGGGTCGACGAACAGGTCGACTCCGCGGGCCCACGGCGGCAGGACGAAGTAGCCGGACATCCACCCGGTGAGCGGCGAGATCTGCACGTCGATGTGGTGCCTTCCGGCGAGGCGCACCACCTCGTCGACGCGACGCAGCACGGTCTCGTCGATCGCGTCCGGGTCGGGCTGCGTCAGCGGCCAGAGCGGGAACCAGCGGATCGTGCGGACGCCGAGCCGCTCGAGCGCCGCCATGTCGGCGTCGACCGTCGGGGCGTCCCACGTCCGCAGGTTGGCCAGCCAGTCGCGGGGCGGGATGTAGTTGGCGCCCACGAGGAACGCGGCCTTGCCATCGCGCTCCAGGAAACGGCCGGCCACGCGGTAGGTCCGCCCGCCCGAAGCCGGCAGTTCGGACGCGGAAGCCGATTGCGCCGGGGTCGCCAGAAACGTAGCTGCGGCGAGAGCGAGCGTGGCCCTGCCGATCAGTAGCTCCATTGCTTGTCCCTCACCGATGCCAGGATGGCCTGGACGCGCTCGACCAGCGACGAGTCGAACGGCTCCTCGTGCCACTCGACGTTGCGGCGCGACCGACTCCGGGCTCGCCGAGCTGAAGAGCGTCGTCGGGATCTCCGGGTTCTGGCTCGCGAACTGGAGCGCGAGCTTGCCGAGGCTCGTCCCCTGCTCGCGGCAGAACTCGGCCGCCCGCCGAAAGACGGCGCGCTCGTCCTCTCGCGCGGGGTGCCAGTCGGCGGGGCCCCGGTCCGTCAGGAGGCCGCTGCCGAACGGCGAGCCGTTGATGATGCCGACTCCCGTGCGCCGCGCGACGGGCAGCAGATCGAGAAGCCGCGTGTCGTTCAGGCAGTAGTGGTTGTGGACGAGGGCCGCGTCCGGGTCACAGTCGGCGAGCACGCGGTGCCACAGGTCCATCGGGTAGATGCCGAAGCCCACCGCGCCGATGCGACCCTCGCGCTTGAGCTCCCGCAGGGCCTCGAGCCCTTCGCCGAGCGCCCACTCGGTGTGCTTGCGGCCCTGGTACTCGATGTCGTGGAGGTGCACGATGTCGAAGTACTCGACGCCGATGCGGGCTGCGCTCTCGTCGAGGGACGCCCGGATCCGGGCGCGGGAGTAGTCGAGGGTGTCGTCTCCGTAGGCGCCGGGGCTGCGTGTACTTGCCGACCTTGGTGGAGAGGAAGTAGCGGGCGCGGGGCACCGCGCGCAGCGCGCGGCCGAGGACGGTCTCCGCCCGCGTGGCCCCGTAGGCCGGCGCGACGTCGAGGTAGTTGATGCCGGCGTCGAGGGCGACGTGCACCGCGCGCACTGCCTCGTCCTCGTCCACCGTGCGGAAGACACCCCCGAGCGACGACGCGCCGAAGCTGAGGCGCGAAACCTGAAGCCCGGTCCGACCCAGTGGGTTGCGCTTCATGGGTGCTCCGAGTCCTACCGCAGCCAGGTGTAGAGCGCGCCGACCACGGCCATCAGCACGAGGGACACGAGGCGCGGGTCGCTCGCCCCGCTCAGCCGGCCGCGGAGGAACGCCAGCGGGTGATCCCAGCAGACGGCCGCGACTTCCCGGGCGTCCATGGCCGGGGTCAGCAGGCTCGTGACGACGTAGATCAAGACGCACACCACGGCCAGCAGCGGGCCGACGAGCATGAACGGGATGCCGAGGCCCACCGCGGGATCGGTGACGAGCCCGGCGAAGCTCTCGGGCGCCTGGCTGCCCAGGACGAGCCGGCCGATCCTCGGCAGATCGGCCAGGAAGTAGACGACGCCTATGAGGGAGCCCGCGTAGAGAGTCGCCATCGCCGCCCTGCTTCGTGCCGCGCTTCCACAGGAGGCCGAGGACGAACACCGTCGTGACCGCGGGGGCGAACGTCATGGGGATCTTGTTGATCGCCTCGAAGATCGTCCCGAACTGGTCGCCCTGTGTCGACCAGAGCATGGCGAGGACCATGATGACGCCCGTCGTGATCCGCCCGATCCTCACCACCCGCGCGTCGGGGGTGTCGGGCCGGACGCGCTTCACGACGTCCATCGAGACGAGCGTCGCGCAGCTGTTGAGCGCCGCCGCCATGCAGCTCATGAGCGCCGCCGCCATGCAGGCGGCCAGGAGCCCTCGCAGCCCGGTGGGGACGAGGTGGTTGATGAGCACGGGCAGCATGGTGTTGTAGTCCGGCGTGCTCGTGCCGGGGACGTTCGCGAGCGCTATGGCGCCCTTCCGCCACAGGACGTAGCCGATCACCCCGGGGAGGACCATCAGGAAGACGGGGGTGATCTTGAGGAAGCCGGCGAAGAGCGCCCCGTTCTGACCGTCCTTCAGGCTGCGTGCGCCGAGGACGCGCTGCACGTGCGTCTGGTCGGCGCACCAGTACCAAATGCCGAGGATGGGGTAGCCGAGCAGCACCGCGAGCCAGGAGAACTCGTTGAGGTGCCCCCGGGCGTTCACCACGGGCTGCAGCATGTTGAGCTGGCCGGGGGCGACGGCCGCCTGGAAGGACGCCAGGTCGTTCACCCCGACGCCGGGAAGGGCCCGCAGGCCGAGCACGGTCACGAGCGCGGCCCCGGCCAACAGCAGCAGCACCTGCACGTTCTCGGTCATGACCACGGCCTTCAGCCCGCCGAGCGCCGTGTAGGTCACGGTGAAGAGCGACAGCACGACGATCGTCGCGATCATCGGCACGCCGAGGAAGCTCTCGAAGATCTTGGCGGCGGCGAACAGGCTGATGCCGATGTGGATGAGCAGCGCCCCGACGAGGCCGATGATCGCGAGGAACGTCCGGGCCTCCGGGCAGTACCGCCGCTCCATGAACTCCGGCAGCGTGCGCACGCCCGAGCGGATGTAGAACGGGGTGAACACGAGCGCCAGAAGGATGAGCGTGAAGCAGGCCATCCACTCGAAGTTGCCGATGACCATGCCTTCCTTCGCCCCGCCGGCGGCAAGGCCGACCAGGTGGATGGTCGAGATGTTCGAGGTGAAGACCGCGGCGCCCACGGTGAACCAGCCAAGCGACTTGTTGGCCAGGAAGTACTGGTCGGTCGAGGCGTCGCGGCGGTAGCCGACGCGGATGCCGAAGGCGGTGATGCCGACGAGGTAGACGGCGATCACGATGACGTCGAGCAGGGAGGCGTTCATCTCAGGCGTTCTCCTCGACCTGGAGCTGGACCTTGATGACGGAGCCGGGATCCCCGGCCCTCGTGAGCGCCTGCGCGGCCTCGGCGAGAGGGAAGACCTCGCTGACCAGCGCCGCGAGGTTGACGCGCCCGGCGGCGGCGAGGCGGATCGCGTCGTCGAAGACGTCGCCGTAGCGGAACGAGCCGAGGAGGGTGATCTCGCGGGTCATGAGCTGGTTCGCGGGGAGCGGCACGTCCTCGGTGCCGAGGGTGCCGACCTGCACGATCGTGCCGCCCGGCCGCACGAGGTCGAACGCCTGGCGCAGGGCCGGGCGCGCCCCGGCCGCCTCGACGACCACGTCGAAGCCGTCGCCGGCCAGCTCGGCGGCGCGGGCGGGGAGCCGGGGGTCGGTCGGGTCGAGCGCGGCGTCCGCCCCGAGGCGAAGGGCGGTCGTCCGCCGCTCGGGGAGCACGTCGCTGACCACGACCAGGCCGGCGCCGAAGGCCCGCGCCGTCATCGCGGCCAGCAGGCCGATCGTCCCCCCGCCGGTCACGAGCACGCGGCTGGCGGAGAGAGTGCCTGCGCGGCGCACGGCGTGGAGAGCCACCGCGAACGGCTCGAGCATCGCGCCCACGCCGTCGTCGAGCCCGTCCGGCAGGACGTGGCACTGGTCGGCCCGGATCGCGAGCCACTGGGCGAAGGCGCCGTCGGTCGGGGGCTTCGTGCTGGCGCTGCCGAGCATGACCGTGCTGCGGCAGAGGTTCCGGCGGCCGCTGCGGCAGTAGCGGCAGCGGTCGCAGGCCCGCGCCGGGTTGACCGCGACGCGGGCGCCCGCGACCAGCCCGGTCACGTCGTCGGCGACGGCCTCGACCTCGGCCGACAGCTCGTGGCCGAGCACGAAGGGCCGCGTCGGGACGAACCCGGCGCAGTAGCCGTGCTGGAAGTAGTGGAGGTCCGAGCCGCACATGCCGACGCGGCGCACCCGCAGGAGCGCCATCCCCGGCCGCAGCTCGGGGCGCGGGACCGTTTCGATGCGGACGTCGCGGGCCCCGTGCAGGACGGCGGCGGTCATGGTCGGGCTCATGCGTTCCCCTTCTTGCGGTCGAGGCCGTAGAAGCGCGCGCCGTTGCGGCCGAGGACGCCGTCCCGGGCCTCGACCGGGAAGCGCTGGAGGTAGTCGACGACGACGGCCATCGTCGAAGCGTAATCGCCCGAGAGAGTGCAGACCGGCCAGTCGGAACCGATCATGAGGCGCTCCACGCCGAAGGCCTCGACGACCGCGTCGAGGTACGGGTGGAAGTCCTCCGGACGCCACTGACCCCAGCGCGCCTCCGTGACCATCCCGGACAGCTTGCAGAAGACGTTCGGGAAGGCGGCGAGCCGCCGCAGGTCCTCCTTCCACGGAGAGAGGACGCGGTCCCGGATGAGGGGCTTCGCGATGTGGTCGAGGACGAAGGGCTGCTCGGGGAACTCCTCGACGAGGCGTACCGCGAACGGCAGGTGCCTCGGGAAAGAGCAGCAGGTCGTAGGTCAGGTCGAAATCCCGCAGCCGGGCGATGCCGGCGCGGAAGTCCGCTCGCAGCACGAACGCGTCGTCCGGCTCGTCGTGGACGACGTGGCGGACACCGACGAGCTTCGGGTGCCGCGCGTATCGCGCGAGCTTGTCGCCGACCTGCGGCGAGCGCAGGTCCACCCAGCCGACGACGCCCCGGATGAACGGGTGCGCGTCGGCGAGCTGCAAGAGCCACTCGGTCTCCTCGACCATCTGCCGCGCCTGGACGGCGATCGTGCCGTCGAAGCCGGCCGCGCCGAGCCGCGGCTCGAGGTCGGCGGGTAGGTGGTCCCGGCGCAAGACGCTCATCGCGTCGGTCATCCAGACGTGCTGGGCGGGGTCGTAGCGCCAGAAGTGCTGGTGGGTGTCGAGGCGCACGGACCGGAGGTTAGCAGCGGAGGCATGCCGTGAATAGGCCCATTTTGCGCCAGCAGGTGTAACGTTCTGCCGCAAAGGCGATGCGGCCGCGCCGCGGCGCGGCCGCATCGCGGGCCTCCGGGGGCAGGCCGGACGACGACGGCCTATAATCTCCCGTATGAGGCGTCCCGCAGCCGTCGTCCGGATGACCTACGCTGAGTACCTTTCGGCGGAGGCGGCTTCCCACGTCCGCCACGAGTACCTGGCCGGCGACGTGTGGGCCATGGCAGGGGGCACGATCGAGCACGGCGGCCTCGCCGTCGCTATGGCGAGCGAGATCGGCCTGGCGATTCGCGGCAAGGCCTGTCGCGCCTTCTCGTCCGACGTCCGGGTGCGGATTCCCGAAACGGACCTCGCCACCTACCCGGACCTCTCGGTCGTCTGCGGCCGGCTCGAGACCGCGCCCGACGACGCCGAGGCGATCACGAACCCCATCCTGCTCGTCGAGGTGCTTTCCGACTCGACCGAGGCCTACGACCGGGGAGCCAAGTGGGCCCACTACCGGCGCATCGCCTCTCTCCGCGAGTACGTTCTCGTCTCGCAGGCCGAGCCGCTCATCGAGGTTTACCGCCGCAGCGAGGGCGGCCGCTTCGAGCTCTTCGAGGCCCGCTCCGGGGAGACGGTCGAGCTCGCCTCGATCGGGGCCCGGCTCGAAGTGAGCGCGGTCTACGCGAACCCCCTCGGCACGGTCGCGGTCTAGACGAAGGGCGGCGGGGCAGCTCGGTGGAGATCGAGCCGGTGCGCGCCCGGCAGTTGGCCGGCTTCGATGCCACGCCGGCGGTTGTGGCGTTCCGAGGCCTGCGCGAGAATCCCGCCCGATGCCGGATCGCTCCGGCACGACCTTGATATGCTCCGGCCGTCGTCGAGGGCACCGACCAGCATGGACGCGAAACCGCGGATCTTCACGATGTCGTTCGGGAGCGTGTACCCGCTCTACGTGCAGAAGGCGGAGAAGAAGGGGCGGACGAAGGAGGAGGTCGACCAGGTCATCTCGTGGCTCACGGGCTACAGCGGCGAGCAGCTACAGCGCGCCATCGACGCCAAGGTCACCTTCGAGTCCTTCTTCGAGCAGGCCCCGCGAATGAACCCGAAAGCGAGCCTGGTCAAGGGGGTGGTGTGCGGCGTCCGCGTGGAGGACGTCGCCGATCCATTGATGCGGAAGATCCGCCGCCTGGACAGGCTGATCGACGAGCTCGCCAAGGGCAAGAAGATGGCGAGCGTCCTTCGACGGTAGCCGGACACCTCGACCGTCGACGACAGGCTCGCGGTCTACGACGGCGCCGCCGGATGACAGCAGGGAGAAGCGGACATGATTCGAGCTGCATTGCCGTTCGCACTCGCGCTCGCGACTGTGGCGAACGCCACCGAGTACGACGTCTCGCTCCAGGGCCGGGACACGAACCCCGGCACCCGTGAGGCCCCGTTCCGGACGATCCAGCGGGCCGCCGACGTCGCTCAGCCGGGCGATACGATCACCGTCCACGAGGGCATCTACCGCGAGCGCGTCAATCCGCCCCGCGGCGGGCTGTCCGACACGCAGCGCATCGTCTACCAGGCGGCGCCGGGCGAGAAGGTGGAGATCCGGGGCTCGGAGGTCGTGAGCCAGTGGACGCGGGTGAAGGGAGACGTCTGGAGGGCGGAGGTCCCGAACGCGTTCTTCGGCGCGTTCAATCCCTTCGCCGACGAGATCCGTGGGGACTGGTTCGATCCCAAGGGGCGCAAGCACCACACGGGCGCCGTCTACCTCGACGGCCACTGGCTCGTGGAGGCCGCGCTTCTCGACGAGGTTCTCGCGGGAACGCCCTCGAAGCTGGGCCCGCTCTGGTTCGCCGAGGTGGGCGAGAAGACGACCCGCCTCCACGCCCAGTTCCCGGGCGTCGATCCCAACCAGCGGCTGGTGGAGGTCAACGTCCGCCGGACGGTGTTCTACCCCGACGCGCCCGGCCGCAACTACATCACGGTGCGCGGCTTCGCCCTGCGCCACGCCGCGACGCCCTGGGCCCCGCCCACGGCCGAGCAGATCGGCCTCATCGGCACCCACTGGAGCCGCGGCTGGACGATCGAGAACAACACGGTGAGCCACTCCGTCTCGTCGGGCATCGCTCTCGGCAAGCACGGCGACGCCCACGACAACACCTCGGCCGACACCGCCGAGGGGTACGTCGAGACCATCAAGCGCGCCCAGGCCCACCCCGTGCCCTGGGCGAAGGGGAGCGTCGGCCACCACGTCGTGCGCGACAACCACGTCTCGCACTGCGAGCAGGCGGGGATCGTGGGCAGCATGGGCCCCGCCTTCAGCCTCGTCACCGGCAACACCATCCACGACATCCACGTGAGGAAGCTCTTCACCGGCGCCGAGATGGCCGGCATCAAGTTCCACGGCGCCGTCGACACCGAGATCAGCGGCAACCACATCTACCGCACCTGCCGCGGCCTGTGGCTGGACTGGATGGCCCAGGGCACGAGAGTCGCGAGGAACCTCTTCCACGACAACGACGACGAGGACCTCTTCGTGGAGGTGAACCACGGGCCCTTCCTCGTGGACAACAACCTGTTCCTCTCGAAGGCGAACCTCCTCGACGTCTCCGAGGGGGGCGCCTACGTGCACAACCTCTGGGCCGGGAAGATCATGAGCGGCGAGGAGCTGGGTCGCCTGACCCCGTTCCATCCGGCCCACTCGACCACCGTCGCGGGGCTCATTCACACCCGAGGCGGAGACGACCGGTTCCACAACAACCTCTTCGTCGGCGTGGCGGGAGCGCCCTCCGCCGACCGCCGTCGCCCAACGACTGGGCCCACCGGATCACGGGCTACGGCCTTCAGGTGTACGACCAGCGCTCCCTGCCGCTCCAGACGGGGGGCAACGTGTACCTGTCGGGCGCCAGGCCCTACGCCCGCGAAGCCGGAGCCGTCGTGCGGCCGGAGGACGATCCCCGGGTCGAGCTGGTGGAAGACGGCGGCGCGTTCTACCTCCGTCTCGTGGTGGGTGCCGCGCTCGACGCCGCCGCCACCCGGCTCGTGACCACGGACCTGCTCGGCAAGCCTCTCTTCGCGCAGGTGCCGTACGAGAACGCAGACGGTTCGCCCGTCGCCGTGGACCGCGACTTCTTCGGCAAGCCTCGTGATCGGGCACGGCCGACGCCGGGGCCATTCGAGCGCCCGGGAAGCGGCGAGCTGAAGCTCCGGGTGCGCTGACAGGACCGCGGGTGCGGGCTACTCGACGCGCTCGAGCAGGACCGACGGTCGCGTCGAAGTCGCCCTTCAGGTCGAACGTGAGGCCGCGCTCCATCAGGGCCGCCCCGGAGAGGGTCTGCTGCTTGTCGACCAGTCGGTCGTCGAGCCGCTCGATGCGGTAGACGGCCTCCGGGACGAGGCCGCGCAGCCGGACGGTCGGCAGCGCGCGCAGGTACTGCTGCGAGTGCCGGCACGCGAAGACGACGGCCTGCTCGCCCGTCGCGCGCCA
Organism: uncultured Acidobacteriota bacterium; assembly: GCA_963818355.1. GTDB lineage: Bacteria > Acidobacteriota > Vicinamibacteria > Fen-336 > Fen-336 > DATBSL01. Next base: position 109,372 of record CAWFSB010000003.1, on the reverse strand, counting down.
CGTACTCGTTGACCGCCGCGTCGGCCTCGCTGGGCGAGAGCAGCCGGTAGAGGCTGCCCTCCTGCACGCTCTGCCGGACGCGCTTGTAGTAGGCGATCATCTCGGTGGCCAGCTTGTTGTCGGCCTCGCTCCAGTGGTTGAGGTTGCCGCCGATCCCGAGCGAGCCCTGCATCGCGGCGAGGAAGCGGTAGCGCAGCGGCGTCACGCGGCCGTTCATGTTCGGCACGTCGGTGACCCACGCCATCATGACCTTCGGCGTGTAGGCCATGCGTGAAGCCCTCCTGGATGCGCAGGCGGTCGAAGGCCTCGGTGTTGTCGGAGGTCCACACCTCCTCGACGCGCTCCAGCATGCCGAGGTCGACCCGCCCGCCGCCGCCCGAGCAGCTCTCGATCTCGACGCCGGGGTGACGCGCCTTGAGCCGGTCCATCACCGAGTAGACGGCGCGCACGTACTCCACCCACACCTTCTTCTGCTCCTCGGGCGCCACCGCGGGCCAGCCGGGCTCGCTGAAGTGCCGGTTCATGTCCCACTTGAAGAAGCGGATGTCGTTCTCGGCGAGCAGGCGGTCGAGGACGCCGAAGACGTGCTCCTGCACGTCCTTGCGCGCGAAGTTCAGGATCAGCTGGTTGCGGCCCTCGGTGCGCGGCCGGCCCGGGAAGTGGAGCGCCCAGTCGGGGTGCGCGCGGTAGAGGTCGCTGTCGGGGTTGACCATCTCGGGCTCGACCCACAGGCCGAAGTCCATGCCGAGCGACTTCACGTGGTCGATCAGGGGCTTGAGGCCGTTCGGGAACTTCTTCGGGTTGACGGTCCAGTCGCCGAGGCCGGCGCGGTCGTGGTTGCGCGCGCCGAACCAGCCGTCGTCCATCACGAACCGCTCGACGCCGAGGCGCGCGGCCTTCTCCGCCAGCGCCTTCTGGCCCGGCTCGTCGACGGCGAAGATCGGTCGCCTCCCAGGAGTTGTAGAGGACGGGGCGCAGCTTCCGCGCGGCGCGATCGGGCAGGATCTCCTCGACCTGGAGCGCGTGCAGGAGGCGCGAGGCCTCGCCGAAGCCGTCCTTCGTGAAGCCGCCGTAGAAGAGCGGCGTCGCGAGCGACTCGCCCGGCGCGAGGCGGTAGCCGAAGTCGAAGTCGTTGAAGCCGCCGACCACGCGCACGAGGCCCTCCGCCGTGCGCTCGACGGTGATCTTCCAGTTGCCGCTCCAGGCGAGCGCGCCGAACCAGACGCGCCCGTGCTCCTCGTCCGCGCGGCCGTCCTCGTCGATGGCGAAGAAGGGGTTGGCCTGGTGGCTCGTCGTGCCGCGCCGGCTCTCGAGGACCTTCTTGCCGGGCTGGATCGTCTCGCGGACGACCTGCGTCTCGCTCGCCCAGCGGCCGGCCAGGTGGGTCAGGCGGTACGTGCGGTCGTTCGGCAGGCGGAACGGCATGTGGAAGACGCCGGAGGCGGCGCTCTCGACGACGACGGGGCCGGGCGTGCCGTTTCGGATCGTCGCCCGCTTCGCGAGGATGTCGTGGCGCGGGAAGACGCGGTAGGTGAGGTCGACGGCGAGGCCGTATCCGACGTCCTTGAGGTGCAGGACCAGCGTGTCGCCCTGGATCTCGTGCGACACGTACTTGAGGACGAGGTCGCGGACGCCGTCCGCGAAGCTCACCTTGAGGCACGGCTCGGCGAAGCGCAGGCCGCCCCAGCCGGGGTACTCGATCTCGGAGAGCCCCTCGCCCGACTCGAAGGCGTAGGCGTCGCGGGTGTGCGCGGCGCTCGAGGTCGGCGTCGCGGAGAAGGCGCGCGCCCCAGTAGACGAGCTGCACCTCGTTCTGCTCGTTCACGCCGAGGACGTAGGACGTGCGCTCGGTCTCGAGGACGAAGAGCTTCGCCTCCAGCGAGGTAGCGCACGGCTGCGCGCGGGGCGGCCGCGGCCGTGATCGGGAAGGTCGCGGCGGCGAGCAGCAGCGCGGCGGAAGCGAGGATCGTGCGGGGGCGCATGGTGAACCTCCTGGACTCGGGCGGGCGACGTGAACGCGTCGCGCGGAACGCATTGTAGCCAGAACGGCCCGCAGGTGGACCGACGAGCTCGCCGACCGGCGCCCGGGTGCTGGTATCCTCCGCGTCGTCGACGGCTCACGAAGGGGAGTTCCTGGCGCCGGACGGCGGAGGAGGGGCGATGGCAGCGAGGATGGAGACGGGGCGTCGGGGCGTTCTGGGTGCGGCCGTGGCGCTCGCGGCCGCCGGCCTGGCCGTCGCGCGACGCGGCGAGGCGGCGGCCGAGGCGCCGGCGGTTCGCGGGCGCCTGAAGCAGTCGGTCTCGCGCTGGTGCTTCGGCAAGATGACGCTCGACGAGCTCTGCGGCCACGCGGCGCGCATCGGCTACAAGGGCATCGACCTCCTCGAGCCGAGGGACTGGCCCGTCGTCCGGAAGCACGGCCTCGTGTGCCCGCTCGGCTCGCTCGGGGGCCCGGTCACGATCGAGAAGGGCCTGAACCGTGTCGAGAACCACGGGCCGATCCTCGACGCGCTCGCGAAGGGCATCGATCTCGCGGCCGAGGCGCAGGTCCCCAACCTCGTCTGCTTCTCGGGCAACCGCGCCGGGATGTCGGACGCGGAGGGGCTGGAGAACTGCGCCCGGGCCCTCCGCCAGGTCGCGCCGCACGCGGAAGCGAAGGGCGTCACGTTGTGCGTCGAGCTCCTCAACAGCAAGGTCGACCACAAGGACTACATGTGCGACCACACGGCGTGGGGCGCCGCGCTCGTCAAGAAGGTCGGCTCGCCGCGCGTGAAGCTCCTCTACGACGCCTACCACATGCAGATCATGGAGGGTGACGTCATCCGCACGATCCGCGAGAACGCCGCGGCCATCGCCCACTTCCACACCGGGGGCGTGCCCGGGCGGAACGAGATCGACTCTCGCCAGGAGCTGCACTACCCGGCGATCTGCAGGGCGATCGTCGACACGGGCTACACGGGCTACCTGGCGCAGGAGTTCGTCCCGACGGACGAGCCGCTGAAGTCGCTCGAGGCCGCGTTCCGGATCTGCGACGTCTAGGAGGCCTACTTCGCCGGCGACAGGCGCTTGACCCGGATGGCGCGGTAGCGGACGTACTGCTTCGTGAAGTCGCCCCCGCCGTGCACCTGGAGGGCGATTCGCCCGGTGTCGGGGTGGCGCTTCTCGGTCTCCTTCACCTCCATGAAGCGCTTCCCGTTGATCCACGTGGTGATGGTCGGGGGATTGCCCACGATGCGGGCGCGCAGCTCGTTCCACTGACCGTGCTTCCAGAAGGACGGCCACTCCCTGGGATCCACGGGAAGGGGCACCGGCGTCCCGGCGACCGGCACGATCTCCGTGACGAGCTTGCCGAAGCTGAAGTTCTGCACGTGGGGCTTCCCGCCGAGCGCCCCCTCCCCGTAGACGCCCATGAGGTTGCCGTCGGCGTGGTAGTCGATCATGGCCTGGTAGGCGGTGCCGTCCTCGGTGCTGCGGAGGAAGAGGCCGCTGTCCGGGCCGAAGTCGTTCCTCATCTCGAGGGCGACCTCGAAGTCGCCGAACGACTCGTCGGTGAGGACGATGCCGCCGTTGCCGGGGACGTCCTGGCTGCCCACGATGGCGCCGTCCTCCACCACCCAGCGGCCGGCCGTCTTGTGCTGGCTGGTGGCCGAGTGGCCCGTCTGCACGCTCGTGTGCCAGCCGGTGAGGGTCTTGCCGTCGAAGAGCGACTGGAAGCCCTCGTCGGCGGCGGGGGCGAGAGAGGCGAGAAGGGCGAGGACGAGGAATGAGGCGAGAGAGGTCTTCTTCATGGCGCAATCATCGCTCAACCGGAGCCTTGCGCAACCGCGAATGCCCTATGCTTCAGGATGCATGGCCCCCTCCCGGCTCGACTTCCGCATCGACGCGCAGGCCAGCGGCTCGCGGGCGCGGGCCGCGACGTTCCGGACGCTCCACGGTTCCGTCGAGACGCCCATCTTCATGCCGGTGGGCACGCAGGCGGCGGTGAGGGCGCAGTCTCCGCAGTCGCTCGTCGCGGCCGGGTCGCAGGTCCTCCTCGCCAACACCTACCACCTGCTGCTGCGCCCGGGGGCGGAGGTGTTTCGGCGGATGGGCGGCATCCACCGGTTCATGAGCTGGCCCGGCCCGGTGCTGACCGACTCCGGCGGGTACCAGATCTTCTCGCTGCCCCACTCGCGCGAGGTGACCGAGGAGGGGGCCCTCTTCCAGAGCTACGTCGACGGGAGGACGGTGCGGCTGAGCCCCGAGCTCTCCATCGAGACGCAGGTGGCCATCGGCAGCGACATCATGATGGTGCTCGACCAGTGCGTGAGCGCGGTGGCCGACCGCGCCACGGCGCGAGCGGCCCTCGACCTCACGCACCGCTGGGCGGCACGCAGCCTCGACGCGCGGGGCGAATCGCCCCAGTCGCTCTTCGGCATCGTGCAGGGCGCGCTCTTCGCGGACCTGCGCCGCGAGAGCGTCCTGTGCCTGTCGGGCATGCCCTTCGACGGCCTGGCCATCGGAGGCCTGGCGGTGGGCGAGGGGCGCGACGAGCGGCAGGACGTGTGCGAGCAGACCGCCGAGCAGATGCCCCGGGACCGGCCCCGGTACCTCATGGGCGTGGGCACGCCCCTCGACCTGCTCGAGGCCGTGCACCGCGGCCTCGACATGTTCGACTGCATCCTCCCGACGGCCCTCGGCGAGCGCGGCGGGGTCTTCACCTCGCGGGGATACCTCCAGCTCCGCCGGGGTGTCCACAAGCACGCGGACGAGGCCCTCGACCCGGCCTGCTCCTGCCCGACCTGCCAGCACCACTCGCGCGCCTATCTCCACCACCTGACGAAGACCGACGAGGCGCTGGGGTGGCAGCTGCTGGGGCAGCACAACCTGCACTTCTACCACCGGCTCATGCGCGAGATCCGGCAGAGCATCCTGGACGACACGTTCGCCTCCCTCTACGAGCAGAGGCGTCGCGCAGCTGGACGAGCGCGACCTCGACAACCCGAGCTTCGCCTCCCCGGGCGCGGCCGCCCAGGACCTCGGCCCTCGGCGGGTACGAGGTGCACCTGGCCCGCGAGGGGTTCGCGAGCATCCGGCACGTGGCCTCGGGCGAGGTCATGCACGCGCGGACGCCGCCCATGGTGGAGGCCGAGAGTCTCTACGTGGAGCAGTCCGGGCTCGCCGAACGACTGCAGCTCGGTCCCGCCGAGAGTGCCTCGGACGCCCCGCCGCTCGTGCTCTGGGACGTGGGGCTCGGGGCCGGGGCCAACGCGATGGCCGCCATTCGCTGCTACGAGCAAACGGCCGCGCTCCACCCCGTTCGCGCCCTCGACATCGTCAGCTTCGAGAACGATCTCGACTCCCTGCGGCTCGCCTTCGCCCACCGGCACCACTTCCCCTACCTGCGCCACGGCGCTCCCGCGGGCCTGCTCCGCTCCGGACACTGGCGTTCGAGCACGGGTGCCGGTCTGAGCTGGCGCCTCGTCGAGGGGGACGTGTTCGAGACGCTCGCGGAGGTGATGCCGCGTCCGGATCTCGTCTTCTACGACCTCTTCTCCGGGCGGACGCACGCGGAGGCCTGGACGCTGTCGTCCTTCCGCCGCCTCTTCGAGGCCTTCGGCGCGCGGGACGCGGAGCTGTTCACCTACACCGCGTCGACCGCGGCGCGGGTGGCCATGCTGGGGGCGGGCTTCCTCGTGGCCACCGGCCGCGCCACCGACGACAAGCCCGAGAGCACCATCGCGTTCACGCCGTCCGCGTTCGAACACGGGAAGGCCCGCCGCCACGACCTGCTGGGGGCCGACTGGCTCGATCGATGGGAACGCTCCGGGGCCCGCTACCCGAGCGATCTGCCGGAAGCAGACCGCGGCGCGTTCGAGCGGACGATCCTGCGGCACGAGCAGTTTCGGGGCCTTCGGCCGCTTCAGGGTCGCGGCAGCGGTTTCAGCACTCGGTAGACGGGCAGAAGGCCGATGGTCTCGTCCCAGTAGGGCGTCTGCCGAGCCCACCACTCGGCACGGGCTTCCGGGTCGGCCGCGAAGGCAGGATCGCGCAGAGCGGCCTCCCAGGCGGCGGCCCGCGTCGGGTCCTTCAACCCTTCCTGCGCCAGCGCCTCGAGCTCCGGCCCTTCGATCCACTCCTTCCGCTCGAACACCGAGGAGACGAGGCCCCACGCCAGCAGCGAGTCCGGCGCGTCGGCTTCGAGCAGCTGCGTCGCCACCTCGAAATCCGGCTGGTCGGCGGGCACCCACAGGGAGCCCGCCGGGAGGCGACGCGTCTCCAGGCCCCGCCTGACCCGCACCGCGGTGACCGCCGTGGTCCCCTGATACGGCCGCCCGGCGAATCGCGGGTCGGACAGGCGCTGGGTCTCGACCTCGAGGTCCAGGTCGCCGGTCAGCGGCTCGACCCTCAGCCCGTGCGCCCTCAGTGTCCGCTCGATCTGAGGCCAGCCCGGCAGCACGACGTAACCGCGCGGCCGAGGCACGGACTGGGCGACTCGCGGCGTGTGGAACCAGGGCAGGTCGCTCTCGAGCAGCTGGCCTCTCTGGTAGGTGGTGAGCGGGGTGCCCGTGACCACCGAGGTCGAGCGAGTGAACGCGTAGAGGGGAAGGCGCACGTGGTCGGGAACGCCCCCGCTTGCGGCCGGGTCGTCACGATCGGGCCCGAAACGCAGCGGGACGTCGGAAGCGGGCGCGTCCGCTGCGCCCAGGGCGACCGTCCGCCTCTCCGCGGCGGCCACCGCCTCGACCAGCGCGTCCGGACCCTTCGCCACCTGCTCGACGAGCGCCCCGAGCCAGGCGTGGTTGCCGAGCACACGGGTCCGGAACGGCTTCCGCGAGTGCGTCTCGATCAGGATCGAGGGCCGGTTGCGCAGGGCGAAGTAACCCGTCGAATAGCGGGGACGGTAGGGCGGAGTGATCGCGCCCTTCAGCGGCTCTTCGCTCGAGAGGAGCTCGAGGTACGGCCCGATCGGGTGGCCGGCGGCCCTCGTGGCCTCCGCGACGACGGGCAGCGTGGCCCTGGCCCAGGCGTCGATCGAGGGCGCGGCCTGGGGGGCCTCGGCGGTGGCGTAGCCGACCACCCACGCGTGGTCGAAGCCGTCGCTCACGTGGTTGTCCACGTGCAGGTGCGGTCGCCAGGCGTTGAAGAGCCCGATCAGGGCTCGAGCTTCGGCGCTTTCGAGCTTGAGGTGGTCGCGGTTCAGGTCCAGGCCTCGAGCGTTGGTGCGGAAGCCCATGCCCTCCACGGGCCCGTCCTGGTTCGAGCGGTTGAAGCGCGACACCCGCTCGTGGCCGTCCACGTTGTAGATCGGCACCACCAGCAGGGTGACCCGGTCGAGCACGGCCGGGTGCAGGCCCAGGGCCAGGTCGCGCAGCAGCAGCAGCAGGGCATCCTTGCCGTCGATCTCCCCGGCGTGGATGCCGCCCTGGAGCATCACGATCGGCTTCCTCAGCCGGCGAGCGGCCTCGGGCGTGAAGGCCCGGTCCTTCGACACGACGACGAACGGCATCGGCCGGCCCTGCTCCGAGGTGCCGAAGACGCCGAGTCGGAAGTACGGCGAGCGGGCCTCGAGCCGGCGCAGGAAATCGAGAGTCTCCGCGCCGGTGGAGGTGGCTCGGAAGTCCGAGGCCTCCGCTCGCGTGCGCAGCTCGGGCGGCACCTCGGGTCCGCCGGCGAATCCGGACGAAGGCCCGAAGGCCAGGGTGAGGCAAGGCACGACGAGCGATCGAAGCAGGATCGGCATGCCCCACGATAGACGATCTCCGCGACGCCGGGCCAGGGCTTAGAATCCCCACCGGCGGAAGGAGCCCCGAACCCATGCCCAAGCCCGTCGCCCTCGCAGTGGCCATCGTCCTCAGCGCCGCGGTCCCTCCCGCGACCGCGTCCGACGGTCTCGCCCTCACTCCGCCCATGGGGTGGAACAGCTGGAACAAGTTCCACTGCGACGTCAACGAGAAGGTCGTCCGCGACGCCGCGGACGCCATGGTCGCGTCCGGCATGAAGGACGCCGGCTACGAGTACGTCGTGGTCGACGACTGCTGGCAGGGCGAGCGCGACGCGGCGGGCCGGATGGTGCCCGACAAGGAGCGCTTTCCCTCGGGGATGAAGGCGCTCGCCGACTACGTCCACTCGAAGGGCCTGAAGTTCGGCCTCTACTCGGACGCGGGGGAGTTCACCTGCGCCACGCGCCTCGGCAGCAAGGGCCACGAGGCGACCGACGCGAGAGAGCTACGCCGAGTGGGGCGTCGACTACCTGAAGTACGACTGGTGCCACACGGAGGGTCAGGACGCGCGCGAGTCGTACGGGCTCATGAGCCGCGCGCTGCGGGCCACGGGCCGCCCGATCGTCTTCTCGATCTGCGAGTGGGGGAGCACGAAGCCCTGGACCTGGGCCGCAGGAGTCGGCCACCTCTGGCGGGCGACCGGCGACATCCAGGACTGCTGGGACTGCGGCCGGGAGTGGGGCGGCATGGGCATCACCCACATCCTCGACCTCGTCGCCGACCTCCATCCCCACGCGGGCCCGGGCCGCTGGAACGACCCCGACATGCTGGAGGTGGGCAACGGCGGCCTCACCCTCGCCGAGAGCCGCGCGCACTTCAGCCTCTGGGCCCTCCTCGCGGCCCCGCTCATGGCCGGCAACGACATCGCGACCATGACCCCCGAGGTCCGCGACATTCTCCTCAACCGCGAGGTCATCGCCGTGAACCAGGACCCGCTCGGCGTCCAGGGGCGCCGGGTCTTCGACGGCGGCCACAACGAGGTCTGGATGAAGCCGCTCTCCGACGGGAGCCGCGCCGTCGTCCTCCTCAACCGCGGCACGGACACCATGGCGATCCGCTGCCGGCTCGAGGACATCGGCTTCGCCGCGACGCAGAAGGTGACGATCCGCGACCTCTGGGCGAAGAAGGACGTGGCTCTCGAGAACGGGGCGATCGAGGGCAAGCCCAAGAGCCACGACGTCGTGATGCTCCGCGTCACGCCGGTCGACTGACGCGAGCTACTTCTGGGCCTCGCGCCCTGCGGCCGGGTCGAGGATCGCGACGAAGCCGCCGGCCGGCTCCATCGTGAGGGCCAGCCGGTCCGTCGCGGAGACGGTCCGCGTCTCCCGCCGGGCCGGCCGCCACGCCCCCTCTGCCGCCCCGTCGCGCCAGACCCGCGCGGCGTAGGCGCGGCCCCGCGGGAGGAACGAAAGCGCGAGGTCCACGCTCTCGGCCGTCGCGCCGCTCATCCCGCCCACGAACCAGCTCTCGCCGTGGCGGCGAGCCACCACCACGCGGCTGCCGATCCGCGCGTCGAGCGACGCGCGTCTCGTCCCACGTGACCGGCACGCGCCGCAGGAACTCGATCTCGTCGCCGCCGCGGCCGGGCGAGCCGTCGCCGTGCCACGCCGGGTAGCCGCCGCGGACGTCTGCGCCGGGCCGTAGTAGACGACGAGGAAGGCCAGCATGTGCGCGTGGCTCTTCCCCTCGGTGTACAGCCTGGGCGTGTAGTCGAAGGCGCCGGCGAGGTTACGCGTGAACGGCAGCGTCACGTCGTGCGAGGCGGGGTGGTTGCCCTCCTGCCCGCCCCCGCCCTCGCTGATGAAGAGGTTCGGCCACGTGCGCTCCATCCCGTCCGGCACGTGCGCGTCGTGGATGCACAGCCACAGGCGGTGGCGCGCCGCCGTCTCGACGAGGCGCCGGATCCACCGCGTGTCCTCCTGCGTGCCGACGGGGACGAAGCCGGGCTTGAGGCCCGCGACGCCCCACTCCTGGTAGGTCGCGAAGAGGCGGTCGAGGTCGGCCACCCCGCGCAGCGTGTGCTCGGCCTCGACGTACAGCGCGACGCCGACGCTCCGCTCCTTCCCGTGGCGGACGAGCGCGGGGAGGTCGAGGTCGACGTCCGTCACCATCTCCCAGTCCGGCCGGTAGGGCACCGGCCCGCGGCCGACCTTCGACGGGTCGGCGAACGTGTTCGGCACCCAGTCCGTGCGCGACGCGTAGGCCGGCACCTTCTTGCGGAACGCGTCGCGATCGGCGTCCGTCCACGTCCACTCGGTCCCGTACCAGCCCCAGTCGAGCTGCAGGTAGCGGAAGGCGTTGTCGGCCGCGAAGTCGACGACGCGCTCGAGCGCGCCGGTCTCGAGCGGCGCCGAGCCCTCGTTGCTGATGGTCTTGCCGGGGCGGATCCAGCTCGTGTCGGCGATCGCGCACGGCGGGTTGAGCGTCGGCACGAGGTGCTCGTTCTCGACGAGGCGCCCCTCGTCCGCCCCGAGGAGGACGACGCGCCACGGCGTGACGAAGCCGGGCTTCGTGGCCGCCGGCCCGAGGAGCCGCGTCACGAGCGCCCCCGTCCGCGGCCGGGTCGAGGCGCATCCGCGGGTAGTCGGCGACGTCCGCGTCGAGGACGGAGGCGAAGCCCGCCGGCGTGCGCACGGTGAGCGGCGTGTGGGCGCCGGGCTTCAGCCGGTCGAGCGGGACCGGCTCGGTCGGGAACGTCTCCTCGGCCCAGTAGATGGGCCAGGCGACGCTGCCGCGCGCGAAGCGGAGCTCGGAGCGCTCCTCGCGGATCGTGGCCGGCGCGGCGTCCTTCGGGAACGAGTAGCGGAACGCGACGCCCTCGTCGTACGCCCGCAGCTCGATCGAGAGGCGGCGCTCGCGCGGCCCGGGCGCGGCCAGGTCGACGGTCAGGGCCTCGAAGCGGTCGGGGACGACCGCCCGCTCGCCGTAGAGCGGCTTCCAGTCGGCGGCCCGACGCGAGCGACGGTGGCCCACGATCGAGAGAGCGGCGGCGGGGCGCCGTCGTCGAGCACGAGAGAGAGCCGCGAGGCCTCGATCACCGCCCGGCCGCCGAGCGTGACGGAGTAGGCGAGGCCGGCTCCGTCGGCCGCCGCGGACACCTCGACGCTCACGCGGCCGCTCGGTGACCGTGTGACCAGCGGCGCATCGGCCGCGCCGGCGAGCGAGGACCAGAGGACGGCCGCGGGCATCAACGCCCGCACGGCGAGAGCCCCGCGAGGTCTCGACACCGGTCGGAAGCCCCTCAGACGCTCCAGGGCGCGCGGTAGTCGCGGGTCAGCCACGCGGGATCGCCCGTGCCTCCGGCGAAGGCGCACGCGGCAGGGTCCCAGAGGATCCGGGCGTGGTTGCTCGTAGGCCAGGTTCATCAGGTGGCAGCAGATGACCGTGCGGCCCCCGACCTGCTCGTTGGTGATGGGCTTCCCGCGGTCTTTCACCCGCTCCAGGAAGTTGGCGACGTGGTCCGTGCTGACCTCGAGCCGGACCTTCGCGTCCTTCAGGAACTCCTTCTCCGCCCTGGCCACCTCGCCCTCGCAGGAGGTGCCGTCCTCGCGCTCGGTGAACCAGGCGATCGCGCCGGCCCTCGCGGGTGAAGGTGAAGCGGCCCCGGTTGACCTGCACGCGCCCCTCCGAGCCGAGGAAGTCCACCCCGAAGCCGTCCTCGTGCGTCACCGTCACCCCGTCCGCGTAGACCAGCATGGCCCCGCGCTTCGCGTCCTTCTGCTCCGGCGGACGCACCTCGACCGGGCCGCTCGCGTCCATGCCGAGCCCCCACTGCGCGATGTCGAGATGGTGCGCGCCCCAGTCGGTCACCATCCCGCCGCCGATACTCGCGGTAGAGGCGCCAGTCCGGGAAGTGGTCGTGCAGGCCGCGCGGGCTGAGCACGGAGCTGTAGGCGCGCTTCGGGGCCGGCCCGAGCCACATGTCCCAGTCGAGCCCGAACTCCATCGGCTCTTCCGGCAGGTCGCAGGGCACGGGCGGATCGCCGAAGCTGCACAGGATGCGCTCCACCTTGCCGATGGCGCCGTTGCGCACCAGCTCGCAGGCCACGCGGAACTCCTTCATGGAGCGCTGCATCGAGCCGGTCTGCAGCACCCGGCCGTTGGCGTCCACGGCCTTCATCACCTCGAGGGCCTCGTGGATGTTGTGGGTGAGGGGCTTCTCGCAGTAGACGTCCTTGCCCGCCCGCAGGGCGGCGAGCGTGATGATGGCGTGCCAGTGATCCGGGGTGGCGATGCACACCGCGTCGACGTCCTTGCGGGCGAGGAGCTCGCGGAAGTCGTTGTAGGCCGCACAGCCCGGGCAGGCCGGACGCGGGAAGGGCCGCGTAGTGCTCGTCCACCCTCTTCCGGGCGGCCTCGCGCCGTGTCGTGTCCACGTCGCAGACCGCGACGACCTGGACGTCCTCGTGCAGGAAGGAGTTGAGCAGCCCCCGCGACTGGATGCCCATGCCGATGAAGCCGACTCCGAGACGGTCGCTCGGCGGGGTCTGGGCCGCCCAGATCCGCGAGGGCAGGATGAAGGGCATGCCGGCGACGGCCTTGATGACGTTTCTCCGGGATGGGTTCATGTCTTCTCTCGCGACCTCAATGGGGATGCCTTGGCGAGCGGCGGGGGCATCCGGCGCCCGCTGGAGGGGAAAACGCTACCACAGGTCGGCGCTCCACCTTCGGCGCAAGAGAGAGGGGAAGCCATGCGAGCCGAGCGGCCCGGCTCCGTCGCTACCGCTTCGCCGGACGGGGGTGCCCGAAGTACTTCTCGATCACCCACGCCGGCTGGTGCTCGTCCGGACGTCGTTCCACCGCCCGGTAGTCGAAACCCATCGGCGCCCTCGGCTCGACCGAGAGCGGGTGCGGATCGCCCAGGGCCGCGTGCTCTTCCTCCATCCGGGCCCGCAGCCGCGCGCGGGTCTGGGCGTGGGCGGGGTCGCCCGAGAGGTTGCGGAGCTCGAAGGGGTCCCCCTGGAGATCGAAGAGCTGCTCGTAGCCGATCTTCGGGTAGACGATCAGCTTGAAGCGCCCGTCGCGCACGCCCCTCTGGGTGTCGTCGAACGCGGTGTAGAGCGCCTCGCGGACGGATTGGACCTCGCCGCGCCAGAGCGGGCCGAGGTCCACCCCCTCGACACCGGCCGGCGTGGCCAACCTGCACAGCCTCGCGACGGTGGGGAAGAGATCGAACAGGGCCACGAGCGCCCGGCTCTCGCCGACCGGCAGCCCCGGCCCGGCGATGATGAGCGGGACGCGGGTGCTGTGCTCGTACAGGCTCTGCTTGCCCAGCAGGCCGTGGGACCCGAGCGCGAGGCCGTTGTCGCTCGCGAAGACGACGATCGTCCTCCTCGAGAGGCCGGTGTCGTCGAGCGCTTCGAGGACGTCGCCGATGCGGGCGTCGAGGTGGCTGACGAGGCCGTAGTACTCGGCCCGCTGCTCGCGGATCGTCTCCGGCGCGCGGGGCCACGCGGCGAGCTGCTCGTCGCGCACCGTCATCCAGCCGTTGTCGAACGGGTGCACGGGCTGGAAGTCGGGCGGCAGCGGCATCTCGGCCCCGCGGTAGCGCGAGCGGTACGGCTCGGGCGCGGTCCGCGGGTCGTGTGGCGCCGTGAACGCCACGTACGCGAGGAAGGGCGCCCCGTCCTTCCTGGCGGCCTGGCCGCGGATGAACTCGATCGCGGCGTCCGCGAACAAGTCCGTCGAGAAGCCCAGCCGGCGGGGCTCGCCCAGGCTTCCGTCCGGCCGGAGGTCGCGAACGGGGACGGCGTCGTGATCGCTCATTCCGCCGAGGAACACGTGTCGACCCCGGGCGAAGCTCCGGGCGAGGGATGACTCGCTCTGGTGCCACTTGCCGGTCACGAAGGTCTCGTACCCAGCCTGCCGCATCACCTCCGGGAAGGTCGGCACGCCGTCGAGCGAATCGTAGACGCGGAAGAGCGTCCGCCCGCTCATCAGCATGGCCCGGCTCGGGGCGCAGACGGCCCCCTGGTTCGCGCCCATGATGTGCGCCTCGCGGAAGGCGAAGCCGCGGCGCGCGAGCCGGTCCAGGGAGGGCGTCTCCACGTAGGGGTTGCCGTGGGCGCCGATCGTGTCGGCTCGCTGGTCGTCGGTGAGGATGAAGAGGAGGTTGGGCCGATCCGGGGCGCCTCCGTCTGCCGGGAGCGAAGGGGTGACAGGGGACAGCGCCACCGCGCAGAAGCACAGCGTGAGCCGCGTCGTCTTTCTCGCCATCGTCCCGACGGGATTCTACGCCGTCCGCCTGACGATGCCGCGGCTCAGCGCTTCGAGCCCTCGGGCGCCGCGACCGCGGCCAGGACGCGCTCGATCGCGACCCCGGCGGTGAGGCTGGGCTCTCCTCCGGGGATGTTCCAGCCGGTGAAGACCATCACGAGGTCCAGCTCCGGCACCACGATCGGGCGCTGGCCGCCGAAGCCCGACCCTGCGAACGCCCACCTGTCTCCCGAGTGGCGGACGAGCCACCACTTGAACCCGTACTTGACCCCGTCCGCCACGGTGGTGCTCGGGGCGAGCGAGTCCTTCACCCAGCCGGGCTCGACGATCGCCCGGTCTTCCCAACGGCCGTGCTTCAGGTACAGGTAGGCGATCTTCGCGAGATCGCGTGGACGCAGGTAGAGGCCGCCCTCCGTGTCGGCGAGGCCGGTGGGCGTGCGCTTCCAGAACCAGCGCTCGATCCCGAGCGGCGCGAACAGGTGCCGGGCGGCGTACTCCTCGACGTCGTGCCCGGTCGCCTTGCGGAAGACGTGCGCCAGGATCTGGGTCGCCCCGCTGTTGTAGTTGAACCTCGCGCCCGGCTCGTCGGACATCGGCTGGTCGATGGCGAAGCGCACCCAGTCGAAGCTCGCCTCCATCAGGCCGCAGGAGTTCTTCGGATCGTCGTACGGGAGGTCCTCGTGCCACTCGAGGCCCGCGGTCATCGTGAGCAGGTGGCGCAGCGTCATCCGCTGCTTCCGCGCGTCGACGTTCTTCACCTGGCCGGCGTCGAAGAAGCTCAGGACCGGCGTGTCGAGCGGCGGGAACTCGTGGCGCGCGGTGGCGACCCCGATCACGACCGAGGTCACCGTCTTCGACACCGACTGCATCGTGTGGAGGTCGCCCCGCCGGTAGAAGGGGTGCCACCACGGGTTGAAGTAGTTGTAGGGCCCGCCGGGGTCGAGCGCGTTCAGGCCGCTCGGCTTCTTCGCCTGCTCGCCGTAGATCGCGTCGTAGTCGTGGGGATACGAGCGCTCGTACGCCACCCGCCCGTGACGGATCACGAGCATGCTGTCGACGAGGCCGTACTTGCCGGCCGCGAGATCGGCGTCGAACGCCGCCAGCACCTTCGCGTCGAGCCCGACCTCGGCCGGAGACGCCGAAGTCCAGTCGCGCGTGGGCCAAGGCTCCTGCGCCGCCGCCGGCGCGCCGACACCGAGAGTGGATGCGAGGACCAGGATCGCGGCGACGGTCGTTAGACGCACGAGCACCTCCTTCTTCTAGAGCGGGATCGTCGAACGCGGCGGCCATGCCGTCGGCGACCGCCAGTCCGGTCGCGGTCGGCGCCAGCCGCCTGGCCACCGTCCGGGCCGGCGTGCACGACGAGGTGGCCCTCGGCCACGAGGCGCGCGACGAGGGCGGCGTTCGCGGCCAGCAGGTCGACCCCGTAGCGCGACGTGAAGGCGTCGAGGTCGATCCCGGCCGTGGTGCGCAGGCCCAGCATCACCGCCTCGGTCGCCAGTGCCTTCGGGCCGAGGGACTCCTCGGCCTCGACCGGCCGCTCGCCCGCTGCCACGCGGCTCTCCCAGCGCGGGGTGCGCAGCTCGTTCCACCAGCGGCGGCCGGACGGAGCGCCCGCTTCGGAGGGGGCGAACGAGTGGGCCGAGGGGCCGAGCCCGAGGTACGGCGTGTGGTCCCAGTACTTCCGGTTGTGGCGCGACTCGTGGTCGCGGCCGCGAGCGAAGTTGGAGACCTCGTACGCGGAGTAGCCCGCGTCGGCGAGGACGCGGTGCGTGATCTCGAAGAGAGCGGCCTGCTCGCCCTCGGGCATCTCGGACAGCTGGCCGCGCTTCGCGGCGACGCCGAAGCGCGTGCGCGCGTGGATCGTGAGCTGATAGCAGGAGACGTGGCCCGGCTCGAGCGCGGCGGCCGTCGCCAGCTCGCGCCGCCACGCCTCCGGCGACTGGCCGGGCAGGCCGAAGATGAGGTCGACCGAGACGGTGTCGAAGCCTGCGGCCTGCGCGGTCTCGACCGCGGCCCGCGCCTGCTCCGCGCGGTGGCGGCGGCCGAGGAAGCGGAGCGCGTCGTCGGAGAACGCCTGGACGCCGAGCGAGAGAGTGCGCACACCCAGGCCCCGCCACGCGGCGCAGGCGTCGGGCGTCACGTCCTCGGGATTGACCTCGAGGAAGACCCAGGCGTCGGGCTCGATCGACAGGTTCTCGCGGCAGGCGGCGACGACCCGCGCGAGGTCCTCGGGCGGCAGCTGCGAAGGCGTCCCGCCGCCGAAGTACACCGTGTCGAAGGGCCGCGCGTCCACCCACTCGCGCGCGGCGAGAGGCACCTCGGCCACCAGGTGCTCGACGAAGCGCTTGCGGGCGGCGACGCCGGCCTTCAACACCGAGAAGTCGCAGTACGGGCAGATCGCCGAGCAGAACGGGACGTGGAGGTAGAGCCCGGGCGCCGCCATCTCGCCGTGACCATAGCATCCCGCTGTACCCTTGCGGCATGCTCCCCTGGATCAAGGTCGACGAGGTGCGGACCGCCGACGGCACCGTGCTCACGCTGTCGCGGCGGGGCACCGAGTGGGAGGTGTGCTTCGACAATCTCGTCCTCATGTCGAGCCGCGCCCACGGCTCCGAGGACGAGCTGGCGCGCCTCGCCTTCGCGAGGGTGAAGCACGCGAGGACGGTGCTGGTCGGGGGGCTCGGGCTCGGGTTCTCCCTGCGCGCGACCCTGGACCTCCTCGGTCCGCGCGGGAAGGTGGTGCTGGCCGAGCAGTCCGCCTCGGTGGTGGAGTGGAACCGCGTCCACGTGGGCGACCTGGCCGGGCGGCCGCTGGAGGACCCGCGCGTCAGCGTGCGCGTGGGCGACGTGCGGGAGCGCATCCGGGAGGCGCGCGCCGCCTACGACCTGATCCTGCTGGACGTGGACAACGGGCCCGACGCGCTCATTCACGAGGCGAACGCGGGCCTCTACGACGCCGCCGGCATCGTCGCGTGCCACGCAGCCCTGAAGAAAGGCGGCGCGCTCGCGGTCTGGGCGACGGGGCCGGACGACCGCTACGTGCGCCGTCTGGAGCGCGGCGGGTTCGACGCCTCCGCCGTCCGGGTCGCCCCCCGCCCCGGCGCGGGCGGGCGCAAGCACGTGGTCTTCGTGGCGGTGAAGGCCGCCCCCCGGGGCGAACGCTAGTCCTCGTCCTCGTCCTCGGTCCGGAGCACCGACACGAAGGCCTCCTGCGGGATCTCCACCGCCCCCACCATCTTCATCTTCTTCTTCCCCTCCTTCTGCTTCTCGAGGAGCTTCCTCTTCCGGGAGATGTCGCCGCCGTAGCACTTGGCGGTCACGTCCTTGCGGAAGGGGTTGATGGTGGTGCGGGCGATGATCTGGCCCCCGATCGCGCCCTGGATCGCGATCTTGAACTGCTGGCGGGGGATCGTCTTGGCCAGCCGCTCGCAGTAACGCAGCGCGCGCGGGCGCGAGAACTCGCGGTGGACGAGCTGCGAGAGGGCGTCCACCTTCTCTCCGTTGACGAGGATGTCGACCTTCACCATGTCGCCCAGGCGGTAGTCGAGGAGCTCGTAGTCGAACGACCCGTAGCCCTGGGTGATCGACTTCAGGCGGTCGTAGAAGTCGAAGAGGACCTCGGCCAGGGGCAGCTGGCTCACGACGTCCATCCGGCCCGCGGAGAGGTAGTTGAAGGTGGTCTCGACCCCGCGGCGCTCGCGGCACAGCTCCATCACCGTCCCGAGGTAGCGCTCGGGGGTCATGATCGTGGCCTTGATGTAGGGCTCGTAGGCCTCCTTGATCTGGGCGGGGTCCGGATAGTAGGTCGGGTTGTCGATCCAGACCTCGGAGTCGTCGCTCATCACGATCCGGTAGCGGACCGAGGGCGCGGAGAGGATCAGCGACAGGTCGTACTCGCGCTCGAGCCGCTCCTGCACCACGTCGAGGTGGAGGAGGCCGAGGAACCCACAGCGGAAGCCGAAGCCGAGGGCAGCCGAGCTGTCCTTCTCGTAGATGAGGGACGTGTCGTTGAGCTTCAGCTTCTCGAGGGCCTTGGTCAGGTCCTCGTAGTCGTCCGTGGCCATCGGGTAGATGGAGGAGAAGACCACCGGCTTCGCCTCGCGGTAGCCGGGGATCGGCTCCGCCGCGGGGCGCTCGGCCTCCGTGAGCGTGTCTCCGATGGCGAGGCCCGAGAGGCTCTTCACTCCGGCGAGCACGTAGCCCACCTCCCCCGCGGACAGCCCGGGGGCGGGGACGTGCTTCAGGCGCTGGTAGCCCACTTCCTCGACCTTGTGCTCCTGGCCCGAGTGCATGAAGCGGACCCGGGTGCCGGCGCGCAGGGCGCCGTCGAAGAGGCGCACCTGCAGGACGGCGCCGCGGTAGGCGTCGTACTGGGCGTCGAAGAGCAGCGCTCGCAGCGGCGCCGCCGGGTCGCCCTTGGGCGGGGGCAGGTGCTGGACGATCGCCTCCAGCAGCTCGTCGATGCCCGTGCCGAGCTTGGCCGAGACCTGGATCGACGCGAACGGGTCGAGCCCGAGGTCGCGGTCGATCTCCTCCATCACCCGATCGACGTCGGCGGACGGGAGGTCGATCTTGTTGATGACCGGCACCACCTCGAGCCCGAACTCCAGGGCGAGGTACAGGTTCGCGACGGTCTGCGCCTCGACGCCCTGCGAGGCGTCGACCACCAGGAGGGCGCCCTCGCAGCTCATCAGCGAGCGGCGCACCTCGTGCGAGAAGTCGACGTGCCCGGGGGTGTCGATCAGGTTGAGCTCGTAGGTCCTCCCGTCCTTCGCGGTGTAGGGCAGGCTGACCGTGTTGGCCTTGATCGTGATCCCGCGTTCGCGCTCGAGGTCCATGGAGTCGAGGATCTGGTCGCGGAACTCCCGCGCCTCCACCGCCCCGCAGCGCTGGATGAGGCGGTCGGCGAGCGTCGACTTGCCGTGATCGATGTGGGCGATGATGCAGAAGTTCCGGATGTGGTCCATGGTCCCCTTTGCGGCGTCAGGTTCAGGTGCGAAAAGCCTATGGTAGCCCGATAGGGCAATCGCCTCATTTCGCTTCCCGAGGGCCGCCCTTAGAATCGGTCGGTCCGGGAGGCTCGACGGGAAGTCGGGCTTCCCGCCGGAGATCCAGCCGTGACGCTTCGCTTCCTCCTGGCCCTGGCGCTCGGCCTCGCGTCGCCCGCGTGCGGGGGCGGGGGCGGGGGCGACTCGGGGACGACGCCGACGCCGCAGCCGACCGCCTCCGCGGGCGCGCCCTACCCGCAGACGCCGCTTCTCGCGAACGGCCTGCGCAACAAGTACAAGTGGCCGTTCGCGAGCGACAGCATCTGGAACGTGCCCATCGGCTCCGGGGCCCGCTACGTCCCGGCCGGCATCGCGGTCGCGACGGCCATGGGCATGACCGTGGACGAGGACGTCATCGTGCAGCGCGCCGACGCGCCGCTCAAGCCGGTGGTCGTGAACGACGCCGGCTGGGATTCCGGAAAGACCCGCTGCGGCTCGCTGAAGACCGGTCAGGCGGTCTACCCCGACGGCGTCCCCGTTCCCGCCGACTTCACGACCGACCCCGGCTACCTCGGCACGACCCCCAACATGTCGGCGGCCATCCTGATGCCCGACGGCCAGACGATCCGGCAGACCCAGCCCTTCCACGTCTGCGGCAAGGGCGGCACGGTGACCAGCCAGTACCGATTCCCGGACGAGAACATCGGGATCGGGGCGGGGATCGCCGGCGCCCACGGCGCCTCCGGCATGTCCTCCATCGGGGGGACGGTGCGGGTGGGGGAGCTCGTGCCCGGCGGCGTCATCCGCCACGCCCTCAAGATCAACCTCTTCGGCCGGAAGAACTACCACTACGACGCCCGGGAGGCGGCGCCGGGCTACCGCTGGCCGGCGAAGAGTGCGGACGGCTACGCGGGCGACCCGAAGAGCTCCTGCGCGTACGGCGGGGGCGTGCCCGCGATGCGCGTCGGCTCGCTCGTGGCCCTGAAGCCGGACTTCCCGGTCGAGGCTTTGCGCACCGAGCCCGCGAAGGTCCTGGCCCGGGCCTTGATGGACTACGGGGCGTACACCGTCGACGACGCCTGCTGGGACGTCTACGGCCTCACCACCGAGTGGGGACCCGACGGTCGCGTCGTGGACGAGTTCCGTGCGGCGTGGGGCTTCCCGATCGAGACGTCCGTCAAGTCGACCTGCTCCGACGCCGGGCGCGAGTGCCAGTGGGCGAAGGACATGGCCGAGGTGTTCACGGCGCTCCACGTGGTGGACAACAACGCCCCGGGCAGCGTCGGCGGCGGTGGGATCGGCCGGCAGCCACCGGCGCCTCCGGTCGGGAACTGAGCCGCGCGCGCCGTTGACACCGTTTTCGCGCGGCGCTTAGCATGCGCCTAGGCGGCGGCCGCTCTCGCCCTGGACCACAGGAGGCTCCATGCCAGCCAACGACTCGATCAACCGCAGGCAGTTCCTCGAGAAGTCCTCGCTCGTCGCCGCGGCGGCCGCGGCGGTGGGCGGCGCCCGGGAGGCGAGCGCCCAGCTCAACAACTCCGCCGCGGTGAACCTCAAGCCGGTGCGGCTGGGCTTCATCGGCGTCGGGATCCGCGGCACCCTCCTCATGGAGGCGGCCGCCGGCATCGCCGGGGTCGAGATCAAGGCCGCCGCCGACTGCTACAAGGGGCACCTCGACGCGCGCCCGGGAGCTGATCAGCCCCGCCCCCGAAGTCACCGGCGACTACAAGGCGATCCTCTCCCGCCCCGACATCGACGCCGTCGTGATCGCGACGCCCGACCACTGGCACCTGCAGATGACGCAGGAGGCGCTGGCGGCCGGCAAGCACGTCTACATCGAGAAGCCGATGACCCACCGCTGGGAGGACGGCGAGGCCTTCATCGCGGCCGTCGAGAAGAGCGGGAAGGTGCTGCAGGTGGGCAGCCAGTACATGAGCATGGGCGCCGCGCAGAAGGCGGCCGACTTCATCAAGAGCGGGCGGCTGGGGCAGGTCACCCTCGTCGAGGGCCGCTTCCACCGCAACACCGCGACCGGCGCCTGGTACTACCCGATCCCGCCCGACGCCTCGCCGACGACCGTGGACTTCAAGAGCTTCCTCGGCTCCGCCGCGCCCCGCGACTTCGACCTCCGCCGCTTCTTCCAGTGGCGCCTCTTCTGGGACTACTCGGGCGGCCTGCCCACCGACCTCTTCGTGCACATCGTCACCGCCACCCACCAGCTCATGGGCGTCTCGGAGCCGGAGAGCGTCTTCAGCTTCGGCGACATCTACCACTGGAAGAACTACCGCGAGGTCCCGGACCAGATGACCTCGATGGTGAAGTACCCGGAGGGCTTCGTGCTCCGCCTCTCGAGCACCGCGAGCAACGGCCACCCCGGGCCGCTCCTCACCGTCTACGGCAGCGAGGGGACGCTCGAGTACACGGGCTCCTCCTTCAAGTACTACTACGAGCCGCGCACGGAGGCGCTTCGGCTACTCGACCCACTCCTGGCCGAAGGCGACCACGGCCCGGTTCAAGCAGCTGATGAACCTGACCGACAACCTGACCCCGCTCGACGGGCCCGCGACGGCGGAGCCGGTCGAGTACAAGTCGAACGACGAGGACTCGACGCGCGCCCACGTCCGCAACTGGATCGACGCCATCCGCACCGGCGGGAAGCCCATCGAGGACGTGCGCTTCGGCCACCACGCGGCCCTCGTCGGCCACATGTGCAACCTGTCCTACAAGTCGGGCAAGCCGGTCCGCTGGAACAAGGCGACCCGCAAGGTCGAGGCCTGAGACGTCTCCCCGCCGGACCGCTGACGCGGTCCGGCGGGGAGATAGCCCGTCAGTGGCGCGGGCGCCAGGTCCAGCCGAGGCGCCAGACGTCGTTGTCGACGCGCGTGGCGTTGACGTCCGGCGGGAGCTCGAACCGCTCGCGGTCGCCGCCGAACGTGAGGATGGACGGGGAAGAGGCCGAAGGGCCCGTCGCGCACGACGAGCGCGTCGAAGTCGTACTTCGCGTCGTCCGGGTCGACCGCCCGCCACGGCGGCGAGGCCGGCTTCTCGAGCTCGAGCCAGCGCTTGCCGTCGCGGCTCGCCCAGATGTCGTTCGGGTTCTTCGGCTCGCCGTAGCCGCCGAAGCAGACGATCTGGTCGAGCGCCACCACGCACTGGTGACCCGGCCGCGGCGACCAGCCTGCGGCGGCGGTCACCTGCTCCCAGTCGCTGCGCCGTCCCGCGTGCGCCAGACGTCGTTGAAGTAGAGGTCGCGCTCGGGCACGCAGAAGGGCGCCGGCACGGGGCCGCACGTGAAGCCGCGCTCGCCCCCGAGGAGATAGATGTATCCGTCCTTGACGACCGCGGCCCCGCCGGCTCGAGGGGCCCAGGGCGCGGCCGCAGTCACCTTCGCCCAGTGCTTGCCGTCCCGCGACTTCCAGACGTCGTTGAAGAGCTCGCGGCCCTGACCGCCCGTCGATGCGTCGTCGCCCTGGCTGCCGCCGAAGACGTAGATCTCGCCCCTGAAGACCACGGCGCTCAGGCCCGCGCGACCCGCCCAGCCCGCGTTCTCGGTGAGGGGCTCCCAGTTCGCGCCGTCCTCGCTGCTCCACACGTCGGCGAAGAACTTCGAGGCGGGGATGAACGGGAAGCAGGGGGCAGGCGACGGCGGGCAGTTCCCTGGGAATCCCGGGTTCGGCAACGTGTCGAAGTTCTGGCCTCCGAGCACCACGATGCGGCCGCGGTGGCGCACCGCCTGGAAGTAGGCGCGGGCCGGCCACTCCGCCGGGCCCGAGACCTTCTCCCACGACTCGCCCCGGTCGCTGCTCTTCCAGACGTCCTGGTAGATCGTGGTCTGGAACGGGTTGAAGGCGCCGCGGCCGCCCATGACGAAGAGGTCCTTCCCGAGGTCGATCGCCTGCAGGCCGGCGCGGCCCTCCCACTCGGCGTTTCGGGTGACGGGCGACCACGCCGCACCGGGAAGGCAGCGTTCCCGTGACCGGGGTCGTGCGTTCCGAGGGCGCGGCGGCAGACGGCACGGCGACCATCCCGGCGAGCGCGAGCCCCCAGGCCAAGGCACGGTTCCTCTTCATCGTTCGGATCCCTCCAGGCTTTGAGCGTCGGTTGTGTTCGGGAAGAGCCCTCGCGGGCCCTGCTCACCATCCTAGCCGAGAAAGCCCGGGCGGCGGGTGTACCATCCCCGCCGGAGGCCCGCCCGCCATGGCCCGTGGACCGCTGAGCGCCGCCGATCTCGCCCCTTACCCCCGGGACGGCTACGTCCTCGCCCGGGGGCTCTTCGACGCGCGGGAGATCGTCCGCCCTGCGGCGCGCCGCGAAGGAGGACAAGGCGCCTCGACGACCACTCGTTCGGCCGCGCCGACGGCGAGGGCGGCGTCGTTCGCCTCTCCCTCTGGAACCACCCCGGCGACGGGATCTACGGCATGTTCGCCCGCTGCCGGTCGGTGGTGGACACCTGCGAGCTGCTCCTCGAGCGACGAGGTCTACCACTACCACTCGAAGATGATCATGAAGGAGGCCCGCGTGGGCGGCGCGTGGGCCTGGCACCAGGACTACGGCTACTGGTACCAGAACGGCGTCCTCGCCCCGGACCTCGTGAGCGTCTTCATCGCGGTGGACCCGGCCACGCGGGAGAACGGCTGCCTGCAGGTGCTCCAGGGCTCGCACCGCTGCGGGCGCGTGGACCACGTGCTGACCGGCGACCAGGCCGGGGCCGACCCGGAGCGCGTGGCCGAGATCGCGAAGCGGCTGCCGCTCGTGCACGTCGAGATGGAGCCGGGCGACGCGCTCTTCTTCCACCCGAACCTGCTCCACCGCTCCGACCAGAACCGCTCGGAGAACCCGCGCTGGTCGCTCATCTGCTGCTACAACGCGAGGCGCAACGACCCGTACAAGGAGTCGCACCACCCGCGCTACACGCCGCTCGTGAAGGTCGAGGACTCGGCCATCCTCGACGCGGCCCAGAAGCGCTTCGCCGAGGCGGGGGACGTGGGCTGGCTCGACCCGGGCCGGGACGCGAGCGCCCGCGGCCTCGACAAGGAGCGCCGCTAGAGAGGAGGCCCGGGATGCCGACCGCGCTCGTCCGCAACGGCCGCGTCGTCACCGCGTCGGAGAGCTACGAGGCCGACCTCTACGTCGACGGCGGGAAGATCGCCCTCGTCGGCCAGGGCCTGAGCCTGCCCGCGGACACGGTGATCGACGCCTCGGGCTGCCTCGTCCTGCCGGGCGGGATCGACGTCCACACGCACCTCGACATGCCGGCCGGAGAGCTCACCTCGGCCGACGACTTCGAGACCGGCACCCGGGCCGCCGCGTTCGGCGGCACGACGACGGTCATCGACTTCGCGACACCGGAGCCCGGCCAGTCCCTCCTCGCCGCCCTCGACACGTGGCGGCGCAAGGCCGAGGGCAAGGCGGTCGTGGACTACGGCTTCCACATGGCCCTGCGCGAGGTGGGGGAGACGACGCTCGCCGAGATGGCCCGCCTGACCCGGGACGAGGGCGTCACCTCCTTCAAGCTCTACCTGGCCTATCCCGGCGTCCTGCAGGTGGACGACGCGGCGTTCTTCCGGGCGCTCCTCGGGGCGCGCGAGTGCGGGGCGCTCCCTCTCGTCCACGCCGAGAACGGCGGGGTGATCGACGTCCTGGTGAAGCGGGCCCTGGCGCGCGGCGAGACGGCGCCGCGGCACCACGCCCTCACGCGCCCGCCGGAGACGGAGGCCGAGGCCACCGCCCGGGCGATCGCGATGGCCGAGATGGCCGGCGCGCCGCTCTACGTCGTCCACCTCTCCTGCGCGGCGGCGCTCGCCCACGTGACCGCGGCCCGCGACCGCGGCCTCCCGGTCCACGCCGAGACCTGCCCGCAGTACCTCTTCCTGTCGATCGCCGACTACGACCGGCCCGGGCTTCGAGGGGGCGAGGTACGTGATGTCGCCGCCCCTGCGGGAGGCGGCCGACCAGGAGGCGCTCTGGCGCGGCCTGGCGGGCGGCGACCTGCAGGTGGTCGCGACCGACCACTGCCCGTTCACGCTCGCCGACAAGGCGCGCGGACGCGACGACTTCTCGAAGATCCCGAACGGCGCGCCCGGCATCGAGACGCGGATGACGCTCCTGTGGGACGGGGGAGTGCGCGCCGGGAGGATCGACGCGCAGCGGTTCGTCGAGCTGACCGCCGCCGGCCCCGGCGCGGATCTTCGGCCTCTGGCCGCGCAAGGGCACGATCGCGGTGGGCTCCGACGCCGACCTCGTGGTCTGGGACCCGGAGCGCGAGACGCGGCTCTCGGTCGAGACGCTCCACATGCGGGTGGACTACAACCCCTACGAGGGGCGGGTCGTCCGCGGCGGCCCCGCCGTCGTGATGTCGCGCGGCGAGGTGATCGTGGACCGCGGGGAGTGGAAGGGTCGGCCGGGCCGCGGGCAGTTCCTGAAGCGGTCCCACGGCGCGGCGCATCCCACCTAAGCCAAAGGCGCCATCGCATAGAATGGCGCCCACCATGCGCATTCCCGGCCGTCTCGCTGTCGCCCTGCTTCTCGTGGCCGCTGCCGCCACGCCTTCGGACGCCCCATCCCCGCAGGGCGGGCGCGAGTGGGAGAGCCGCTTCACGGCCCTCCCGAGCCCCGACAACATGCGCGAGGCCATGCGCCGGCTGAGCGCGCGCCCGCACCACGTCGGCTCCGCCTACGGCAAGGAGAACGCCGAGTGGATGCTCGCGCGCTTCCGCGAGTGGGGCTGGGACGCGCGGATCGAGACCTTCGACGTGCTCTTCCCGACGCCGAAGGAGCGGCTGGTCGAGATGATCGAGCCGACGCGGTTCCGCCTGGCTCTCGAGGAGCCGGCGCTCGCGGTCGATCCGACCAGTGGCCAGAAGGCCGAGCAGCTCCCGACGTACAACGCCTACTCGATCGACGGCGACGTCACCGGCCCCCTCGTGTACGTGAACTACGGCCTGCCCGAGGACTACGACGAGCTCGAGCGGCTGGGCATCTCCGTGAAGGGCAAGATCGCCCTCGCGCGCTACGGGCGCTCCTGGCGCGGGATCAAGCCGAAGGTGGCGGCCGAGCACGGGGCGGTCGGCGTGCCTCATCTACTCGGACCCGCGGGACGACGGCTACTTCGGGGGCGACGTGTTCCCGAAGGGCCCGATGCGTCCGAAGGACGGCGTGCAGCGCGGCAGCGTGATGGACTTCCCGTCCTCGAACCCGGGCGACCCGCTGACTCCGGGCGTCGGCGCGACGAAGGAAGCGAAGCGGCTCGCCGTGAGCGAGGCGCCGAGCCTCACGCGCATCCCGGTCCTGCCCATCTCCTACGGCGACGCCCAACCCCTCCTTGCCGCTCTCGAGGGGCCGCTGGCGCCCGAGGCCTGGCGAGGTGCCCTCCCGATCCCGTACCACGTCGGCGGGGGCCCGGCGAAGGTGCACATCAGGTGTCGTTCAACTGGGACATCAAGCCGGTCCACGACGTCGTCGCGCGCATCCCCGGAGCCGAGCGGCCGGACGAGTGGATCGTGCGCGGCAACCACCACGACGCGTGGGTGAACGGGGCCGAGGACCCGATCTCCGGCCTCGTGCCCCTGCTGGAGGAGGCGCGCGCGCTCGGGCTCCTGCTGAAGCAGGGCTGGAAGCCGAAGCGCACGATCGTGTACTGCGCGTGGGACGGCGAGGAGCCGATGCTGCTCGGCTCGACCGAGTGGGCCGAGGCGCACGCCGACGAGCTGCGGCAGAAGGCCGTCGCCTACGTCAACACCGACGGCAACGGCCGGGGATACCTCGGGATGTCCGGCTCCCACACGCTCGAGGGCCTCGTGAACGACGTCGCGCGGGACGTCCTGGACCCCGAGGCGAAGATCTCGGTCTGGAAGCGGGCGCAGGCGAGAGCCCTCGCCGACGCCTCGTCCGCGGAGGATCGGAAGGAGATCCGCCAGCGGCCCGACCTGCGCCTGGATGCGCTGGGCTCGGGCAGCGACTACACCGCCTTCATCGACCACCTCGGCGTCGCCAGCCTGAACCTCGGCTACGGTGGCGAGGACGACGGCGGCATCTACCACTCGATCTACGACGACTTCTACTGGTACACGCGCTTCTCCGACACCGACTTCGTCTACGGCCGGGCGCTCGCGCAGACGGTCGGCCTCGCCGTCCTGCGGCTGGCCGACGCCGAGCTGCTGCCCTTCGAGTTCTCCGCCCTCGCCGACGCGACCGGGGAGTACCTGAAGGACCTGAAGAAGGTCGTCGAGCGGAAGCAGGAGGAGATCGCCGAGCGCAACCGCCAGATCGACGACGGCGTCTTCCAGGCGACGAACGACCCGCGGCGTCCGACCGTCGCGCCGGCGAAGGAAGACGTCCCGCCCCACCTCAACTTCGCGCCGCTCGACAACGCGGTGGCGGCCCTCCAGCGGAGCGCCGACCGCTACGCGAAGGCGCGGGCCGGGGCGCTGGACCGGACGGTGCCGCCGGACGTCCTCTCTCGCGTCAACGCGCTGCTCATCCGGAGCGAGCGGGTCCTCCTCTCGCCGGAGGGCCTCCCGCGGCGGCCCTGGTTCAAGCACCTCGTCTACGCCCCCGGCGTCTACGCGGGGTACGGGGCCAGCACGCTGCCCGGCGTGCGCGAGGCCATACAACAGAAGCGCTACCCCGAGGCCGAGAGCGAGATCGTGCGCGTGGCCCGGGTGCTCCAGGACGAGGCAACCCTGATCGACACCGCGTCCGCGGAGCTGGAGAAGGTGACCCCGTGAGCCGCCTCGTCCCGCTTGCTGCGTTCTTCCTCCTGGTGCCGGCCGCCTTCTCGTCGGCGGCGGAGCTGCGCTCGCCCGACGGCCGCATCGTGGTGACGGTCGGGGTGAAGGAGCGGCTCGAGCCCTACCCGTCCGGACCACGTCTCTACTACTCGGTGGCCTTCCGCGGGAAGGCGGTCCTCCTCGACTCGCCCCTCGGGCTCGACCTCGCGGACGCGGCCCCGCTCGCCCGGGGCCTCGTCGTCGAGAAGGAGACGCCGCGCTCCTTCGACACGACCTGGGAGCGCGTCGCGGGAAAGAGCCGGCAGGTGCGCGACCACGGCAACGAGCTGACGCTCGACCTCGTCGAATCGGCCGCCCCGGCCAGGCGGCTCCAGGTCGTCTTCCGCGCCTACGACGACGGCGTCGCCTTCCGCTACGTCCTGCCCGAGCAGCCGGGGCTCGGCGCGTTCCGCCTGGCCGCGGAGCGCACGGAGTTCCGGTTCGCGGGGAACCACACCGCCTGGGCCGCGCCCTACGGCAGCTTCACGACCCACCAGGAAGAGGAGTTCGACAAGACGACGCTCGGTGCCATCACACCCGCGTCGATCACGGGACTGCCCTTGCTCGTGCAGGCGGGCAAGGACACGTTCGTCGCGATCACCGAGTCCGACCTGCGCGACTGGGCGGGGATGTACCTCTCGGGCCACGGCGCCGCGGCGAACACGCTCGTCTCGACGCTTTCGCCGCGGCCGGACGACCCGGCGGTGGCCGTCCAGGGGAAGACCCCGCACCACTCGCCCTGGCGCGTCCTGATGATCGCGGACCACCCGGGCCGCCTCGTCGAGTCGAACCTGGTGGCCAACCTCGCCACCCCGCTCCAGCTGAAGGACACGTCCTGGATCAAGCCCGGCCGCTCCGCCTGGGACCGCTGGTGGAGCGGGGACTGGGCCCCGGGCGCCGACTTCAAGGTCGCGATGAACACCGCGACCATGAAGTACTTCACCGACCTCTCCGCGAGGATGGGCTGGGAGTACGTGCTCGTGGACTGGGGCTGGTACGGGCCGATCACGGACTTCGAGACCGGTGGCGAGCGCGACTGCACGAAGCCGGTGGCCGCGGTGGACGTTCCCGAGATCGTCCGCTACGCGAAGGAGAAGAACGTCAAGGTGCTCGTCTGGATCTTCTGGACGCACCTCGACCAGAAGCTCGACGAGGCGCTGGCGCTCTACGAGAAGTGGGGCGTCGCCGGTATCAAGGTGGACTTCATGGCCCGCGACGACCAGTGGATGGTCAACTGGTACGAGACCGTGGTGAGGAAGGCGGCCGAGCACCACCTGACCGTCGACTTCCACGGGGCGATGAAGCCCACCGGCCTCGAGCGCGCGTACCCGAACAACCTCACCCGCGAAGGCGTCCTCGGCAACGAGTACAACAAGTGGAGCGACCGCGTGACCCCGGAGCACAAGGTCACCCTGCCCTTCACGCGCATGCTCGCGGGGCCGATGGACTTCACGCCCGGCGGCTTCCGGCACGCCACGAAGTCCGCCTTCAAGGCCCAGGACTCCCAGCCCATGGTGATGGGCACGCGCGCGTCGGAGCTGGCGCTGCTCGTCGTCTACGAGAGCCCGCTGCAGGTGATCTGCGACTCGCCCGACGCCTACCGTGGCCAGGTCGGCACGAGCTTCCTGAAGGAGACGCCCGCCACCTGGGACGAGACGCGCGTCCTCGCGGGCGAGGTGGGCCAGTACATCGCCGTCGCGCGGCGCTCCGGCAAGCGCTGGTTCGTCGGTGCCATCACCGGGAGCGAGAGCCGGACGCTGGAGATCCCGCTCGATTTCCTCGGAGGCGACGGCCTGTGGAAGGCGCGGATCGTGGCCGACGCGCCCGAGGCGTGGGTGAGCCCTGAGCGGGCGACCGAGGACACGTGGACGGTCCGCCCGATCGGCAAGCTGACCGCGCACATGGCTCCCGGGGGCGGGTTCGCGGCGATCCTGGAGCCCGCGGCGCCGTAGCGCCGATCAGGACCTCGCGCCTCAGCGCCAGTCGCCGCGGGGGCGGCGGATGCGGCCGACGCTCATGGCGCGGGCGGCGGGCGAGTCCTTCATCGGCAGCGTCGTCCGCCGGATGCCGTCGAAGGCCTCGAGCGCGCCGGCCACCGCCGCCGCCGTGGGCACGAGGCCGATCTCGCCCACGCCCTTCGCGCCGAACGGGCCCTCGGGCTCGGGCTCCTCGACGAGGATCACCTCCGTCTTCGGCATGTCGCGGGCGCGCAGGACGCCGATCTCGCGCAGGCTGGACGTCACCGGCATCCCGTTCTCGCAGGGCAGCTCCTCGGTGAGGGCGTAGCCGAGCCCCATGTGGATGGAGCCCTCGATCTGGCCCCGGCAGAGGACGGGGTTCACCACCCGGCCCACGTCGTGCGCCGCCACCACGCGCTCGACGCGGCCGGCTTCGTCCAGGATCACGACCTGGGTCGCGAAGCCGTAGGACGTGTGGGTCTTGATCCTCGGCACGTCCGCGCCGAGGGCCGTGGTGTCGTCGATGACCTCGTCCGCCGCGTAGACGCGGCCGGCGAGGTCGGCGAGGCTCAGGCCGCGCGTCGAGGTCGGCGCGCAGCTTCCGCGCCGCGCTCGTGACCGCGCGCCCGCCGAAGAGCGTCGCCCGTGAGCCGGTCGTCTGGCCGCAGCCGAGGGCGAACGTCGAGTCCACCTTCGGGTGGAAGACGGAGGCGGGCAGGCCCGTGACCTCGACCGCGAACTGCACGAGGACGGTCAGCAGGCCCTGGCCCATCTCGGTGTAGCCGTTGTAGAGCGAGACGCGTCCCGTCCGTCTCGACGACGAGCCGGCACTTGCCCCACTCGGCGACGCCGTTGCCGATGCCGCTGTTCTTGAGGCCGCAGGCGATCCCGACCGCCTTCCCGGCGCGGCGCGCGCCGTAGTAGGCGTCCTTCACCGCGTCGAGCGTCTTGCGGAGGCCGACCGACTTCTCGAGCACCTGGCCGGTGGTGACGGCGTCGCCGACGGCCACCGCGTTGCGGCTGCGGATCTCCCAGCCGTCGAGGCCGACCTTCTTCGCGAGCAGGTCGAGGCAGCCCTCGATGGCGAAGGCCGCCTGCGGGACGCCGAAGCCGCGCATGGCGCCGCAGGGCGGGTTGTTCGTGTAGACGGCGAGCGCCTCGACGTCGACCGCGCCGCACCCGGTACGGGCCGCAGGCGTGGCCGGCCGCGCGCTCGAGCACCTTGCCGCCGACCGAGGCGTAGGCACCCGAGTCGCCGACGAGGCGCGCCACGACGGCGGTGAGCCGGCCCTCGGCGTCGCAGCCCACCGTGTAGTCGAGACGGATGGGGTGGCGCTTCGGGTGCAGGCGGACCGACTCCTCGCGGGTGAGGACCAGCTTCACCGGCCGGCCCGTGACGCGCGCGAGGAGCGCCGTCTGCGCCTGGACCGACATGTCCTCCTTGCCCCCGAAGGCCCCGCCGCTCGGCACGAGCTCCACGTGGACGCTGCTCCTCCGGCACGCCGAGGAAGCGCGCGACCTGCCGGCGGTCGTCGAAGACGCCCTGGCCCTGGCGTGTAGAGCGCCGAGGCGGCCGTCCGGCAGCGGCTCCGCGAGCGCGGCCTCCGGCTCCAGGAAGAGGTGCTCGATCCGCTGCGTGTGCCAGGTGCCGGTCACGACGTGGGCGCTCGCGGCCAGGGCCGCCGCGGCGTCGCCCCGGCGGATGACCGAGCGCGAGAGGAGGTTCGGGTGCTTCGGGTTGACCTGGGGCGCGCCGGGGGCGAGCGCCGGCCTCGGGATCGAGGACGGGCGGCAGCGGCTCGTACTCGACCTCGACCAGCGCCGCCGCCGCGCGCGCCGTGCGCGCGTCGTCGGCCGCCACCGCGGCGAGGACGTCGCCGACGCAGCGCACCTCCTCGCCCTCGGCCACGAAGCCCGGCCAGTCGTCGTACAGGAGGCCGTACCAGCGCTCGCCGGGCACGTCCGCCGCCGTGACCACGGCGCGCACCCCGGGAAGCGCCGCGGCCTTCGACGTGTCGATGCGCACGACCCGGGCCCGCGCGTGCGGCGGAGAGGACGAGCGCGCCGTGCAGCAGGCCCTCGCGCTGCATGTCGGCCACGTAGGGCCGCTCGCCGAGGGCCTGGCCGAGGGCGCCGTAGCGGGCGAGCGGCTTCCCGACGCCGCCGTCGTCGACCGGCGTCGGCAGCTCGCCGCCGCGCCAGGCCTTCGCCATCAGCTCGACCGCCTCGACGATCTGCGCGTAGCCGGTGCAGCGGCAGAGGTGGCCGTCGATCGCCCGGGCGATCTCCTCGCGGCTCGGGTCCGGCTTCCGGTCGAGCAGGTGCTTGGCGCGGAGCGCGATCCCGGGGATGCAGAAGCCGCACTGGACGCCGCCGGCCGCGGCGAGCGCCTTCGAGACGATCTCGCGCTCGCGGGGCGCGACACCCTCGAGGGTCAGCACCTCGCGGCCCTCGGCCCGCGCCCGCCTCGAAGGCGCAGGTCACGAGCGGGCGGCCGTCGATGAGCGCCAGGCAGCAGCCGCACTGCCCCTGGGGCTGGCAGCCGTCCTTGATCGAGACGATCGCCGCAGCGCTCGCGCAGCGCGTCGAGCAGCGACTCGCCCGGGCGCCGGCTCGATCGCCGCCGGCCGGCCGTTGAGGGTGAAGCGGACCGCTAGTCATCGTCGTCGTCGGCCGCGCCCGCGGTGACCGCCCACTCCGGGTACGGCTCGCGCGTGCCCTTCATGGCCCGCCAGAGGATCCGGTTGAGCGCGTCCTCCGGGGCCTTGTCCACCTGGCGGAAGTTCATGCGCGCGGAGGCGAGGGCGTCGCGCCGCGCCACCGGGTCGGCGAGCGCCTCGGCGGGCGGGTTCATCTGGTCGAGCGGGACGTTCGCTCGGGCACCGCGACGAACGGGCCGGAAGTCCGGCGTGTCCGTGAAGGCGTCCCACATCGGGACGGCGCTCGCGTCGAACTGGTTCATGGGCGGCAGGCCCAGGATCTGCTCGAGCGTGCGCAGGAGGCTCGTGGTGTTGTACTGGGTGCTCACCACCGCGCCGCGCTTCGCGTAGGGGCTCGCCACGTAGGCCGTGGTGCGGTAGCCGCTCACGTGGTCCCAGCCGTCCTGCGGGTCGTCCTCGATGGCGAAGATCGCCATCTCCCGCCAGAAGGGCGAGTGGCTCAGGGCCTCGACGATGCGGCCCAGGCGAGGTCGTTGTCGGCCACGGTCGCGGCGGGAGTGGGGGAGCCGGGGCTCGTGCCGCTCGTGTGGTCGTTGGGCAGGCAGATGATCGTGAGCTGCGGGAACTCGCCGCGCGCCGTGAGCTCCGCGAGCTCCTTGATGATGAAGTCGGCCCGGAACTGGTCGGGCACGGCCATCTCCCAGCCGACGTACGCGGTGGGCGAGAACGGCCGGATGGTCTCGATCATCGGCTCGCTCGCGAAGACGGCCTCGTCGCTCTCGCCCTTCCAGGTCCGGTAGCTGGCGAGGAAGTCGGGCGTGCCCTTCTTCGTCGGGTCGCGCCACCTCACCGCGGGCGCCATGAACTCGCCGTAGTTGCGGATGCGCACGCCGTGGCGCAGCGCGTTGTCCCAGAGGAAGCCGGCGGGGGAGTAGGCGAGCGCGTCGGCCTCGTCCTCGCCCATGCCGTCGGGGTAGCTGCGCGGCCAGCCGGCGAAGGAGCGCTCCAGGTAGTCGGTGCCGATCGCGGTCGTGCTCCACTGGTGGCCGTCGGCGCTGAGGATGCCGGCGCAGTAGGTGTTGTCGAGCAGCACGAACTCGCGCGCGAGCTTGTGCTGGTTGGGCGTGACCTGCGCGCCGAAGATGCACAGGCGCGGGTCGCCGTTGCCCGCCGCGACGTCGCCCAGCACCTGGTCGTACGTGCGGTTCTCCTTGATCACGTAGACGACGTGCTTGATGAGGCTCGGCTCGCCGATCCGCTCGGGCACGGCGCGGGCGGGCTGGCCGGGGCGCGCCGGCAGGAGCGCCTCGGCGATGCGCTCGCGCCGCAGGTTGCGCCAGACGGTCTCGCTCAGCGCGGGCAGCGCGGACTCGGCGGGCACCGGCACGAGCGAGAGCGAGCCGTGGTAGTGGTGCGAGTTGAAGCCGGGGACGCCGGCGGGCGCCTCGCGCCCCGACTCGGTCCGGCTTCGGGGTCGTGGGGTGTCCCTTGACGTTGGCGACGTGGAGCGTCCGGCGGGGGCGCGTCGAAGACGAGCGCGCCCGGGAACCACCCGACGGGGATGAGGCCCCGCAGCTTCGACTCGCGGTCCGCCGGGTCGAACGCGACGACCGCCACCGCGTTCTGCGTGCCGTTCGCGACGTAGAGCGTCCGGCCGGAGGGGTCGAAGGCGAGCGCGTTGGGCTGGGCGCCGAAGAGGTCGGCCGGGCTCGGCTTCGCCCAGATCGTCTCGACCACGGCGTCCGTCCGGGTGTCGATGACGCTCAGGGTGTCGCTCGCCGCGTTCGCGCAGACGACGTGTCGGCCGTCCGGCGACACGGCGAGTGCGCTCGCGTGGAGGCCGGTCACGATCTCGGCCAGCGCCTTCCCGCTCGCGAGGTCGATCACCGTCACCGACCCCTCGCTCGCGACGTGCTTGCACCGGGTCCACCTTGACCTCGGTGCCGCGCCCGGCGGGGCCGGTGAGGTCGCCCTTCGCGGGGCGACCGCCGCCCCAGTTCGAGACGTAGGCCTTCCCGCCGGCGAGCACCACGTCGTAGGGGGCGACGCCGACGTCGAACGACGCGCAGCACGCGGCCGTCGGCGACGTCCAGCTCGAACAGCCGGTTCGACAGGTTGCCGCAGACGTAGAGCCTCGCGCCGTCCGCGGACACCGCGAGACCGGCGGGGATCTCCTCCTTGCGGCGGGGCGCGCTCGCGTCGGGCAGGCGGATCGAGCGGGCGACGTGCACGGTGCCGTCCGCCGCGACGTCGAAGACGACCACCGACCCGTTGACGTCGCTCAGGAAGGCGTGCCGGCCGTCGGGCGCGAAGCGCCAGGCCCGTGTAGCTGAGCTGGCCCTCCTTGTCGGGCCGCAGGACGTTCTCCGAGGGCGCCCGAGGGTACGGCGTCTTCGGCAGCGGCACCCGCTGGCGGATGGCCGCGGTCCACGGGTCCACGACCACGAGCTCGGCCGTCTTGCCGGCGGTCAGCAGGACCCGGCCGTCGGGCGACAGGGCGAGCGCCTGCGGCCGCAGGCCGGGCAGCTCGACCTGGGCCCCGGACGGCGTGACGACCTGGTTGACCGGCAGCACGGTTCGGCTCGCCGCCGCGGCGACCGACCGCTTCGGTGTCGGCGACGCGCGCGGGCGGCGACGGGCGAGGCGTCCTCCCGGCAGGCCGAGGCCGCGAGGGCGAGGAGAGTCAGCGAGAGCCGCGACGATCGCATGGGGGCCTCTGGAGCGCCCTACCGGGCCAGGACCGGGGCCAGCTGGTCGGGCGTCGTCACCCCCGGGGGCAGCTCCAGGATGCGGATGTTCCGGAAGTGGATGAGGCCGCCCTCCGACTCGAGGCAGAGATAACCCTTCCGTCGGCTCGAGCGGCTGACCCCGTTCACGAAAGTCCCGTTGACGGCGAGCTTGACGACACCGTCCACGGCCACGACGTCATAGGTGTTCCACTCGCCGCGCCCCCGGCACAGGTTCTGGATCGACTTGCTGCGCTCGCCGCGGGGGTTGTCCGGGACGATCGTGACCCCGCCCACGCCGAACAGCTCGCCGTGGACGTAGGCGATCGGCGGCTCCTTTCCGTCGCGGGTGTTGAGCTTCACCCAGTCGAGCTCCAGCATCTGCACCTCGACCCCGTCGGGGAGGCGGGTGTCCGCGGGCGGGCTCGCGTTGCTCCAGATGAAGACCCCGGAGTTCCCGCCCGGCTCGAGGTGCATCCACTCGACGTGCAGGACGAAGTTCTCGTACTGCTTCTCGGACCGCATCACCCCGAGCGGGCGCCCCGAGCAGACCAGCACCCCGTCGCGGACCGACCACGTGTCCGGGCCGGTGTTGACGTTCACCCAGCCGGCCAGGTCCTTCCCGTTGAACAGGTCGACGAAGCCCGCCCCGGGGCCGCCCGCGGCGGCCACGCCCGCGGCCAGCAGACCCACCGCCGCCCACGCCAGCCCTCGTCTCATCGCGCCCCTCCGCGTCGCTGGTGCACGCGCCGGACCCGCCCGGCGCCGCACGCATGATACGCCCGCGGCTTGAAACGCGGCCGCCTCGTGGTCATGCTCTGGGCATGATCTTCGGGCCGACGTTCGCGGAGATGCGGGACCCCGGGCTCGTGGAGCCCGCGCTGCGGGAGAAGGCACGCGAGGCCCGTGCCCGCCCGCTCGACCCCCTCAACCTCTGGAACCTGTCCTGGAAGGCCGACGGCGCGGTGCCGTTCACCGTCCTGCCCGAGGCCCTGACCGGGGTCCGCGCCCCGATCGTGGTCCTCTCGGGGCGCCACTTCCCGACGGGCTCGCACAAGGTCGGCCCCGCCTACTCGATCCTCGTCGAGAAGCAGCTCGACGGGGTCTGCGCGCCCGGCGAGCACACGCTCGTCTTCCCCTCGACCGGCAACTTCGGGATCGGCGGCGCCTGGGTCGGCCCGCGCATGGGCTACCGCTCCCTCGTCGTCCTCCCCGCGGAGATGAGCGCCGAGCGCTTCGAGAAGATCCGCGGCTACGGCGCCGAGGTGATCGCGACCCCGGGCTGCGAGTCGAACGTGAAGGAGATCTACGACAAGGTGCGCGAGCTGCGCGCGGAGCCCGCGAACCGGATCCTGAACCAGTTCGAGGAGCTCGGGAACTACCGCTTCCACTTCCACTGCACCGCGGCGGCGGCGGAAGAGGTCGTGGGCTCGCTCGGTCTCGAGGCGGGAGCCTTCGTCTCCGCGATGGGGTCGGCGGGGACGATCGCGGCGGGAGAGGGCCTCCGCGCCCGCCACCCGGGCCTGCGCATCGTGGCCGCGGAGCCGATGCAGTGCCCCACCCTCCACAGCGTCGGGTTCGGCGGTCACCGGATCGAGGGGATCGGCGACAAGCACGTGACCTGGATCCACAACGTGTGGGCCACGGACCTGCTGGTGTGCGTGGACGACCTCGAGTGCCTCGAGGGCCTCCAGCTCCTCCAGGAGGGACAGGCGACGCTGGAGGCCGAGGGGATCGACGCCGAGCGCGCGCGAGGCTGGAGAGACGTCTTCGGCCCCAGCGGCGTCTGCAACGTCCTCGCCGCGATCCGGGCGGCCGCCCACTTCGGCCTCGGCCCCGGGCAGGCGGTGGTGACCATGGCCACCGACGGCTTCGACCGCTACCCGTCCGTGCTGCGGCGCCTCGACGGCGAGCAGGGGACGATGGACGCCGAGAAGGCGAAGCGGCGCCTGTCGATCTTCCGCTCGCGGCGCACGGGCTGGCTGGTCGAGGGCACCCCGGAGGCGCGGCGCCGCTGGCACAACCAGAAGTACTTCACCTGGGTCGAGCAGCAGGGAAGGACCGTCGAGGAGCTGCGGGCGCAGGAGGACCCGGCGTGGTGGGTGGCCCACCAGGAGCGGGCGCACGACATCGACCGCCGCATCCGGGAGCGGCGCGCTTGAGCTTCCCCGGCTGCGTGAGCGGCCTCGCGTGCGTGCGGTGCGGGCGGCGCTACGCGCGCGGCCTCGACGGGCCGTGCGCGGCGTGCGGGCCCGAGGGCGTCCTCGAGATCGAGTTCGACCTCGCGCGGGCGCGGCGCACGCTGACCCCGCGGGGGCTGCGGTCGCGGCCGCGCAACGCCTGGCGCTACGAGGAGCTGCTGCCGGTCGCGCCGGGCGCGAGGCGTCCGTCGCTCGAGCCGGGCTGGACGCCGATCCTCGACACGCCTCGCCTCGCGGAGTGGGCGGGCGTGCGGCGGCTGCTCGTGAAGGACGAGGGGCGGAACCCGACGGCCTCCTTCAAGGACCGCGCGAGCGCGGTGGGCGTCGCCCGCGCCCTCTCGCGCCGGGCGAAGGTCGTGGCCTGCGCCTCGACCGGCAACGCCGCGACGTCCCTGGCCGGCGCCGCGGCGAGCGTGGGCCTGCCCTGCGTCATCTTCGTCCCCGAGTTCGCGCCCGAGCCCAAGGTGGCGCAGCTCCTCGATCTTCGGCGCGCGGGTCATCCGCGTCCGGGGCAGCTACGACGCGACGTGGGAGATGTGCCAGCGGGCCTGCGACCTGTACGGCTGGTACAACCGCAACGCGGCGGTGAACCCGTCGCTCGTCGAGGGGAAGAAGACGGGCGGGCTGGAGATCGCCGAGCAGTGCGGCGACGAGGTGCCGGACTGGGTGGCGGTGTCGGTCGGCGACGGCTGCACGATCGCCGGGATCGGGAAGGGCCTCGCCGAGATGAAGGCCCTCGGCTTCATCCCCCGCGTGCCGCGGCTCCTCGGCGTCCAGGCCGCGGGCGCGCGGCCGCTCGTCGACGCCTTCGCCGCCGGCCGCGACCTCGTGCCCGGCCCGGCCGAGACCCTCGCCGACAGCATCTGCGTCGGCCACCCCCGCAACTGGAGGAAGGCCCTCGCCGTCGTGCGCGCCTCGGGCGGCGCCTTCGTGGCCGTGCCCGACGAGGCCATCCTGGAAGCCGAGCGCGAGACGGGACGGCGCGCCGGGCTCTTCGGCGAGCCGGCCGCGGTGGCGGCCGTCGCCGGCCTCCGTCAGGCGGTGGCGGACGGGATCGTCGGCCGCCGCGCGTCGGCCCTGGCCGTGCTCACCGGCAGCGGCCTCAAGGACGTGCGCGCCGCGCTCCGTGCGGGCGGTGAGCCGGTGAACCTGCCGCCCGACGACGCGGCCCTGGCCGAGCACCTCCGCGAGCGCCCGCTCGGTTGAAGACCATGTTGCTGAGAGACGCGACCGTCGCGACCCTCGACCCGCCGCGTGTGGAGAAGGCCAGCCTGCGCATCGAGGGCGAGAGGATCCTCGAGCGCGGCGCGGCGCTCGCGCCGACGGAGGGAGAGGAGGTCCTCGACCTCGAGGGCGCCCTCGTGCTGCCGGGCCTCGTCAACGCCCACACGCACCTCTACAGCGCCCTCGCGCGCGGGATGCCCGGCCCGGCCGAGCCGCCGCGGAGCTTCGTCGAGATCCTCGAGCGGGTCTGGTGGCGGCTCGATCGGGCGCTCGACGAGGAGTCGGTCTACCTGTCCGGGCTCGTGGGCGCCATCGAGGCCGCGCGATCGGGGACGACGGTCCTCTTCGACCACCACGCCTCGCCCTCGTTCATCGCGGGCTCGCTCGCGACCCTGCGGCGCGCGGTCGAGGAGGTGGGCCTTCGTTCCGTGCTCTGCTACGAGACCACCGATCGCAACGGCCTCGAGGGGCGGGACGCCGGCGATCGCGGAGAACCGGGCGTTCCTGGCGGCGGGCCGCTCCGCGCTCACCCGCGGCATGGTCGGCGCCCACGCGAGCTTCACGCTCTCGGACGAGAGCCTCGACCGCCTGGCCGAGGCCATCCGCGACGGCAACTCGAGCCTGCACGTCCACGTGGCCGAGGACCGCGCGGACGTCGAGGACAGCCGTCGGCGCGGCAAGCCCGGTGTGGTCGAGCGGCTGCGCCGCCACGGCCTCCTCGTCCGCCGGACCCTGCTCGTGCACGGCGTCCACCTCTCCGAGCGGGAGCTCGTCGACGCCCAGGCCTCCGGCGCGTGGATCGTCCACTGCCCGCGCTCCAACATGAACAACGCCGTCGGCTACGCGCCCACGGCGGCCTTCAAGCGCGCGGCCCTGGGCACGGACGGCCTCGACTCCGACATGCTGGCCGAGGCTCGAGTCGCCTTCCTGAAGCTGAGGGACGCCGGGCGCGACGACGCTCTCGCCGCCGCGCTCGCGATGCTGGTCGGGGGGCAGCGGCTGGCCGATGCGTTCTTCGGTCTTCCCCTGGGACGGCTGGACGCGGGAGCGCCGGCCGACCTCGTCGTGCTCGACTACCGCCCGCCGACTCCGCTCGCGGAGGAGAATCTCGCCGGCCACCTTCTCTTCGGCATCGACCGCAGCCACGTCCGCTCGACCATGGTCGCCGGGCGTCTCGTGCTGCGCGACCGCAAGCTCACCACCGTCGACGAGGCGGCCGTCCTCGCGAGCGCGCGAGTCGGCCGCCGAACGCCTCTGGACGCGGATGCGGGAGCTCTGAGCGGGCCTCGCCCGCCGAGTGAGACAGCGCACATCGACGCGGGGCCGGAAGGTCTAGGGTGGATTCGTCCCTTGAAGAGGATCGTCGTGATCCCGGGAGCGATATCCAATGTGGAACAAGCGTGAAGAGGAACTGATCCGTCCGCCCGCCGGAGCGCCGTCCGCCGCAACGCCGTCCGCCGTGCCGCCGTCCGCCGCGGGCGAACGCCGGGAGCCGGCCGTCATCGGCGCCTCGATCTCCATCGTCGGCGACGTGACCGGCGGCGAGGATCTCACGATCCTCGGCAAGGTCGAGGGAAAGATCGACCTCCTCCAGCACAGCGTCACGGTTGGCCAGTCCGGCCACGTCAAGGCGGACGTCCACGCGAAGTTCGTCAGCGTCGCCGGGGAAGTGCACGGGAACCTCGTCGCGAGCGAGCAGATCGTGATCCGGAAGACCGCGACCATGCTGGGCAACCTCTCGGCGCCCCGCGTCGGGCTCGAGGACGGCTGCTGCTTCCGGGGGAGCGTCGAGATGGAGACGCCGGCGCCGAAGGGCCGGACCGGCCCGGTCCCGAGCGCGCCTGCGGCAAGCGGGGCGAGCCCCGGCGCGGCGCCGAAGGTCGAGCCGGCCGCGCGGCCCTGAGCGGCTCGTGGCCTGGTTCTCGGGGTCGCGGGCCCCGGCCGAAGCGGCCCGTCCACGGGGCCTTCACTCGCAGGCCCTGAAGGCGCTCCTCGGCGGCCTGGGACCCGGCTCGCGCCACTGCGTGCTCGATCTCGGGCCTCCGCTCGCGGCCAACATCAAGTTCCTCTCGGCGCTGTCGTGTCGCGTGCGGATCGCCGACCTGCATCGGTCGCTCTCCGCCGAGTCGATCGAGAGCCGAAGGCCCGAGGCGGTGGGGGCGCTCCTGGAGCGCCTGCTGCCCCTCGCGCCGGGCGAGCGCTTCGACGCGCTCTTCGCGTGGGACGTCTTCGACTACATGCGCCCGGACCAGGTGTCGGCGCTCATGACCTGGCTGGCCCCGGCGTGCGGCCCGGAGACCCCGGTGCTGGTGCTGGCTTCGACGGAGCGCGAGATCCCCGCGACGCCTCTGCGCTATCGGATCCTGGACCCCGAGAACCTGGCCTGCGAGGGGCCGCGCGAGCCCAGGCGCGCATCCCCGCGCCACACGCAGCCCGACCTCGCGCGCATGTTGCCCGGGTTCTCGATCCGGCGCAGCGTCCTGCTGCGCAGCGGCCTCCAGGAGTACTTGTTCGTCCGTGGCGGCGGGGGAGGAGCCGGGCCGGGGCGCAGGGGCCAACGCCGTCCGGGGCCTCTCCGCACGGGCCCCCTGGTTTCGACGCGGGCCGCTCTGATCGCGCACGGTCGACCGGGGTTCAGCGCCCGCCAACCGCCGCGAAGGCGCTCGGGAAGCGGGCGAGCACCGCGATCGCGTGCTGCAGCTCGCGCAGGTCCACGCACTCGCCGACGCGGTGGGTGTTCTGCTCGATGCCGGCGCCGATGCCGAACATGGCCGGGTGCTTGACGTCGCCCGAGACGACCCAGCGCTTCGTCTCGGGCACGGCGATCGACGCGTCGCTCGACCGGGATGGGGAAGCCGACGCCGTCGGTCGAGAAGATCCAGCGGTCGACGCGCGGCTCGCGGCGCAGCGCGCCCGCGCTCGCTCCGCCCGCCGGCTCCGCGACGTGGGGCGTCACGACCGCGCGGTAGGCCTCGACCGCCGCGCGGATCGCCGGGTGCTCCTCGGGCGTGAGCCAGCCCGCGGTAGATCTGCGGGTTGTCGGCGAGGTAGCCGCGCCAGGTCTTCTCGCGGTAGGGCGGGATCGTCACCTCGACCCGCAGCCCGGCCGCGCGCGCCGCGCGCACCGCGTCGAGCGCCTCGACGTCGCGCACCGCCTGCTCGCGGCGTCTCGCCGACCGTGAGCCGGCGGTCGAAGCGGAAGATGAGCCGCTCGGGCACCGCGCAGTCGCTCGGCGTGTCGAGCCGCGCCCACGACGCGGTGCGCGTGCCGTGGCCGAGGAACGGGTGGTCGAGGAAGCCCTCGCGCGCGTCGTAGCGCCGCGCCGCCTCGGCCACGATCGCGCCGCCGTGCTCGAGCGGGTTGAGGCCCTCCCACGGCATCGAGCCGTGGCAGGAGCGGCCGGTCACCACGACCTCGATCTGCATCCGCCCGCGCTGGCCGCGGTAGATGCCGAGCGCGCCCTTCTTCGAGTCGCCGGTGCCCTCGGTGAGGATCACGACGTCGGGGACGAGCTCGGCCGGCGCGCCGGGCAGGACGTGGCCCATCAGGTGCAGCGGGCCGCCGCCGTCGTTGTCCTCCTCGGCGGCGGTGGCGTACGAGCGCACGATGACGCCGCGGAGCGCGCCCTCGGGGGCGAGCTCGAGCAGGATCTTCGTGGCCACGATCTGGGACACGACGCCGGCGAGCTGGTCGGCCGAGCCGCGGCCGAAGAGCAGGTGCTCCCACTCGTCGTCCGGCGGCAGGTAGCCGAGCAGGCCGCGCAGGGCCGTGCGGTCGACGCGGGCGAGGTCGACGAGGCCGTCGTAGGCGTCGATCCCGCCGTTCGTCTTCTCCCGCCACTGCGGGCGCAGCGCCTTCACGGTGTCGGCGTGGCCGTCCAGGTAGACGACGCGCTTGTCGCGGGCGGGGATGCCGTCCGTCTCGTCCTGCACCGACCAGACGAGGTTGCCGTAGGCGTCGAAGCCCACGTCCTCCGGCCGGCGCACGGCGCCCGCCTCGACGACCATCCGCTTCAGGTACTCCATCCGCGGCCCCTCGTGGTTGCTGAGGCCGCACAGCGGGTCGCCGCCCTCCTCGACCGGCTTGTCGACGTAGTCGGCCGGGATGCGGATGGCCTCGCGCGAGGATGCGGGCGGCGAGCGGGAGGTAGCGCGCGGCGAGGGCCGCGACCTTGTCGTCGAGAGAGGACATGTGGCTACTCCCCGAGGCTCTCGAGCCGCGCGGCGAGGTCCTTCACCTTCGCCGCGGCCAGCAGCGCCATGATCACGTACACCTTCTTGTTGGCCTCGCGCGCCACGTCGACGCGGAAGCGCTCCATGACGCCCGGGCTCACCTCCGCGCCGATGTCGGCGGGGAGGCAGTGCAGGTAGAGCGCGTCCTTCGTGAGCCCCATCCGCCGCTCGTCGCAGATCCAGTCGCGGTGGCGGGCGTTTCGCTCGAGGGCGCGCTTCTCGATGTCGGCCATCGCGGCCTTGTCGCCCTTGCGGTTCGCCGCGACCCGCTCCTGCATCAGGTCCCACGGGCCCCAGGACTTCGGGTACACGGCGTGGGCGCCGGCGAAGGCCTCGTCCATCGAGGCGACCGCGCGGAAGGAGCCGCCGGAGGCCGTGGCGTTGGCGGCGGCCGCGGCCATCGGCTCGTCCATCAGGCGGTAGCCCTCGGGCTGCGCGAGCGTGACGTGGGCGCCGAAGCGCGTGAGCAGCGTGACGAGCCCCTGCGGCACCGAGAGCGGCTTCGCGTAGCTCGGCGAGTAGGCCCAGGAGACGGCGATCTTCTTCCCGGCGAGGTCGCCCGAGCCGCTCGCGCAGCCACAGCAGGTCGGCGAGCGTCTGCGTCGGGTGGTCGACGTCGCACTGCAGGTTGACGATCGGCACGACGCGGGGGTCGCCGGTGGCCGTCAGGTAGCCGTCGATCCCCGCCTTCACGTCGCGCATGAAGCGGTTGCCCTCGCCGAGGATGAGGTCGTGGCGGATGCCGAGGGCGTGGGCGTTCATGCCCGAGCATGGCCCCGGTCTCCTCCGCGGTCTCGCCGTGGGCCACCTGCGTCGAGGAGCCGTCCACGATCACCGGCTGCATGCCGAGCCGCGCCGCGGCGCCCGCCCAGGCCGACTTGGTGCGCGTCGAGTTGTCGAAGAAGAGCGCGTAGGCGAGCTCGTCGGGCAGGAGGGCCGTGCGCTTGCCGGCGCGGTCGAGGGCCTCGAGGCGCGCGGCGAGCGCGAGCAGCGCGTCGAGATCGCGCGTGGACCAGTCCTGGGTCAGGAGGAGGGAGCGGCCGTGGAGGGCGGCGAGGGAGGAGGCGTCGAGCAGGGTCGTCATGGCGAGCGTCATTATCGCGCCGGAGGCCGTCGCGTGCGCCACTTCAAGACCTGACCTCGGGCTATCATCCGCGCGGAGGTCCGCGCGTGGCCGAGCTCGTCCCGGCGCCGTTCCCGCACCTGCTCGCGGCGGATGCTGCGGGAGGCGGAGCGCGAGCAGAAGATCTTCGACCTGCCCGCGCGACGCTTCTGGCGCGGGGCGGAGGACCTCGACCTGTCGGTGGTCGTCCACGGCCACCGCGTGGCCAACCCCGTCGGGCCCGCCGCCGGGCCCCACGGGCAGATGGCCCAGAACGTCCTGCTCTCGTGGCTCGCGGGCGGGCGCTTCATCGAGCTGAAGACGGTCCAGGCTGAACGACCGCCTCACGATCCCGCGGCCCTGCATCGACATGCAGACCGTGGGCTACAACGTGGAGTGGAGCCAGGAGCTGCGCCTCGCCGAGAGCCTGCGCGAGTACGTGAAGGGCTCGATGCTGATCGACGTCGCGCGCGCGGAGGGGCTGCTCGGAAGGCCGGACGACCCGGCGCGCGACGAGCCCGTCCTCGACCTGAGCGTGGGCTACGACCTCGCCGGCGTCCGCTCGCCCGCGGTGCGGTCCTGGATCGCCTCGATGAAGGACGCGCGGGCCGAGGTCGAGGCCGTGCGCCGGGAGATCCCGGACGAGCTGCGTCGCCTGCGCGACCTCGACTTCCGGACGGCGCTCTCCGACCAGGTGACGCTCTCGACCTTCCACGGCTGCCCGGCGGACGAGATCGAGGCGATGACCGTCTTCCTGATGGAGGAGATGGGCCTCCACGTCACCGTGAAGCTCAACCCCACCCTCCTCGGGAAGGAGGCGGTCGACGGGCTCCTCCACGACGTCCTCGGCTACCGCGACGTCGAGACGCGGGCGGAGGACTTCGAGCGGGACCTGCAGTGGGGCCAGGCGCTCGAGATGACGGACCGGCTCGTGGAGCGGGCGCGCGGCTCTCGGGCGGGAGCTCCG
This sequence comes from uncultured Acidobacteriota bacterium, assembly GCA_963818355.1. Taxonomy (GTDB): domain Bacteria; phylum Acidobacteriota; class Vicinamibacteria; order Fen-336; family Fen-336; genus DATBSL01. Next base: position 64,563 of record CAWFSB010000003.1, on the reverse strand, counting down.
CCTCAAGCTCTCGAACACGCTGGTCGTGCGCAACCACCGGCGCGTTCTTCCCGCCGGGCGAGGCGGTGATGTACCTCTCGGGCCCGCCGCTGCACGTGATCACGCTGGCCCTCGTCGAGCGCGTCCGCCGCGCGCGGCCCGAGGTGCCGCTCTCCTTCTCCGCCGGCGTCGACAACCGCAACTTCGCCGACTGCGTCGCCCTCGGCCTCGCGCCGGTCACCGTGTGCACCGACCTCCTCAAGCCGGGCGGCTACGCTCGCCTGCCGAAGTACCTCGAGAACCTCGAGGAGCGGATGCGCGGGCTCGGCGTGCGCACGATCGGCGACTACGTGGTGGCGGCCGGCCTCGACGCGGCGACGGCCGTGGCCCGAGCGGCGGCCGACCCGCGCTATCGCGCCGAGGCGCTCCGCCCGCCCCGCCGGATCGGCCGGCACCTCGCCCTCTTCGACTGCATCAACTGCGACAAGTGCCTGCCCGCCTGCCCGAACGACGCCAACTTCGTCTACGAGGCCGAGCCGCTCGCGAGGGAGTACGAGAGCTACCGCGTCGAGGGAGGACGCGCCGTCCCGGTGGCCGGTGGCCGCTTCGAGGCGCGCGAGCGCCACCAGATCGCGAACTTCCAGGACTTCTGCAACGACTGCGGCAACTGCGACACGTTCTGCCCCGAGGACGGCGGGCCGTACCTCGAGAAGCCCCGCTTCTTCGGCTCGCTCGCGGCCTGGCGGCGGCAGGGCGCGCGCGACGGCTTCTTCGTCGAGAGGCGCCCGGGTCGGGACGTGATGTGGGGGCGCCTGCGCGGCGTCGAGTACCGCCTCGAGGTGGATCGGGCGGCGGACGAGGCCCTCTTCACGGACGGGCGCGTCACCCTCGAGCTGCGCCACCGCGAGCGCACGTCGCTCGGGGCGTCCGTCGCTCCCGACACGCCCGAGGGCCACACGCTGGACGCGGGCGCCTACCTGACGATGGCCGTCCTCCTCGACGGCGTCCTCGACCCGCGCCGCGCCAACCCCGTGAACGCGACGGTCGCCGCCCCGTGAACCTCCTCCTGCTCGCGCCCGACGAAGTCCGCGACGACGGGACGGCCCTCCTGACCGGCCGCCGGCACGAGCACGCTCGCGCGGTGCTGCGGGTCCAGGCGGGCGAGACGCTGCGGGTGGGGGTGCGGTGGGGAAAGTGCGGGACGGGGGAGGTGCTGTCGGAGGGCGCCGACGGCCTCCTCCTCCGGCTCACGCTCGACGCCGAGCCGCCGGCGCGTGCCGGCGTGTCGCTGGTGCTGGCCATGCCGCGTCCGAAGGCGCTGCGGCGCGTCATTCCGGCCGTCGCATCGCTCGGCGTCGACCGGGTCGTCCTCGTCAACGCGGCGCGGGTGGAGAAGAGCTACTTCGACTCGAAGGTGCTGGCCCCGGCGTTCCTGGACGGCCTCGTCGACCTGGGCCTCGAGCAGGCGCGCGACACCCGTCCTCCGCTGATCGAGGTCCGCGAGCGGTTCCGGCCCTTCGTGGAGGACGAGCTCGACGGCTGGGCCGGGCGACTCGGTGCGCCTGGTGCCGCACCCGGTCGCCAGGGCGGCGCTGCCGCGGGTCGACGCCGACCGGCCGGTCACGCTGGCGATCGGCCCTGACGGGGGCTGGGTGCCGTTCGAGGTGGAGCTGCTCGAGCGGGCCGGGTTCACCCCGGTGTCGCTCGGGGCCCGTGTCCTGCGGGTCGAGGTCGCGGTGAGCTACGCGCTCGGCCGCATTCGCTGACGTTCACTCTGGTTGGAGGCTGCGATGTCACATCGTCCCGTTCGATCGGCCGGATTGCCCGCACCCGTCGGGCCCTACTCTCCAGGGATGCAGTTCGAGCGCCTGGTGTTCGTGTCGGGGCAAGGCGCCACCGACCCGAACACCGGCCAGCTGGCGGGCGACGACGTGGCGGCGCAGACCGCCCAGTGCCTCGCCAACGTCGAGACCATCCTGCTGGCGGCCGGCTCGAACCTCCAGTGCGTCCTGCGCTGCGGCGTCTTCCTGCTGGACATGGCCGAGTTCCCGGAGATGAACGCGGTCTACGCGCGCGTCTTCGGCGAGCACCGCCCGGCGCGGACGACGATCCAGGCGGCCGCGCTGCCGGGCAAGGGGCTCCGCGTCGAGATCGACGCGGTCGCCTACGTGCCCTGAGTGGGGAGCCCCCGTGATCCGCGCTGTCTTCCTGTTCATTCTCGGCGTGCATGGCCTCATCCATCTTCTCGGCTTTGCCAAGGCCTTTGGTCTCGCGGATCTGCCGCAGCTCGCGCAGCCGATCTCACGGACTTGGGGCGCGCTCTGGCTGGCGGCCGGAATGCTCGTCCTGGCCGCGGCGGCCCTGCTGCCCCTGGCGCCGCGCTGGTGGTGGGCCGTGGGCGCGGTGGCCGTGGTCGCGTCCCAGGCGGTCATCTTCTCCAGCTGGGGCGACGCGAAGTTCGGCACCGTCGCCAATGTCCTGCTCCTCCTCGGCGTGGCCTGGGGCTTCGCGCACCGGGGGCCCTGGAGCCTGCCCGCGGAGTTCGAGCGCCACCTCGCCCTGGCCACGACGGCCCGCTCCAGCGAAGTGCTGAAGGAGGCCGACCTCGCGGCGCTGCCCGAGCCCGTGCAGCGCTACATCCGCGCCGCGGGCGTGGTGGGCCAGCCCCGGGTGCGGAGCTTCCGCGCCACCTGGGCCGGCCGTATCCGCGGTGGCCCCGACCAGGCGTGGATGGCCTTCACCGCCGACCAGCTCAACACCCTCGACCCTCCCCGCCGCTTCTTTCTCATGGACGCCGTGATGAAAGGCCTTCCCGTGGACGTGCTGCACGTCTTCGACGAGAACGGCGCGACCATGCGCGTCCGGCTGCTCTCGGTGAAGACCATGGTCGACGCCAGCGGCGAGGTGCTCACGCGGTCGGAGACGGTGACCCTGTTCAATGACCTCTGCGTCCTGGCCCCCGGCGAGCTCGTGCGGCCCTCCATCACCTGGGAGCCCATCGACGAGCGCAGCGCGCGGGCCCGCTACACCCAGGGACGCAACACCATCTCGGCGACGCTCTTCTTCAACGATGCGAACGAGCTCGTGGACTTCGCATCCGACGACCGCAGCCCTTCCCCCGACGGCAGCACCGCCGTCCCCGTGCGCTGGACGACACCGGTGCTCGCCTACGGGCCGATGGGCACGCTCCGGCTCCCTCGCAAGGCCGAAACCAGGTGGCACCCCCCAAGCGGCGCCTGGACCTACGGTGAGTTCGAGCTCCTGTCAGCCGAGTACAACCTGGGGCGCTGAGCGAGGCTGGCACCAGGCTGGAGTGCCGCGCCGGCCCACCCGCGCCGAAGTGGTCCGCTAGGCTCGACGAGGGTCGAGCGACTACGGGGACGAAGAGCGTTCGGCGGCTGCCTCGACCGTGTGCACCTCGAGGAGCGAGGCGAGCCCGCGGAAGTCGTCGGGGTTGCGGGTGTAGAGGGGCAGACCCTCGGCGAGAGCCGTCGCGGCAATCAGCAAGTCGATCGCTCGAGGTCCTCTGGCTTTGCGGCCCTGGGCCGCGACCGCGGCGTAGATCCTTCCGTACGCACGGGCGGCCTTGCCGTCGAGCGGCAGCGGCGAGAAGGTGGCCTCGGCCCGCTGCAGGCGCTCCTGCCGTCGCGCTCGCTCGTCGGGGTCCGTGGTGGCGTGAGGGCCTGCGGCCAGCTCGGCCAGGGTCAACGCCGACACGGCCACTTCGGCCGGCAAGCGAGCTCGCGTCGATCCGCCCGAGATCGATCACGACCGAGGTGTCGAGCAAACCCCGCTCGTGCGGGTGCTCAGCCACGCGGAGAAGGGTCCTGGTTGACGAAAGCGTCCAGGTCGCTGCGGAAGCGCTCGCGATCGATCGGCGGAGCGCAGCCGAAAGCGGCGGCGACAGCGGTGGCACTCACGAACTGTCGCGGCAGCGGCCGAAGCTCGCCAACCGGGACGCTGTTGCGTGTCACGATGAAGGTCTCGCCGCGATCGAGCGCGCGCATGATCTCGCCGCTGCCGTTCCTGAGCTCGCGCTGGGTGATCGTCTTGGCCACGACATCACTGTAGCACGCGTGCTACGACTGGATCAAGGGCAACGGGCGTGAGTCCTACGGAGGCGCAGATCCGGTACACCTGGGCACCCGCTCCAACCTGTCCGTGCCGCCGCTCGAAACCGTCCAGTCTGAACCTGGGAGAAGAGACAGGCGTGAGAACCGACAGAACAGTCGCCAGCGCTCCGGCCGCGGCCCCCCGCGCCGACCTCCGCCTCTGCCTCCCGCCGAACCCTGACAACAACGCCTGCTTCGGCGACGTCCACGTCCACACCGGCTGGTCGTTCGACGCGCTGACCAATGGCTCCAGGACGACACCGACGGATGCCTATGCCTGGGCGCAGGGCCGGCCGATCACCGGCAGCGGCGGGCCGGACATGCGCAGCTCAGGACCCCGCGGCCGAAGCATCGCCGGGGGAGCTTCGTGCGCCAGGCCCTGCTCGACGGGATGAGCCAGGCGAGGAATGGCGCCGGCAACCCGTTCAAGCCGGGCTTCAGAGCGGCAACCTCGACCGCATCCAGATCGTCAAGGGCTGGCTCGATGCGGCGGGCAAGCAGCACGAGAGGGTCTTCGACGTCGCGTGGTCCGGCGACCGCAAGATCGGTAAGAACGGCAGGCTGCCGCCGGTGGGCACCAGCGTCGATGTGAAAGCCGCGACCTACACGGACAAGATCGGCGCCGGGCAGCTCGCCACCGGCTGGACCGACCCCGAGTTCAAGCCGGACCAGCGCGCTTTCTACTACGCCCGCGTCCTCGAGATCCCGACTCCACGCTGGAACACCTACGACGCCGCCCGGCTGAACATGGCGCCGCTCACGAAGGTGCCGGCGACCATTCAGGAGCGCGCCTGGAGCTCGCCGATCTGGTCCACGCTTCTGCTCACGGGTCCGATTCCATCACGAAGCCGGGCCCGCCGGGCCTCACCTGAAGCACGGTACAATCCCCGCCCAGAACACCCCTTCCGTCCAGCGGTCGTGCGCGCTTGGTCCCGAGGACCAGCGCGCCTGGTGCTGGAGTGGAAGCGGATCGGGCCCAGGGCCCAAGGAGGAGACGATGAACGCTGTCGGTCGAAGCCTCGTCCTGGTCGGTGCCGTCGCCCTCGTTGCCTGCGCGCAGCCCGCGCCGGCGCCCACGCCGCCGCCCGACACCCGGGCCGCGGACGAAGCGACTCTCCGCGCCACGATCAAGGAGTGGGCGGCCGCCGCTCAGGCCAAGGACGCGGTGAGGTTCGTCTCGTTCTACACCGAGGACGCCGTCGTCATGATGGCGGGGGCCCCCGACATCAGCGGGCTGCCGGCCATCCGTGAGGGCATCGGCCAGATGATGCAGGATCCCGCCTTCGCGCTCTCGTTCGAGCCGGCCAACGTGGTGGTGGCGCGCTCGGGCGACCTCGCCTACGAGACCGGGCCCTACACCATGACCATGACCGGAGCCGACAAGAAACCGGCCACGGAGAAGGGCCACTACGTGGCCATCTGGCGCAAGCAGGCGGACGGCACGTGGAAGGCCGCGGTGGACGCGCCGATCTCCGATCCGCCGGCGGCTCCGCCCCAGCCCTGAGGGGCCCGGCCAGGCCCCATGGGCCGCACCCTACCGCCGTCGGCGGGTGTCGCTCCAGAACTGCGCGAGCAGGTTCGCGGAGACGCGACGGCGGTAGGCCGCCGTCGAGCGCAGGTCGTCGATGGGCTGGATCTCGTCCATCAAGACGGCCTGCGCCTCGGCCAGCGTGCCGCCGCCGGCGAGCACGGCCTCGGTGCGCGGCACGCGGACGACGGTCGGGGCCACGCTGCCGAGGGCGATGCGCGGGCGTGGCGCGCGCACCGCGGCCATCACGACCTTGGAGATGGCCTGGGCGGCGCGGGTGCCGACCTTGCGGAACCACTGGCGGCCCTCGACCGGCGGCACCTCGATCGCGACGATCAGCTCGTCGGGGCGCATGACGGTCTGCCGGTAGCCGGTGTAGAACGCGCCGAAGGGCACGCGGCGCTCGCCGTCCACGCTGCGGAGAAGGACCGTGGCCTCGGCCACCGCCAGCACCGGCAGCGTGTCGCCGGCCGGCGAGGCGTTGGCGACGTTGCCGCCCAGCGTGCCGCGGTTCTGGATCTGCGGGCTGCCGACCCAACGCGAGGCCTCGGCCAGGATCGGCAGCCGGCGGCGCACGAGAGGCGACGCGATCAGCTCCGAGTACGTGGCCAGGGCGCCGATCACGAGCGTCTCGCCGCGCCGGCGAATCCCGCGGAGCGCTCGCAGGCCCTGCAGATCGAGGAAGCGCGGCTCGCGGACGGTCCCGAAGTGCAGGCCGACGTAGAGATCGGTGCACCCGGCCAGCGGCACGAGCGGCCCCTCGTCGCGCAGCATGCGCAGGGCCTCGGCGAGCGTGCGGGGCTGGAGAAGCGGGAGGCGCGAGAGGGCGGTGGCCATCCTAGCCCTCGGCGCTTCCGCGTGATCGGGCTGCCCGCGGCCCGGACCCGGGGGCGCGGCGCCGCGCGAGGGCCGGCCAGGGCCCGCACGATGCCGGCGTAGCCGGTGCACCGGCAGAGGTTCCCGGCCAGGGCCTCGCGCACGCGCGCCGGGTTGGGCTTCGGCCCGAGCGCGGCCGCGGCCATCACGATTCCCGGCGTGCAGATGCCGCACTGCGTCCCGCCCTCGCGCGCGAGAGCCTCGGGCACCCGGCTGCGCAGCCCCTCGATCGTGGTCACCTTGCGCCCGCGCACGTGGGCGAGGGGGACGAGGCAGGAGTTGACCGGCGCGCCGTCGAGGAGCACCGTGCACGCCCCGCACTCGCCCTCGCCGCACCCTTCCTTGGTGCCGGCGAGGCCGCAATCCTCGCGCAGGACGTCGAGCAGCCGCTTCAGCGGCGGCGCCGGGACGTCCGTTCGCTTTCCGTTGAGGACGAAACGCATTCGAGCACCTTCTCCGGCGTGATGGGGAGGGAGCGCACGTCGAGGCCGAGGTGAAGCACCGCGTTCGCCACGGCCGGGCCCGGCCCGCTCATCGGCATCTCGCCGACTCCCTTGGCCCCGAAGGGCCCCTGGCGGCACGGGCTCTCGAGGATCGTGACGTCGATCGGCGGCGTGTCGAGCGTCGTCGGGACGAGGTAGTTCGTCAGCTGCGCGTTGGCCATGCGCCCCTCGCGCATCACGACCTCCTCGAGGAGGGCGTAGCCGAGCCCCTGCGCCGTGGCGCCCTCGACCTGCCCCGCCACCATCAGCGGGTTGACCGCGCGGCCGATCTCGACCACCGCGGTCACCCGCGTCGGCCGCACCTCGTACGTCACGGGGTCCTTCTCCACCTCGACCACGTCGCAGCCCCAGCCGTAGGTCGCGTAGGCGTCGCCGCGGTAGGTCGCGTCGTCCCAGACGGCTCCCGGCGGCGGCTCGTACTGCCGCGTCACCCGCAGCGGGCCGTGCCGCCGCAGGTACGCCGACGGCGTGAGGCCGCCGAGCTTCTCCAGGAGCTCCCCCGCGCACGCCTTCAGGAGGCCGCCCACGACCATGCAGGTGCGGGAGGCGACGGTGGGGCCGCTGTCGGGCACGGTCGCGGTGTCGGGCGTCGCCACGAGGACGCGCTCGAGCGGCAGGCCCATCGTCTCGGCCACGATCTGCGCGAGGGTGGTGCGCGCGCCCTGGCCCATCTCGGTGCTGGCCACGAGGATGCGCACTCCGCCCGGCACGAGCTCGAGCGCGGCCCGCGAGGCCAGCATCACCTCGCCGGAGCCGGTGAAGCCGGCGCCGTGGAAGAACAGCGAGAGGCCGATCCCGCGGTTCGTGCCGCGCCAGGCCCGGCGCTTGCGGTGGAAGTCGGAGCGCTTCACCGCCTCGCGCAGGACGGCGAGGGCGGTCGCGTCCTCGCCCAGCACCTGGCCGGTCGCCATCGTGTCGCCCGGGACGAGGGCGTTTCTCTCGCGGAGGGCCACGGGGTCGAGACCGAGGGCCTCGGCCACGCGGTCGATGTGCGCCTCGGCCGCGAAGACGGTCTGGGGCGCGCCGAAGCCCCGGAAGGCGCCGCAGGGCGGCGTGTTCGTCATCACCACCCGGCCGTGGACGCGCACGTTGTCGCAGCGGTACGGGCCGGTCGCGTGGAGGCAGCCCCGCGAGAGCACGACCGGGCTGAGCGTGCAGTAGGCGCCGCCGTCGAGGAGGACGTCGATCTCCATCGCGGTGATCCGGCCGTCGCGCGTGACGCCGGTGCGGTGGCGCACGATCGAGGGGTGGCGCTTGGTGGTGGCGGCCATGTCCTCGAGGCGGTCGTAGACGAGCTTCACCGGCCGCCCCGACTTCAGCGCCAGCAGGGCCGCGTGCCCGGCGATGATCGAGGGGTAGTCCTCCTTGCCGCCGAAGCCGCCGCCCGTCTCCGTCTGGACGACCCGCACCTTCTCGTGGGGAAGTCCCAGCAGCCCCACGAGCGCCTTGTGCACGTAGTAGGGGCACTGGAGCGAGCCGTAGACCGTGACCCCGTCGGCGCTCGGGACGGCGATGACGCCGTTCGGCTCGATGTAGACGTGCTCCTGGCGGCCGGTGCGGTACTCGCCCTCGACCACGAGGTCGGCCTCGGCGAAGCCGCGAGCGAGGTCGCCCTTCTCGATCGTGAGCTCCTTGAAGGCCCGCGGCGATCGCTCGGGGTCGAGGACGGCCGCTCCCGGCCGGTACTCGAGGCGCACCTCGGCGGCGCGCAGCGTGTCGCGGTCCTCGTGGGCGAGGAGGAGCACCGGCTCCTCGGCGTGGCGCACCTCGCGCTCGACGAGGTAGGGCTGGTCGTCCTCGATGAGCGCGACGACGTTGCGGCCCGGGACGTCGCGGTGGTCGACGAGGGTGAAGCCGGCGCGGTCGAAGTCGAGGTGGACGGCCGTCAGCTCGCCGGCCGGGATCGTGGTGCGGATCGTTCGTCCGTGCAGCATCCCCGGGAAGCGGAGGTCGTCGACGTAACGCGCCGTGCCGCGGGCCTTGTCGAGGCCCTCCCGGCGGGGGACGCTGCGACCCACGACGCGCACGGTGCGAAGCGTACTCCAATCGCGCCCCGATCGCCCGCGCAGGGGCGGTGAGGGCTTCTTGGATTGTCTTTGGATCGCGCGGCTGCGGCCATCGGGTGCCCTGCGCGGGCCTATACTCGCGAACGGGCGGACGCGCGGCCCCCGGGAGGTGATGTGTGGACACCCTGGGCCGGATCTTCGGCGGCGGGGCCACGAACGGCCGGCTGACACCCGTCGAGATCGTCGGGGCGATCGGCCTGTCCTTCCTGCTGACGATCGTGATCGCCGCCGTCTACCGGCGCACGCACCGCGGCACCTTCTACACCCAGGACTACGTTCACACCCTGATCATCCTGGGCATGGTGGTGACCGCGGTGATCATGGTGGTGGGGCAGAGCCTGGAGCGGGCTTTCGCCGTCTTCGCCGCCTTCTCGATCATCCGCTTCCGCCGCTCGGTCCCGGAGACCCGCGACATCGGCTTCATCTTCTTCGCGATGGCGGTGGGCATGGCGTCGGGCGCGCGGCAGTACGCCCTGGCCGTGCTCACCACGCTCGTGATCGGCGCCGCCGTGCTCCTGATCGCGCGGTTCGACCTCTTCGCCCCGACCCGAGCCACGCACCTCCTCCGGATCCGGGTGGCGAACGGTGTCGACTACGACCGCGCCTACCAGGAGCCCTTCCGTCGGCTCTTCGAGCGGGCGGAGCTGCGCGCGGTGGAGAGCGCCCAGGCGAAGACGATGACCGAGCTGCGCTACGCGGTGTGCCTGAAGCCCGGGATCGGCCACCGGGACGTGGTGACGGATCTCGGGGGGCGCGAGGGTGTCGACCGCGTGCTCGTGCTCGAGCCCGTGCCGGAGCGCGACTACTGACCGCGGCCGGTGGCGCGGGCGCCGCCCGGGCCTATATTCCGAAGTGGAAGGTCGACCATGCGCGGTTTCCGCCGGTCCGACACGCTCCTGGGCCTGCTGCTTCTGGCCGCGGGGTGCGGTGGCGGGGGCGGCGGGACGACACCGACCCCGGTGCCCACTCCCACCGAAACGCCCACGTCGTTCGCATACCTTCAGGACGTCTCGGGAACGGGGGCCGCCGTGTGCCACCAGTCGGCCGAGGCGGACGCCTACCGCGTGCAGTGGAGCCTCGCCGCGCCCGGGAGCCCGGTCCTCGGCGAAGCCGTGGAGCCCGAGGCCAGGCGGCAGCACGTCCTGCGCCTCGTATCGCTCTCACCGGACACGTCCTACAGGTACCGGCTCCGCACGAGCTCCAGCCGCCTCCTGGCGGAGGGGACCTTCACGACGGCGCCACCCCCGCTGGCGCGGGCGATCACGTTCGCCGCCACCAGCGACTCCGGCTGGCCGGGCGGAGCGGAGGCGCAGGTGGCCCAGGCGATACGTGGCTCTTCGCCGGCCCCGGAGCTCCTCATTCACGCCGGCGACGTCGTCTACCCGAGCGGCGGCCGCGAGGGGTATGGGCCCTGGCTCTTCGAGCCCTTCGCGCAGGTGATCGACCGCGCGCCGATCTTCCCTGCCATCGGCAACCACGACCTCGAGACGGAGCGAGGGGCGCCGTGGGTTGACGCGTTCGTCACGCCGGCGAACAACGCGGAGCGGAGCGAGCGGTACTACTCGTTCGACTGGGGCGACGTCCACTTCCTCGTGCTGGACTCCTGCTCCTCGGCGTGCCGCCCGGGCACGAGCTCGTGGAGCTTCGCCGCCGAGGACCTGACGCTCGCGCGCGGCGCCTGGAAGGTCGTCGTCCTTCACTACCCACCCTACTCGACCGGGCCGAGCGGCGGGAACGCCGACGTCGTCCGGCACCTCGTGCCCCTCTTCGAGTCCCGCCGCGTGGACGTCGTGCTCTCGGGGCACGACCACGGCTACCAGCGCTTCAAGCCGCGGGGCGGCGTCGTGTACCTGGTGACCGCGGGCGGAGGCGCGCCGCCCGACCCGCTGCGTGAGTCGCCCGACCTCGCGTTCAGCCGCTCGGCGAATCACTTCCTCCGGGGCCGTGTCGACGCCTCGGCCTTCCTCCTGGAGGCCGTGGACCTCCAGGGCGCGATCTTCGACTCGACCCTGCTGAAGAGGTGAGGCCCTCAGGCTCCGAGGTCCTCGCGCCAGACGCGCAGGCCGTGCCGGCTGAGGTAGATCGGGATGCTGCGGAAGGCGGGCGAGTCCTGCTCGATCTCCCGGACGAGGGCGCGCTTGCGGGCCGAGCTCTCGCCGCAGAGCAGCGTCAGCGAGCCGCCCTCGCCCCCCGCGCCGTTGACCTTCCAGCCGAGGGCGCCGTGCGCCTCCGCGATCTCGATGACGCGACGGGCCTCGGTGCCGACCAGGGAGGGGTGCAGCCGCCCCTGCGCCTCCGTGGCCTCGGTCATGGCCCGGCCGAGGCCCTCGAAGTCGCCCGCGTAGAGGGCGTCGCGCGAGCGCGGCGCGGCGCGGCGCAGCTCGACGATGGCCGGCGAGTCCGGCCCGGCGTTCTCCAGCGAGCGGATGACCGCCTCGTGGAGAGCCGAGGAGTCGTGCGACTTGCCGAGGTAGACGAGGAGGAGGCGCCGCTCGAGCTCCCACCAGACCGGGTTCGGCACCAGGACGGGCGAGACCGAGGCGTGCGGGTAGACGAACATCTCGATGTAGTTGATCCCGCCGAACGCCGAGGCGAGCTGGTCCTGGATGCCGCACTGCCGGCCGAGCATCTCGGTCTCGACGCGCTGGGCGGCGGCGGCGGCCTCGTGCGGCGCGAGGCGCCCGGGGGTCAGGGCGTCGAGGGCGCCGACCAGGGCCACCGTGACCGCGGCCGAGGTGCCCGTGCCCGCGCCCGCCGGCGCCTCGGAGTGGATCGTCACCTCGAGGCGCAGGTCGCGCGGGACCTTCATGTAGGCGATCGCGGCCTCCAGGAGAGGGTGGGGCCCCCAGGGCGGCGCGTCGTGCCGCACTTCGTATCGCTGCCCGAAGTTCTCGGGGTGGATGACGAGGGGGGCCGCGCCGTCGCGGGCGGGGTGAATCGCGACCTGGACCTCCGCGTAGGGGTAGACCGCGACGTTGAAGACCTGGCCGTGGCCCGCGAACCAGGTGTCGGTCCAGCACCCGTTGTCGCAGATGCGGATCGGGGCGACGCTGTTGACGACGGCGAGGGGGCGCTCGATCTCGGTCATGGCGATCCTGACGCCGGTGAGCTTATCCCCCCGGGGCGAGTCCCTCAACGAGCCCCGGTCGGGTATGCTCCGCGCCATGGAGGTGTTCGCGGCGCTGGCGGACCCGACGCGCGTGGCAGCCAACCTCCGCGTGTCCCTGGTAGCGGGGTTCGTGGGGTCGGCCCTCGGCGCCGCCGCCAACCTCCTCAGCGGAAAGCCTCGCAACGCCCTGCCCCTCGCCGGCCTGTGCGGCCTCTGTCTCGTCGCCCTGTGGCTCCTGCGCCGGGGCCGGGTCCGGGCGGCTGCCCTGACGGGCCTCTCGGCGCTGCTGGCCACCGTTCACGCCCTGCTCGTCCTCGGCCAGGGCGTCCACGACCGGGCCGCGCTCCTCTACCCGGTGATCATCCTGGTGGCCGCCCTCCAGCTCGATCGCCGGCTGCTCGTCGCCACGACGGCCCTGTGCGTCCTCTCGGCGATGATCGTCACTCGCCTCGAGGCGATCGGCGCCCTGCAGACGCCGTGGTCGGGCCGCCTCGGCTGGCTGCCTTTCGTGGACACCACGATCATCCTCGTGGTCACCGCGGTGGCGGTGCACCTGCTCGTCGCCGAGATCGTGCGCGGGACGGCCGAGGCGCGCGCCCAGGGGGAGCGCCTGGCGGAGGCGAATCGCGAGCTCGAGGCGAGCAGCGCCGAGCTCGAGCGCTTCACCTACGTCGTGTCCCACGATCTCAAGAGCCCCCTGGTGACGATCCGCGGATTCCTCGGCTACGTCGAGCGCGACGCCCGGGCGGGGGACCTCGACCGGCTCGAGTCGGACCTCGGCCGGATCCGGGTGGCGACCGACCGCATGGGCCGGCTCCTCGAGGACCTGCTCGAGCTGTCGCGCACCGGGCGGATCGACCGCCCGCACGAGGACGTGCCGCTCGAGGGAGTGGTGCGCGAGGCGCGCGCTCTCGTCGAGGGCCGCCTCTCGCGCCCGGGGCGTGCGGGTCGAGGTGGCAGAGCCGCTGCCCGTCGTTCGCGGCGACCGCCAGCGGCTGGTGGAGCTCGTTCAGAACCTCCTCGACAACGCGGCCAAGTTCATGGGCGACCGCAAGGACCCCGAGGTCCGGATCGGCGCGCGCGACGAGGGGAGTGCGGCGGGGCAGGTGACGCTCTACGTCCGCGACAACGGCATCGGCATCGACCACGCGCACCATGGCCGGGTGTTCGAGCTCTTCCACCGGCTCGACCCGCGCGTCGAGGGGACCGGCCTCGGGCTGGCCCTGGCCCGGCGCATCGTGGAGACGCACGGCGGTCGGATCTGGCTGGAGTCGGCCGGAGTCGGCCGTGGATCGACCTTCTGCTTCAGTCTCCCTGCGGCCGGCTCGGGCCCCGCGGCCTGACCCGAGACCTCCTCAGCGCGGGGTCGTGGGGCCGGTGAGCCGAGCGGTCAGCCACTCCTCGAAGCCGTCGAGGCTCTTCCACTCGGTGGCCCAGACGAGAGGCCGCGCCGCGGGATCCGGCATCGTCATCCCCTCGTCGGTGACCCGCACGCCGGTGGTTTCCGTCTTCACGAGGTCGCGCGAGACCGCGAGGTAGACGGCCACGCAGTCGAACAGCGTCGAGCTCTTCACCGCGACGAACGCGGGGTCCTTCGCGCACCAGTCCCGGTTGCGGCACCAGGTGCCGTAGGCCTCGACCAGCCCGCGCAGCAGCGGGTCGCTCGAGCCGCGCACGCGGGCGTAGCGCTCGCCCGAGAGCTGGACCCGGCCGCACGTGTCGAGCGGAGTGAGGATCGCCTCCCGCCAGGGTGCTGCGAGCAGAGCGCGCGCGGCCGCGGGGCTGGCCTTGACGTTCCACTCGGGCTCGGGCTTCGGCTTGCCGTCGTAGCCGAGGTGGATGCTGCCGTACATGCCGGCCAGGCGCAGCTTGCCGGCGATCCGCGGCTCGCGCTCGAGCGCGGCCTTCAGGTTCGGGGGCGGGCCGATGGCGATGAGGGTCATCGGCACGGGCGACGCCATGACGGTGTCGATCAGGGCCTGGACACCGTCTTTCAGCACCCGGCCCGGGTACTTCGCGAGGTCGTAGCCCTTCACCCACTCGGCCTGCGGGCCCGGGTCGTCGTTCTCCTTGATGCCGATCCCGATCGGGATGTCGGTCCGCCCCGCCAGCTCCAGGACGCGCGCCACGAGCTTCGCTCGCTGCTCGGTGTTGCCGAAGTCGGTCACCACGAGCTTCACGTCGAGCTCGGGCGACTTCAGGGCCAGAACGAGCGCCCAGGTGTCGTCGATGTCGTCACCGATGTCGGTGTCGAGGATGACGGGGATGGGCGGCGGGGCGGGCGCGGCGCCGGCGATTGTCGCGCGGCACGCTGGCAGCAGCAGGGCGAGCGCGAGGATGTGGATCGAGGTCTTCATGTCGAACGGCCCTCCGGCGGCGCACCCGGCGATCGTTCGCCCGGCCGCCCGTCCGCGTTCATTGTATGTCCGGCGAAGCGCATCGTGGCCTGCCCCGGGGCCGCCGGCGCGGAAGGTATGATGCCGCGGATGAAGCAGCGTCCGTCAGGCGTCGTCCTTGCGCTCCTCCTCGGCGGCCTCGCGGCCCCGGCTCGAGCGGCCCGCCCTGCGCCCGTCATCGTGGCGAGCGGCCTGCGGATCGAGCTCGGGGCGAAGCCGGGGGCGCTGTGGAGCTTCGCGCCCACCTCGGCCGCGCCCGGCCACGCGTTCGCCCCGCCCGTCTTCCCGCTCGACGGCCGGGCGGTCTCCGCCCTGCCGGAACGCTTCGAGGCGCGCGGGCGAACCGGTACCCCTCGGGCCGGACCTCGTGGAGTACCGCTTCCGAGGCACGTTGCGCGAGGATCCCTCGCTCGCTCTCGAGCTGCGCTTCCGGCTCTCGGACCTCAGCCCGATCGTCCGCTTCCAGTACCGGCTCACGGCCACGAAGCCGCACGCCTTCTCGCGATCCGGGGCGCAGGACGAGATCGAGTACCTCGCCACGTCCCTCGACGGCCTGCCCCGGGCGCGGGAGATACGCCTCTCGGAGTTCGTGGAGCTCCTGCACAGCTACACGCTCTCGGAGCGGGCCGTGGACCCCGACGACTTCGAGGCGGGCCTCGGGGTGATGGGGCCGATCCTCGTCGCCTCGGACGGCCGGCGCACGATGCTCCTGGCCTACGAGCACGGCTCGCAGGCCCCCGACGCTTTCCTGCGCTTCGACCTCGGCCGCCGACGCTCCGTCTCGCTGCGCGGCGTGAAGGGCAACTACTGGCGCGGCCAGGTCCTCGACGCCGACCACCCGTACGAGACGGTGTGGCTCCAGGCCGGCCTCGTGGCCGGCGACGAGGACGCGGCCGCCGAGGCCTACCGCCGTTTCGTCGCGCGAGGAGCTCTCGGCGAACGCCGAAACCCGCGCGCCCCGCGTCCACTACAACACCTGGAACTTCCAGGAGCGGAACAAGTGGTGGAACGGGAAGCCCTACCTCGAGTCCATGAACGCGGAGCGGATGCTCGCGGAGATCGACGTCGCCGCCCGCATGGGGATCGAGACGTTCGTGCTCGACACCGGCTGGTACGAGAAGACCGGCGACTGGGCGGTGAGCCGTGCGCGCTTCCCCGACGGCCTCGCGCCGCTCAAGGCGAAGCTCGACGCCCACGGCATGAAGCTCGGCCTGTGGTTCGACCCGACCGCGGCCGCCGTCTCGAGCCGCGCCGGACCGGAGAACGCGGCGTTCCGCATGTCCTGGAAGGGCGAAGACGCAGAAGTGGCCCGTCTGGGAGACCGAGGAGAGCTACCCCATGTGCCTCGTCTCGCCCTGGGGCGAGGCCTTCCTGAAGGAGCTCGTGCGCCTGCGACCGCGAGACGGGCGTCACGTACTACAAGTGGGACGCGGTGGGGCAGTACGGCTGCGACGCGCCCGGCCACGGGCACGGCGACCGCGGCCAACACGCCCGAGGAGCGGGCGCGATGCCTACGCCTTCCGCATCGGCGCTCCGGCTCGCCGAGATCGCGCGAGCGGCTGGGCGAGCAGGTCCCGGGCGCGGTCGTGGACTTCGACGTGACCGAGGGCGGCCGCGCGGTCGGGCTCGCCTTCCTCACCGCCGGCCGCTACTTCCTGGTCAACAACGGCCCGTACTACCAGAACTACGACGTGCCCGATCGACCCCCAGAAGGACAACTGGAACCTCTTCTTCCACAAGGGGCCGGCGCGCACCTGGATCACCCGCTCGACCTACGGCTACGACAAGTGGATCCCGTCCGAGCTCTTCCTGACCCACTACTTCCCGGACGACCCCGAGGACTCGCAGCTCGTGAACGTCGGCTCGCTCATCCTCGGCCACGACGGGATCTGGGGCGACCTGCTCATCGATCTCGCCCGAGGGCGTCGCGCGGATCGGGAAGCTCCTGGGCCTGTGGCGGCAGGTGCGCGACGCGATGGCCGCCGCGTCTCCGGTGCGCACCGGACCGGTCGGCGGCAGCGGCGAGGTGCACGAGAAGATCGAGCACGAGACCGGGCGGGGCGCGATCGTCCTCTTCTCGACGGCCTCGGGCCGCCAGCGCTACGTCTCGGAGCACCCGGTGGTGCGAGCCCTTCTGGGCGACGCCGGGGACGAGCGTGACGCTGGACGCGTCCGGGCACGCGATCGTGGACGCCGCGTTCGAGAAGCCCGGCGCGGCGATCGTGTTCTTCGGGGCGCGCGAGGGCAGGCAGTAGGAGGGAACATGAAGCGAACCCCCTGGGTGGCCGTGGGCTTCCTGGCCGTGGCCGCACCGGTCGCGGCGCAGCCGGCGGGAGCGAACTACGACGAGGCGAAGGTGCCCGCGTACGTCCTGCCCGACCCGCTGCGCTTCGTCGACGGCCGTCCCGTCACGGCCGCCGGCGACGTGGCCCGAGACGCCGCGAGGAGGTCGTCGCGCTCTTCGAGAGAGACGTCTACGGTCGCAGCCCCGGGCCGCCCGCGGGAATGCGTTTCGTCGTGGTCGAGTCGGACCCACGCGCGCTCGACGGCCTCGCGACGCGCAGGCAGGTGCGGGTGCTCCTCGACGGTTCGGAGAGCGGCCCCGCCTTCGAGATCCTCCTCTACGTGCCGAACGCGGCGCGACGGCCTGTCCCGGCCTTCCTCGGCCTGAACTTCGACGGGAACCACGCGGTCCACCCCGACCCGGCGATCCGGCTCTCGAGCGCGTGGATGGACGAGGGCCCGGGCGTCGCGGGAAACCGCGCGACCGAGGCCGCGCGGGGGACGAACGCGGCCTCGTGGCCGGTCGAGCGGATCCTCGACCGCGGCTACGCGCTCGCGACCGTGTACTACGGCGACCTCGAGCCCGACCACCCGGACGGCTGGAAGGACGGCGTGCGCGCCCGGATCGGCCCCGGCACCACGGGCCGCTTCGCCCCCGACGACTGGGGCGCGATCGGCGCCTGGGCCTGGGGCCTCAGCCGCGCGCTCGACTGCCTCCAGGCCGACCCCGACGTGGACGGCCGCCGCGTCGCCGTGATCGGCCACTCGCGGCTCGGGAAGACGGCGCTGTGGGCGGGGGCCTGGGACGAGCGGTTCGCGCTCGTCATCTCGAACGACTCGGGCGAGGGCGGGGCCGCGCTGGCGCGGCGGAAGTTCGGCGAGAGGACGGAGAACATCACGGGCGTCTTCCCGCACTGGTTCTGCTCCCGCTACCGCGAGTACGCGGGCCGGGAGGAGGCGCTCCCCGTGGACCAGCACGAGCTGCTGGCGCTGGTGGCCCCTCGGCCCCTCTACGTCGCGAGCGCGACCGAGGACCTCTGGGCCGACCCCCGCGGGGAGTTCCTGGCCGCGAAGGCGGCGGAGCCCGTGTACCGCCTCCTCGGGCGCCCGGGGCTCGGGGTCGACGAGATGCCGGTCCCGGACCGGCCGGTGGGCGGCTCGATCGGCTACCACCTGCGGCGCGGGAAGCACGCGCTCACCGCGTACGACTGGGAGCAGTACCTCGACTTCGCCGACCGTCACCTTCCCGGCGCGAGAGCGTCGCGCTGAGATGGCCGGGGAGCGCCCTCGTCGTCTTCCTGAAGCACCCGCGGCCCGGCGCGGTGAAGACGAGGCTCGCGGCCGCGATCGGCGCGGAGGCCGCGGCCGACCTGTATCGCGCGCTCGCCGAGCGGGTGCTCGAGGCCACGACGCCGGTCGCGGGAGACTACGAGCGGCTCGTCTTCTTCGACCCGCCGGAGTCGCTTCCGCAGATGCGCGACTGGCTCCCCGGCGTCCGGCTAATGGCGCAGTCCGGCGACGACCTGGGCGCGCGCATGGCCGACGCCTTCGCCCGGGCCTTCGCCCGAGGCGCGAGTCGGGTGGCGATCGTCGGCACGGACGCGCCGGGCGTGTCGCGGGCGACGGTGAGCGAGGCGCTCTCGGCCCTCGACGCGGCGGACGTCGTGATCGGGCCGGCCGACGACGGGGGCTACTACCTGATCGCGCTGCGGGAGCCGCGGCCGGAGCTGTTCGCCGGCATCGAGTGGAGCACGCCCGGTGTCCGCGGGCAGACGCTGGCGCGCGCGGCGGCGGCGGGGCTGTCCGTGCGCGAGCTGGAGCCGCGGCGCGACGTGGACACGCTCGAGGACCTGCGGGCCGAGTGGCCCGCGGTGAGGGATCTGCTCGGCGACCGAAAGGAGCTGCGCGCGGCGCTCGCCCGGCTCCTCGGCGCTGCCGCGGTACCATCGGTCGCCGGAGCCATGGAGGTGCGGATGGCCGCGGTGAAGACCTACCTCGAGGCGGTGATGACCCTGGACGAGGCGCCGCTCAAGCTCGACCCCGGCCAGGTCGTGTTCTCCGCGGGCGACGCCGGGCGCGAGATGTTCATCGTCCGCACCGGGAGCGTGGACCTTCGCATCGGGGACACGCTCCTCGAGACGGTGGAGCAGGGCGGCATCTTCGGCGAGCTGGCCCTCGTCGATCCCGCTCCCCGCAGCGCCACGGCCGTGGCCGGGCCGGACTGCACGCTGGTCCTCGTGGACGTCGCGGCCTTCAACGACCTCGTCCGGAAGGTCCCGGGCCTGGCCCTCGAGGTCATGAAGGTGATGGCGCGGCGCATCCGCCGCACGAACCCGACCGAGTAGGACGCGCGCCGCGTCCCCCTAACTGGCCGTCCGGCGGATCAGCTCGAGGAACTCCTCGCGCGTGGGCTGGCGGTCGCGGAAGCCGCCGAGCATGCAGGAGGTCACCGCGATCGAGTTCTGCTTCTCGACCCCGCGCATCATCATGCAGAAGTGCATGGCCTCGATGACGACGCCGACGCCCTTGGGCCGGATGACCTCCTGGATCGTCTCCGCGATCTGGACGGTCAGGCGCTCCTGCACCTGCAGCCGCCGGGCGAACATGTCCACGAGGCGCGGTATCTTCGAGAGGCCGACCACCTTGCCGTTCGGGATGTAGGCGACGTGGGCCTTTCCGTAGAAGGGGAGCAGGTGATGCTCGCACATGGAGAAGACGTCGATGTCCTTGACCAGCACCATCTCGTCGTAGCTGACGGTGAAGTGGGCCTCGTTGATGAGGGCCTTCGGGTCCTGGCCGTAGCCGCTGGTCAGGAACCTCAAGGACTTCTCCACCCGCTCGGGTGTCCGGTCGAGGCCCTCCCGGTCGGGGTCTTCCCCCAGCCCGGCGAGGAGGGTCCGGACGGCGTCTTGCATGGGGTTCTGGGGGGTCATTCGAGGGCCTCTCCCCGGGAGAATACCCCCTTCCCGCTTTCCGGACCTCCTGTGTCCACTCCTTCGGCCATCATGCGGGCGTCATGAGCCACCCTCTCGCCCTGACCCGCTCCGACAACGACGGGGCCCTTCTCTCCGTGCTGAAGGGCCTCGAGATCCAGAAGACCCTCGGCACCGACCCCGTCCTGACCGCGCTCCGGCACTTCCCGGCCCAGCCCGCCCAGGTGGTGGACTTCCCGGAGGGGCTGCACCCGAAGCTGCGGGAGACGCTTCGTCGGGCGCGGCTACCAGGGGCTCTACACCCACCAGCGCGAGGCCTACGAGCAGGTCCAGGCGGGGAAGGACGTCGTGGTCGTGACCCCGACGGCCTCGGGCAAGACCCTCTGCTACAACCTGCCCGTCCTCGACCGCATCCTGAAGGACCCCGACGCGCGGGCCCTCTACCTCTTCCCGACGAAGGCCCTGGCCCAGGACCAGCTGGCGGAGCTGCACGGGGTGATCGAGGCCATCGGGGCGGACATCGGGACCTTCACCTACGACGGGGACACGCCGCAGGACGCCCGCAAGGCGATCCGGGCGCGGGCGCACGTCGTGGTGACGAACCCCGACATGCTCCACAAGGGCATCCTGCCGCACCACACGAAGTGGGTGAAGCTGCTCGAGAACCTGCGCTACGTGGTGGTGGACGAGCTGCACAGCCTGCGCGGGGTCTACGGCTCGCACGTCACGAACATCTTCCGGCGGCTGCGGCGGCTGTGCGAGTTCTACGGCTCGCGGCCGCAGTTCATCTGCTCCTCGGCCACGATCGGCAACCCGAGGGAGCTGGCCGAGGCGCTCACCGAGCGCGAGATGACGCTGGTGGACCAGAAGCGGCGCCCCCCGCGGCGAGCGGTACTTCGCGATCTACAACCCGCCCGGTCGTGAACCGCCAGCTCGGCATCCGCAAGTCGGCCCTCAACTCGGCCCGGGACGTGTCGCTCTCGTTCCTCTCGAAGGGACTGCAGACGATCGTCTTCGCGCCCTCCCGCCTCGCCACCGAGATCCTCGTGACGTATCTCAAGGAGGCGCTCGAGGCGAAGCCGGGCTCGGAGGGGATCATCCGCGGGTACCGGGGCGGCTACCTGCCCCTCAAGCGGCGGGAGATCGAGCGGGGGCTGCGCGAGGGGTCGGTGCTCGGTGTCGTCTCCACGAACGCGCTCGAGCTCGGGATCGACATCGGGAGCCTCGACGCGGCGGTGCTCGTGGGCTACCCGGGCAGCGTGGCCTCGGCCTGGCAGCAGGCGGGGCGGGCGGGACGGCGCACGGGCACGTCGGTCGCCGTCCTCGTCGCGAACTCCACCCCCCTCAACCAGTTCATCGCGAAGAACCCCGACTACTTCTTCGGCGCGCCGGTCGAGCAGGGCCGGATCAACCCGGACAACCTGCAGATCCTCGTCAACCACGTCAAGTGCGCGGCCTTCGAGCTGCCCTTCGTCGGGGACGAGCCCTTCGGCAAGGAGAACCTCCTCGAGATCCTGAAGTACCTCGAGGAGGAGAAGCTGCTGCACCGCGCGGGCGACCGCTGGCACTGGACGAGCGACAGCTACCCGGCCGACGCGGTGAGCCTCCGCTCCGTCTCCTCCGACAACTTCGTGATCCAGGACGTGACCCGGGAGCCGCGGATCGTGGCCGAGGTGGACTACGACTCGGCGCCGTCCATGGTCCACGAGAAGGCCATCTACATCCTGGAGGGGCGCACGTACTTCGTGGAGAAGTACGACCACGAGGAGCGCCGGGTGGAGATACGCGAGGCGGAGGTGGACTACTACACCGACGCCATCACCTACACGAAGGTGCGCATCCTGGAGCGCTTCGCGGAGGAGCCGCGGGCGAACGGCCGGAGAAACCACGGCGAGGTGCACGTGACCTCGCAGGTGGTGGGGTTCAAGAAGATCAAGTTCCACACGAGCGAGAACGTGGGCTCGGGCGAGCTCGTCATGCCCGAGAACGAGATGCACACGACCGCGTACTGGCTCACCGTCCCCCGCGAGATCATGCAGGCGCTGCCCTTCTCGCTCGAGGAGCGGAGGGACGGCGTCGTGGCGCTCTCCTACACGCTCGGCCAGCTGGCGGCGCTCTTCCTCATGTGCGACCGGCACGACCTCGGGGTCGCCCTCGGTGACAACGGCCAGGGCGAGGCTCGGATCGAGCGGGGGCTGCTGCGGCTCGGGGCGGGTCGCGGGAGCCGCTCGGCCGAGCCGCCCGCCGGGCGACGACTACGAGCCGAACGTGTTCGTCTACGACGCCTACCCGGGCGGCATCGGCCTCTCCGAGCCGCTCTACCGCCTCCACGATCGGCTGCTGGCCGAGAGCCGTTCGCTCATCGCCGCCTGCCCCTGCACCGACGGCTGCCCCTCGTGCGTGGGGCCGGCCGGGGAGGTGGGCAGCAACGGCAAGGCCGTGGCGATGGCGATCCTCGAGGCCGTCTTGCACCCGAGGAATCCCAGTCGAGCGGATTCCGAGGGATCTGTCCGTTGAGGAAGGCCCCGGTGAAGGCCGGTCGCTTCGTAGAGGAGCACCTTTGACGGAAGCTCCAGTAACGGCCAAGCTGTTCCCAGCTTCAATGGGGGGGCGCCGCCCCCCGAAACCCCCCCGGTTGCCTGGACGGTCTTTCGCAAGTGAGTGACCTCCACCATCGCCTCCAGCGCCTGCGTCGCCCCGAGCCCCCGTCGGGGCCGTCCAGCGACGACGCGTCCGGCGCCTTCGGCCTCGAACGGCTCGAGCGCGAGATGCTGGGGGAGTCGCCGGGCGACGGCGAGGTGCTCTCCCTGAAGGCGCGTCTCGAGCGGCTCGTGGCCGTCGCCGCGGTCAAGGAGGCGGAGCGGCGGGGGCCCGCCCCCGTCCCGCTCGAGGAGCTCGTCGAGGGGATGCGGGTCGAGAACGAGCGCGGGGAGTTCTTTCGCGTCGAGACCGCGGTCCACCTGGAGGTGCGCCACGGCGACGTGCCGCTCTCGCGCGTCCACGCGATCGGTCCTTCCACCGTCGGGATCCTCACCGCGGAGCCGGAGCTGGACGGCTTCGACCTGCGCCGAGCCGTGTTCCTCGACACCGAGACGACTGGCCTCGCCGGCGGGACGGGAACCGCCGCCTTCCTGATCGGCGTCGGCTGGGTGGAGGGCGACCGCTTCGTCGTCCGCCAGTACTTCATGCGCGACTACCACGAGGAGGCGGCGCTGCTCCACGCGCTGGCGGACGAGCTGGCGCGCTTCGATGGCCTGGTCACCTTCAACGGCAAGATGTTCGACGTGCCGCTCCTCGAGGCGCGGTTCCGCCTCAACCGGGGACGCTTCCCGCTGTCCGGGGCCCGGCACCTCGACCTCCTGCACCCCGCGCGGCGGCTGTGGAAGGCGCGGCTCGAGTCCTGCCGGCTGCAGTCGCTCGAGGCCGCGCTCATGGGCCTGCGGCGCCACGGGGACATCCCCGGCGAGGAGATCCCGCAGGTCTACTTCGACTGGGTGCGCCGGCGCGACGCGCGGATGCTGGCGAGGGTGTTCGAGCACAACCGCCAGGACATCGTCTCGCTGGCCGCGCTCGCGGTCCTCGCCTGCCAGTGGGTGGAGGAGGGCCGCGCCGAGGACCCGCGCGACGTCTTCAGCCTCGCGCGCGTGCTGGAGCGGGCGCGACTCTACGACCGCAGCGAGGCCGAGTACCGCCGCGCCCTCGACCTCGGCCCCGGGGCGCTGCGCGGCCCCGCGCTCCTGCGCCTCGCCTGGCGCGCCAAGCGGGGGGGGGAGCACGATCGGGCCGCGGCCCTCTGGGCCGAGGCGGGGGAGGCGGGCGAGGTGGAGGGCTGGCGCGAGCTGGCCATGCACCACGAGCACCGGGCCCGGGACCTGGACCAGGCGCTCGCCGCCGTCGAGCGGGGAATGCGGCTCGTCGAGCCGCAGCGCCACCGAGACGTGCGGTCGCGACACCTGACCGAGGGCTTCGAGCGGCGGCAGGAGCGCCTGCTGCGGAAGCGGGCGAAGCGGGGGATCTGAGGTCCCTCGCGTGCCCGCGAGACAGGGGCACGCGAGGGTGTCAGATCTCCCTCTGCAGGAACTCGACGAGTTCCTGGATGAGGACCGGCTTCTTGAAGACCGCCATGCCCGACTTCTCGATCGCCGGGATGAGCGGGGAGTGGGCGTACCCGGTCAGCAGGCCGATCGGGAGCCCCGGGAAGCGGCGGCGGAGCGTGCCCGCGAGGTCGGCCCCGTCGCGGCCCGGCATGACGAGGTCCACGAGGGCGGCGTCGTAGCTGGCGGTGTCCGACTTCTCGAGCGCCTCGTCGGCCGACGTGGCGGCGTCCACCTGGAACCCGTGGCGCGCGAGCGCCTTCGTCAGCATCTGGCCGATCCCGGGATCGTCGTCCACGACGAGGATGCGCCGCGTGTCCTTCATGAGAGGGCGGGAATCCTACCCGACGCCGTCGCTCCGCGTAAAGGTGCAAACGTCCCAGGCGCCAGCGCACCCCGGGGCTACGAGGCGCCGGCGCTGCCGGGGGGCCACGGCCGGGCCTCCGTGAAGGAGCGCAGCGGCACGGTCGTCCCCACCGTCCAGAAGCGGTGGAGGTGAGAGAGGGCGAGGCCCGTGTTCGCGGGGGTGAAGACGCTTGCCGCGAGCTGGTTCTCCGCCACCAGCCTCTGCCCGAACGTGGGGCAGGCGTCGACGCCGATGAAGCGTGCCTTCAGGAGCGCGCCGCGGTGCTCGACGCTGGCGAGCGCCTCGCACGCGCGCCGGGCGCCGAGCGCGAGCTCGTCGTTGCCCGCGGCCACGACCTGCACGATCGGGTCGCGCGCCTTCGCCACCCGGTACCAGTCGTTGAAGGCCACGATGCCGTCCGACTCCGTCCACTGGCCGGCCGAGATCTCCTGCAGCTCGATGCCGGGGCCCACCTGCGACTTCACGCCCTCCAGCCTCTGCTGCGCGGCCGAGGAGCGCAGCGGCCCGGCGACGCAGAGCACCCGACCGCCGGAGGGCAGAAACGCCTTGACCTGCCGCCCCTGGATCTCGCCGACCCGCACGTGGTCGGTGCCCACGGTGCCGAGCGGCAGGCCGGCGCCCCACTCCGGCGCCGCGGCCTCGACCGACGGGCCCCACGCGCTCAGGATGACGAGCCCGACCTTGCCCCGGAGCTCGCGCAGCACGAGGTCCATGGTCGAGGTGTTCGCCGGCTCGGTGAGCACGGCGTCGAGCGGCGCCAGGGCGGAGTCGAGCAGCCGCTTCTTGAGGAGTCGGAGCTGATCGAATCCGGGCGCGAAGGCCACCTCGACGTCCATCCCCAGCCTCCGGCCCTCGGAGGCGGCCGTCTCTTCCTGAAGCAGCTGGAAATGATTGACCTCGCCCCTCTCCTTGTTGCCGATCAGCAGGACGAAGACACGACGTCGGGCCATGGAGCCTCCTGGGGTAGCCGCCTGGCGAACACGATACGCTGCTCCGCGCCGTCGGCAAAGGCGGAGCGGTCGCCCTGGTCGCCCTCGCGCCCGGAGCGGCTGCTAGACTGCGGCGGATGGCCCTCGCGACCTCTCGGCAGCGACTCGCCGACGCCCTCGGCCTCGCCGCGATCCTGCTCGTGCTCCTCGACCTGCTGCGGCCCTCGCTGCTGCTCCTGCCGACGATCACGGCCGGGGGCGACACGCCGTGCCACTACCCGACCGCGGTGTGGTTTCACGAGCGCCTGCTGCCGAGCCTCCGGCTGCACGGCTGGTACCCCGGCGCGTCGCTCGGGCACCCGCTGCTCCTCTACTACTTCCCCTTCCCCTTCCTCCTGATGTCGGCGCTCGCTCCCCTCGTCGGGATGCCGGTCGCCTTCAAGCTCGGCACCGCGCTCGGCGTCTTCCTCCTGCCGCTCCTCGTCTACGTCTCGTTCCGCCTGATGCGGCTGGCCTTTCCGGCCCCGCTCCTGGGCGCCGGCGCCGCGCTCGTCTTCCTGTACGTCGAGGACAACCCGATCTGGGGCGGCACGATCGCGAGCACGCTCACCGGCGAGTTCTCCTACACCTACGGCGTCGGCTTCGCCATCCTCTTCCTGGGCGTTCTCTTCCGGGCCCGCGCCGACGGGCGGGGTCCCTGGGCCCCGGCCGCCGTGCTGGCGCTGACCAGCTACGCGCACGGCTACGCCGTGCTGTGGGCGGGCCTGACGGCCACGGGCCTTCTCCTGTGCGATCCCGGGACCAGCCGCCGGTCCTGGCGGACGCTCGGCTGGCTGCTGGCGGTCGCGGCGCTGGCCTTTGCGCTCGCCGGCCCCGCCCTCGTGCCGCTTCTCGCGGACTGGGGCTGGACGACGCCCTTCGACGACGCCTGGATCGACGTCACCGCCCACGGGATCTTCCCGCCGCTCCTGCGGCCGCTCCTCATCGCCGGCGCCCTCGCGGTCGCGGCGACGCTCGCCCGGCGCGCGAGGGGCGGGCGGGCCGACGCGCGGCTGCTGCTGCTCGGCTTCGGGGCGCTTTCGGGTGCGGCCCTCGCCTCCGCCGGACCGGGCCTCGGCGTGATCGACGTGCGCTTCGTCCCGCTCGCGCAGCTGTCGCTGGCCCTGGCCGGGGCGGCCGGGCTCGGCCTCGCGCTCGCGCGCCTTGCCCTGGCCGACGTGGCCGCGGTGGGCCTCGTGCTGGTGGCCGCGGTGCACGCGGACGCGAGCTCGCGCTTCCTGCGCCACTGGGTCGACTGGAACTACTCCGGGCTGGAGGCGAAGGAGCTGTGGCCGGCCTGGAAGGAGCTGATGGGGAGGCTCGGCGCGGGCCCGGGCGCCCCGCGCGTGGCGTTCGAGTACGGTCCCGTGCACGAGCGCGCGGGCTCGATCCGCATGCACGAAACGGTGCCCTTCTTCTCCGGGCGCTCGGGGATCGAGGGCGTCTACAACCAGTCGAGCCTCACCACGCACCCGGTCTACTACCTGCTCTCGGAGCTGTTTCCCTCCTCGCCGAACCCCTTCCGCAGCCGGACCTACTCCCGGTTCGACCTCGAGACCGGGCTCGCGCGGCTGCCCCTGCTGGGAGTCGATCGCCTGGTCGCGGTGAGCGACACGCTCGCTTCGGCGCTCGACGCTCGTGCCGACGTGCGGCGCGAGGTGCGCATACCGCCCTACACGCTCTACCGATTGACCGGCCCCTCGCCCCGCTACGTCGAGCCCCTCGCCTTCGCGCCGGTGCGCGCCGCGCCGGCCGGGTGGCGCGACCAGGCCTTCCGCTGGTTCTCGCGCAAGCCGCCCAACCGCGCCGTCCTCGTCTTCACCGACGACCCGCGCTTCGACGTCGTGGCGGCCGACCCCTGGGGGCCCCCGCCCGAGCGGCCGTTGCCCGCGGGAGCGGAGGTGACCGAGGCGCTCGAAGACGAGTCGATCCGCATCACGACGAGCCGCCCGGGCCACCCCCTCCTGGTGAAGGTCTCGTACCACCCGCGCTGGCGGGCCGAGGGCGCCGACGGCCCGTACCTCGCCTCGCCCGGGTTCATGCTGATCGTGCCGCGCCAGCGCGACGTGCGGCTCGCCTACGCCGCTCGCACCGGCTCCGACTACGCCGGTATCGGCCTGGCCGTGCTCGCCATCGGTCTCGTCGCCGCCTCGACCTGGCGTCGGCGTCGCGCCGAGGAGGACCCCGGCCAGGCGGCCGGAGCCCGCCGCCGGCCGCGGGCCGGTCGCCCTGGCTCGCGTCCGTGCTGCCCCTCGCGCTCGTCGCCGGGGTGGCCGCGCTGCGCCTCGTTCCCGAGCCCTCGCACGCCGGCGCGGTCGACGCGCTCGACGCGCGCGCCTCCCGGGCCTACGCGGAGGAGCGGTGGGAGGACGCCGCGGAGTACGCTCGCCACGCGGCCGCGCTCCTGGTGTCGCCCGATCCACGGCGAGCCGAGCTGCTCTGCGTCCGCGGCGAGGCGCTCCTGCGCGCCGGTCACGCACGCGAGGCGGTCGAGCCGTTCACCCTCGTCGTCGAGGGCGAGCCGGGGCCGCACCGGCCGCAGGCGCTGCACTCGGGCGCCCTCGCCCGCGAGGCGGCGGGAGACCCGGAGGGTGCTTCGGCCTGGCGCCGGCAGCTCCGCGAGGAGTACCCGCGAGACGCCGTGGGCCCGCCGTCTCGAGCCGTCGGCCGACCCGTCCCCCCGCCCGTGACGGGGCTCACGGCCGCGCCCCTCCGGGGTGCTACACTCGCCTCGCGCTTGCGAGGCGCAAGGAATGCGCGGGCTCGTCTCCGTCTCTCCCGCGGGTCCGCCGGGGAAAACGAAATGCGGAAGGCTGCGTTCGTGCTGGGCCTCCTCGGCCTCCTGTCGCCGTCGACGCTCCAGGCGGAGGGTGTCGCCATCGACCACGGTACCGTCGGCTGCATCGTCGCCGGCCAGTACCCCCGGCTCAACGCCTGCTTCGCTCCCGCGGTCCAGCCTCGCGCGCGCCCGCGTCTACTTCCGCGTCGCGGACGCTCCGCCCGACTGGTACTACGTCGAGATGGCCTCCAACTCGCCCTGTCACGCGGGCATCCTCCCGCGCCCGAAGAAGGAGCTCGTCGGTCGCCGGATCCAGTACTACGTGGACGCGTTCGACCGGTCCTTCATCGAGAGCCGCACGCCGGAGGCCGAGGCGCTCGTGGTGGCGAGCGCGTCCGAGTGTCGACTCGAAGCTGCCGGTGGCGCCGTTCCTGAACAGCGCGACCGTCGCCGTCTTTCCGAGCCTGCCCGCCGGCTTCGCCGGCGGGGCCGCCGCCGCTGGCCTCGGGGCCGGGGCCACCGCCGCGCTCGCGGTGGGCGGCGCCGCGGTCGTGGGGGGAGGGGTGGCGTGGTGGCCGGCGGATCGGAGACGGATCGGCCTCGACACCCACGACGACCCAGCCGCCCGCGGGGAGGTGCCCACCACGACCGTACCGACGACGACGACCACCACGACCACGCTCACTGGCCGCCTTCAGCCCGTCCTTCAAGGTCCTCGACGGTCTCGACCCTCGTCCCGGGCGACACGATCGTGGGCACCGAGCCGCTTGTGCCTCCGCTTCGACATGTGCGCATCGTCGGCCCCTACCCGATGCGCTACGCGGTCGAGGTGGACGGTGTCATCGAGACGAACGGGTGCCAGTCCGTCGTGTACCTTCACGACCGTTTCCCGCAGCTCGGTTCTCCGGGGATCGGCCGTTCGTCGCTCGGCCGTCGCGGACCTATGGCGTGCGAATGACGATCCAGTCGGTTGCCCCCAACAACGAACCGAAAGCGCATCGGCGGCTGACGGTGACGGTGAACCCCGCGACCGTCACCACCGGATGCTCGACTGACACGCAGGGCCCGGTCGTCACGCTGGCCAAACCGGCCGCTGGGAGCTCGTACCCGACCCCTCTCCTCTACCCCGTCCACCTCGAGGCCTCCGCCAGTGACGCCACCACGGGGAACAACGGGGTCGCGTTCGTCGAGTACAAGATCAACTACCCGGGTCCCGAGCAGGTCATCCTGGGGCCCGTGACGAGCGGCAGCCCCTGGCCCTACGACTGGACGGAGTCCGCGGTCAACGCCTACCTCGGCGCCACCTGTGCGAGGACCCTGGAGGTCCAGGCCTACGCCCAGGACACCTGCGGGAACGCCACCTACTCGGCCAAGACGCAGGTAGACGTCATCAACACGGGCACCTCCTGCGAGTGTCCCGGGGCCGGGTGCGTCCACCCTGAGCCCGAGCATCGTCAGCGAGCTGGGCGTGCCGGGAGGAGCGGGCCAGGTCGTCGCGAACGGGGAGGCGGCCTTCCCGCGCGCAGGCCGCAGCTCCACTCTCCGTCCGGCTCGAGGCCCGGGGGAAACCGTGTCGAGGCGACGCTCGTCGAGGCCCGATCCGCCGGGACGTGGCGGTTCGAGCTCGGGGGCGTACCGGGCTTCCGTCCCGAGAGCCTTCGAGTCGTCGCCGGGCGAAGTCCTACAGCTCGCGGGGGACTCGGTGACCTTCCGGCTCCAGGGTCGGCCCGGGGAGCGCGTCGTGTTCGTCTTCCGGACGAATTGAAGAAGGGGGGCGCTCCGTCGCACCCTCGGCTCAGGGCCGGAGGGCCGTCTCCATCTCGCGCACGATCGCGTCGGCGGCGGCCGCGGGGTCGGCGGCCTCGGTGATGGGCCGGCCCACCACCAGGTAGTCCGCGCCGGCGGCGAGCGCGGCGGCCGGCGTCGCCAGGCGCGCCTGGTCGCCCCGGGCCGCGCCTGCCGGCCGGATGCCGGGGGTCACGATCAGGAAGTCGCGCCCGCAGGTCTCGCGGATCGCCTGCACCTCGTGGGGAGAGGCCACGACGCCGTCCGCACCCGCTTCCTTCGCGAGCTGCGCGAGTCGGAGCACGGACTCGACCACCGACCCGTTCACGCCGATCTCGTCCAGGGTCCCGTCGTCGTGGCTGGTGAGGATGGTGATGGCGAGGAGGCGCGTCCCCATGGCGGGCAGCGCGCCCACCGCCGCCTCGATCATGGCCCGCCCGCCCAGGCCGTGGACGTCCACGAGCGAGACGCCCAGGTGCGAGGCGCTCGCCACCGCGCCGGCGACGGTGTTCGGGATGTCGTGGAACTTGAGGTCGAGAAAGACCTTGTCGCCGCGGCTCACGATCTCGCGGACGAGGTCGGGCCCGGCGGCGGTGAAGACCTGGCTGCCGATCTTGAACAGGCCCACGCGGCCCGCCAGCCGATCGACGAGAGCGCGCGCGGCGCCGGCCTCCGGGACGTCGAGGGCCACGATGAGGCGATCGCGGGGGTTCATTCGCGTCCTCCAGTGTCGCAGGGCCGGGGGAGCCCCGGGTACTCGA
Organism: uncultured Acidobacteriota bacterium; assembly: GCA_963818355.1. Taxonomy (GTDB): domain Bacteria; phylum Acidobacteriota; class Vicinamibacteria; order Fen-336; family Fen-336; genus DATBSL01. Next base: position 34,024 of record CAWFSB010000003.1, on the reverse strand, counting down.
GCGTCCCCACCACGGCGTTGACGTCGTCCGCTCCGTGCCGCTCGAGGTAGGCCCGCAGGTCGGCCAGGATGCGCTCGTAGATCCCGGGGTCGACGAAGTTCGCGGTGCCGATCTGGACCGCGCGGCAGCCCGCGATCAGGAACTCGAGGGCGTCCTGCGCTCCGGCGATCCCGCCGATCCCGATCACCGGAATCCTCACCGCGCGTGCAACCTGCCAGGCCATTCTCACGGCCACCGGGCGGATGGCCGGGCCGGAGAGCCCGCCGGTGCCGAAGCCGAGCTTCGGGCGCCGCGTCTCCACGTCGATCGCGAGGCCGAGGAGCGTGTTGATGCACGAGAGCGCGTCGGCCCCGGCCTCCTCGGCGGCACGGGCGAAGACCGTGATGTCGCCCACGTTGGGCGACAGCTTGGGAATGATGGGCAGTCGGGTCGCCTTCCGCACCGCCGCCACCACCTCGTGGGTCATCCGTGGGTCGCCGCCAAAGGCCATGCCGCCCTTCTTCACGTTGGGGCAGGAGATGTTGATCTCGAGGCCGGCGATGCCGGGGACCCCGTCGCAGACGCGGGACACCTCCGCGTACTCGTCGACGGTGTCGCCGCAGACGTTCACCAGGAGCGCGGTGTCGTGCTTCGCCAGGCGCGGGAGCACGTCCCGCACGAACGCGCGAATGCCCACTCCCTGGAGCCCGATCGCGTTGAGCAGCCCGGAGGGGGTCTCCACGATGCGGGGTGTGGGGGCGCCGTCCCGCGGCTCCATGTAGAGCCCCTTCGACACGATGCCGCCGAGGAGGGAGAGGTCGAGGACGCCCTCGTACTCGACGCCGTAGCCGAACGTGCCGGAGGCGGCGATGAGGGGGTTCTTGAAGCGGATCCCGGCGATCTCGACCGCGAGGCTCACCGCCCGCCCTCCTGCGTTCCGCCCCCCGCGCGGCGGGCGCGCGAGTCCTCCTCGTCCGGCCACACCACGCGGGCGGAGTCGAAGACCGGGCCCTCCGTGCACGCGCAACGGTACTTCCAGCGCGGCTCGTTCTCTCCCTGCACGCGGACGACACACCCGAGGCAGGTGCCGATGCCGCAGCCCATCCAGGGGTCGAGGCTGACCTCGGCGGTGAGCCCCCGTGCCGCCGCGATGCGGGCGACGGCGTGCATCATCGCCTCGGGGCCGCAGGCGTAGAGGCGCACCCTTCCCGTCGCCGCGTCGAGGTGCGCCTCGAGCGGGACGGTGACGCGGCCCCGCTCGCCGAGGCTGCCGTCCTCGGTGGCCGGCACGAGCCTCAGCCCCCGCCCGCCCAGGCGATCGAGGAGGGGCAGGTCGGCCGCCGTGCGCCCGCCGTAGAAGAGCCGTGCCGTTTCGCCCGTGCGCCGCAGCTCCTCGCCCAGGAAGCGGAAGGGCGCGACACCGTACCCGCCGGCGACGAGGAAGGCCTCTTCGCCCGCGGCCGGCGGCGTGAAGGGCCGGCCCAGGGGGCCGAGGCACTGGGCGGTGTCGCCCGGCGCCATCGCGCACAGCGCCCGCGAGCCCTGGCCGATCGCCTTCACGAACAGGGTGAAGGTCTCCCGGGTCGCGTCCACCGACAGGATCGAGAAGGGGCGCCGCAGCGGGGGCTCGGCGGAGACTCCGGCCTTGATCATCACGAACTGGCCGGGACGCGCCTCCTGCGCGGTCTCCGCGTGCCGGAAGGTCAGCAGGAAGTACGCCCCGCCGAGGGCCTCGCGGTCGACGAGCGGCGCGACGCGGTTGGCGGGCATCGGCGGGATGATACCCGCCACCCCCGGGGGGCGTCGACCGCGGCGGCCCCGAATCGGATACGCTCTTTCCCCGTGCCGAGGAAGACGCTGGGTAGCGCGGCCATCGCGGCCTCGATCGGGGCGATCGCCCTCTGCACCCTGACCCTCTATCTGAACCCCGGCCTGTCGCTCCGGCGCGAGGTCGGGGCGCTGGTCCTGTGCCTCTTCCTCCCCTGGGCCGCCGGCGGCACCCTGGCTCTCTCGCTCGTGGCCGGCGCCGCGACCGCGGTGCGCTGGTGGCCGCGCCCGTTCCGACCGGTGATCGCGGGCCGCCCCTTCTTCGCCTCGCTCGCGTTCCTGGCCCTCGTGGTCGCGGCCGCGCTCTACTGGCACAACCTCCTGGCCTACCGCCACGCCCTGCCTCTCGACACGCTGCGCGCGCTCGCCGTCTCCGCCGTCGTGGTGACGGGCGCCGCGGCCGTCTTCCTGGCGATCGGCCTCGACCTCGCCCTGTTCCCGCGTCACGACCGGCCCCTGGCGGCGGCGCTCGCCGTCCTGGCCCCGGCCGCAGCGCTCGCGGTGCCGCTGGCCTTCCGGCCGGAGCTGCCTCCGCCCACGCCGCCGGTACCGGTGCAGCTCGACGCCGGCCGCCCCGCCCGCCGCGTCGTCGTGGTCGGCCTCGACGGGCTCTCGCCCGCGGACGTGGCGGTCGCCAAAGACGGGGAGGTTCCCGCCTTCGCCCGCCTCGCGCGACGGGGCGCCTTCGGTCCGCTCTCGACGCTGCGGCCGACGGAGGGCCCCCCGATCTGGACGACCCTCATGACCGGGCGCCTCCCGCGCGACCACGGCATCCTGAGCGCTTCCAGCTACCGGCTTCGCGGGTCGGGCAGCGAGTGGGTCCTGCTGCCCAAGGGGGCCCTGGTGGGGGTGCTCGAGCGCCTGTCGCTCGTCTCGCGCCGGCCCGTCGCCTCCACCTCGAGGCGGCAGCGGGCCCTGTGGAACGTCCTCGACGCCTTCGGCATCCCGGCCGGTCTCGTCCAGGTCTGGGGCACGCACCCGCCGGAGACGATCCGCGGCTTCGTGGTCTCTCCCTACTTCCACCTGCTGCGCGGCGACCCCGAGCGCGCGCCGGGAGCCGTCTTCCCGCGCAGCCTGCTCCCCGAGATCGCGGCGCGCGCGGTCGGGCCGCAGGACCTCGACCCCGCGCTGCTGGCCGACCTCGCGGACGCCGCCTCCCCGACCGCGAAACCGCTCGACGACCCGTTGCTGCAGGCCCTGGCCCGGGACGCGGTGGCCCCCGATCTCACCTACGCCCGGGCGGCGGAGGTGCTGCACAAGGCGTACGCTCCCTCGCTCCTCGTCGTCTCGTTCCACGGCTACGACGTGGCCGGGCACGCGTTCTACCGCTTCGCGCACCCGGAGGCCTTCGGCAACGTGGCCGCGGAGGACGCGCGCCGCTACGGCCGCGTGCTGGGCCGCTACGCCTCGCTGGTGGAGCGATGGGTGGGGCAGATCGAGCGGGACCTCGGCCCGTGGGACGTGCTCGTGGTCGTTTCCGGCCACGGCCTGGCGCCGACGCCGCTGTGGCGCCGGCTCGTGGGCACCCTGACCGGCACCAGCGTCGGGGCCGCTTCCCACGGCGGGGCGCCGGACGGCGTCCTGCTCGTCGTGGGCCCGGGAATCCGGCCGGGCGCGGTCCCGTTCAACGCGTCGGTCCTCGACGTCGCCCCGACGATCCTCTACCTGATGGGCCTTCCGGTCGCTCGCGACATGGAGGGGCGGGTCCTCACCGAGATCCTCGAGCCTGCGTTCGCGCAGGAGAACCCGGTCACGTTCATCCCCAGCTACGAGAGCCTCGCGGTCGCCCCGGCCGCGCCCGGGGCGCCGCTCGACGACCTCCCGCCGCTCCCGGAGGATCCCCGGTGAAGCCCCGGCTCGTCCTCTTCGACATCGACGGCACGCTGGTCTCCGCGGGCGGGGTCTCCGCCCGCGCGCTCGAGGCGGCGCTCGTCGAGACCTTCGGCACCGCCGGCCCCGCCGCCGGCTACGACTACTCGGGCAAGACCGATCCCCAGATCGTGCGCGAGCTGATGCGCGGGGCCGGCCTCGGCGACGCGGCGATCGAGGAGGGCCGTCCGCTCGCGCTCGAGCGCTACCGCCGTCGCCTCGCGGAGTCGCTCCGCCCCGAGCACGTCCGGGCCAAGCCGGGTGTTCTCGCGCTGCTCGAGGCGCTCGAGCGGGAGCCGGGCGTCCGGCTCGGGCTCCTCACCGGCAACCTCGAGCCGTGCGCCCGCCTCAAGCTCGCGCCGGTCGGGGCGAACCCCTTCTTCGCTTTCGGGGCCTACGGCTCCGACGACGAGGACCGCTACCGGCTGCCGCCGGTCGCTCTCGTCCGCGCGCGCGAAGCGACCGGGATCGCGTTCGAGGGCCGTGACACGGTGATCGTCGGGGACTCCGTCCACGACGTCCGGTGCGGCCGCGGGGTCGGGGTGCGCGCGGTGGCGGTGGCGACGGGGAAGACGACGCCCGTGACGCTCGCGGAGGCGGCCCCGGATGCGCTCGTCCCGGACTTCTCGGACACCGCCGCCGGCCTGCGCGCGATCCTCGGCTGAGGCGGGGCTCGTCCCGGCTCCGGGCCCCCTGCTTGTCGGCGAGGGGGCCGCCGGGGTAGCATGCGCGCGCTTTGGCCAGCGTGACCCTGATGGACGCGGGCCGGATGGCCCGGACCCTCTCGCGCATCGCGCACGAGATCCTCGAGCGCCACCCGGACACGAAACGCCTCGCCCTCGTCGGCATCCGCAGCCGGGGGGTGCCTCTCGCCCGGCGGCTGGCGCGGCTGATCGCGGAGGCGGCGGGGGCAGAGCCCGCGGTGGGCGCCCTCGACATCTCGCTCTACCGGGACGACTTCACCAGCCTCGCCGCCCAGCCCATCACCAAGGGCACCGACATCCTCTTCTCGATCGACGGGCGTACCGTGGTGCTCGTGGACGACGTGCTCTTCACCGGGCGCACCGTCCGGGCCGCCCTGGATCAGCTCATCGATTTCGGTCGCCCGTCGCGGATCGAGCTCGCCGTGCTCGTGGACCGCGGGCACCGCGAGCTGCCGATCCGGGCCGACTACGTCGGCCGCGCGCTCTCGACCTCCCGCGACGAGGCGGTGCAGGTGCGGGTCCGCGAGGAGGACGGGACGGACGAGGTCGTCCTGATCCCGAAGACCCCGGCGCGCCCGGCGACGCGGCCCGTCCCGAAGGCCCGCCCGGCACGCGCGAAGGAGAAGCCGCGGCGCGTGCCGCTCGCGGCGAAGCGGAGGAAGCGGTGAGCTTTCCGCATCGGCACCTCCTGGGCATCGAGCCCCTCGAGGCGCCGGACATCCAGACGATCCTCGACACCGCGGACGGGCTCAAGGAGATCCTCGACCGCCCGATCAAGAAGGTCCCGGCCCTGCGCGGCAAGACGATCGTGAACCTCTTCTACGAGGCCTCGACGCGCACACGGTCCTCCTTCGAGGTCGCCGAGCGCGTGCTCTCCGCGGACAGCCTCTCGATCGCCGCCGGCACCTCGAGCGTGTCGAAGGGCGAGACGCTCCTCGACACCGCGAAGAACCTCGAGGCCATGAACCCCGACATGGTCATCATGCGGCACGCCAGCTCCGGGGCGCCGCACTTCCTCGCCCGTCACTGCCGCTTCTCGGTGGTGAACGCGGGCGACGGCGCGCACGAGCACCCGACGCAGGCTCTGCTCGACGCTCTCACCATGCGGCAGAGGAAGGGGCGGCTCAAGGGGCTGCGGGTCGCGATCGTGGGCGACATCCTGCACAGCCGCGTCGCCCGCTCGAACCTGTGGCTGCTCGCGAAGATGGGGGCCTCCGTGGTCCTGTGCGGCCCGCCCACCCTCATCCCCCCGGGGATCGAGGCGATGGCGCCGGTGACCTACCGCATCGACGAGGCGGTCGAGGGCGCGGACGTGGTGATGATGCTGCGCATCCAGATGGAGCGCATGTCGGGCGCCTTCTTCCCGACCACCCGCGAGTACCACCGGTACTTCGGGCTCACCGAGGAGCGGGTGCGGCGCGCGAAGAAGGACGTCCTCGTGATGCACCCCGGCCCCATGAACCGCGGGGTGGAGATCGCGAGCGAGGTCGCGGACGGTCCCTTCTCGGTCATCCTCGACCAGGTGACGAACGGCGTCGCGGTGCGGATGGCGGTCCTTTACCTGCTCCTCGGCGGGAGCGCGGAGGCGGCGTCATGAGCCGGCTGCTGTTGAAGGGCGGGCGGGTCGTCGACCCCGCCCAGGGGCTCGACGCGACCCTCGACGTGATGATCGCGGAGGGCACGATCGAGGAGGTGGGCCCCCGCGTCCAGGCCCGGGGCGCCCAGGTCCTCGACGCGAAGGGCCTCGTGGTCTGCCCGGGCTTCATCGACATCCACACCCACCTGCGGGAGCCCGGGCGCGAGGACAAGGAGACGATCGCGACCGGCACCCGCGCGGCGGCGGCCGGCGGCTTCACCGCCGTGTGCGCCATGCCCAACACCGACCCCGTGAACGACACCGCGGGGATCACGCGCGCCATCGTCGAGCGGGCCCGCGCGGAGGGCGCGGTGCGGGTCTACCCGATCGGCGCCATCACCCGGGGCCAGAAGGGCGAGGAGCTCTCCGAGTTCGGCGACCTGAAAGAGGCCGGCTGCGTGGCCGTCTCCGACGACGGCAAGCCGGTGGCCAGCGCGCGCGTCATGCGCCGGGCCCTCGAGTACGCCAAGGCCTTCGACCTCGCGATCATCGACCACTGCGAAGAGCCGACCCTCGCCGAGAAGGCGTGCATGAACGAGGGGCCGGTGTCCACGGTGCTCGGCCTGCGCGGCCAGCCGGCCGCGGGCGAGGCCATCATGGTCGAGCGGGACGTGCTCCTGGCCGAGCTCGTCGGCGGGCGCGTCCACATCGCCCACCTCTCCGCCGCGGCGTCGGTCGACGCGGTCCGGCGCGGCAAGGCGCGCGGGGTGAGGGTCACCGCCGAGGTCACGCCGCACCACCTCTTCCTCACCGACGAGGCCGTGCGCGAGACCGGCTACGACACCAACACGAAGATGAACCCCCCGCTGCGCTCCGAGGCGGACCGCGAGGCCGTGCTGGCCGGGCTCCTGGACGGCACGATCGACTGCATCGCCACCGACCACGCCCCGCACACCGTGGACGACAAGAAGGTCGAGTACGACCACGCGGCGAACGGCATCGTGGGGCTGGAGACGGCGGTGGCGCTCTGCCTCGACCGGCTGGTCGGGGCCGGGCTCCTGGAGCTGCCGTACCTCGTGGCGCTCTTCTCGGCGAACCCGGCCCGGGTGCTCGGCCTGCCCGGCGGGACCCTCGCCCCCGGCACGCCGGCGGACCTCACTCTCCTCGACCTCGCGAAGAAGCGCCAGGTGGACGCGACACGGTTCGAGAGCCGCAGCCACAACACGCCCTTCGGTGGCTGGATCCTGAAGGGCTGGCCGGCGATGACGATCGTGGGCGGCCGCGTCGCCTGGAAGGACGCGCGCTAGGCGATTGCGGGACGCGGTCGAGCGCTATCATCGGATCCTCGAGAAAGACCCGGCCGCCGCCCGCGAGCAGGCCGAGGGCCTGCGCGAGACCTTCCGGCGCGAGGGCGTCACCTTCGCCGGCGAGCCCCTGCCCAGCTTCGTCCGCCCGCACTTCGTGGCGCGCGCGGAGTGGGACGCGCTGCGGGAGAGGGGCGTCCGCGTCATGGAGACCGCGGCCCGGGTGGGGCGGCTCGTCTTCGACGGGGACGTGGGCCGGCTCTGCGACTTCCTGGGAACGCCCGCGGCCGAGGCGGCCTGGGTGGCGATCGACCCCGGCCCCCCCGACGTCGTCCTCTCTCGCCTCGACGCCTTCCTCACCCCCGCGGGGCCGCGCTTCATCGAGATCAACTCCGACGCCCCGGCCGGCTTCGGCTACGGCGATCGCATGGCGCGCCTCTTCCGCGAGCTGCCGGTCTTCCGCGAGCTCGCGCGCGAGATCCCGGTCGCCTACCAGCCGTCCGACGAGGGCCTCGTCCGCGCGGTCGCCGCCCGGTGGCGCGCGTCGGGAGGCACGGGGCGCCCGCGGATCGCGATCGTCGACTGGGCCGAGGTGAAGACCCGCCCCGACCAGGAGATCCTGCGCGAGGCCTTCGCCGCCCGCGGCTTCGATTGCGTCATCGCCGACCCGCGCGCGATGGACGTGGCCGGTGGGAGGCTCCACGCCGCGGGAGCGCCGGTCGACCTCGTGTACCGCCGGGCGGTCCTCTCCGAGCTCGTGGAGCACGAGAGCGAGGTGCGCGCCTTCCTCGGCGCCTACCGCCACCGCCTCTGCCCGTTCGTCAACTCCCTGCGCTGCCGGCTCTCCGAGGACAAGGCGTTCTTCGCGATCCTGACCGACGAGGCGTTCGCCCACCTGCTGAGCGAGGACGAGCGGGCGCTGGTGGCCGCCGTGCTGCCCTGGACCCGCCGCGTCGCGGAGCGGCACACGCGGAAGGACGGGCGGGAGATCGACCTCGTGCCGTTCGTGGTGGAGAACCGGGAGCGGCTGGTCCTGAAGCCGACGCACGAGTACGGCGGGCGCTCGGTCTTCCTCGGCTCCGAGACCGCCCCCGGCGCGTGGGAGGACGCGGTGCGCGCCGCCCTCGAGGCGCCGTGGGTGGTGCAGGAGCGGGTCGAGATCCCCGAGGAGCTCTTCCCGGTCTTCGAGGGCGGCTCGCTCGAGTTCGTGAGCCTCAAGGTGAACACGAACCCGTTCTACGTGGCCGGGGAGTCGGTCGGCGCGGTGACCCGCGTCTCGCGCAGCTCGGTCATCAACGTCTCCGCCGGCGGCGGCAGCGTTCCCACGTTCGTCGTCGGCTGACGACGCCGGCGCCACATGGCCGCGGCCATCGGCTCCGCGGCGGGTCCCGCGCGCCCCCCGTTCCCGGGACAACGTCCGACCCGAGCCGATGAGTCCCGGGAAGGGGGGGCTCTCCGCGGGAGCCCGCCGCTACCGGTGGCCATTGGCAGCTACTTGGCCGCGGCCATCGGTTCCGCGGCGGGTCCCGCGCGCCCCCCGTTCCCGGGACAACGTCCGACCCGAGCCGATGAGTCCCGGGAAGGGGGGGCTCTCCGCGGGAGCCCGCCGCTACCGGTGGCCATTGGCAGCTACTTGGCCGCGGCCATCGGTTCCGCGGCGGCCCGCGTTTCCCCACCCCCGGGACAACGTCCGTCCCGAACCGATGAGTCCGCGGGCGGGGCGGACGCGCCGCTACCGGTGGCCATTGGCGGTACTTGGCCGCGGCCATCGGTTCTGCGGCTACCGTTGGCTCGTGGGCCGAGCCAACGGGCAACGGGTAGCGGCGGGCTGCCGCGATGAGCCCCCCTCCCGGGGACTCCATCGGCTCGAGTCGGCTCGTTGTCCCCGGGAGGGGGGCGCGCGGCACCCGCCGCGGAACCGATGACAGCGGCCGGTCGCCTCAGCAGTAGACGAGGATCTTGAGTGCACCCGGCCTCGCGGCGTGGTCGAAGGCGGCCACGGCTTCCGCGAGAGGGTAGCGGGCCTCGACCAGCGGGCGGGGGTCCACGTCGCCGCGGGCGAGGGCGGCCAGGGCCGGGGCGAACGGCCCGCAGCGCGAGCCGACGAGGGTGATCTCGTCGACGACGAAGGGGGCCATGTCGATCGCGGCCTTCCCGTGGTACGTGCTCTTGAGGACGATCGTGCCGCGCGGCCGCACGGCGCGGCGGGCCAGCTCGAGGCCCTCCGGGCTGCCCGTGCACTCCACCGCGACATCGGCCTGCCGGGGCTCGATCCCGTCCGCCGTCGCGGTCGGGATGCCGCGGGCGGACAGCAGCGCGAGCGGGCGCGGGCTGCGTCCCACCGCGAGGAGCCGGCAGCCCGTCGCGGCCAGCGTCTGCGCCACGAGGTTCCCGAGCTTTCCGACCCCGATCACGACGACCCGGTCGCCTGGCGAGACGCGCACCTGCTCCTGCAGCTCGAGGGCGGCGGCGGTGGGCTCGGTGAACACCGCCACCTCGTCGGGAACGGCCTCCGGCACCGCGTGGAGGTTCCCGACGGGGAGGACCAGGTGTGTCGCGAAGGCCCCGTCGCGCGCGACGATGCCGAGGACGCTCCGCCGCTCGCAGTGGGTGCGCCGGCCCGCGAGGCAGGTCGCGCACGCGCCGCAGGCGGCGTTGATCTCGCCGACCACCCGGCGGCCGACCCACTCCGGCGCCCCGTCCGCTCGCTCCACGACGCCCACGAACTCGTGCCCCGGGACGCCCGTGTACGGGTAGTAGCCCCGGACCAGCTCGAGGTCGGTGTTGCACACGCCGGCGAGGCTCACGCGCACGAGTGCTTCGCCCGCCGGAGGGAAAGGCAGGGGAACGTCCTCGCGCAAGCGGAGGGCCCGGCCTTCGAGCCACAGGGCGCGCAAGGACTAGCGCCCGAGCTCGGCGAGGGCCTTCCGGCGGGTGGCCTCGAACTCGTCGCCCGGCCGCCACGACGGCGCGAGGGGAGCATCCGCCACCTTCGCCCCGAGCAGGAACAGGAGCTGGGCGTCCTCGATCGCGCCGGAGAAGTCCCAGCCGGTGAGGTCGTCGGTGGGCTGGTGGTAGTGCGCCGCCTCCCACTCGCGCTGCCGGTCGCGGCCCCACGCGGGCGGCTTCCCGAGCACTTCGGTGCCCGCGTCCAGGGTGAGCGCCGGCACCCCCGCGCGGGCGAAGCTCAGGTGATCGGAGCGGTAGTAGGCGCCCTTGTCCGGAAAGGCCTCCGGGACCACGGCCCGGCCCTGGGCCTCCGCGATGGCGCGGACCCAGTCGTCGAGCGAGGACTTGCCGAGGCCGATGACCGGCACGTCGCGCGTGCGGCCCCAGATGCTCATGCCGTCGATGTTGACGTTCGCCGCGAGCCGCCCCGGGGGCACCGGCGAGTGGCGCGCGAGGTACGAAGACCCGAGCAGCCCCTGCTCCTCCGCCGCCACCGCCGCGAAGAGGATCGAGCGGCGCGGCCGCTCGGGCAGCGCGACGAACGCCTCGCGCGACCGCCAGCATCGTGGCGAGCCCGGAGGCGTTGTCGAGGGCGCCGTTGTAGACGACGGGCTCTCCCGCCGGGCCGCGCCTCGCGCCGAGGTGGTCGTGGTGCGCGCTGTAGACGACCGCCTCGCCGCGCGAGCACGGGGTCGCGGCCGGGAAGGCGTCCGATGACGTTGGCGGTGGGCCGGCGTGAGACTTCGTTCCGCAGCGCCAGGCTCAGCCTGACTCCGAGCGGCACCGGGCGGAAATCGCGCCTCTCGGCCGCGGCGCGCAGCGCGTCGAGATCGTGTCCGCCGAGGCGGGCGATGCGGCGGCAGGCCTCCTCCGTCGCCCAGGCCTTCACCGGGAGGGTCGGCTCGCCGGGGACGGCGGGCAGGCTCAGCTGCTCGCCGGTCCACGAGGACTGGACCACCTTCCAGCCGTAGCCGGCCGAGGCGTCGGTGTGGACGATGATCGCTCCGGCGGCGCCGAGCCGGGCCGCCATCTCGAACTTGTAGTCCCAGCGGCCGTAGTAGAGCCGGCGCTTCCCGGCGAACGCTCGCGGATCGCTCTCCGGGTCGTTGTTCATCACGAGCAGGACGCGGCCCTTCAGGTCGGCCCCCTTGTAGTCGTCCCAGCCCGTGCTCCGGGGCCACGATGCCGTAGCCCACGAACACGACCTCGGCGTCGTCCACGCGGGCTTCCGGGGCCTGCGTCCCCGAGAACGCGACGTAGTCCTCGTGGAAGCGCAGGTCCGTGCCGGCCGTGCCTCTCGAGACGCGCAGCACCTCGGGACAGGCCGCGGTCACGCCGACGAGGTCGAATCGCCTGCTCCCAGCCCCCCCCGGGGGCGCCGGGCTCGAGCCCGATCGCCTCGAAGCGCGAGGCGAGGTACTCGCGGGCGAGGCGATCGCCCCGCGTCGCGGGGCCGCGCCCTTCCAGCAGGTCGCTCGAGAGGAAGCGGACGTCGGCGCGCATCCGGTTCTCACGGATGGTGGAGGCCGCGGCCCGCTCCTCGTCGGTCAGGAGGGCCGGCCGGATCGCGGCCAGACCGGCAGCGGTCAGGGTGGCCAGTGCGCCCGCCAACAGGAGCCTCATCGGATCACTCCACTCGAACTTTTCTCTAGACGGATCTCAAGTGACGTGTCATATTATGCGGTGTAACAGGGCTTCAAGACAAGATTCTCTTGGCGAGCCAGGAAAGAGACAGCCACTCGTAGTATCCGTTTTTCGTTTGGGGAGTGAGCAATGGCAGTCGCAACCCTGAGCGCGGGTCGACACTCCATCATTGCCCCGTCCACGCTGTTCGTCCCCGGCGGGCGGTTCGTCATGGGCTCGGAGGACGGTCGGCCGGACGAGCGGCCCGCCCACGAGGCGCAGGTGCGCCCCCTGCGGATGGGGCGGACGCCCGTGACCAACATGGAGTACGCGTGGTTCCTCGCGGCGGGGCGCGCGCCCGAGCCGCCCTGGTGGAAGGACCCGTGCTTCTGGGACCCTGAGCAACCGGTCGTGGGCGTGACCTGGTTCGAGGCGATGGCCTACGCCTACTGGCTGTGCGAGACGCTCGGCGGCCACTGGCGCCTGCCCACCGAGGCGGAGTGGGAGCACGCGGCGCGCGGCGGGCTGGAGGGCGCGGCCACGCCCTGGGGACGCGAGGTGCCCCGCGGCGAGGTGCCCGAGCCGCCGCTCTCCGGACCCTGGCCCGTGGGGCGGGGCACGGCCAACGGCTACGGCCTGCTCGACATCGGCACCGCGGTCCACGAGTGGTGCTACGACTGGTTCGCGCCCGACGCCTACCGCACGACCCGCCGCTACGACCCGCGAGGGCCCGAGAAGGGCGAGAAGCGCGTGAGCCGCGGCGGCTCCTGGCGCCGGCACGTCCGAGAGGTCCCGCCGTCGACCCGCGGCGCGCTCGCCCCCCAGACGCGAGCGGCCGACTACGGCTTCCGCGTGGTGCGCGAGGTCCCGTGATCGCCGCGCGCCGGGCGACCGGGCCGGAGGGAGTCGAGCGCCGTCTCGCCCCGCGTCTCGAGCCCGACGACCTCTCGGAGCCGGTCTTCGTCATCGGCTCGCGCCTCGTCAACATCGGGCCCGGAGGCCTGATGCTCGAGGCGCCCGTCCCGCTCGCCCCGGAGTCGGCCCTGCACCTGCGCCTGGTGCTGGGCGGCGAGCGAGCCGAGGTGGACGCCCGCGTGTGCGGCTGCTCCCCGCGCTCCCACGGGCGCCGCCGGGCGTGGGGCGTGGGTGTCCAGTTCGAGAACCTCGAGCCCGCCGCGCGCGAGCGCCTCGAGCGCGCCCTCCTGCCCCGGAGGAAGGGCCAGGCCTAGCCTCGGCGCGGCCAGTGGGCCGGCCATTCCCGGACCGGCGGGTCCGGAAGGTGGCGGGCACGCTCGAGCGCGTCCTCCCAGGCGTCTCGCACCCGCGACGGCGCGTGCGCCTGCCGGACGTGCGCGGCAGGCCGCCGCCCCGAGCCGGGCGCGGGCCCCGGGGTCGCCGGCCAGCCGCAGGATCGCGCGGGTCAGCTCGCCCTCTTCGTCCGTGACGTCCACCCGGACCACGGCGTCCCGCGGCAGGTCGGCCTGGTGCTCGAGGTCGGACACGACGGTCGCGCGGCCCTGCGCGAGCACGCGCAGGAGCGCGGCCGAGGTCTCGCGCGCGGTGGGGTAGCGCAGGTGGGCCACGACGTCCGCCGCCTCGATGTGGGTGGCGAGATCGGAGAGCGGCACGCGGCCGGTCACGACCGTGAGGGGGCGCACGCCGATCCGGTCGAGGTCGGCCTCGAGCCGGCCGGGGTCCGGCACCGGGCCCACGAGGAGCAGCCGGACCCGGCCGTCCCGGGCCGCGGCCCGGGCCACCGCGCGAGCCACCGTTTCGACCTGCTTCTCGCGGGTGAGCAGCCCGAAGACACCCACCACGACCTCGTCGTCGCCCCACCCCAGGCGCGCCCGCAGCGCACGCACGGCCGCCGCGTCGACCGGGGCGGCCGCGACGGGCATCGGGACGCACATCACCTCGGTCCCGGGCACTTCCGAGCGGACCGCCTCGGCCGTGAACTCGTTGTGGACGGCAACCGCCCGCGAGGCCTCGACCGGGACGCGGAAGAGGGGGTAGGCGTAGGGCAGCAGGTCCCCGACAGTGCCCAGGTGGGCCTCGAAGAGCCGGTCGCCGCGGCCGGGGTACGAGTACTCGAGCTCGGCACGCCACGCGTCGAGCGGGGCACGCGCGGCCTCGCGAGCCGCCGCGCTCGACGGCTCCTCGCGCCACGCGCGCACCGCCTCGGACTCGAGGAACTGCGCCGCCCGCGCGTGGTGGAGCACGAGGTCGTGGAGCACCAGCAGGCCCGGCACCCGCGAGAGCAGATCGTAGAGGAAGTCGTGGGCGCGGCCGTTGCCCATCTGGTAGACGACGAGGTCGTAGGGGCGCTGCCGGTGGCGGGCCACGAGCTCGGAGGCCGGGTGGACGATCGCACGCCGGGGGCAGCCGCGCCGCGTCGACGGTCTCCTGCGCGTGGAAGAGCTCGATCTCGTGCCGCGGGCGACAACAGCCCCAGGACGTCGGCGGCGTAGTCGGCGATGCCGGTGGGCGCCGGCGGGAGAGGCGAGACGAACGCGAGGCGCACCGGCTCTTCGCCTACCGGGGCGCGTCCCGGGCGGCGGCGAGCGCCGCGAGGCGCCGCCCCATCGACTCGAGCCGCCGGTCGAACGCCTCCAGCAGCAGCTCCGAGCGCGTGGTGGCGAGGGCGGTGGCGACGCGGTCGCGCGCGTCGACGACCGGCTCCACGCGCTGCGCGTAGCGCACGAGCGCGCCGGCGAGGTCGCGCAGGTGCCGGTGCAGGTCGTCCGTCTCCGTGAGGTAGGCGTTCAGCAGCTGGACGAGGGCGGCGTTGAAGGCCGCCTGCCGGTCGAGGGCCGGCGCGACCGCGTCCCAGGCGCGCCGGCGCAGGAAGCCCCCGAGCCCACCGCCCGCCGGGCGCGGCGGCGCGGGCCACAGCTCGTTCAGCCGCAGCGAGCCTCTCGCGGATCTGCGGGGCGGCCTCTGCCGGCAGCGTGAACGCGGACAGGCGGTCGATCGCCGCGAGCACCTCGGCGTACGCGGCCTCCTCCTCGGCGAGGCGCGCGCGGAGGCCCTCGAGGGCCGGGTGCTCAGGGTCTGGTGGCAAGGGTGGCCTCGGCGGCTACGCCGGTCGCGCCGCGCGGGCGACGAGGTAGGCCAGGACGATCTCGTCGAGCGAGAGGTCCTCGGCGCGCAGCTCCTGGGGCGGGGCGAACTTGCCGCGCTTCACCTCGAGAATCATGGCCTGGTGCTGCTCCTCCATGAGCCGGCCGATCACCGCCTCGGTGTCGGTGTCGCGGATGAGCTCGGCGTAGGGGAGCCGGCGGGAGGCCAGGATCTCGCCGCCCTTGTAGATCAGGGTCTCGATCAGCGGGTTGACCTTGCCCTTGTCCTCGGTCTGGACGTGGTAGACGAGGCCCCGGAACTTGACGTCCGTGTTGAACCCCGTGATCACGGCGAGATTGTCGCATAATGGCCGCCCCGGGCGCTTCCGCCCTGGGATTCTCCCCATGCCCGAGAGCGGCGCGCCCCATCCCGACGATCGCGTCCCCCTCTTCGGCACCTGGAGGGCGATCTACACGGCCGTGGCGCTCTCGGCCCTCGCCGTGATGGTCCTGCTGGCTCTCTTCTCGCGGTGGCCGTTCTGAGCCCGGCCGTCTCCGTCCTCGCCCCGGCCGACTGGGTCGTGCTGGTCGTCTACGTGGTCGGGATCGTGGCCTTCGGGGTGTGGGTGGGGCGGGGCACCCGCGGCATCAACGACTTCTTCCTGGCCGGGCGCGAGATGCGGTGGTGGGCGGCGGGGCTCTCGGTGATGGCGACGCAGATCAGCGCCATCACCTTCGTGGGCACGACCGGCCAGGCCTACACGAAGGGCATGAGCTTCGTGGCCTTCTACTTCGGGCTGCCCTTCGCGATGATCGTGCTGTCGCTGACCCTGGTTCCCTTCTTCTACCGCGCCGGGGTCTTCACCGCCTACCAGTACCTGGAGCGCCGCTTCGACTCGCGCACGCGCACCCTGACCAGCCTCCTCTTCCTGCTCTCGCGGGGGCTGGCCGTCGGCGTGACCCTCTACGCCCCCTCGCTCGTGCTCTCCGTGATCCTCGGCTGGAGCGAGACCGCCGACGGTCGCGCTCATGGGCGGGACGACCATCGTCTACGTCGTCTACGGCGGCAACCGCTCGGTGATCTGGACGGACGTCGTCCAGATGGGGCTCATCTGGCTCGGGATCTTCCTCTGCGTCGGCGTCGCGATCGCCCAGCTCCCGCCCGGGTTCGGCTTGCGCGACGCGCTGGCCCTCGCCCAGGCGTCGGGGCGGCTGGAGATGCTGGACACCTCGCTCGACCTCTCGCGGCCCTACACGCTGTGGAGCGGGCTCATCGGCGGCATGTTCCTGTCGATGGCGTACTTCGGTTGCGACCAGAGCCAGGTCCAGCGCTACCTCTCGGGCCGCACCCTCACCGAGAGCCGGCTCTCGCTGCTCTTCAACGCCTTCCTCAAGGTCCCGATGCAGTTCCTCATCCTGCTCACGGGCGTCCTCGTCTTCGTCTTCTTCCACTTCCACGCGACGCCGCTGCTGTGGAACCGGGCCGAGCTCGCCCGGCTCGAGGCGGCCGCCGACCCGGCTCGCCCTCGCGCCGCTGCGGGCGGAGGTCGAGGCGGCGCACGAGGGCCGGCGCGTGGCGGCCGAGGCCTTCGCCGCGGCGAGGCGGGCAGGGGAGAGACGCGGCGGCGGCGCGCGAGGCCTATCTCGGCACGCAGCGGCGGCTCGAGTCGGCGGAGGCGGGCGTGCGGCGCCTCGCCGAGCGCGTCGCCGGCGCCCCGGTCAGCGACGTCAACCACATCTTCCCGAGCTACGTCGTGTCGCAGCTGCGCGGGGGCCTCGCCGGCCTCGTGATCGCCGTGATCTTCGCGGCGGCGATGTCGACGCTCGCCGCCGAGTTCAACTCCCTCGCCACCGCCACGATGGTGGACTTCTACCAGCGCTTCGTCCGCCGGGACGGCGGCGGCGCGCACGACCTGCTCGTCTCCCGCGTCTTCACGGCGTTCTGGGGCCTCTTCGCCGTCGGCCGTCGCGCTCGAGGCCGGGCGGCTCGGCTCGGCGATCGAGGTGGTCAACCGCTTCGGTTCGTACTTCTACGGCTCGATCCTCGGCGTCTTCGGCCTCGCCGTGCTCACGCCCCGGGCGACCGCCCGGGGGGCCTTCTACGGGCTCTTCGCGGGCATGGGCGCGGTCTTCCTCGTCTCGCAGACGACGAGCGTCGCGTTCCTCTGGTACAACGTCGTCGGCGCGGTGACGGTCTTCGCGGTCGGCCTCGCGATCACGGCCGTGGCGCCGGGACCCCGGCCGGTCGGGGACACGCGGTCGTGACCGGCGTCCGGGGGCTCTAGCCTCGATCGGTCAGGCGGCGCAGGTTTGGCGCGAGCCGCCCCCCGGGGGCCGAGATCACGCTATTCCTGCGGGACGGGCGCCTGGTGTGGTTCGGGTGCTTCGCCCCATTTCATAGAAGGAAAAGCAGTTGTGAGGGCGCTCCGCCCGGGGTACACTTGGCATCGAAGTTGAAAACGGATTTCAACATGGACGGGGCGGGGGAGATGGCGACGACGGTGGAGCACGCGGGCGCGGCGGTCCTGGAGGCGAGCCCGAGCCCCGCGCGCCGCATCGTCCTCCTCGGCAACCCCAACGTGGGCAAGAGCGCGCTCTTCAACGCGCTCACCGGCCTGCGGGCCACGGTCTCGAACTACCCCGGCACGACGGTCGAGGTCTACCGTGGCCGCCTCGGCGGGAACGGCGCCGAGGTCATCGACTCCCCGGGCACCAACTCGCTCATGCCGATGAGCGAGGACGAGCAGGTGACCTCCGACCTCGTGCGGTCCGTGCGGGGGGAAGAGGGCGCCGTGGTCGTGCAGGTCGCCGACGCCAAGAACCTGCGCCGCGCGCTGCTCCTCACGCTCCAGCTCGGCCAGCTCGAGGTGCCCACGGTCCTCGTCCTCAACATGCACGACGAGGCGGAGGCGCGGGGGATCAAGGTCGACCTGCTCGGCCTCGAGGCGGCACTCGGCGTCCCCGTCCGCACGACGGTGGCCACGCGCGGCCTCGGCGTCGAGGGCGTCCTCCGCGCGCTCGCCTCCGCGCGCGCGCCGCGCAACCACATCCCGATGCCGGTGGACCTGGCCTCTCCCGCGCTGGCTCTGCTCACGGGCGGCGAGGCGCCTGCCGGCAGCCCGCCCGCCGTCCTGGCGCGCTACCACGAGGCGCTGCTGGAGCACGCGGGTGCCATCGCGCGCGCCCACGCCAGCGAGGGCGGGTCGCACCGTGCCCTCGTCTCCCGCCGCCTCGGCCGCGTGGCCATCCACCCCGTGTGGGGCTGGCCCATCCTGGCCGCGGTCCTGTGGGCGCTTTACGAGTTCGTGGGCCGGTTCGGGGCGGGGACGCTCGTCGACCTCGTGGAGAACGGCCTCTTCCACGGCTACCTGAACCCCTGGGCGATCTCGCTCTTCTCCCACCTGCCGTGGGCCTTCGGGCGCGACCTGTTCGTGGGCGAGTACGGCCTCCTCACCATGGGCCTCTCCTACGGCCTCGCCATCGTCCTGCCGATCGTGGCGACCTTCTTCACCGCCTTCGCCCTGCTCGAGGACTCGGGCTACCTGCCGCGGCTCGCGGTCATGAGCGACCGGGTCTTCCGGCTGATGGGCCTCAACGGGAAGGCCGTCCTCCCCATGGTCCTCGGCCTCGGCTGCGACACCATGGCCACGCTCACCGCCCGCATCCTGCCCACGCGGAAAGAGCGCGTGATGGTGACGCTGCTCCTCGCGCTCGGCGTGCCCTGCTCGGCCCAGCTCGGCGTGATCCTCGCGATGCTGGCCGCGGTGCCGTTCCAGGCGGCCGCGGTCTGGTTCGTGGCGGTCTTCGGGGTCATGATCTCCGTGGGCTGGCTCGCCGCGCGCGTCCTGCCCGGCGAGCGCGGGGACTTCGTGATCGAGCTGCCGCCGATGCGCCTGCCGGCCCTGTCCAACGTGCTCTCCAAGACGGTGGCCCGCATCGAGTGGTACCTGAAGGAGGCGCTGCCCCTCTTCCTGGTCGGGACCTTCGTCCTCTTCCTCCTCGACCGCCTGAAGCTGCTCGGCGCCGTCACGCGAGCGGGGGAGCCGATCGTGAAAGGCGTCCTCGGCCTTCCGGCCGAGGCCTCCGCGGCCTTCCTCATCGGCTTCCTGCGCCGCGACTTCGCGGCCACGCGTCTGTTCGACATGTCGCGGGGCGGCGGGCTCACCGTGGTGCAGCTGGTCGTGGCCATGGTCACCATCACCCTGTTCATCCCCTGCATCGCGAACGTCTTCATGATCGCGAAGGAGCGGGGCTGGAGGACGGCGGCGGCGATGGCCGCGTTCATCTTCCCGCTCGCCTTCGCGGTGGGCGGCCTGGTGCGTGTCTTCATGATCGCCGCCGGCTTCGGGGGCACGCCGTGACGACGCTGCCCCTCGCCCCCGCCATCCCCGGACGTCACCTGCCCCCTGTGCGGCTTCGAGTACGTCCCCGGGGGCGCCTCTTGCCGCGAGCACGGCTGCCCGATCGCGCTCGGCAGCTGCGCCACGCGCCACTGCCCGCGCTGCGGCTACACGATGCCGGACGAGGAGAAGAGCGCGGCGGCCCGCTTCGTCCGCCGCCTCTTCCGCCCGCGTCCCCGGCACGCGGCGGGAACGGTGGCCGAGCTGCCCGCGGGCTCCTTCGGCGTCGTGGAGCGGATCGGGGGCGACCCCGCCCTCCAGGCCCGCCTCACCGCCCAGGGCCTCGCCCCGGGCGTCCACGTCCACGTCCTGCAGCGCGCGCCGACCTACGTGATCGAGGTGGGGGAGACCTCGATCGCCCTCGAGCGCCGGGTGGCCCAGGCCATCGTCCTGAAGCGGTCGTGATGGTCGGCCAACGAACACCGGTCATCCAGCATCACGGGGAGTCGCTCGGGATACAGCTTCGCCTGTTCCTTGCGTTCTTTGAGATCGAGGGCTCCGCCCCCCAACCCCCGGGCGGCCGTGACGCTGCCTATATCGAGGGGCCGCCCAGTGCCAATAGGTCGTCGACGGTCAGTGGCTCGCGCGTCACGAAGCCCTCGCCGTAGCGCACGCCGATCCGCTGGCCGTGACGACGGCCGGACAGCTCAACCGCCTCCTTGAACCGGTCGAGCGGCAGCGGGCCGATCTCGCCCGGGGTGGGGGTGAACTGGCTCGCGAAGGCCGCGATGGCCCGCATCTTCGTCTCCCACACGGGCGTGACGTCCACCACGAAGGTGGGAGCGAGGTCGTTCGCCTCGGTCATGGTCACCGCGTAGGCGAGCTTCGTGGGGCGGAAGGCGGGCCCGAGGTCGGGCCGGTAGCTCCGCAGGCCGGCGAGGAAGCAGGCGTCGTACACGATGCGGCTCGCCGCGGCGTGGTCGGGATGGCGCTGCTCCCAGTGCTGCAGCAGGACGACGCGGGGTCGCAGGCGGCGGATCGCCTCCACCATCGGGTCCTTGTGCTCGGGGACGACCTGCGAGCTTCGCGTCGGGGAGGCCCAGCGACTCGCGGTGGGAGGCTCCGAGGATCCGCGCGGCTTCCTGCAGCCTCCGCCGCCCGCGTCTCGGGCGTGCCGCGGCTGCCGCTCTCCCCGCGCGTCAGGTCGACCATGGCGACGCGGCGGCCCCGCGCCGCCTCGCGGGCGATCGTCCCGCCCATCACCAGCTCGGCGTCGTCCGGGTGCGCGCAGACGGCCAGGATGTCGAAGGCGTCCATGTCAGCTCCCCAGAACCCGGGCGTAGACGGCCTCGTACTGGCTCACCACGCGCTCGGCGTCGAAGAGCGACTCGACCCGGTGCCGCGCCGCCTCGCCCATCTCCCGCCGCCGCTCGTCGTCCTTCAGGATCTCGATCGTCCGCGCGGCCATCCCCTCCACGTCGCCCACCGGCAGGAGGAAGCCGCTCTCGCCGTGGCGCACCACCTCGGGCAGGCCGCCCGCGTCCGAGCCGACCACCGGGACGCCGCGCGCCATCGCCTCGAGCGCGGACAGGCCGAAGGACTCGAGCTCCGAGGGCAGCAGGAAGACGTCGGCGAGGCCGACGATCTCCTCGATGGCGTGCTGCGTGCCCAGGAAGCGCAGGCGGTCCCCGAGGCCGAGCCGCCGGCCCAGGGCCTGGGCGGAGGAGCGCTCGGGGCCCTCGCCGACCATCAGCAGGACCGCGTCCACCTCCCGCGCCACGCGCTCGAAGATGCGCACGACGTCGAGCACGCGCTTGACCGGCCGGAAGTTCGAGACGTGGAGCAGCACCTTCTGGCCCGGCCCCACGATGGCCGGACCGGTCGGGCCGCTCGAGCGGGTACTGCTCGAGGTCCACGAAGTTCGGGATGACGTCGATGGGCTTCGTGATCTGGAACTCCTCCGCGGTCATGCGCTGGAGGAAGCCCGACACCGCGGTCACCGCGTCCGAGCGCTCGATCCCGAAGCGCGTGATCTCGAAGAAGGAGCGGTCCTGGCCGACGATCGTGATGTCGGTGCCGTGCAGCGTCGTCACCATGCGCGGCGCGCCGTCGCCCAGCATCTGCTGGGCGAGGAAGCCGGCGATCGCGTGCGGGATCGCGTAGTGGACGTGGAAGAGCTCGAGGCCGTGCTCGCGCGTCGCCTCCGCCATCTTCACCGCGAGCGCGAGGTCGTGCGGCGGGTACTCGAAGAGGGGGTAGCTCGAGACGTCCACCTCGTGGAAGCAGATGTTCTGCTGGAAGTCGCCGAGGCGGAAGGGCAGGCGGTACGAGATGACGTGGATGTCGTGGCCCCGGCGCGCCAGCTGCTTCCCGAGCTCGGCCGCCACCGCCCCGGAGCCGCCCACCGTCGGGTAGCAGACGATGCCGATGTTCACAGGCGGACCACCTGGTGGCCGCGGGCGAAGGGGAGGAGCCGCTCGCCGAGCTCGGAGAGGAACGCAGCACCGTGACGGCCGAGGACGCCCACGAGGCCGAGGCCGCGCTCCTGCAGGGAGCCCCCGGGGAGTAGGGCGTCGCGGGTCCGCCGGAGGCGCTCGGCGCGTCCCTGGTCGCGCTTCTTGAGGGCGCGCAGCGCCTTCTCGTGGAGCCCCACGACCGGGTGGAGCGCCCGCCCCCGGGCCGAGGCGGTGGCCGCGCGCAGCGTCGGGTCGTGCGCCCCGAGCGCCTCCTCGACCGCCCCCATCTCGCGCTCGATCGCCTCGCGCGCCCGCGCGAACGCCGCCTCGACGTCGGGGTAGGCCTCGCGCGCCCACCGCGAGACGAGCGCCTCGGGGTCGCCCACGAGGTCCCCGAGGGTGAGCTGCTCGGCGTCGAGGGCCCGGGCCTGCGGCGGCTCGACCAGGGTGAGGCTCGGCCGGGGCACGAGCGCGGGGCGGGGAATGCCGAAGTGCGCGTAGGAGGGCGCGATCTGCGCGTGGTAGGCGATCTCGGCCGGGCCGCCGACGTAGGCGGCGGTCGGCAGCAGGGCGTCCTGGGTCAGGGGGCGGAGGAGCGCCCCGGGGCTCCACGCGACCGGGTCCGCGTCGAGGCGCCCCAGGGCCTCCTCGACGGACCACCGCTCGCGCGTCCCGCGCACCTCGACGACGCCTCCCGCGAAACCCAGCGCGCGTCGCTGGCCGTCGACGACGGCGAAGAGGTTCAGGAACCCGGGGCGCACGGGCACCTGCTGGTGGTACCCCGCGGCGAGGAGCGCGCGGCCGGCCTCGAGGGCCAGGCGCGAGGAGGGCGAGCCCTCGCGAAGCTCGCGCGCCATCACCGGGGCCATCAGGCGCTTGAGCTCCGCGTCGCTCGGGTCGAGCACCACCAGCTCGGGCAGCAGGCGGGACACGAGGCGCGCGAACGCCTCCGAGAGCGTCACGCCGGGCCGGTAGCACTCCGCCACGACCTCGAGAGCCTCGTCGCGGCCCAGCGGCCGGCGGCAGGGCCAGGCCGAGCTCCTCGACGAGCCCGCTGATCGTGTCGTCCAGCGGGATCGCCCAGGCCGGCCGTCCAACGGGCTCGTGGCGCGGGGCGTAGCGCAGGGTGCGGATCGCCCCGCCCGAGTCGATGAGGCTCGTCGAGCGGATCTCCGCGAAGTCGTGGTCGTCCGAGGCCACCCAGAACACGGGCACGACGGCTCGCCCGCGCTCTTCCTCGAGCTGCCGCGCCACCCGGATCGTGGCCAGGGCCTTCCACAGGACGAAGAGCGGCCCGCCGAAGAGCCCGGCCTGCTGGCCCGTGACGATCGCCGTCGCCCCCGGCTCGGCCAGGGCCCGCGCGCGCTCGCGCCGCGCGCGGCGCTCCGCGCGCCTCCTGCTGGCGCGCGAGCGCCCCGGCCACGGCCGCCATCGGCCGCTCGAGGCCGGCCGAGCGCTCGGCGGCGGCGGCGACCGCCGCGAGGTCGAAGCCGCCCGAGCCGAGGAAGGGGGAGGCCCCCGCGCGTCCCGCGAGGTAGTCGAGGAACAGCGGGGAGAGAGGCTGGTGGAGCGCGTCGTACGCCACCACGTCGGCGGCCGTTCCAGGCATGGGTCCACCGAGGATAGCACAGCCGCAACCCGTTCTCGGGTCGTGACTTGGGCGCTCCGCGCGTTTGACGGGCCGTCGAAGCGTGCTAGAGTCGTCCGAGGAACGGGGGAGTGTCGGCAGCGATCGGACGCCGGGCGGATCGATGAGCGACGAAAGAAAGCACGGCGCCGGCGAGGTCCCGTCCGCGATCGGTCGCTACCAGATCACGGGGACCCTCGGCTTCGGCGCGATGGGGGCCGTCTACAGGGCGTTCGACCCCCTCATCAAGCGCACGCTGGCGATCAAGACGATCCGCCTCGACATCCCCCGCCAGAGCCCCCAGCACCAGGCCTTCATCGAGCGCTTCTACCAGGAGGCGCGCATCTCCGGGACGCTGTCCCACCCGAGCATCGTGACCCTCTTCGACATCGGGGAGGAGAACGGCGTCCCGTTCCTCGCCATGGAGCTCGTGGACGGCAAGACGATCGGCGCCATCCTCGAGGAGGGCACGCGCTTCAAGCCGGAGAAGGTGATCGCGCTCGTGAGCCAGGTGGCGGCGGCGCTCGACTACGCCCACTCGCGTGGCGTCGTCCACCGGGACATCAAGCCCTCCAACCTGATCGTCCACGAGGCGGACAAGGTCAAGGTGACGGACTTCGGCATCGCGAAGCTGGCCGACTCCGAGATCACCCACGCGGGGGCGCTCCTCGGGACCCCGTCCTACATGTCGCCCGAGCAGGCCATGGGGGAGAAGCTCGACGGGCGCAGCGACATCTTCTCTCTCGGCGTCGTCGCCTTCGAGATGCTCTCCGGGCAGCAGCCCTTCCCGGGAGCCAACGTCACCTCGATCCTCTACCGGCTCGTCCACGTGGACCCCGTGGAGCCCGCCAACCTCGAGATGAACGGCCTCGTTCCGCAGAAGTGGCGCGAGGTCTTCCACAAGGTCCTCGCCAAGAAGGCGGAGAGCCGGTACCAGACGGCCAGCGCGTTCGTGCAGGACCTCGAGTACTGCCTCGGCGCCTGGTTCACCGGCCTCGCGAACGAGGAGACGATCAGCCTGCAGATGCCGGTGGTCGACGACGTCACGGTCACGATCCCCCGGATGGCCGGGCCGGCCGCGCTCGCCGCGGCCCGGAGCGACGCTCCCGCCGGCGGCGGGGGAGGAGTCGGACACGCTGGTGCTCCCCGGTCCGCCACCGACGGAAGCTCCACCCGCTCGCGACACCGACCGAGGACGCCGATGCGGACTCGACCCTCGTCCTGGTGGGGGAATCCCCGCAGGAGGAGACGATCCTGCTCCCGGCCGCCGGCGAGATCGAGGACCTGGTGGCCGGCCCGACGATCGTGATGGCGCCGCCCGCGGGGAGCACGACCCTGCCGCCCGAGCCCACGGTGCGCGAACTGGCCCCGGCCACGGAGACGGCGGTGCGACCGGCGCGCCGCGTCGGCGTGCCGGTCGCCTGGGCTCTCGGCGGCGTCGCCGCGGTTGCCGCCCTGGCCCTCGGCATCGTGGGCTGGGCCCTGTGGCAGCGCTCCCAGGCGCCGGAAGTGTCGCCGGCGGCGGCCGCGGAACCCTCGGCTCCGGTAGCCGAGACCGCGCCCGTGCCGGCCGCGCCGGCCCCGACCGTCGGCGTCTTGCGCGTCGAGAGCGCCCCTTCGGGCGCGCGCGTCCGCCTCAACGGCCAGGCGAAGGGGCAGACGCCGCTGCAGCTCGACGACCTGCCGTTCGGGGCCTACGAGGTCCGGGTGGACCAGAAGGGCTACGAGGCGCAGACGCGCAGCGTGTCGCTCGACGCCGGCACGCCGAGCGCCGAGGTGCGTGTCGTGCTCGGGCGCCCCGCGGCGCCGGCCTCGGGGGCGGCCGACATCCTCTCGACCCCTTCGGGGGCGGCGGTCTCGGTGGACGGGCGCGCGGTCGGGACGACGCCTCTCTCGGGCCTGAAGCTCAAGCCCGGCACGCGCCGGATCGAGGTCACCCTCGCCGAGCACGAGACCTGGACCGGGTCCGTGGACGTGGCGGCGGGCGAGACGGGGCGCGTCGAGGTGCGATTGAAGGCCATCGCGAAGCCACAGGCGCCCCCGACGCCGGAGCCGATCGACACCGCGCGCGTCTACGAGAACTCGCCGGGCGAGGTCGACGTCCTCGCCAAGAAGCTCTCGGGCAGCTCTCCCTCGTACCCTTCCGACCGGGTCGGGCGCCTGAAGTCGGGCGAGCGGGTGTCGGTCCTGGTCCGCATCGTGGTCGGCGAGACCGGCGAGGTTCAGGACGTCTCGGTGGTGGAGTCCGGGGGGAAAGCGCTCGACGACGTCGTCGTGTCCGCGATTCGCCGCTGGAAGTTCCAGCCGGCGACGAAGCGGGGCACTCGCGTGAAGGTCCAGGTGGTCTTCAAGCAGACGTTCCTCGGCGGGTAGGAGCGTGGTGGCGAAGCTGATCGTCAACCCGACCTCCTCGAACCGTCGCGAGATACCCCTCGCGCGCACCACGATCCTGACCATCGGCCGGGACCCCTCGAACGACCTGGTGCTGCCCGACGCGATGGTGTCCCGCCGCCACTCGGTGATCGAGCACCGCGGCAGCCAGTTCTTCCTGCGCGACTGCAGCTCGGCCAACGGCTCCGTCGTCAACGGCGACCGCGTGAGCGAGCGCGGCCTGCGCGACGGGGACCTCGTGGCCATCGGCAGCATGCGGCTCCTCTTCCGCGAGGAGCCGGTCGCGGCCGGGGCCGGGGGCAAGGTCGTGGCCCACCCCTCGGCGGCCCCGCTCGTCTGCCCCTCCTGCAGCGGCGAGTACCGGCGGGGCGACCTCTTCTGCCGCGAGTGCGGGGCGCAGGTGGCGCAGCCGAGCGGCCCGCCGAAGACAGTGTGCGCCTCCTGCGGGGCATCGGTGCCGCTTCCCGCGCGCTTCTGCAACGCCTGCGGCGGCACGCTGGCCGAGGACGGGCAGCGCGTCGCGGAGCCCGCCGAGGCGAAAGAGGCGGGCAAGCGCGACACGCAGCCCGTGCCGATACCGACGCCGGGCGAGCTGACCCCGCCCCGGGCCGCAGGCTCGATGGCCATGGCCCCCGAGCCGCAGTCCGCTTCCCCAGCCCCCGCCGCCCGAGCCCAGGCGCCAGGCGGCGCCTGCCGCCCGCGTGGAGCGGCCTTCGCCTCCCGAGCGGCGAGCCGAGCCCGCCGCTCGGCCGGGCTTCGAGCCGGCCGAGCTGGGCAGCCGCCTCGCCGCTTTCGTGGTGGACACGGTGTTCGTGCTCTCGGGGCAGGCGGTCATGCTCGCGCCCGTCGGCTGGTACTGGTGGGCGCGAGAGGCGCCGCGCACGCCGGCCGACGTGTCCTTCCTGCCGGTCTTCGCTTCGGCGACCCTCGTGCCGCTCGCGCTCCTGCTGGGCGCGCTCTACCACGTGTACTTCTGGAGCGTGAAGGGCGCCACTCCCGGGAAGGAGCTCCTCGACCTGCGGGTCGAGACCGACGGGGGCGTGTCGCCGATTCCCCTCGGCTGCGCCGCGCTGCGCGTGTTCGGCTACCTGCTCTCGGCGGCCAGCCTGGGCATCGGCTTCCTGATGGTCGCGTTCGGGGGAGGCGGGCTGCACGACCGGATCGCCGGCACCCGGGTCGTCAGGGTGGTGAAGCGGTGACCCTCGAGCCCGGGGACCTCGGCCCCGGGGAAGAGGGGGCGGGGCCCGCCGTGGCGCTCGCGCCGCGGCGCGGCGAGGACGCGGCGGCCGTCGCCGCCCCGCTCGGGAGAGAACGCGGGCGCGTCCTGCGCGCGGTGTGGGAGTTCCTCCACGACCTCTCGGTCGCCGTCCTCTTCTGCTTCTTCCTGATCGCTTTCGTCGCCCAGGCGTTCCGGGTGCAGGGCACGAGCATGGAGCCCCTTCTCCTCGACGGCGAGCGGATCGTGGTCAACAAGTTCATCTACCGCTTCCAGTCGATCGAGAGGGGAGACGTGGTGGTGTTCTGGTACCCCCGCGACCCCTCGGTGTCCTTCATCAAGCGGGTGGTGGGTCTTCCCGGGGACCTCATCGAGATACGGGCGGGGCGGCTCGTGGTGAACGGCATGCCGGCGCGCGAGGCCTACTTGCCCGAGAGCTTCCGGGACGCGGACAACCTCCCGCCGACCGAGGTCCGCAAGGGCTACTACTTCGTGCTCGGGGACCACCGCCGCAGCAGCAACGACAGCCGCAGCTGGGGCGAGGTGCCGGAGAAGTACATCTACGGCCGGGCGGTGTTCCGCTTCTGGCCCTTCGACCGCGTGGGGCCGATCCGCTGAGCCTCCTGCACCGCTTCTCCCCGGCGGTGATTCTCGCCGGCAGCTTCGCCCTCGTCATCGTGGCCGGGACCCTCCTGCTGTCCCTTTCCTTCGCCCACGCCGGGGACCCGGTTTCCCCGCTCGACGCGCTCTTCACCGCCACCTCCGCGGTGTGCGTCACCGGCCTCACCGTGCTGGACACGGGCACCCGCTTCTCGCCGGCCGGTCAGGCGGTCATCCTCGCCCTCATCCAGACGGGGGGGCTCGGCCTCATGACCTTCGCCGTCTTCACGAGCGTCGCGCTCGGGCGCAGGGTCGCCTTCACGGAGCGGATGCTCATCCAGGAGTCGATGCAGCACACTCCCAAGGCGGGAGTGAGACGCCTGGTGCGCTACGTTCTCACCTTCACCCTGGCGGTGGAGGCCGCGGGTGCCGCGCTGCTCTGGCTGCGCTTTCGCGGGCAGTTCCCGGCCGGCCAGGCGATCTGGCAGAGCGTCTTCCACTCCGTGTCCGCCTTCTGCAACGCGGGCTTCGGACTGCTTCCCGACAACCTCGTCCGCTACCGCGCGGACCTGCTCGTCAACCTGGCGATCACCGGCCTCATCCTGGTGGGCGGGCTCGGGTTCCTCGTCAACATGGAGCTGTGGGACGGGTCCCGGGCGAGGCTGCGGGGGGCCCGCGCGCCCCGGCTGACCCTCCACGCGCGGCTCGCGCTCGTGGTGACCGCGGCGCTGCTCGCCGTCGGCACGGTCGCGTTCCTCCTGCTCGAGTGGGGCAACGTCCTTCGCGGACTGCCCCTGGGGGAGCGCCTGCTCGCGGCGTGGTTCCAGTCCGTCAGCCCGCGCACGGCGGGGTTCAACACGATCGACTACGGCCAGGTCGGGCCCGACACGCTCTTCGTCACGATCTTCCTCATGTTCGTGGGCGCCTCGCCGGGATCCACCGGCGGCGGGATCAAGACCACGACCTTCGGCCTGCTCGTGGCGCTCGTGGTCGCGCGCTGGCGCGGCCGCGGCCGGGCGGTCCTCTTCCACCGGACGATCCCCCACGCGGTCATGGACCGGGCGCTGCTGCTGGCTCTGCTCGCCTGGGCGCTCGTGTCGCTCGCGATCGCGGTCCTGGTGGCCACCGAGACGCACGGCGTGCCGTTCGGGGTGGCCGAGCCGCGGTTCCTGGCCCTGATGTTCGAGGCGGTGTCCGCCTTCGGCACGGTGGGGCTGTCGACCGGCATCACCGCCGCGCTGAGCGCCCCGGGCAAGCTGGTGCTCGTGGCGCTCATGTTCGCGGGGAGGGTGGGTCCGCTCACCCTGGTCCTCGCCGTCGGCCCCCGGCACGAGCGGGGTCGCTTCCGCTACGCGGAAGAGAACGTCATGGTGGGTTAGGAGAGAGAGTCGCCATGGGACGCTACGCCGTCATCGGCCTCGGCAAGTTCGGGGCCACCGTCGTCAGGAGCCTCCACGAGCGTGGGCACGAGGTCATCGCGATCGACCGGGACCGCAGCCGCGTCCAGGACGTCCGGGACTCGTCCACCCAGGCGATCGAGGCCAACTGCACCGACCAGGACACCCTGAGCGCCCTGGGCCTCCAGGACGCGGACGCGGCGGTCGTCTCGCTGGGCGAGCAGATGGACGCGAGCATCCTCGTGACCCTCTACCTCAAGGAGCTCGGCCTCAAGGAGATCGTGGTGAAGGCCGTCTCCGAGGACCACGGCAAGATCCTCCACCTCATCGGGGCGACCGAGATCGTCCACCCCGAGCGCGACACCGCCCGCCGGGTGGCGCGCGGGCTGGGGCTGCGCTCGATCGTCGAGTACCTGCCGCTCGCGGCCGACTCCAGCCTGGTGGAGGTCCGCCTGCCGCCGGAGTTCGTGGGCAAGACTCTCTCCGAGCTCGAGATACGCAAGCGCTTCCAGGTGCTGGTGGTGGCGATCAAGCGGGGAGAGAGCCTCCTCATCGCCACCGGGGGGGCCGAGAGGCTGCAGGCCGGGGACGTGCTCGTCCTGATCGGGAAGGATGGCGACCTCGACGTGGTGGGCCGGCTCGCCGGCTGAAGCGTCTCTTCGGATAAGCTCTAGGACTCGGACATGACCACGAAATCTACGAAAGCGCGGAAGCCGGGGGTGCGCCCGCGAGCGGTGCTGGCCCTCGAGGACGGCAGCGTCTTCGAAGGGCTCTCGTTCGGGCGGCGGGGCGAGGTGAGCGGGGAAGTGGTGTTCAACACCGCCCTGTGCGGCTACCAGGAGGTGCTCACCGACCCCTCCTACGCCGGCCAGATCGTCACCATGACCTACCCCCACATCGGCAACTACGGCGTCAACCTGGAGGACGTCGAGTCCGCCCGGCCCCAGGTGTCGGGCTTCGTCGTGCGCGAGGCCTCGACCGTGGTCTCGTCGTGGCGCGCCTCGGGAGACCTCGGCCGCTACCTCGACGAGCACGGCATCGTCGGGATCGACGAGATCGACACCCGGGCGCTCACGCGCCACCTGCGCACCCACGGGGCCCAGCGCGGCGTCGTCTCGGCGATCGACGAGGACCCCGCGTCGCTGGTGGACAAGGCCCGCGCCTCCCGGTCGATGGTCGGTCTCGACCTGGCGCGCGAGGTCACCTGCAAGGCGCCCTGGACGTTCGACCCGCGCTCGGAGGGCGCGAGCGGCGCCTCCCACCTCGTGCCGGTGCTGAAGGGCACGGACGCGCAGCGCCCCCGCCAGGGCGAGGAGCTCTTCCGGGTGGTGGCCTACGACTTCGGGATGAAGCGGAACATCCTGCGGAACCTCGCCGCCGCGGGCTGCGTGGTGACGGTGGTGCCGGCCACGACCCCGGCGAAAGACGCCCTCGCTCTTTCTCCGGACGGCGTCTTCCTCTCGAACGGCCCGGGCGACCCCGAGCCCTGCACCTACGCGATCGAGGCGGCGAGGACGCTCGCCGACCGCCTGCCGGTCTTCGGCATCTGCCTCGGCCACCAGATCCTCGGCCTCGCCTGCGGGGGCAGGACCTACAAGCTCAAGTTCGGCCACCGGGGGGCGAATCACCCCGTGAAGAACCTCGAGACGGGGCAGGTCGAGATCACCTCGCAGAACCACGGCTTCTGTGTCGACCCGAAGCTGTTCGAGCGGCCGGAGCTCGTGCTGACCCACGTCAACCTCAACGACGGCACCGTCGAGGGCTTCCGCATGCGCGACCGGCCCGTCGTCTCCGTCCAGTACCACCCGGAGGCCAGCCCCGGCCCCCACGACAGCCACTACCTCTTCGAGGAGTTCGTCTCGATGATGCGCGCGCGCCGGGAGGGGCGGTAGGCCCATGCCGAGGGACACGTCGATCCAGTCGGTGCTGGTGATCGGCTCCGGGCCGATCGTGATCGGGCAGGCCTGCGAGTTCGACTACTCGGGCACGCAGGCCATCAAGGCCCTCAAGAAGGAAGGCCTGCGCGTCTCGCTCGTCAACTCGAACCCGGCCACGATCATGACGGACCCGGAGTACGCGGACCGCACGTACGTGGAGCCGCTCACCCCGGAAGCGGTCGAGGCCATCCTCGAGCGCGAGCGCCCGGACGCTCTCCTGCCGACCGTGGGCGGGCAGACGGCCCTCAACCTCGCGGTCGAGCTCAGCCGGAGGGGCGTGCTCGACCGGCTCGGGGTCCGGCTCATCGGGGCCAGCCGGCGCGCGGTCGAGGTGGGTGAGGACCGGCAGCTGTTCAAGGAGGCCATGGCCCGCATCGGGCTCGAGGTCCCGAAGAGCGGCTTCGCCGGCAACGTCGCGGAGGCCCGGAAGGTCCTCGAGCTCACCGGTCTGCCCGCGGTCATCCGGCCCTCCTTCACCATGGGCGGCACCGGCGGCGGCATCGCCTACAACCTCGAGGAGTTCGACGAGCTCGCCTCGCGCGGCATCGACCTCTCGCCCGTGCACCAGGTCCTCATCGAGGAGTCGGTGCTCGGGTGGAAGGAGTACGAGCTCGAGGTGATGCGGGACCGGGCCGACAACTTCGTGGTGATCTGCTCGATCGAGAACTTCGACCCGATGGGCATCCACACCGGCGACTCGGTCACGGTCGCTCCCGCCCAGACCCTCACCGACCGCGAGTACCAGATGATGCGCAACGCCGCCCGCGCCATCATCCGGGAGGTCGGGGTCGAGACCGGCGGGTCGAACATCCAGTTCGCGGTGGACCCGAAGACGGGGCGCATGACCGTGATCGAGATGAACCCGCGGGTCTCGCGGTCCTCCGCGCTCGCGAGCAAGGCCACCGGGTTCCCGATCGCGAAGATCGCGGCTCTGCTCGCGATCGGCTACCACCTCGACGAGATCCGGAACGACATCACGCGGGTGACCCCCGCCTCGTTCGAGCCGGTCATCGACTACGTGGTCGTGAAGATCCCGCGCTGGGCCTTCGAGAAGTTCAAGGACGCGAGCCCCGCCCTGGGGACGCAGATGAAGTCGGTGGGCGAGGTCATGGCCATCGGCCGAACCTTCAAGGAGGCCCTGCACAAGGGCCTGCGCGGGCTCGAGACCGGCGTCAGCGGCTTCGCTCGCACCGACCTCGACGACACGCGGATCAGGGAGAAGCTCCTCCACCCCGATCCCGACCGCATCTTCTACGTCAAGCGCGCCCTCGACCTCGGGTGGGCCCACGACGAGATCTTCCGCATGACGGGGATCGACCCCTGGTTCCTCGACCAGCTCCAGCAGATCGTGGACCTCGAGAAGGCGATCTCCTCGAAGATGTTCGCGAAGCGGAAGGGGAAGGTCCTGGTGCAGGACGTCGAGACCCTCCGCCAGTCCAAGCGGATGGGCTTCTCCGACGCGCGTCTCGCGAAGCTCACGAAGCGCAGCGAGTCCGAGGTGCGCTCCGCGCGCAAGGCGGCCGGCATCGTCCCCGTCTACAAGCGGGTCGACACCTGCTCGGCGGAGTTCGAGTCGTTCACCCCGTACATGTACTCGACCTACGAGAGCGAGTGCGAGGCCGCGCCCACGGACCGCAAGAAGGTCGTCATCCTCGGCAGCGGCCCCAACCGGATCGGGCAGGGCATCGAGTTCGACTACTGCTGCTGCCACGCCTCCTTCGCCTTCAAGGAGGAGGGGTACGAGACCATCATGGTCAACTGCAACCCCGAGACGGTCTCGACCGACTACGACACCTCCGACCGGCTCTACTTCGAGCCCCTCGCCTTCGAGGACGTGATGAACATCCTCGAGATAGAGAAGCCGGAGGGGGTCGTCGTCCAGTTCGGCGGCCAGACCCCGCTGCGCCTCGTCGGTGCCCCTGCACGAGGCCGGCGTCCGGATCCTGGGGACGAGCCCCGACGCCACGGACGTCGCCGAGGACCGCAAGCGCTTCAAGGCGCTGCTCGACGAGCTCGGGATCCCGCAGCCGGAGAGCGGAACCGCCACCTCGCTCGAAGAGGCGAAGGTGGTCGCGGAGCGCATCGGCTACCCCGTGCTGGTGCGGCCCTCGTACGTCCTCGGCGGCCGGGCCATGGCGATCGTCTACGACGCCAGCCGCCTCGAGGAGTACGTGCGCGAGGCGGTCAAGGCCTCCCCCGAGCACCCGATCCTGGTGGACCGGTTCCTGGAGGACGCGTTCGAGGTGGACGTGGACGCCCTTGGCGACGGCGAGCGGGTGGTGATCGGCGGCATCCTCCAGCACATCGAGGAGGCGGGCATCCACTCGGGCGACTCCGCGATGGTGCTGCCCACCTACAAGATCACCGCGCCCCACCTGGAGACGATCCGGCAGCACACGCGGCGCCTCGGCCTCGCCCTCGGGGTCAAGGGCCTGATGAACGTCCAGTACGCCATCAAGAACGACGTGGTGTACGTGCTGGAGGTGAACCCGCGCGCCTCGCGCACCACGCCCTTCGTGAGCAAGGCGACGGGGGTGCCCCTCGCGAAGGTGGCGGCCCGGATCATGGCCGGAAGAACGCTCGCCCAGCAGGGGATCACCGAGGACCTCCAGGTCAACCGCATCTTCGTCAAGGAGTCGGTGTTCCCGTTCCTCAAGTTCCCGGGGGCGGACATCCTCCTGGGCCCCGAGATGAAGTCCACCGGCGAGGTGATGGGGATCTCGAACGACTTCGGCATCGCCTTCGCCAAGTCGCAGCAGGCCGCGGGATTCACGATCCCGACCTCGGGCAACGTCTTCATCTCGGTGAACGACTTCGACAAGGCCGGGGTGCTGCCCCACGCGAAGGAGCTCCACGAGATGGGCCTCCACATCCTCGCCACGCGCGGCACGGCGGAGTACCTGAACGCCCACGGCGTGCCGGCGGAGATGATCTTCAAGGTGCTGGAGGGCCGGCCCAACGTGGTGGACCTGATCAAGGACGGGAAGATCCGCATCGTCTTCAACACGCCGCTGGGGGGCGAGTCCTTCTACGACGACGGGGCCATCCGCAAGAGCGCGGTGCTCCACAACGTGCTCGTGGTGACCACCCTCACCGCCACCGCGGCGACGGTGCGGGCCATCCGGGCCCTGCGCGAGCGGGTGACCGACATCCTCTCTCTGCAGGAGATC
>CAWFSB010000002.1:0-74291 GCA_963818355.1 uncultured Acidobacteriota bacterium | reverse complement strand
CCGAGGGACTCCGATGGGACGGGTCCCGAGGAATCCGCAGTCTCAGCGCCGACAGGTCGGCGGATTCCTCGTCGCCCGTCCGGACGTAGCTCCTCGGAATGACAGGGCCTGGGCGAGGCGAATCCCTGCTGATGAACAGGCCTTCAGGGCACGACGAACCGCACCTCGCCGCTCGGCGCGAAGCCGACGCGGTTGGCGGTCGCGGTGACCACGGCCCCGCTCGCTGCCGCGAACGGCCCCGTGTAGAGCCGCCAGTGGCCCGGGCGCAGACCCCGCCCGTCCACCTGGTAGGCGATCGCCGAGCCCTCGGTCGGGCACTCGAGGGTGACCTCGCCCGTCCTGCCAGGCGATCGCCGGCGCGGCCGTCCTCGGCTGGACTCGGCCCGGCCACAGCTGCTCGACGAGCTCGGTCTCCGGGCGCCCCGGCCGGTCGCCGATCTCGCGCAGCCAGCCGTCGAGGGCGGCCCGCAGCCGCTCGAGGTGCGCGCCGTACGCCGGGTCGCCCGTGAGGTCGCGGACCTCGTGCGGGTCGGCCTCGGTATCGTAGAGCTCCTCCGCCGGCTTCGTCGGCTGGAACCACAACGACTGGACGGGGTCGAGCCTGCCCTCGTCGCGCAGGCGGAGGATGTCCTGCATGGCCGCCATCTGGCGCCGGTACGTGATGTCCTGGTAGCGGGGCAGGTCGGTCCGGTAGTTCCGGATGTACTTGAAGCGCCGGTCGCGCACCGCCCGCACGTGGTCGACCTGCTCGTCCATCCGGTCGCGGGCGGCGAAGACGTACTCGCGCGGGGGAGCCTTCTGATCGCCCCAGAAGGGCCGGCCCTGCATGTGCCTCGGCACCGGGACCCCGGCCAGGGACAGGATCGTGGCCGGGACGTCCACGAAGGCCACGAGGTCGTCCACCACCGTGGCCGCGTGGGCGCCGTCGGGGAAGCGGATCATGAACGGCACGTGCAGACCCGAGTCGAGCAGCTCCCGCTTGCCCCGCGGGAGGGGGCCGCCGTTGTCGGAGTAGAAGACGACGATCGTGTCGTCGGCGACGCCCGCCTCCTCGAGCTCCGCCAGCAGCTCGCCGACCTGCCGGTCCATGACCGCCACGTTGCTGTAGACGCGGGCCACGTCGCGCCGGACGGCGGGCGAGTCGGGGTAGTACGGCGGCAGGATCACCCGTTCGGGGGGCACGACGACCGGGTCGTTCGCCCGGTCCCACACCTGGGACTCGTGCGTCGTCTCGAGGTTGAAGACCGAGAAGAAGGGCATCCCCTCCGGCCGGTTCTTCCAGTGGGCGTCGCGCCCGCTCTCGTCCCAGGCGGTGAGCGGAGGAGTGAACTGGTAGTCGGTCTTCGCGTTGTTCGTCGTGTAGTAGCCAGCCGTGCGCAGGTACTCGGCGAAAGGGCGGACGGCGGGCGGCGGCACCGCCTCGTAGGGCGCGTGGTCGGGGAGGTCCTTCGTGCTCGTCCGCATGTTGTTCGCGCCGATCGCGGTCGCGTACATGCCGGTGATCAGCGCGGCGCGGCTCGGCGCGCACACCCCCGAGCTCGAGAACATGCGCGTGAACCGCACGCCCTCGCGCGCGAACCGGTCGAGGACCGGGCGTCAGGGCCACCGGGTCGCCGTAGCTGCCGAGCCGAGCGGCGAGATGTCCTCGCACACCACGCACAGCACGTTCTTGCGACGCGCCGGCTGGGACGGGCGTCGCGAGAACGTGCTGTTCTTGCTGTTGTTCTCGGAGAGCCCCGGCGAAGGCCGGCCTGCCGGCCCGCCCCGGGGCTTTCCCGACCAACTCGTCGGAGATCCCGCAGAGCGGGGGATCTCCGACGTGCACCTCACCGAGAACGCGTTCTCCTTCAGGTAGGCCTCGTCGAAGACCGCGTTGCGGTAGCGCGGCGGAGCCGGGTGCCACAGCCGGTCGAGCGTAACCGAGACGGCCCGCTCGGGGCCGTTCTCGGTGGCGGTCCAGAAGACGCCCCAGTCGCCCTGCCGGCCGAAGGCGCCTCGGAAGGCCGTCCCCGCGGGCAGCGCCGTGAAGCCGACCTCGTCGGTCCCGTCGAACGCCGGGACGTGGTCCTTCCGCGCCTTGAGCTTCTCGCCGGCGGTCGCGGTCCCGAGGTGGGCGGCGAGCGTCTCCCACTCCTCGCGGGACGGCAGGTGCCAGCCGACCGGGCAAGCCTGCCGCGCCTCGTCCCACGTGTAGAGCCCGCCGTAGGTCCGGCAGCTCCCGGGGTCGTTCCCGTAGCAGCTCTTCTCCACCGCGGAGGCATCGCGGGGCCGGGCGTCCGGGACGACGACGCCGTGGTCGAGGTTGAGGGCCATCCAGCACTGGCCGCCGACGGCCACGGTCGGGTACGAGCGCCCGTCCCGGGCGTCGACGATCGGTGTTCCGCAGGAGGCCGCGAGGAGCAGCAGGCCGGCGAGCGCGCTCATGCGGCGAAGGATGTCACGAATCCTCGCCATTCGTGCGAGACTCGCGGGCCATGTCGAGGCCCATGGACCGTCGCGTGGCCGCCCCCGCGCTTCTCGTCCTCGCCATCGCGCTGGGCGGGGGCGAGGCGCTCGCGCAGGGCGAGCCCGCGCCCGAGCCGACGCCCGGCCCCGCGACGCAGCTCTGGCTCAACTTCACCCCCGGCTGGTCGAAGGGGCCTCGCTGGTACCTGGAGCTCGACGTCGAGCCCAAGTGGCAGGTGAGCGGGGGCGAGAAGTGGCGCAACCTCGACCTGACCCCGCTCGTCGAGCACTACCCGGCCGACTGGGTCGACCTCCTCGCCGAGGTCCCGATCGGGAACACCCGACAGAATGACGGCCTCGACACGTTCGAGCTCAGCCTGCGCGTCGGAGCCAAGTTCCACCTCTTCGGGAAGGCGGCACGTCACCGCGGTTCCATCCCCCTCCTCCGGCACGAGCGTCTGCCCCTGACGCGCTTGGGCATCGCGACGCTCGTGCGCCTGGAGCACCGCAGCTTCTTCTACTCCGACGACACTCCGGACAAGCACAGCTGGAGGGCCCGGCTGCGGCTCGAGGGAAGGCTGGCGCTCAACCACGCCCGGCTCGCGCAGGACCGGACGCTGTACGCGATCGGCGACGTCGAGTACTTCCAGCCGCTCGGCGAGGAGGTCGAGGAGCGCTACGTCAACAAGCTGCGGGTCAGGCTCGGCCTCGGCTACCGGCCGTCCGCGCGGACGAGGCTCGAGGCGATCTACGTGCGGGACTGGAACCGCGACTCGCCGGAGGCGTACGCCGTCGAGGACACACAGGCTTTCAACCTGCGGTGGAGGCTGTTCTTCTGAGGGTCAACGGTCCGGCCGTTCGATGGCGAGCTTTTTCATGCGGAACTGGAGAGTGGAGCGTTTGAGGCCGAGCCTCTCGGCGGCGTTGCCTTTTCCGGAGACGCGCCAGCCGCACTCCTCGAGGACGGCCTGGATGTGGGCGCGCTCGGCGTCGGCGAGGCTGGCCCTGGGCCCGACCGGCGAGACGAACGGGGCGGCCTCCAGGAAGGCGGGGTCGGCGGCGAGCGTCGCGCCGCTGGTCAGGATGAGGGCCCGCTCGACCACGTTCTCGAGCTCGCGGACGTTGCCCGGCCAGTCGTGGGCGGAGAAGGCCCGCATGAGCCGCTCGGGCACGCGCTTGACCGAGCGCCCCAGGTCGGCCTGGCGCCGCTCGATGAAGTGCCAGACGAGCAGCGGGACGTCCTCGCGCCGCTCGCGCAGGGGGGGCAGGGCGATCGGGAAGACGCTCAGGCGGTAGTAGAGGTCCTTGCGGAAGCGTCCCTCGCGCACCTCGCGCTCGAGGTCGCGGTTGGTGGCGGCGACGAGGCGCACGTCCGCCTTGTGGGTCCGCGGCGCGCCGAGCCGCTCGAACTGGCCGGTCTGCAGCACCCGCAGCAGCTTCGCCTGGACGTCGAGGGGCAGCTCGCCGATCTCGTCGAGGAAGAGCGTGCCGCCGTGGGCCACCTCGAAGCGGCCGATCGTGCGCTGCAGCGCGCCGGTGAAGGCGCCCTTCTCGTGGCCGAACAGCTCGCTCTCGACGAGGGTCGCGGGGAGCGCGGCGCAGTTGACGGTGACGAGGGGCCGATCGCGGCGGCGGGAGCGGTCGTGGATCGCCCGTGGCCACGAGCTCCTTGCCGGTGCCGGTCTCGCCGAGGAGGAGCACGGCGGCGTCGGTGGGGGCCACCTGCTCGACCTGGGCGAGGACGCGGGCGAGCGCGGGGCTCGTCCCGACGATCTCGTCGAAGCCGCGGTGCGTGGCGGATCTCCTGCTGGAGGACGACGTTCTCCGCCTCCAGCCGCTCCTTGAGCTCGCTCACCTCCCGGAGGCTCGCCTCGAGCGCCGCCTTCGTCTCCTGGAGCTCCGTCACGTCCGTGTGCACCAGCACGGCTCCGGCCTCTTCCCCACGCAAGGGCGATGCGACGAGAGAGTAGCTTCGCGCGCCCTCCGGCGAGTCGTGGCAGCAGAGACCCTCGAACCGCGCCGACTCGCCCGACGCGACCCGGCGAATGCCCTCGAGCTCCTTCTCATGGAGTCCCCCGGGAGCGCCCCCCCGGCCGAGGACGTCTTCGAGCCCGTCGCTCTCGACGGCGGGCGGGAAGTGCCCCCGGCTCGCGGCCCCGGCCCAGGCCTCGTTCACCGCGAGGACACGGCCGGTCGCGCCCACGACGAGGAGCTCGTGCGGGATCGAGGCGAGGATCGAGCGGTTGAGGTCCTCCGCCTCCCGGACCCGGGCCTCGGCGCGGGCGCGGTAGAAGGCGCTCCCGAAGATGCCGCCGAGGACCTCCAGTCGGGTGACGGTGCGGGGGTCCCAGTCGCGGCCTTCCCGGAACAGGGCGCACCCGAGGCCTCCCTGCGTCTCGCCCCCGACCCGCATCGGCACGGAGACGTGTGCCTTCATGCCGGACTGGCGCGCGAAGGCCGCCTCGGCCGCCGCCTCGGCCGGGAGGTCCTCGGGGAGGCGGGCGAGCACGAGGGTCCGGCCGGCGCGGACCTCGCCGGCGTACCACGGCATCAAGGGGGCGAGGTCGACCGTCGGCGCCGGCGGGACGCCGGGTCGGGAGACGCTCAGGTGCGGGACGAGGCCCGGAGTCGAATCGTCGAACAGGGAGATGCCGCACCGATCGACGTCCAGCGCGTCGAGAAGGCCCTCGAGCGAGCGGAGCACCTCCTCTTCCACCGCCTCCGCGGGCCGCGCGAGGAGGCGCGCCGCGATGCCGGTGACGAAGCGCTCGAAGCGCAGGCGCGCATCGAGGTCGAGCCGCCCCGTGGCGTGTGCGGGCGCCGCGGGCCTCATCGCCGGTGCCCCTCGAGCGGCCGCTCGATGGCGAGCTTCTTCATGCGGAACTGGAGGGTGGAGCGTTTGAGGCCGAGCCTCTCGGCGGCGTTGCCCTTTCCGGAGATGCGCCAGCCGCACTCCTCGAGGACGGCCCTGATGTGGGCGCGCTCGGCGTCGGCGAGGCTGGCGCTCGGCCCGACCGGCGAGACGACCGGGGCCGCCTCGAGGAAGGCGGGGTCGGCGGCGAGCGTCGCGCCGCTGGTCAGGATGAGGGCCCGCTCGACCACGTTCTCGAGCTCGCGGACGTTGCCCGGCCAGTCGTGGGCGGAGAAGGCCCGCATGAGCCGCTCGGGCACGCGCTTGACCGAGCGCCCCAGGTCGGCCTGGCGCCGCTCGATGAAGTGCCAGACGAGCAGCGGGACGTCCTCGCGCCGCTCGCGCAGCGGGGGCAGGGCGATCGGGAAGACGCTCAGGCGGTAGTAGAGGTCCTTGCGGAAGCGTCCCTCGCGCACCTCCCGCTCGAGGTCGCGGTTGGTGGCGGCGACGAGGCGCACGTCCGCCTTGTGGGTCCGCGGCGCGCCGAGCCTCTCGAACTGGCCGGTCTGCAGCACCCGCAGCAGCTTCGCCTGCACGTCGAGGGGCAGCTCGCCGATCTCGTCGAGGAAGAGCGTGCCGCCGTGGGCCACCTCGAAGCGGCCGATCGTGCGCTGCAGCGCGCCGGTGAAAGCGCCCTTCTCGTAGCCGAACAGCTCGCTCTCGACGAGGGTCGCGGGGAGCGCGGCGCAGTTGACGGTGACGAGGGGCCGATCGCGGCGGCGGGAGCGGTCGTGGATCGCCCTGGCCACGAGCTCCTTGCCGGTGCCGGTCTCGCCGAGGAGGAGCACGGCGGCGTCGGTGGGGGCCACCTGCTCGACCTGGGCGAGGACGCGGGCGAGCGCGGGGCTCGTCCCGACGATCTCGTCGAAGCCCCGGGCGTGGCGGACCTCCTGCTGGAGGACGACGTTCTCCGCCTCCAGCCGCTCCTTGAGCTCGCTCACCTCCCGGAGGCTCGCCTCGAGCGCCGCCTTCGTCTCCTGGAGCTCCGTCACGTCCGTGTGCACGATCACGTACCCCTCGCCGGACGCGCGCGGCGAGATGGTCACGAGGTAGTGCCGGCTATTGCCTCCCGGCGGGCAGTACACGTAGCGCGTCTCGGACCTCGCGGCGCTCCCCGGCGATCACCGCCCGCGGACGGCGATCGCCTCCCGCGCGTCGATCAGGCCTCGCTCCTGTGCGGCCTCCGCCGCCGCCAGGTAGTCCCGGACGGGCTCCGCGCCCGCGCTGATGCCGGACCGCCGGCAGGAGAGCGCGCCACGCGTCGTTCGTCGCGACGACTCGACCGGAGCGGTCGAGAACGACGATCTCGCTCGGCACGAGGCGAGGACCGAGCGGTTCAGGTCGGCCGCCCGCTGCAGGCCGGGCACGGGCCCGCTGGCGGTAGAGGGTGTTGGCGTAGATCGAGGCCAGCACCTCGAAGCGGGAGAGGAGCTCGGGGGGCCAGTCGCAGCGCCGCGCGTAGTGGTCGACGCCGATCGCCCCGAGGACCTCGCCGCCGGCCGAGAGCGGGAGGGCGATCGTCGACTGGAGGCCCAGCGCCACGACGATCGCGCGCTCCGCCTCGGCCTCGGGGGGCATGTCGTCGGGCACCCGGCGGACGATCACGGGCCGTCCCGCCCGCAGCTCGGCGACGTACCACGGCAAGGCCCGCGCGAGGTCGGCCTCGAAGAGCTGCCGGGGCGCCTCCGGCGTGAAGTACCCGTACCGGAACACGAGAGAGCTCCCGTCCTCCGAGAACAGGCCGATGCCCCCGCGCTCGCTGCCGAGAAAGGCCCCGAGCTCCTGGAGCGAGGCCTGGATGGTCCGGTCGACATCCTCCGGCGGCGCGGCGAGCAGGCGAGCCGCGAGGTCCGTGAGGAAGGTCTCGAACCAAAAGGGATCGGGCGGGGCCGATGCGGCCTCGGGCGGAAGCGGCTGAGCGTCCATGGGAGCGGCGGGGATCATACTGCGGGGTGGCCCGCCCATGCCAACCGAAGTGCCAACAATCCGGCAGTCGGGCCGGCATTTCGGCAGCCGGCCCGTCGGGCCGGGGTCCGGCCGTGCGGCAAGTCCCACATTTCGCGAGGCGAGCCGAGACCGATCTCGGCTGCCCCGCAGCGGCACGCGTCGTGCTAACCTCTGCCCCGTTCCCAGGAGGCCTTCGATGCGTTCGACACTGCTGCGCACGATCCTGTCGACCCTTCTCACCGCGGCGTTCGCCGGGGTCACCGCGGCCCAGGACGCCGGCGAGCACAGCCCGGCGGCCCTCGAGAAGGCCTTCCCGAAGAAGGCGCCGTACTCGCCGTACGCGGGTCGGAGCTACCCGACGCGGCCCTTCTTCGGCGACACGCACCTGCACACGGCGTTCTCCATGGACGCGGGCGCCTTCGGCGCGCGGCTCACGCCGGCCGACGCCTTCCGCTTCGCGCGCGGCGAGGAGGTCGCCTCGAACACCGGGCAGCCGGTGAAGCTCTCGCGCCCGCTCGACTTCCTGGTGGTGGCCGACCACTCGGACGGCTTCGGGTTCTTCCCCCTGATCGTCGGAGGGGCCCCGGCCATCATGGCCGACCCGCAGGGGCGGAAGTGGCACGACATGATCGCCTCCGGCCAGGGCGCCGGCGCCGCGCTCGACATCATCCGCAACTTCGGAACGGGGACGATCTCGAAGGCCATCCTGCCCGTCCCCGGGACGGCCGCCTACCGCAACGCGTGGCAGCAGGCCATCAAGGACGCGGAGCAGGCGAACGAGCCCGGCCGATTCACCGCCTTCATCGGCTACGAGTGGACGTCGAACACCGGGGGCAACAACCTGCACCGCAACGTGGTCTTCCGCGACGACGCGCCTTCGGCCCGCCAGGTCGAGCCGTACACGACCATGAAGCCGCTCGGAAGCGACGACCCGACCGACCTGTGGAGGTGGATGGCCGCCTACGAGGCGAAGACCGGCGGCGACGTCCTGGCCATCGCCCACAACGGCAACCTCAGCAACGGCCAGATGTTCCCGATCGTCGAGGCCTTCGGCCGACCCGTCGACCGGCCGTACGCCGAGGAGCGGGCGAAGTGGGAGCGGCTGTACGAGACGACGCAGACGAAGGGCACCGGCGAGTCGCACCCGTTCCTCTCCCCGAACGACGAGTTCGCCGACTTCGAGATCTGGGACCAGGGCAACCTCGACGGCAGCGCCAAGAAGACGAAGGACATGCTGCAGTTCGAGTACGCCCGCTCGGCGCTCAAGAACGGTCTCCTGCTGGAGCAGAAGCTCGGAGTGAACCCCTACAAGTTCGGGCTCATCGGCAGCAGCGACGCGCACACCGGCCTCGCCGCGATGGAAGAGGACAACTTCTTCGGCAAGACGGCCCCGCAGGAGCCGTCCCCGGAGCGCATGACCAAGACGTTCTTCGCGGACCCGCGGACGGGCATCAAGATCATGGACTGGGAGGTCGGCGCCTCGGGCTACGCGGCGGTCTGGGCGACCGAGAACACGCGCGCGGCGCTCTTCGACGCGATGGAGCGCCGGGAGACGTACGCCACGACCGGCTCGCGGATGGTGGTGCGCTTCTTCGGCGGCTTCGACTTCGAGGCGAAGGATGCCAGCGACCGGATGCCGGCGCGGGTCGGCTACACGAAGGGCGTGCCGATGGGCGGCGACCTGTCGAAGGCCCCGGCGGGCAAGGCCCCGACGTTCCTGGTCGCCGCCCTCAAGGACCCGATCGGCGCGAACCTCGACCGCATCCAGGTCGTGAAGGGGTGGGTCGACGCGAAGGGCGAGGTGCAGGAGAAGGTCTACGACGTGGCGTGGTCGGGCGACCGCAAGGCCGACCCGAAGACCGGCAAGGTGCCGACGGTGGGCAGTACGGTCGACGCCGCGAACGCGACCTGGACGAACTCGATCGGCGCCCCCGAGTTGATCGCGGTGTGGAAGGACCCCGCGTTCGACCCGGCCCAGCGCGCCTTCTACTACGCGCGCGTGATCGAGATCCCGACCCCGCGGTGGACGGCCTACGACGCGAAGCGCTTCGGCATCCAGGCCGCTCCCGGCACCCGGATGACCGATCACCGAGCGGGCCTACACGTCGCCGATCTGGTACACGCCGAACTGATTCGAAGCGCGGGCTAGCCTCGCTGACGACCGTCGATCGTCTGCCCGGCCGCAGCCCGGCGGCGCGCTTCGGGGTGCCCGCGGTCGGCATTGGTGTCGAAATGCTGGCAGCCTCGCCGCCCTCGGTCACCATGGAGAGTCGCTCAGACATCGCATACCGTGAGCGGGCGCGGAGCATGACGCTCGGGCACCGAACTTGCTGAGAGCACCATCCTACAGGAGGCGTCCGTGAGAATCGAGCTCATCGCAGTCGTGCTGACCCTGGCCGCCGCTGCCGCCCCGGCGCAGCAGGCGTCCCCTGCCGTGCCCGCCGCCGCCGAGGAGGGCCCGCCCGCGAAGAAGGACGCGCCGTCCCATCCCGCGCATCCGGGCGCCGAGGCGCCGGCCACTCCCGCCGCCCCGAAGGGCCTCTTCCCGAAGTCGATCGCGATCCCCGGCACCGACGCCTCCTTCACGATCGGCGGCTACGCCAAGGTCGACGTCATCCACGACTTCGACGCGATCGGCAACGCCTACGACTTCCAGACGAGCTCCATACCGGTCGCGGGCTCGGCC
The DNA here is from genome assembly GCA_963818355.1 of uncultured Acidobacteriota bacterium. Lineage (GTDB taxonomy): Bacteria > Acidobacteriota > Vicinamibacteria > Fen-336 > Fen-336 > DATBSL01. Next base: position 64,302 of record CAWFSB010000002.1, on the reverse strand, counting down.
GCCGCCGACCTCGACGGGCGCACGACCATCCACGCCCGCGAGACCCGCTTCAACCTCGACGTGCGGGCGGCGAAGCGGTTCCGCGCGTTCTTCGAGGGCGACTTCTACGGCGACAAGAACGCGTTCCGCCTCCGCCACGCCTACGGCGAGTACGGACGGCTGCTCGGGGGGCAGACCTGGTCCACGTTCCAGGACATCTCCGCCCGGCCGCTGACGGTCGACTTCGAGGGGCCCGACGCCGAGGTCTTCGTGCGCCAGGCCCTCGTCCGCTGGACGCAGCCGCTGTCGAAGAAGGTCCAGTGGGCTCTCGCCGTCGAGGACCCGTCGCCGAACGTCGCGGTCCCGGCCGGCGAGTCGGGCGCCGCGCAGAGCGACCTCCCCGATTTCGTGACCAACCTCCGCTTCACGGGCGGCCGCGGCCACGCCCAGCTCGGGGCGGTCCTGCGGCAGCTCGAGTTCAAGGGGCAGGGCGGCTCCCCCGACGCGTCCGCCACGGGCTGGGGCGGCCACCTGAGCTTCGCCGTGCGGCCGTTCGGCAAGGACGAGATCCAGGGCCAGGTCGTCTACGGGGAGGGGATCGCGCGTTACGTCGAGTCCCTCTCGGGGCAGGGCTCGGACGCGGCGTGGACCGGCACGGGCGAGCTCGAGGCGCTGCCGGTCACCGCCATCGTGCTCGGCTTCACCCACCACTGGAGCCGCACGCTGCGCTCCGGCGTCTCCTGGTCGCTGGCCGACCTCGACAACGCCGAGGCCCAGGCCGCGAGCGTCGTCAAGAGCACCCAGGACTTCCGCGTCAACCTGATCTACACCCCCTACGCCCTCTTCGACGTCGCGAGCGAGGTCCTGTGGGGACGCCGGGAGAACAAGGACGGCTCGAGCGGCGAGGCCTGGCGCGGCCAGCTCGCGCTCATCTTCCGCTTCAACTGAAACGCGATCACGGCCCCTCGCGGGGCCCACGAGGAACGAGGAACGACATGACGAGAAGACCGCTGCCGAGCACTCTCCCCACACTCGCGGTCGCCGCCGCCCTGGCGGTCGCGGCCTGCTCGAAGCCCGCCCCGGAGCCGACGCCCGCCTCCCCCACGCCGCCCCAGCCGAAGGTGAGCGTGGTGGCCGCTCCGACGACGCCGCACTGGGACTACGGCCCGGAGCACGGACCCGCCCTCTGGGCGTCCCTGAGCCCGGACTTCGCCGCGTGCGCGGCGGGGAAGAGCCAGTCGCCGATCGACATCGTCAAGGCGCAGACGACGACCGTCGCGCCGGCCAAGACGAGCTATGGTCTCGCCGAGCTGCGCGTCGTGCACCACGAGCACGTGGCCGACGGGATCAACAACGGCCACACGATCCAGGTCAACTACGCGGGAGCCGACACGCTCACCCTGGGCGACGAGACCTTCGACCTCCTCCAGTACCACTTCCACAGCCCGAGCGAGAACACCGTGGACGGCAAGCACTACGCGATGGAGATGCACCTCGTCCACAAGTCGAAGGCCGGCAAGCTCGCCGTGATCGGGGTCTTCATCGAGGAGGGCGCGGAGAACCCGGCCTTCGCACCCATCTGGGCCAACCTCCCGAAGGAGAAGGGAAAGGAGTTCCACCTCGAGCACGTCAAGGTGAACGTCGACGACCTGCTTCCCGCGGAGCGGACCAGCTGGCGCTTCGACGGGTCGCTGACGACGCCGCCCTGCTCGGAGGGCGTGAAGTGGGTGGTCATGACCGCGCCGGTGCAGCTCTCGGCCGGCCAGGTCGCCGCGTTCCGCGCGGTGATCGACAACAACAACCGTCCCACCCAGCCCCTCAACGGCCGAACGATCGTGACCGACCGGGTCAAGGACATGACGGCCCGCTAGGGCCGGGAGGCGCTCATGCGACGATAGGGCCCCCGGGCCTTCATGGGGGAGCCTTCGGGAGCGGGGAAGGGGGCTGGCGTGAGCGAGAGAGATCGGGAGTCGGTCCCGGGCGCCGCCCGTGGATCGGGGGAGCGCTTCACCCGCCGCCTGTCGAGCTGGCTGCCGACCGTGCGGGCCCGCCTCGTGGCCCTCGTTGCGGTTGCGCTGGTCCCGAGCCTCGTGATCCTGGCCTACGACGAGTGGCTGGCCCACAGGCGGGGGCTCGAGGCCTTTCGCGACACTGCCTCGCGCGTCGTCAGCCTGCTCGAGCTCGACCTCGGCTCGCGGATCGCGCGCGCCGAGCGGCAGCTCGCCACCCTCGCGTCGGACCCCGACGTGGCGTCCGGGGGGCCGCGCGCCGCGCGGCGCCTCGTCGACTCGTTCCGCGAGGCCCGCCTCTACAACAACCTCGTCCTCCTGGACGGGCCGAGCGGCGAGCTTCGCCTGAGCGCGGTTCCCTACGAGACGGCCTGGAGCGCCCGCGAGCGCATGTCCTTCAAGCGGGCGCGCCAGACGCTCGACTTCGCGATCGGGAACTTCCTGCCCGAGCCGGCCACCGGGCGCCCGGGTCTGAACGTGGCCGTCCCCCTCGTCGACGAGGCGGGAGCCGTGTCCACCGTGCTCTTGGCGAGCCTCTCGATGGGCTGGGTCGAGGAGTTCGTCCGGGGCTCGGGCCTCCCCGAGGAAGCGATCGTCATCGTCCTCGACGCGCAGGGGGTCGTGCAGTACCGCTCGAAGGAGCACGAGACTTACGCGGGCCAGGCCGGGGGCGTCCTGGGCCAGAGGCTCGACGCCGCCCGGGACGCTCGCCGGCCCCTGGTGGGCCGCGGCATCGACGGCGTCGAGCGGCTCTACGTCGCGGAGGACCTGAGATTCAAGGACCAGGCCACGGGCGCGGTGGTGGCCCTCGGCATACCTCTCGAGTCCTGGCGCGCGTCGATGCGTGCGTCGCTCCGGCAGAACCTCACCCTCTTCGGCGCCGGGGTCCTCGTCTCGCTGCTCGCGGCATGGCTCGTCTCGGAGCTGCTCTTCCTGCGCGAGACGCGGCCGATCCTCGCCGCCGCGCGCCGGCTCGCGGCGGGGGACCTCGGGGGGCGGACCGGCCTGCCGCGCGGCCGGGGGGAGATGCTCGTGCTGGCGGAGGCCCTCGACGAGGGCGTCGAGGCCCTCGAGGCGTCGCAGGAGGGCCTCCGGGCGAAGACGGAGGAGGCGCTCGCGGCCACGAAGGCGAAGGGCTCCTTCCTCGCGATGATGAGCCACGAGATCCGCACGCCGATGAACGCGATCCTCAACATGACGGGGCTCGCCCTCGAGTCCGACCTCGAGCCGAAGGCGCACCAGTACATCTCGGTCGCGCACTCCTCGGCGAAGAACCTGCTCGGCATCGTCAACGACATCCTCGACTTCTCGAAGATCGAGGCCGACAAGCTCCAGCTCGAGGCCGTCCCGTTCAGCCTCCGGGAGGTCCTCGAGGAGGTGACGGAGACGTTCCGCTCGGTGGTCGTCCAGAAGCACGTCGAGCTGATCGCCCACGCCCGGCCCGACGTGCCCGACCGCCTGATCGGCGACCCGTTGCGCTTGCGGCAGGTGCTCACGAACCTCGTGAGCAACGCTTTCAAGTTCACCGAGAAGGGCGAGGTGGTGGTGCGCGTGGAGGCGGAGCCGGCGGCGACCGGCGAGCCGGAGGAGGCCGTCGCGCGGCTGCGCGTCAGCGTGAGGGACACCGGCATCGGCATCTCGGAAGAGCAGCAGGCGAGGCTGTTCCAGTCCTTCAGCCAGGCCGACAGCTCCACCACGCGGAAGTTCGGCGGGACCGGTCTCGGCCTCGTGATCAGCCGCCGTCTGGCGCGCCTCATGGGCGGCGACTTGACGCTGGAGAGCGCGCCGGGGGCCGGCTCCACCTTCTTCTTCACCGCCCGCCTCGCCCTGCAACCGGGCGCCGAGCCCGAGGATCGCGACTCTCGCAAGGCCCCCGCCGAGATCGCGGAGCGGCCCGTCCTCGTCGTCGAGGACACCGACACGTCGCGGGAGCTGATCGAGACCCTGCTCCGGAGCTGGTCGATCCCGGTCGTGTCGGTCGCCACGGCGGAGGAGGGGCTCGAGCTGCTTCAGTCGCGGAACCGACCCGGGGGCCGCGACCCCTTCGGCCTCGCCCTCCTCGACTGGATGCTGCCGGGCATCGACGGGCTCGCCGCCGCCGAGCGCATCCGCGCGCAGGAGGAGACGCGGTCGCTGCCGATCGTGCTGATCAGCGCCTACGCGGGCAAGGAGGAGGAGGCCCGCTGCGCCGCGCTGGGCGTCAACGTCTTCCTGCCCAAGCCGATCACGGCGTCGTCGCTCTTCGACGCCGTGGTCGGCGCCCAGGGCGCGCGCGTTCACGTGCGGCGTCGCGCGCTCGACGTCGCCCTCGAGCGCGAGTGGGACGGCGTGCGTGCGCTGCTCGCCGAGGACAACGAGGCGAACCGGATGGTGGCGACGGAGCTGCTGTCGAGGCTCGGGATCGATCTCGAGGTCGTGGTCAACGGGCGCGAGGCGGTCGAGCGTGTCCGGGCGAACCCCGGCCGCTACGCCGCCGTCCTCATGGACATGCAGATGCCGGAGATGGACGGGCTCGCCGCCACGCGCGCGATCCGGGCGGACCCGGCCTTCCGCGACCTGCCGATCGTCGCGATGACGGCCAACGCCATGAAGGCCGACCTCGACGCCTGCCTCGAGGCGGGCATGAACGACCACGTCACGAAGCCGATCGACCGCCGGGCCCTCGTCGAGGCGCTGCGGCGGTGGCTCCCGCCGTCCCGTCGTCGTCCCCAGGGCGATTCCCCGCCGGCGACCGGCGGACCCGCCATCGCCACCGCCGGCCCCGGCGACGGCCCGCCGTCCGATGCGCCGCGGCTCGACGGCATCGACGTCGAGGGAGCGCTCGGGCGGCTCGGCCTCGATTTCCCGAGCCTCGCGAGGATGCTCGTGCGCTTCGCCGACGGCCAGCGCTCGACGCTCGCCGCGCTGCGGGCCGCGGTGCAGGCGGGCGACGCCGCGGAGGCCGCCCGGCACGCCCACGCCCTGGCGGGCGCGGCGGGGAACCTCGGCGCCGACGGGCTCAGGGCGGCCGCCAAGGCGCTCGAGCAGGCGGGCCGCGAGGGGCGCGCCGGCGAGCTCGCGGCCCTCCACGCCGAGCTCGAGCCCCGCGCCGCGGTGGTCTTCCGCTCGATCGACTCCCTGCGCGAGCCGGAGGTGCAACGAGAGGCCCCGCCCGAGCGCCCCTTCGAGGCCGGGGCCGCGCTCGCCGCGCTGGAGCGGCTCCGGGCGGGGCTCGCCGACTACGACCTCTCCACGTCGACCGCCGCGCTCGCCGAGCTGAAGGGGATCGCCCTGCCCGGCGAGGGCGGGCCGGAGCTGCGGGCTCTGCGGCGGCACGTCGAGGCCTACGAGTACGAGGAGGCAGGCGCGGTGGCGGAGCGCCTCGCCACGCGAATCGGGGAGACCGCGCGCTGAGCGGGCCGGGAGCGCGCGTCGTCGCGCCGCTCACCGGCCGGGCGCTCGAGGGCCTCGGGCGTTCTTCGGGCTCTTCTACTGGGCCACGATCTCCCTGTCGCCAGCCGACTGATCGTATCCACGGCTGCCCAGTGGTTGGCACCGGCGCCCGAATCCTGGCGGTCCGGGCAGTCCCCTGCGGAAGGTGCTGGCATCGCAAGTTGAGGCAAGTTGTGTCTGGTGAATGAGATGGCACCAATGCGGGCGGCGCCCGGCCGCCGGCACCGTTCCTGCACTACAGCTCCACATTCCACGATGACTCTCCGGATATTCGCCGAGGCCCAGGACCGTCGCGCCGTCATCTCGCTGCACGGGTGGCTGAGCGCGGCGGAAGTGAGCGAGGTCGAGAGGGTGGCCGACGAAGCCCAGGCGCCCGTGACGATCGACCTCGCCCAGCTGGTGGGAGTGGACGCGGACGGGCTGCAGGCGCTGCGGCGGCAGCAGGAGCGGGGGGCGCGCCTCGTCGGCGCCTCGCCCTTCGTCGAGCTCCTGCTCGAGCGGACGCCGGGAAGAGACGACACGAGCAACGGAGGCGCGAGATGAGACTCGGAACGAACCACCGCACCCTGCCGCGGGTCGGGGCGTCCGCCGCGGCGCTGGTCCTGGCCGCCGGCGCTCGCGCTGGCGCAGTCCGGCGGGGCGCCGGTCGACCGGACCGTCCTGCCGATCCCGGAGCCCCAGCGGCCCGTCTACACGGAGCTCGACGCGCGCAACGTCAAGGCGCCGCCCGCCTTCCACGTCGAGGCTCCCGCCGGGGCGCCGAACGTGATCATCGTCCTGATCGACGACCTCGGCTTCGGGGCGACGAGCCCCTTCGGCGGCCCGATCGCGACGCCCACGTTCGACCGGCTCGCCCAGGCCGGCCTGCGCTACAACAACTTCCACACGACCGCGCTGTGCTCGCCGACGCGGGCCGCCCTCAAGGCCGGCCGCAACCACCACACCGTGAACATGGGCTTCATCACGGAGATGGCGACGGCCCTGCCGGGCGCGACCGGCCAGATCCCGAACGCGACCGCCCCGGTCGCCGAGATGCTGCGCCTCAACGGCTACAGCACGGCGGCCTTCGGCAAGTGGCACGAGACGGCCGCCTGGGAGACGGGGGTCTCGGGCCCTTCGACCGCTGGCCGACGCACCAGGGCTTCGACAAGTTCTACGGCTTCATCGGCGGCGAGACGAACCAGTGGGCGCCCTACCTGTTCGACGGCACCGCGCCCGTCGAGCTGCCCGACGACCCGAAGTACCACTTCATGACGGACATGACGGACAAGGCGGTCGCCTGGATCGGATACCAGAAGGCGCTCACCCCGCAGAAGCCGTTCTTCGTCTACTTCGCGCCGGGCGCGACGCACGCGCCGCACCACGTGCCGCCGGAGTGGATCGCGAAGTGGAAGGGCAGGTTCGACCAGGGCTGGGACAAGGTGCGCGAGGAGACGCTCGCGCGCCAGCTGAAAGCGGGCATCGTCCCGCCGGGAACGAAGCTCGCCCCGAAGCCGCCCGCGATCAGGGACTGGGAGGCCCTCTCGGCCGACGAGAAGCGGCTGTTCGCCCGGCAGGCCGAGGTGTTCGCGGCCTTCGTCGACTACACCGACCACGAGATCGGCCGGATGCTCGACGCGGTGGCCGCCACCGGCCAGGCCGACAACACGCTCGTCTTCTACATCGCCGGCGACAACGGCGCGAGCGGCGAGGGCGGCACGAACGGGATGTTCAACGAGTACACCTACTTCAACGGCGTCCCGGAGACGGTGCCGCAGCTGCTGAAGGTGATCGACGAGTGGGGCTCGCCGAACACCTACCCCCACATGGCGTCGGGCTGGGCGGTCGCCTTCGACGCGCCCTTCGGGTGGATGAAGCAGGTGGCCTCGGACTTCGGCGGCACCCGCAACGGCCTGGTGGTGTCCTGGCCGAAGCGGATCCGGGCGAAGGGCGAGATCCGCACGCAGTTCGGCCACGTGATCGACGTCGCCCCGACCATCCTCGAGGCGGCGGGCCTGCCGGAGCCGAAGGTCGTGAACGGCACGCCGCAGATCCCGATGGAAGGCACGAGCCTCGTCTACACGTTCGACGACGCGAAGGCGAAGGAGCGCCACGCGACCCAGTACTTCGAGATCGGCGGCAACCGCGCGATCTACCACGAGGGCTGGTTCGCGCGGACGATCCACAAGGCCCCCTGGGAGCCGAAGCCCCGGCGCGGCCTCGCCGAGGACACCTGGGAGCTCTTCGACGTGCGGTCGGACTTCAGCCTGTCGACCGACCTCGCGGCGAAGGAGCCGAAAAGGGTCGAGGAGATGAAGGCGCTGTTCATGCAGGAGGCCGCGAAGCACCACGTGCTGCCTCTCGACGACCGGGTCTTCGAGCGGCTGATCGCGGCGGCGGTGGGCCGGCCGGACCTCATGGCGGGGCGCACGTCGCTCACCCTGGCCGAGGGCATGACCGGGATGATGGAGAACGTCTTCATCAACGTGAAGAACAAGTCGAAGACGATCACCGCCGAGATCGAGGTGCCGGCGAAGGGGGCGGACGGCACGGTCATCGCCCAGGGCGGCCGGTTCGGCGGGTGGTCGCTCTACGTGAAGGACGGCGTCCCCGGCTACGACTACAACTTCCTCGGCCTCTCGCGCAGCAGCGTGAAGGCCACGGCCCCGCTCGCGCCGGGGAAGAGGACCCTCCGGCTCGACTTCGCCTACGACGGCGGCGGCCCGGGCAAGGGCGGCGTCGCCACCCTCTCCGTCGACGGCCAGCCGGTCGCCCAGGGGCGGATCGAGCACACGCAGGCCGCGATCTTCTCGGCGGACGAGACGGCCGACGTCGGGATCGACCTCGGGACGCCGGTGGTCGAAGCGGTCGGATCCGAGGCGCAGTCGCGCTTCACGGGGCGGATCCCGAGGGTGACGGTGGAGGTCCGCGACGCGAGCCCCAAGACCGGCGCCGCGGCGGCGGCCGCGCACCGAGACGTGGCGCGGCGGATGCAGTGACGCCTGCCTGGAGCGACGAGCCATGAAACTCCGATTGACGCCGTTGGCGTTCCTCCTCGGGGCGGCGCTCGCCGCCGCGCAGGAGCCCCCGCCGCCCCCGATCGAGCCGGAGCTCGGTCCCGGCTCGCGGCTCGTGGACGCGAGAGCGGACGCGCTCGTGCGCCGGATGAGCGAGCGGCTCGCGGCCGCGCCCGCGTTCGCGCTCGAGGCCGAGGAGGTCTACGACGAGGTCCCGGAGCACAGCCCGAGGCGCCAGCTCACGAGCGTGCGGCACGTCGCGCTGCAGCGGCCGGGTCGTCTCGCGGGCGACGCCGCCGGAGACGCCGTCAACCGCTCGTTCTGGTACGACGGGAAGACGTTCTGGGCGCTCGACAAGGAGCAGAACGTCTGGACGAGCGGGGCCGTGCCCGACACGATCGACGGGGCCCTCGACTGGGTGTTCGAGACGACCGGCACGGTGGTCCCGCTCGCCGACTTCCTGTACGCCGACCCCTACGCCCGCCTGATGGAGGGCGTGCAGAGGGGCGTGTACCTCGGCGTCCACGAGGCGGCCGGCGTCCCGTGCCACCACCTCTCGTTCGAGCAGGCGACGATCGACTGGCAGCTGTGGATCGACGCCGGGACGGAGCCGGTGCCGCGGAAGCTCGTCATCGCCTACAAGACCGAGGACGAGGTGCCGCAGTACGCGGTGACGATCCGCAAGTGGAACCTCGAGGCCCGGCTGCCGGACGAGCTCTTCCGCTTCGAGCCCCCCGCGGGGGCACGGCGCGTGGAGATCCCCGCCTTCACGGCCGAGGGCGTGCCGGACGCGGCGCCCGCCGCGGCGCAGGAGAAGAAGCAGGAGGTGAAGCCATGAGGCGCGAGGTCACGGCGGCGCTGACCGCGTCGCTCGTCGTGTTCGGCCAGGCGGCGCCGCTCCTCGCCTACACGCGGGGCGGCGGGCGGGGGTCGGTGTCGGCCGCATCGCGGAGCGGCAGCTACAGCCGCTCGGGGGGCTCGGGCTCGTGGCAGGGCGGCGGCGGAAACGTCTCGGGCTCGCGCAACGTGACCCAGACGGGCGAGGGCTACAACGTCAACAAGCAGGTCCAGACCCAGAGCGGCGCCTCGAAGAGCGTCAACAAGGACGTCAACACCCAGGACCCGAGCGTCGAGCGCACCTCGACCGCCACGAACGCCTGGGGCCAGTCGGCCTCGCGCGAGCGGACGGTCGAGGGGCAGGGCGGCTACGCCACGATCGAGGGCAGCGCGAAGACGAGCACCGGTCGCGAGGCCTCCGGGCGAGGCGGTGGCCGGGCGGAACATGTACGGCCAGCCCGTGGTGGCCGGCAGCGTCAACACGAAGTACAACGGCAGCTACGCGGGCGCCGCCGCGAAGAACCCCTACGGCGGCTGGAACACGGCGACGGCGGGGCCCTACGGCGGCAAGGTCACGACGACGCTGCCCTCGGGCTACAAGACGTCCACCTACTACGGCCGGCCCTACTACTCGTACGGCGGGGCCTACTACCGGCCCTACACGTATGGCGGCGTGCCCTACTACTACCCGGTCCCGCCCCCGTACTACTCGTCCTACTCGAGCCCGCCCCCGGGCGCCGTCATGCTGATGGTCGCGGGCGTCGCCTACCTCGCGTCCCAGGACGGCAGCTACAGCAAGCAGACGACGAGCAGCCAGGGGCAGGTCGTCTACCAGACGGTGCCCGCGCCCGAGGGGGCCAGGCTCACGACGCTCCCGGCCCAGCGCGTGCTGGTGACCGTCGCCGGCTCCACCTACTACCTGTACTCGAACACGTTCTACCGGCGGGTCGTGAGCGGCGGCCAGGAGAGCTTCGTGGTCGTCACGCCTCCCGCGGGCGTCGTGTTCGTCCCCTCGCTGCCCGCGGACTTCCAGGTGGTCCAGCTCAACACCATGTACTTCGCGGCCCAGGGCGGCTACTACGTGCCCTTCCTGTCGACCGACGGCAAGGAGCTGTACGTGCTGGTCGACCCGCCGCCGCAGCCGCCGGCGACCGCAGCCACTGCTGCCCCGGCCGTCCCCGGCGCCCCGGCCCCCGCCGCGGCGACTCCCGCGCCGGCGCCGGTGGCGACGGTCGCCGAGTCGATCGTCGTGCCCGCGGAGACCGTGCTCGTGGTGCGCCTGGCGAGCGACGTGAGCTCCGCCTCGGCGAAGGCGGGCGACCGCTTCCAGGGGTTCCTCGACGCCGACCTGTCCGCGGGCGGCCGCTTCATCGCGCCCCGCGGGGCCCGCGTGTACGGCGTCGTCGCCTCCGCCGACCCCGGCAACAAGACGCGGGGCAAGCCCTCCCTGAGCGTGACGCTGACCGACCTGCAGGTGGGGGACCGCGCCGTGCCGATCCAGACGCGGCCGATCTCGGTCGAGGGCGAGGCGCTCCACGGGGGCAAGAAGGTCAAGCAGGCCGCCAGCCTCGGGTCGAAGATCGGAGAGGCGGCCGACCCCTGGGACGGCGCGGAAACCGGCGCCAAGGCCGGCGCCGCCGTGGGCCTCGCGGCCGTTGCCAAGAGCTCGCCGGACGCGGCCGTCCTGCCCGCGCAGTCGCAGCAGGTCTTCACGGTCGCGGCACCATTCAAGGTAGACGTGATGACGAGCGTGGCGGTGCGCTGAGCCACCGCCGAGGAGTGGCGCGGGCCCGGTCTGCCGCGCCGCCGAAGGAGAGAAGAGCATGAAGCGAATCGTGACGGGATGCGCGCTCGCCGGGCTCGGTCTGGCGCTGGCCGCCGGGCCGGTCGAGTGCCAGGACATGCAGCAGAAGGTCGCCGCGGCGAAGCAGGCCGCCGCGAAGAACCAGCAGGCGCTCCGGGCGTACACGTGGATCGAGAAGACCGAGATCCTGATGAAGGGCGAGGTGAAGAACACGAAGCTCGAGTCCTGCCGCTACGGTCCGGACGGCAAGGTCCAGAAGACGCCGCTCTCGGAGCCCGCGGAGAAGGAAGAGGACACCCCCCGGGGGCCGAAGGCGAGGATGAAGGCGCAGGCGAAGGCGAAGGTGGTCGAGAAGAAGACCGGCGAGCTCAAGGAGGACATGGAGGCCGCGGCCGCCCTCGTCCACCAGTACCTGCCACCCTCCCCCGACAAGATCCAGGCGGCGCAGGCGGCGGGCAAGATCACGTCCCCCCGGCGCCGGCACCACCGCCCTGCGGATCGCCGACTACCTGAAGGCGGGCGACTCCCTCGTCCTCACCCTCGACCCGGCGGCCAAGGCGATGACGCAGATCAGCGTGGACACGTGGAAGGACGACCCTTCCGACAAGGTCACGCTGAACGTCCAGATGCAGTCCCTGCCCGACGGCACGGACTACGCGGGCAGCATCGTCCTGGCCGTTCCGTCGAGCCACATCGAGGTCCACATCACGAACAGCAACTACCAGAAGCTGGCGCAGTAGCCGACAAGTGAGTCGGGCGGGCGGCCCGCAGGCGGCGCCCGGCCCTGGAACGAGAAAGACCGAAAAGGAGACAAGACGTGATCCGAAAGACAAGTCTGGTGGCGGTGGCGGCGGCACTCCTGGCGACGGCGGCTTCGGCGCAGGATCCGCGGGTCGAGATCAGCGGAACCGCGGGGTGGACGTTCAGCGACGGCGTGAGCGGCGAAGCGCGCACCGTGCCGGGCGTGGGCACGTTCGACCGGGTCGACCCGAAGGACGCCTTCTCGTGGGGCGCGCGGATCGGCTTCAACGCGACGCCCAACGTCGAGGTGGGCTTCCTGTTCAACCAGCAGTCGACCCAGTACGAGCTCGGCGGGACGGCGACGTTCGAGGTCGGCGACGTGAGCGTGCGCAACTACCACGGGTACGTCGCCTACAACTTCGGCGACCCGGACGCCGCGGTCCGGCCCTACGTGCTCGGCGGCCTGGGCGCGACGCAGTACGGCTCGCTCGACGTGAGCGTGGGCGGCTTCGACCGCAGCGTGGACGGCGACACCCAGTTCTCGAGCACCTGGGCCCTGGGGGTGAAGCTGTTCCCGAGCCCCCGCTTCGGCCTGCGGCTCGAGGGCCGCTGGACCCCGACCTACATCAAGTCGGACGCCGCGGGCTGGTGGTGCGACCCCTTCTGGGGCTGCTACGTCGTCGGCAGCGCCCAGTACGCGAACCAGTTCGAGCTCTCGGGCGGCATCACCCTGCGGTTCTGACCCGGACGAGGGGTGGCGAGCACGGGCTCGCCGCCCCTCACTTCGGACGGTCGATCCAGGAGTACTGCCAGGCGGCCGAGAAGATCTTGTAGTCGCCGCCGAAGCGGATGTAGGCGCCCTGGGCGTAGGACACCTTCAGGGACTGGTGGCGCGTGATCGGCACGGACGCCGTGATCCCGACCCTGGAGTTCTTCTGCAGGGTCTTCGGGTTCTCCACGCCGTTGAGGCTCGTCTTCCCGCCGTACCAGAAGTTGCCATCGAGCGACACCCAGAGCCTCGGCCGGACGTCGTAGCTGAGGTGGACCTCGACCGCCCCGATCGGGTCCTGGGTCTGGGCCTGCGTGCCGGTGCCGAACTCCGGGTTGTTCGAGAAGAACTCGGGGTTCTCGGTGAAGAGGAACACGGACCCGTAGGCGTCGAGCTCCCAGTGACCCCAGGCGCGAGAGAAGCCCAGCTCGGGCTTGAACGTCCACCGGTTCGAGCCGAGGTTGACGAGCTTGGTCGGGTCGTACTGGCCCGTCGGAGCGACCACCTTGAGGCTCACCCCGAGCAGGGTCGTCTGCCGCCACTTCCGCTCCCGGACCTGCGCCAGCGACATCGCGGGACCGCCCACGAGGTTCACGGAGACGCGGACGACGGAGTCGAAGAGCCCCGAGCGGTAGATCGACCGGTCCTCCTCGAACACCCGGCCCTCGAACGTGCCGACGCCGTAGGGCACCGCGGCGAGCACGTTCGCCGAGCGGCCGAAGAGCCCGAACGAACGGTAGTAGGTGGCCATCGGCACGCTGAGCCTGCCCGTGGCGTCCTCGACGGGGACGGTGCCCTCGAACAGCAGCTCGCCGGTGTTGTAGGTGTAGGAGAGCGTGACGGCGTTCGACCCGAGCGGGGTGACCACGTACGCGCGCGGGGCGAGATCCTGGGCGTGAAGCGAGGAGGCGGCCCCTGCGACGAGGAGCGCCGCGAGGGCAAAGGCGGCTGGCCGGCCGCCCCGCGCCGTCCGGTGGGGCTTCTTCTGGCTGAAGGTCGTCTGATCCATGCTCGAGCTCGATTGTCTAGCAGATGCGATCCCAGTGCGACTCGCCCCGTGTGGCCCGGGCATGGGGCGTCTTGCCTATTGCCCCGCGGGCGATCCGGCCGGTATGGTGCCGGGGTCCGGGAGGGAAGCGAATGGACGATCCCTACGCCGTCGACCGACGGGGGTTCCTGAAGACGGGCGCCGTGGCCGCCGCCGCCACCGCGGCGGCCTGCGGAAAGCCCAGCAGCCGCTGGCGGGCGCTGAGCGACGAGGAGGCGAGAACGCTCGCCGCCGCCTGCGACCAGATCATCCCCCCCGACCAGGACCCCGGCGCGGCCGACGCCGGAGTCGTGGCCTTCGTCGACCGGCAGCTGGCCACCCGTCAGAAGAAGGAGCGGCCGCGCTGGCAGGCCGGCCTCCGTGGCCTCGACGCCACCGCGCGGCGCCGGCACGGGAAGCCCTTCGCCGAGCTCTCGCTCGAGGTGCAGGCCGCGGTGCTGCAGGACGTCGAGAAGGGCGCGGTGGAGGCCGTCGACTGGAATGGCATCGAGCCCGGCGCCTTCTTCGCGCTCCTCCGCGAGCACACCATGATGGGCTTCTACGGCGACCCGCGGCACGGCGGCAACAAGGACCGCGTGAGCTGGCGGATGCTCGGCGTGCCCGACCCGCCGATCCGCGGTCGCCTGCACGAGACGCCGGCGCCGAGGAAGGGGTAGCGGGATGGCCCTGCCTCGCGTGAACGCGGTCGTGGTCGGCTCCGGGGCCGGCGGGGGCGTCGTCGCCTGCCAGCTCGCCGAGGCCGGCCTCAGCGTCGTCCTCCTCGAGCGGGGCCGCTGGCACTCGCCCTTCGAGGAGCGAAAGGACGACCTCGTCAACCAGAGGAACTCGAGCCTCGGCGTCGCCTACGGGCCGGACGAGGAGCGAAACCCCCGCGTGTTCGTGGACCTCGAGGGCCGGGAGCGAGTCGTGTACCCGCACCAGGGGGAGTACCAGCCCAACGCCGCGTGCGTGGGCGGGGGCACGTTCAGCTACGGCGGCCAGGCCTGGCGCTACATGCCCCAGGACTTCCGGATGCGCACGACCTACGGCGCGCTGGAGGGGTCGACCCTCGACGACTGGCCGGTCTCCTACGACGACATGGAGTCCTGGTACGAGAAGGCCGAGTACGAGATCGGCGTGAGCGGGGACGTGGAGCCGAACGTCTTCCAGGGCCCGCGGCGAAAGCCGCTGCCGATGCCGCCCATGACGCCGAAGCCGCGCGAGTACGAGATCCTCAGGCCGGCGGCGCTGCGGCTGGGTCTGCACCCCTTCGACACCCCGCTCCTCATCAACTCCGTGCCCTACAACGGCCGCTCCGCCTGCATGCGCATCCGCTGGTGCGTCGGCTTCGGGTGCGAGACGAACGCCAAGAACGGCACGCAGAACACCGTGATCCCGCGCGCGCTCGCCACCGGCAACGCGTGGCTGCGGACCGAGTGCAAGGTCAAGGAGGTGCTCGTCGACGACCGCGGGCGCGCCACGGGCGTCGCCTACTTCGACGAGAGCGACCGGCTCCAGGAGCAACCGGCGGACGTGGTCGTCGTCTCCGGCGGGGCGACCGAGTCGGCACGGCTGCTGCTCCTCTCGAAGAGCCGGCTCCACCCGAACGGTCTGGGCAACCGCCACGACTGGGTGGGGCGCAACCTCAACGGGCACACCTACACCGGCGCCGTCGGCTTCTTCGAGCAGGAGATCTACGACGACATCGGCCCGGGGGTGTGCATCTCGGTCTGCGACTACAACCACGGCACGCCGGGGCTCGCCGGCGGCGGCATGCTCGCCAACGAGTTCATTCGCCTGCCCTACCAGTTCTCGAACGACCAGCCGCCGGGCACGCCGTCGTGGGGCAAGGCCCACAAGGACTTCATGCGCCGCTACTACCGGCGGAACATGATGATCCAGGGTCCCACCCAGGACATCCCGACCTGGGACGGCCGGGTCGAGCTCGACCCGAAGGTGAAGGACCACTGGGGAATACCGGTCCTGCGCATCTCCGGGGACAAGCACGCGCACACGATCGAGATCGGCAACCGCCAGGCAGAGCGGGCGGAGGCCTGGCTCAAGGAGGCCGGCGCGATCCTCACCTACCAGCGTCGGGCTGGGCGCGGGGTCACCGGCCACCAGCACCAGTCGGGCACCTGCCGCATGGGGAACGACCCGACGACGTCGGTCGTGGACGCGAGCTGCCGCATCCACGACGTGCCGAACGTGTTCGTGATCGACGCGAGCGTCCACGTCACGAACGGCGGCTTCAACCCCGTGCTGACCATCTTCGCGAACGCCTTCCGCGCCTCGGACCTGCTGGTCAAGGCCTGGAAAGGTGGCGGGCTGAAGGGCTAGGGAGGCGACCATGAAGACCTTGAGGCGCCTCCTCTTCTCCGTTCTGGCGCTGGCCGTCCTCGGCGTCGCGGCCCTGGCCGGCACCAGCTACTACTACGGCGGCGACGACGGCATGGGCTGCGCCCGCTGCCACGAGATCCGGCCCATGGTGGACGCCTGGGCGGCCTCCAGCCACCGGGGCGTGAAGTGCAAGGACTGCCACGGCAGCTCCTTCTCGGCCGAGCTGCGGATGCACGCCAAGAATCTCTCGCGCGTCTGGCTGCACTCGCGCGGGGAGACGCCCGAGCAGATCCGCATCCGCCACCAGGACGTCTCTCCCCTCGTCGAGCGCTGCTCCGCGTGCCACCGCCAGGAGCGCGCCGACTGGGAGAGCGGCCCCCACGGGACCCCGTACGCGGCCCTCTTCATCAACCCCGAGCACAACGCGAGCCAGCAGCTCATGGACGACTGCCTGCGCTGCCACGCCATGCACTTCGAGGGCGGCATCCGCGACCTCGTGGCCCCGCTCGACCGAAAGGGGCCCTGGACGTTCGTGAACGAGGCGGACGCCGGGATCCCTGCCGTGCCCTGCCTCGCCTGCCACTCCGTCCACCGCAAGGGCGAGCCCCTCCCGCCGCGGAGCGAGCGCGGCCTCCTGGCCGGCCCCGCCCAGGAGATCGTGCGGCCGTCGCTCGCCCTCTACGACCGGCGAGCGCTCGAGCACGTGGGCCTCGACCGCCTCCCCATGCCGGCGATGAAGGACGGGGAGCGGCCCGTGAAGGCGAGCCCGGACCGCCGGCAGGCGCTGTGCTACCAGTGCCACGCCCCGCGGGCGGGCATGCAGGTGTTCTCGGGCGACGACCGGACGCCGACCGGCGTTCACGAGGGCCTGAGCTGCCTCGCCTGCCACGAGAAGCACGGCCAGTCGACGCGCGCGTCGTGCGCGGGCTGCCACCCGCGCCTCTCGAACTGCGGAATCGACGTGGAGAAGATGGACACGACCTTCAAGTCGCCCGACAGCCTCCACGACGTCCACCGCGTGGCGTGTCTCGACTGCCACCCGAAGGGCGTGCCGAAGAAGCCTAGAGGTTGATGCGTTCCTCGACGACGTAGTGGGGGCGAGCCCGGACCTCCTCGAGCACCGCGCCCACGTACTCGCCGAGCACCCCGAGGAAGAGCAGCTGGGCGCCGCTGACGAGGCCGAAGATCGCCAGCGCCACGCTCCACGGCGGGGGCGAACCCTCGCGCAGCCACCCCCAGAGCGCGGCGCCGCCGGCCAGCAGGCCGAGGGCGGTGACGAACAGGCCGGCGAGCGCCGCCGCCCGGAGCGGAGCCCGGCTGAAGGCCACGACGCCGCCGAGGCCGAAGCGGAGGTTCCGAGCCAGGGAGTACTTCGTCCGCCCGGCGCGCCGCGCGCCCGCCCGGAACCGCACGGCGCACGACGGGAAGCCGACCCAGACGAAGAGGCCCCTCAGGAACAGGCCGCGCTCGCGGAGGCCGCGCTGGAAGACCTCCACCACGCGCCGCGACACCAGGCGGAAGTCGGCCGCCCCCTCGTGGATCGGCGTGTCGGAGACGGCGCGGGAGAGGCGGTAGAAGAAGCGCGCGGCGAGGCGCTTCCCGAGCGGGATCTCCGGCGTGTCCTCCCGGACGGTGTAGACGACGTCGTACCCCTTCTCGTGCGCGGCCAGGAGCGTCGGGGATGAGGGCCGGCGGGTGCTGCAGGTCGCCGTCCATCATGACGACGGCGTCCGCGTCGCAGTGGTCGAGGCCGGCCAGGAGAGCCGCCTGCTGGCCGAAGTGGCTGGACAGGGCCAGGACGCGGACGGATCGATCGGCCGCCGC
Source organism: uncultured Acidobacteriota bacterium (assembly GCA_963818355.1). Classification (GTDB taxonomy): domain Bacteria; phylum Acidobacteriota; class Vicinamibacteria; order Fen-336; family Fen-336; genus DATBSL01. The sequence goes on along the minus strand of CAWFSB010000002.1, from coordinate 46,544 downwards.
GAGGCCCCGAAGCAACTCCCGCGTGCGATCGGTGCCGCCGTCGACCACGTAGAGGGCCGAAGTGGACCAGCCGTCGAGGCCGGCGAGCACGCGGCTCAGCTCTTCGTGGAAGGCGAGGATGACCGCCTCCTCGTCGCGGACCGGGCAGACGACGGTGAGCGTTCTCATGGTGGTCCCGGCGACCCCAGCTCTAGTCCCAGCTTCCCTCGAACCGGCACACGGGGTCGCCGCGGTGGACGCAGGCCGAGTGGGCCGAGCGGAGGTTCTTCGCCCCGGCCAGCTCGAGGGTGCGCTGCATCCAGCCGTAGATGCGCTCGCAGAACTGGGTAGCGCCGCCCTCGAGGCCCGCCAGCTCGGCCACCACCCGCTTCGTGCCGGACTCCGCGATCCGCAGCTCGCCCGAGTCGTAGTAGCTCGAGAACACCCGGGCGGCCCTCGAGATGATGAACTCGGGCGACCCCACCTTGAAGAAGATCTTGTAGACGCCGGTCACGCCGTACTCGCAGGAGGCGCGGCCCATCCTCCGGATGACATCGGGCTCCTGCGCCCGGAGCTGCTTCTCCGCCTCCTGCATGAAGCGGAGGAAGGCGTCCATCCCGTACCAGGACGAAGCGAGGACACCGTGGCCGAAGGCCTTGCGGTCGATCTCGGGGAGGGCCTCGATCACGCGGGCGAGGGAGTCCTCGCCGAAGCGCTCCCGCACGTACCGCAGGGACGACTGGACCGCCGTCCCCTTCACCTGGGCCACTCTTCCTCCCGAATGCCCCGAGGGTAGCACGGTCGGATTAAGATGGGCGCGTCCGGAGGGACCGACATGACGACCCGACGCCGCAGCCTCGCCATCACCGAGGGCGACGAGCGCGCCCCCAACCGCTCGATGCTCCGGGCGGTGGGTTTCGGCGACGCCGACTTCCAGAAGCCCATCGTCGGGGTGGCGAGCGCCCACAGCAACCTCACCCCCTGCAACGTCGGGATCGCGCCGCTGGCCGACCGCGCCATGGAGGCGCTGCGCGCCGCGGGGACGATGCCGCAGGTCTTCGGGACGATCACGGTCTCCGACGGCATCTCGATGGGGACCGAGGGGATGAAGTACTCGCTCGTCTCCCGCGAGGTGATCGCGGACTCGATCGAGACCGTGTGCAACGCCCAGGCCATGGACGGCGTCCTCGCCATCGGCGGCTGCGACAAGAACATGCCGGGGGCGATGATCGCCTTCGCCCGTCTCGACATCCCGGCCATCTTCGTCTACGGCGGGCACGATCAAGCCGGGTTGCCACGAGGGCCGGGACCTCAACATCGTGAGCGTCTTCGAGGCGCTCGGCCAGTTCGAGGCGGGAAAGCTGCCGCACGCAGAGCTCGACGCGATCGAGAGGAAGGCCATTCCCGGCGCGGGGGCCTGCGGCGGCATGTACACCGCCAACACCATGTCCTCGGCCTTCGAGGCGCTCGGGATGAGCCTCAAGGGCTCCTCCACCATGGCGGCCGAGGACGCCGAGAAGGCGGAGAGCACGGCCGAGTCGGCGCGAGTGCTGGCCGAGGCCATCCGGTCCGGCCTGACCGCCCGGCGGATCCTGACGCGCGAGGCCTTCGAGAACGCGATCTCGGTGGTGATGGCGATCGGCGGCTCCACGAACGCGGTGCTCCACTTTCTCGCGATCGCCCACGCCGCCGGAGTGCCCCTCGTCCTCGACGACTTCGAGACGATACGGTCCCGCGTTCCCGTCCTGTGCGACCTCAAGCCCTCCGGCCGCTTCGTCACGACCGACTTCCACCGCGCCGGCGGCGTGCCGCAGGTGATGCGGATGCTCCTCGACCACGGCCTGCTCCACGGCGAGTCGCTCACCATCACCGGGAAGACGGTGGCCGAGACTCTCGCCGGCCTGCCGGCCGAGCCGCCCGCCGGGCAGGACGTCATCCGGCCCTGGTCGAAGCCGCTCTACGCGCAGGGGCACCTCGCCATTCTCCGCGGCAACCTGGCCACGGAGGGCGCGGTCGCCAAGGTCACCGGCGTGAAGCACCCCGTGATGACCGGCCCCGCCCGTGTGTTCGACAGCGAGGAAGCCTGCATCAAGGCCATCTTCGGCCGGCAGATCCGCCCGGGCGACGTGGTGATCATCCGCTACGAGGGGCCGAAGGGCGGGCCCGGGCATGCGCGAGATGCTCTCGCCCACCTCGGCGATCATCGGCGCCGGGCTCGGCGACTCCGTCGGGCTGATCACCGACGGGCGCTTCTCGGGTGGGACCTACGGGCTGGTCGTCGGCCACGTGGCCCCCGAGGCAGCCGTCGGCGGCACGATCGCCCTCGTCCACGAGGGTGACCGGGTGAGGATCGACGCCGAGAAGCGCCGGCTCCAGCTCGAGGTTGACGAGGCCGAGATCGCCCGCCGGCGGGCCGCCTGGACGCCGCCCGCCCCCCGCTACACGCGCGGTGTGCTGGCGAAGTACGCGCGTCTCGTGGGCAGCGCCTCGCGCGGCGCCGTGACCGACGCCGCGACGGACTGAGTCGCGCCGCCCCGTCATTCCTCGAAAGTCGCCGGGGGAACAGGCGACAAAATAGTCGTCGTCGGCCACTGATGCTACAAAACTGACGCTCATCAGGGCGATCGTGCGAGTTCATGGATCTATAGGCCGACATCGACGACGTCGATAGGTCGAGGGGCTCCCCCGGATCCTGCCGCCCGCTCGGCGAAGCCTACGAAAGCGGCGTCTCCAAGGCCCTGTCCGACAAAAACGTCGTGGCGAGGCGAAGGGCGTGGCCCGGGACCACGCGGCCGAAGGCCCGTCAGATCAGCGAGTTCAAGGCCCGAGTGGTCGAGCCGGGCCCCGGCACGCATCGTGGACCTTCACCCGGCGACGCCATGAAGATCGACCGCGAGCAGATCGAGGCCCACGCGCGCCAGCGCCTGCAGGCGGAGCCCTACACGTCGGAACCCCGTGGCAGCCTCTCCGACTTCAAGCGATTCATCAAGCTCGAGACCGACCGCCTCCGGATGCGCCACCGCTTCGGCCTGGGCGGCCTCGAGATCGCCTCCGCCCGCAGCTACCAGGTGGACCAGGTGGTCACCCACGCCTGCCGGCTCGCGCTCGCGGATGCGGAACCGCAGGCGCGGCTGGCGCTCGCCGGGTGCGCGGTGGTCGCCCTCGGCGGCTACGGGCGGGCGGAGCTCTCCCCGTTCTCCGACGTGGACCTCCTGTTCCTGCACCAGGGCCGTGCGGCGGAGGCCGTGCGACGGTTCGTCGAGCAGGTCCTCCAGCTCCTCTGGGACGTCGGTCTCACCGTCGGCCACAGCTTCCGGACCCTGGCCGAGTGCCTCGAGGAGGCCCGGGGCGACCTCCACTCGCGCACCGCCCTCGCCGAGGCGCGCCTCGTGACCGGCGACACGTCGGTCTTCGGGGCGCTCGACCGGGCCCTCGACAACGCCATCCGTCGCGACCGCAAGACGGGCGAGGCCTTTCTCGAGATGCTCCGGGCGGACGTGGCCGAACGCCACGCCCGGGTCGGCGGGGCGGTGTGCGTCCAGGAGCCGAACATCAAGGAGGGCGTCGGCGGCCTGCGCGACCTCCACGCCGTCCTCTGGGTGGCCCAGGCCCGCCACGGCAGCCGCGGCCTGGACGACGCCCGCGCCGCGGGCCTTCTCTCCGAGCGGGAGCACCAGGCGGCGCTGCGCGGCTACGACTTCCTGCTCCGCGTGCGCGCGGAGGCCCACTTCGTCACCGGCCGCAAGACGGACGTGCTCACCCTGGACCTGCAGCCCGCGGTGGCGGGTAGCCTCGGCTACGAGGACAGCCGGGGCCTGCTCGCCTCGGAGCTGTTCATGCGCGACTACTACCGGCGCGCCTCCGACCTGCACGGCGTCTTCCGCAGCGTCCTGCGGCGCCCGACCGGGGAAGCCCCCCGCCGCTTCTTCGCCGCCCTCACGAAGCGTCGCCCCGCCCGCGACTTCGAGGTGCGCGACGGCCGGCTCCGGGCCAAGTCGGAGGCCCTCCTCGCCAGCGGCCACGGGCTCCTCTCCGCCTTCGCCGCGGCCCAGGCCGAGGGTGTGCCGCTCTCCGACGAGCTCGCCCTCGCGGTCCGCGATCGCCTCTCCCTCGTGGGCCGCGAGCTGCGCGAGTCGAAGGAGACCGCGGCCGTCTTCGTCGACATCCTGCGCTGGCGCGGGCGGGTCGGGCTCGCCCTGCGCGCCATGCACGAGACGGGGTTCCTGGGCCGCTTCCTGCCGGAGTTCGGCCGGGTGAGCTTCCTCGTCCAGCACGACTTCTTCCACCGCTACACGGTGGACGAGCACACGCTGCGCGCGATCGAGGCGCTCGACGAGGTGGCTTCGGGCACGGAGGCCGGGGTGCGGCCGTTCGGGCGCATCCTCGACGAGGTCGAGGACGCGGCGCCGCTCTACCTCGGGATGCTGCTCCACGACGTCGGCAAGGGCCACGGGGGCGGCCACTGCGAGCGGGGGGCGCGGATGGCCCCGCGGGTGTGCGCCCGGCTCGGGCTCGACGAGCGGGCCACCGAGGACGTGGTCTTCCTCGTCGCCGCCCACCTCGAGATGTCCCAGATCTCGCAGCACCGCGACCTGACCGAGAAAAGCCTCGTCGCTGCGTTCGCCGAGCGCGTCGGAAGCGTCCACCGGCTGAACCTCCTGCACGTCCTGACCTACGCCGACCACCGTGCGGTGGCCCCGGGGATCTGGAACGAGTGGAAGGGCGCCCTCCTCTGGGAGCTCTACAACCGGACCCGCCAGCACCTCGCCGGCCACCCCGGCGACGACGACCCCGTGGAGACGGCCCGGGCGCGGGCGATCGAAGGCCTCCGCCGCGAGTTCCCGGAGGCGGACCTCGAGCGCCACTTCGCGCTCCTCCCGGAGCGGTACCTCCGCGCCACCGACGCGTCGCACATGGCCCGCCACTTCCACCTGGTCTCCGGTCGAGGCGAGGCGAAGGCGGCGTTCGAGTGGCGCGACCTCGCCGACGGCCACTGCACGGAGCTGACTCTCGTCACCGACGATCGACCCGGCCTCCTGGCCAGCGTCGCCGGCACCCTCACCGCCCACGGGGTCAACATCCTGTCCGTCGACCTCTTCAACCGGCGCGACGGCCTTGTGATCGACACCTTCCGGCTGTCCGAGGTGTCGTCGCACCGGCCGGTCAAGCCCGAGCGTCGCGCGCGTGTCGAGCAGGACGTCGTCGCCGCCCTCTCGGGAAGCCACGACGTCGCGGCGGCGGTGGCGGCGCGGCTGCGGAAGAACCCCCCGGCCACCCGGCGGGCGCTGGGCCGCGCCGCCCGCGGTCCCTCGGTGCGCTTCGACCAGGAGATCTCGGCCACCGCGACCGTGATCGAGGTCAAGGCCCAGGACCGCCCCGGGCTCGCGTGGACGATCGCGGACACGCTGGCCCGGCGGGGGCTCGACATCCGCTTCGCCAAGGTCGCCACCGCGAAGGCGCTGGCGCTCGACGTGTTCTACGTGACCGGCGCGAGCGGCGGCAAGCTCGCGCCCGAGGACCTGGCCGGGGTCGAGGAGGCGCTTCTCGCCGCCCTCGGCGGCCGGCCGACGACCCAACCCAAGGAGGACGAATGAAGAAAGTGGAGGCGATCGTGCGACCCCACCTCCTCGACGCCGTGAAAACGGCGCTCCAGGACGTGGGGATCGTGGGCATGACGGTCAGCGAGGTGAAGGGCTTCGGTCGCCAGAAGGGGCACACCGAGACCTACCGCGGCAGCGAGTACAAGGTGGACTTCCTGCCCAAGGTCAAGATCGAGGTGGTCCTCGCCGACGAAGTCGTGGAAAAGGCGATCGAGGCCGTGCTCGCCACCGCGAAGACCGGCAAGTTCGGAGACGGGAAGATCTTCATCACCGACCTCTCGGGCGCGGTCCGCATCCGCACCGGCGAGAGGGGAGAGGAGGCGCTCTGATGGATCCGGCAACCCTGAAAGTCGCGGCGGACACCCTGTGGGTGATGATCACCGCGTTCCTCGTGTTCTGGATGAACGCGGGCTTCGCGCTCCTGGAGGCCGGGCTCTGCCAGGCCAAGAACGCGGTCAACATCCTCGCCAAGAACTTCGTCGTCTTCGCCGTGTCCTCGCTCGCGTTCTGGGTGGTGGGCTTCGCGTTGATGTTCGGAGACGGCGGCTCGCTCAACTGGCTCGTCGGCACTCAGGGGTTCCTGCTGAGCGGTGCCGACAACAGCCCCGCGACGGGCGCCGCCTACCAGGGGGTCTTCGCGTCCCTCAACTGGACCGGGGTGCCCCTCGAGGCGAAGTTCTTCTTCCAGCTCGTCTTCGCCGGCACCGCGGCCACGATCGTGAGCGGCGCGGTGGCGGAGCGGATCAAGTTCCTGAGCTTCATCGTGTTCTCCTTCGTCCTGGTAGCCGTCGTCTACCCGATCGCCGGCCACTGGGTCTGGGGCGGCGGCTTCCTCGCCGTCGCGGCCGAGGGCCAGAAGGAGTTCTTCCGTGACTTCGCCGGCTCGACGGCGGTGCACAGCATCGGCGGCTGGGCGGCGCTCACCGGCGTGCTCATCCTCGGGCCGCGCCTCGGGAAGTTCGGCAAGGACGGCCGGGTCCAGCCGATCCCCGGGCACAACATGGGCTTCGCCACCCTCGGCACGCTCATCCTCTGGCTGGGCTGGTTCGGCTTCAACCCCGGCAGCACCATGGCCGCCGACGTCGCCGGCATCACCGCCGTCGCGCTCAACACCAACATGGCGGCGGCCGCCGGGTGCCTGACCGCCACCGCCACGGCGTGGATCGCCCTCGGAAAGCCCGACCTCAGCATGATGCTGAACGGCACCCTGGCCGGCCTCGTGGCCGTCACCGCGCCCTGCTACTGGATCGGCACCGGCAGCTCGGTCGTGATCGGAGCGGTCGCGGGTGTCCTGGTCGTCTACGCCGTCCTCTTCTTCGACCGGGTCAAGGTCGACGACCCGGTCGGCGCCCTGAGCGTCCACCTCGTCAACGGGGTGTTCGGCACCCTGTGCGTCGGTCTGTTCGCGAGCCGCAACGACGTGGCCGGGCTCTTCTTCGGCGGCGGGGTGACGCAGCTCCTCGTCCAGGTCAAGGGAGTCGTCGCGGTGGCGCTGTTCACCCTCGTGAGCACCGCTCTCCTCTGGTTCGTCCTCAAGCTGACGATGGGCATCCGCGTCTCGCCCGAGGAGGAGCTCGAGGGCCTGGACAAGGGCGAGCACGGGATGGAGGCGTACCCGGGCTTCACCCAGGCGACGTCGACGATCCACCGCTGATCCACGGCCGAACCGGCGGCGCGCCGTGGCTGCGGCGCGCCGCCCCGTTGTCCCGACAGATACCAAGGAGTCAACCGATCATGACACACGCCCCTCGGAAGGGACTGTGCCTCGCCACCGTCTCTCTCGCCCTGGTCCTCGGAGCCGCCGCTCCCTCGCTCGCCCAGGCGCCCGCCCCGGCGCCGACGCCCACCCCGACGCCGGAGGCGACGCCCGCCCCGGAGCCGGAACCGAAGGTCCAGGTGGGCGGGTGGGTGGACGTCTACTACGGCTACAACTTCAACGGGACGGACCCGGCGCTGCGCACCTACGACGTGCAGCACAACGCCTTCTCGCTCAGCGCGGCGGAGATCAACTTCGCCAAGGTGCCGACCGCCGAGAGCCGGATCGGCTTCCGCACCGACCTGTGGTTCGGCCGGGCCGCCGACCTGACCGCGCTCTTCGAGCCGCAGAAGGAGGGCTCGCCGAGCTCGGTCACGGAAGGCAAGGAGGTCTACAAGAACATCCAGCAGGCCTACGCGAGCGTCCTCGTCGGCTCCAGCGTGCAGATCGACGCGGGCAAGTTCGTGACGCCGATCGGAGCCGAGGTGATCGAGGCGCAGGACAACTGGAACTACACTCGCTCGACCCTCTTCGGCTACGCCATCCCCTTCTACCACACCGGCCTGCGCGCGACCGTCACCGTCAGCCCGAAGCTCACCCTCGCGGGCTACCTGGTGAACGGCTGGAACAGCGGCATCGACCCCGACGGCGACAAGACCTTCGCGCTCGGCGCCACCGTGAAGCCCACCGCCTCGCTCGCCTGGATCGCGAACTACATGGTGGGGAAGGAGGCCGAAGATCTCGACACCCGTCACATCTTCGACACGACCCTCACTCTCGCCGCGACCGAGAAGCTCAGCCTCATGGGCAACTTCGACTACGGCAAGGAGGGCGACGTGGAGTGGTGGGGGATCGCGGCCTACGCGAAGCTGCAGGCGACGCCGTCCTGGGCGGTCGCCGCGCGCTACGAGTACCTCGACGACACGAAGGGCGGCTTCATGACCTTCGGCACGAAGGCGCAGACCATCACCGTCACCAGCGACCACACGATCGCGGGGGCCCTCAAGGCTCGGCTCGAGTACCGCACGGACTTCGCCGACGAGGACATCTTCGAGACGGACGACGGCTCCTTCGAGGGCTCGCAGACGACCCTCACCGTGGGCGTCGTCTACTCGTTCAGCGGCGGGCTGTTCTAGGCCGGGGGCGCCGGTCCGGCCGGGCCGGCGCCCTGCGTCACCGCTTCCGCGCTCGCTTCGCCCGGAGCCAGCGGCGGTCCTCCTCGAGCGCCTTGCGGGCGCGGGAGGCCTCGAGGCTGTCGAGGAACGGAGTCCGGGCGAAGCGCCCGTCGAGGATCGCGATGGACAGGACCTCCGCCTGCAGCCCGGGGCGGATCCACTCCCGGTCGCGGGGCTCCATCCGCGCGTACTTCGACACCGCGGCGTCGTTCGGCTCGAGGAACCACGCCGCGAGGTCCGGCTCGAGCTGGATGCGCGTCAGTCGTTCCTCCCAGCTCTCCGGCAGCGTGGCCACGCGGGGAGAGACAGGGTCGAGGTAGTAGCCAAACTCCGCCTCGAAGGGGCTGCCCTGCCCCAGGGCGGGTACGAGGTCGAAGATGCGGCCGGGGTCGCCCCGGGAGAAGGCGTCCACGTCGATCGACGCCGCCATGCGCGCGGGCACCTCGCCCGACCAGCCGAGCACGGCCAGGCTCCCGAACACCACGTAGTCCGTCTCGCCGCACAGGTCGCGCGCACGGGCGAAGAGGCGCCTCAGGTCCTCTCGCCTCACGGGGCGGCGGGCTCCAGGGCGAACCCCCACGGGGTGTTCTGGAAGAGCGCGTCTCGCCACTCGCCCGGCTCCAGCATCGCCTGCGCCACGCGCTGCGCGGGGCCCTTGAGCATGGCCCGCCAGCGCGAGACGTAGTGACGGCTGCACAGCCTCTCGCGTTCCCAGTGGTCGACCACGGTGCGAGCCCTGACGACGAGGGCGGTCGCCTTCGGCCTCGGGGCGGCGAGCAGGCGCGCCGCGAGGACCGCGTGCCGCCGGTGGAGGTCCAGCCGGCGGGAGCGCTCGCGCTCGCGCGCGAGGAGCGTCTCGAGCGCCCTCCCGGCGCCCACCGGCACCGCGGCGATCTCGAGGCCGAGGGCTTCGCAGAGGCTGGCGACCGTACCGACGCGGGCGTCACCGGCCGAGCCCGCCTCCAGCCGGGCGATGGTGACCCGGCTGGTGCCGCTGCGTCCGGCCAGGGCCGCCTGGGTCAGCGACTGTCCGAGGCGGGCCGTGCGCAGCTGCCCGCGGAGCCTCGTGTATCGCATACGATACAGCATATCACCGGCAGATCGTGTTCCGCCACCTCGGGGGCGCGCCGTGAGGCGGAATGCCCATGTATGATTCGGATCTGAGGCAATGCGGCCGGCAAGCGAGCTGCCAAGGAGCCACTCATGGGTACCCACCGTTTCCTCGCCCTCTTCCTGCTCCTCGGCGGCGCCGCGACGTGCGCCGGGGACACCTTCGACGGCCTCGTCGCCAACCTGAAGTCGCCGACCGCGCGCACGCGGCAGGAGGCGGCTCGCCAGCTCGGCGAGAGCCGGCGCCGGGAGGCGGTCGCCCCGCTTTCGACGCTCCTGAGGGACGACGATCCGCGGGTGCGCCTGCAGATGGTCCAGGCCCTCGCCGCGCTGCGCGACGTGTCCGCGGTCCCCACCCTGGTCACGGCGCTCGAGGACGGCGACCGGCGGGTGCGCGACGAGGCCATCTCCGCGATCGTGGAGATCTACGCCGATCGCGCCCGCTCCGGCCCCATCGGCCGCTTCCTGGGGCTCTTCTCGGACGAGGCCCCCCGCGCCTCGGTCCCGCCGTTCACCGACGTCGACCCGTCGGTCTTCCGCGCCCTGTCCCGTGCGCTCAGCGACGAGGACGCGGGCATCCGGACGGACGCGGCCTACGCGATCGGCATCCTCGGCGGTGGCAGCTCGATCCCGGACCTCGTCAAGGCGCTGCCGGACCCGTCGGCGGACGTCCGCGCCGCCGCCGCCGCCGCCCTCGGCAAGACGGGCACGCCGGCGGAGGGGCGGGCGCTCATCCCGCTCCTCGCGGACACCTCGGCTTCCGTCCGGGACCGGGCGGTGCAGGCGATCGGTGTCCTGCGCGTCCCGGAGGCGGGGCCTGCGCTGCGGGAGCTGTTCGAGCAGAACCGCCGCCGGGACCTCGGCACGCGCTCGCTCGCGGCGCTCGCGCGGGCGGGCGATCCCGCCCAGGCCGACCTCCTGCGCGAGCTGCTGAGCTCGAACGACCCCGAGCACCGCCGCCTGGCGGTCGAGGGGCTCGCCCGGGTCTCCGAGCCCTCGGCCCGGCGGGAGTTCGAGGTGGGCTTCCAGCGCGAGGGAAACGACGACGTGCGGATGGCCTACGCGTTCGGCATCGCGCGGCTCGGCGGGAGCTCGTTCCTCGACTCGCTCGTGCTGCCGCTCGGGGGCGGCGGGCGGAGGGGGGAGCGGGCGAGCGAGCTGCTGCTCGAGCTGGGGCCCGGCATCGCCCCCGACCTGTACCCGTACCTGAACGACCCCGACCCCGGGGTGCGCGGCGCGGTGGCCGAGCTGCTGGCCGCCCTCGGCGACGTGGCGGCGGTGCCCCGGCTGCAGCCGCTGCTCGCCGACCCCGACTCGCGGGTGGTCGACCGGGCGAACCGCGCGATCCGCCGCCTCTCGCGCGACGGCGCGCCACGGCCGGCGCCGTAGTCTCCGTGCTCAACGGCATGAGCGAAGGCCCCGCGACCACGCTGCTGCACGACGTGCTCACGAGCCGCGTCTACGACGTGGCCCGCGAGACGCCCCTCGACCCCGCGCCGGGGCTCTCGCGGCGGCTGGGGGCGGAGGTCCTGCTCAAGCGGGAGGACCTGCAGCCCGTCTTCAGCTTCAAGCTGCGCGGGGCCTACAACCGCATCGCGCACATGAGCGGCGCCGAGCGCGGGCGCGGGGTGATCGCGGCCAGCGCCGGGAACCACGCCCAGGGGGTCGCGTACTCGGCGAGACACCTCGGCCTGCGCGCGGTGATCGTCATGCCGAAGACGACGCCCGAGATCAAGGTCGAGGCGGTGCGGGGGATGGGGGCCGAGGTCGTGCTGGCCGGCGACAGCTACTCCGAGGCGAAGGCCCACTGCGACGGGCTCGTGGCCGAGACCGGGCTCGCTTTCGTCCACCCCTTCGACGACCCGCTGGTGATCGCCGGCCAGGGCACGATCGGCGAGGAGATCCTTCGCCAGTGCCACGGGCGGATGGACGCCGTGTTCGTCCCGGTCGGAGGGGGCGGCCTGATCGCCGGGGTGGCCGGCTACCTGAAGGCGGTGATGCCGGGGGTGAAGATCATAGGCGTCGAGCCCTTCGAGGCGGACGCCATGTACCGCTCGCTCGAGGCGGGGAAACGGGTCCACCTCGACCGGGTCGGGATCTTCGCCGACGGCGTCGCGGTGCGCGAGGTGGGGGAGGAGACGTTCCGGATCGCGCTGGGGTGTGTCGACGGTGTCGTGCGCGTGACGAACGACGAGATCTGCGCGGCGATCAAGGACGTCTTCGACGAGACGCGCAGCGTGATGGAGCCGGCGGGCGCCCTCGCGGTGGCGGGCCTCAAGGCCTGGGCGGCGCGCGAGGGGAGAGGCGGCGAGCGGCTGGTGGCGATCCTCAGCGGCGCCAACATGAACTTCGACCGCCTGCGCTTCGTCTCCGAGCGCGCGGAGGTGGGCGAGGCCCGCGAGGCGCTCTTCGGGGTCACGATTCCCGAGCGGCCGGGGGCGTTTCGCGAGTTCTGCGCGGCGATCGGGCCCCGGGTCGTCACCGAGTTCAACTACCGCCTGGCGGGCCGCGCCGCGGCCCACATCTTCGTGGGCCTGAAGACCGCCTCGCGCGAGGACGGCCGGGCGGTGGCCGCCGGGCTTCGAGAGCGCGGCTACGAAGCCCTCGACCTCACCGACGACGAGATGGCCAAGCTCCACGTCCGCTACATGGTGGGCGGGCGGGCGGTCGCACGCGACGAGCGGCTCTTCCGTTTCGAGTTCCCCGAGCGGCCCGGGGCGCTCATGGAGTTCCTCGAGACGCTCGGCGGGCGCTGGAACATCAGCTTGTTCCACTACCGCAACCACGGCGCGGACTTCGGCCGCGTGCTGGCGGCGTTCGAGGTGCCCGACGAGGAGCTCGGCGAGCTGCGCGCCTTCCTCGACCGCCTCGGCTATCCCGCTGTCCCCGAGACCGGCAACCCGGCCTACTCGCTCTTCCTGGCCGGCAACGGCTCCTGATCCCCGACCCGCGCGGAGCGCGCGTCGATCTGGTGTTCCGGGAAGGCCCCGGGGAGAGCCGGCCCCCGGCCGCGCCCCTCGCAGTGGTCCTTGGCGAGGGCTCGATTCGAGATTCGAGCCCTGACATAAGTAAAGCAGAGCTGACTAATAGACAAAACTACTTGACATTAAGGAAAGCTAAGCGTACTTTGATGGCGGAGAGGTGAACGATGGCAGCCGATCCTCAACCCAGGCCGCTGGCTGATTCCGGTGCTCTCTGGTTCGTCGTTTCTGCCGTCGGATCGGTGGGAGGGGGCTGGTTGTTCCGGCAGGCCTTCCGCGACTCCAGTGGCCTGACGGCCGAGGGAGTCGCGCCGTTCCTGGCGGGACATCTCTCGATCCTCGTGGCCGGCTTCGCCGCATGGAAGCTGGCCCGGGCCGGCGTCTACTCCTGGCTGCTCCCGCTGGCCGCGCTCAACCTGCTTCTCCTCCAGCCGGGTCGCGCCGGCGACGCCCGCACCTGGCGCCTGGAGTGGGGTGTCATGGGCCTCGTCTGGACGCTCGCGGCGGTGCTCGTCTTCGCGCGCCTGCTGCGGCGCTCCGACGAGCTGGAGCGCCGCCTCCACCTCGAGGGGGCCTTCTACGGGCTCGCGTTCGGCCTCGTCGCGTCGGTCGTGTACGCCCTCTTCGAGACGCGCCTGCCCGAGCTTCGCGGGCAGTGGGTCGCCGTGGCGCTCCTTCTCTCGTGGTGGGTGGGCACGCTCGCGACGGCCCGGCGCTACCGGTGGCGCGCGTGAAGAACCGCCTGCGTGTCCTGCGTGCCGAGCGCGACTGGTCGCAGGCCGATCTGGCCGAGGCCCTCCGGGTCTCCCGCCAGACCGTCAACGCGATCGAGAACGAGCGCTACGATCCGAGCCTTCCCCTGGCCTTCGCCATCGCCCGGGTCTTCGCGTGCCGCATCGAGGACGTCTTCACGCCCGACGCCGAGCCGCCCCCGCCGAGCGGCGAGCCCCCGGAGTAGTCGACCTCAGGAACCCAAGAAAACCCCAAGGACTTTCCAGCTCGCGCGGCCGATCTTCAGGTTCATGGACACCCCACAGACCGTTGAGCAGGACCCGGCTGCCCCCGCCCGGGACCGGGCCGTCCAGGCCTCCGACGCGTCGCTGCTCTGGGCGGAGCTGCGCGACTACCGCGGGCGGCGCGAGGCCTGGGAGGTGGACCTCTACCGCCTGCTCCAGGCCCACCGCGACCTCGAGGCCCGCCACTGGCAGCTCGTCCTCCACGCGATCGAGGCCGCGGCCGCCCTCGAGCAGCAGGAAGCACACGCGTCGCGTCTCCCCCCGGTCGGCGAGGGTCCGCGCTTCGACGACCGGATGGCGCTCTTCGAGCGGTCGCTCCTCGACACCGGGCTCGCCCGCACCGGGGGCTGCCGCCGGAAGGCCGCGGCGCTCCTGGGGCTGCTGCCCACCACGCTGTGCGAGAAGCTCAAGCGGCTGGGGATGGCGCACGCGGTGCACTGAAGGGCCGTTCGTGGCGCCGTCGTGTCCTCCCGACGCTGGCGTCGGTCGATGGCCGACCGCAGGCGGGAAGCACCTCCGACCAGGCCTGCGCCTCGTCGAGGACGACGAGGGCCCTGCCGGTCTCGAGGCTCTCCCATTGGAGGTCGAGACGGAGCCTCTCGGGCTCCTGCTCGAGGTCGAAGTAGTGCCCGCCCAGCTTGCGGGCGAGGGTCGTCTTGCCGCACTGCCGGGGCCCGACCAGGGTCACGGCGGGGTAGCCGCGGAGGCGGCGGCGGACGATGCCGGCGAGGGCGCGACGGATCATTCCTGCATTCTAGAAGACACGTTCTGTTTTGCAGGGCCACTCGGCCCCGCGGGTCTTCGGACCTTCAGAACGACGCCACGAGCCCGATCCGGAACGTCCGGGGCGCGGAGGGGTGGGTGTGGATGTCGTCCACACCCTCGAACGGCTCGCCGGGCAGCCGCGACGCGTAGAAGTAGTCGACGTCGGCGACCTCCGCGTCGAAGAGGTTGAAGACGCTCGCCTGGATCGACCAGCCGGGACGGACGTGGAAGGCCAGGTCCGCGTTGAAGAGCGTCGAGGACTGGGAGCGCACGCTGTCGTCCTCGACGAGCGGCCTCTCGCCGAACCACCGGACGCGCAGGCTGCCCGACCAGCGACGGAGCGCCTGCACCGTGACGCCCGCGGCGAACACTCCCTCGATGGCGCCGGGGATGCGGTCGCCGGCGGGGTCGTCGTCGGTGAACCGGGCGCGGGAGTAGGCGTAGCTCGCGTCCAGCTCGAGCCAGGGGCGGGGCGAGTACTCGGCCGTGAGCTCGACGCCGCGGCGCTGGCTGGGACGGCTGGGCTCCGTGGTGCCCGCGTCGCCGACGAAGAGCAGCTCCGAGTCGATGTCGAGGCCCCACAGCGCCGCGGTCCCGTGGAAGCCCGGCACCGCGAGCGTGCGGACGCCCAGCTCGGCGCCCCGGGCCCGGACGAGCGGGTCGACGGGCTCGGCCGGCTCTCCGGTCGAGGGGTCTCGGGTGATCGTGGCCCCGCGGGCGTCGTTGCTGTGGAAGCCCCACCCGTAGTTGGCATAGAGCTCGGTGCGGCCCCAGGGGCCGAGGGCCAGGGAGAGCTTGGGGCTCGGGCGGGTGGCGGTCTGCGTGCCGGAGTTGGCGGGGTCGCTGGCGTCCACGTCGACGTGGTAGAGGTCGCCCCGCATCCCGACGACGGCGCGCACCTTGCTCGTCCACTGCGTGTCGGCCTGGACATACAGCGACGCGCTGCCCTGCCGGACGACGTCCTCGCGGGTGGTGGCGAGCCGCGCCCGCGCCCTCGTGAGGTAGAGGCCCACCGGCGAGATGTCGTCGTAGCGGAGCTGCAGCCCCGCGGTGAGCTCGGTGGGTCGGTCCGCTCCACCCAGCACCCAGAGGCGGCTCGCCTTCACGCCGGAGAGCCAGCGGTCGTCCCGCTGCTCGAACTGGTCGCCGTTCTCCGGGTCGGAGAGGAAGTAGGTGAAGTTCGAGAAGAGGTTCATCCCGTACTCGGAGACGAAGCCTTCGACCCGCGTGAGCGCCCGCGCGCTCCCGCGCTGCCACGCGGCGCTCAGCGAGTGGCGGTGCGACTCGCCGCCGTCCGTGGGGTCGATCGTCCCGAAGCGCGGGATCTGGCCGCTCTCGATGGCCCTCACCGGGACCTGATCGGTCGAGTCCCACCGGGCGTCGTAGAACAGGGCGGTCAGGCTGAGCCCGCTCTGCGCCGTCCCCCGGCTGTAGCGCAGGACCCCGTTGATCTTGCGGAAGTCGTCGGGGCGGACCCAGGGGCCGTCGTTCCGGCCCAGCTCGACCGCAGCGAGGAGGCTGGCGCCGCCAAGGCGAGGAGAGGCGGCGAAGAGGGCCCGGCGGTAGCCGTACCCACCGGCCTCGACCCTGGCGATCGGCCGGTCGAGGACGTTGAGGTAGTTCATGTGGATGGCCCCGGCGGCCGAGAAGTCCCCCTCCTCGGCGTAGTAGGTGCCCTTCTTGTACTGGATGCTCCCGACGAGCTCCGGGATCACGAAGTTGAGGTCGGCGTAGCCCTGACCGTGGCCGTTGGTGGGGAGGTTGACCGGCATTCCGGCCACGGACAGCGCGAGGTCGGTGCCGTGGTCGATGTTGAAGCCCCGGACGTAGTACTGGTTCGCCTTCCCCTCGCCGCTGTGCTGGCTGATGATGACGCCGGGGACGCGCTCGGCGAGGTCGCCGGGACGCGCCACCGGGCGCTCCTGGATCTCGGGCCCGGTCACGACACCGGTGGACGCCGACGTCGCGATGCCCAGGAGCTCGGAGTCGCTCGTCACGGTCGAGAGGTCGCGAAAGGTCGCGGGCGCCGAGACCATCACCTGCGCGGTGAGCCGGAGCGCGAGCGTCGTGTCGAGGCGGGTCTCCGTCCCCGGACGCACCGTCACCTCGTGCCGGACCGCGGAGGCGAAGTTGGGGAGATGGAACGACACCTCCCAGGCGCCCGCCGCGAGGCCCTCGATCCGGTAGTCGCCCGAGGCGTCCGCGCCGGTGGTGCGCGGGGCTCCGCCGCCCTCCGGACGAGCCTCGACGGCGACCCCGGGGAGCACCGCCCCCGTCGCGTCCGTCACTCGCCCCGCGACCGATCCCGCGCCCGTCTCCCGGGCGCGCACGACTCCGACGCCGCTCGACAGCAGTGTGCCGAGCAGCAGACACGTCACCCGTCGCGATCGTCCCATCGTCGCCTCCGCGCGGCCCGCCGGCTCGGCGCAGGCGGGCTCACGCACTGCGGCCGGCACCTCTCGCGTCGAGACGGAGCACGGCCGGTCGTCCCTCGTGGGTGGGATCAGACGCCGCGGGCGGGTGGCGGCGGACGCGGGAGCGGGAAGGACGGGAGGAAGAGGCGAAACGCCGCGGTCCTCGCGACGGGGAGCACCCACTCGCCCGGCGCGGGCGCCGGCACCGGCAGGAGCGCGGGCGCGCCGAGAAGAGCCAGGCCGAAGTGGGCGATGCTGCCGTGGCCGTGGCCGGGGTCAGGTCTTGAATCGTGCCCCACGCGCGATGCACGATTCAGGACCTGACCCTTTGTCGTTGCCGTGAGGGGCGCGGTTTCGTGCCGTCCATCCGACGGCCGGGCTGCCTCGGCGGGCTCCTGCCCCTCCAGGTGCGCATGTGCATGCGCACGTGCGTGCGAGTGCCGATGCGGGTGTGCGTGGGCCTCTGCCGCCGGCTCGATCGGCGCCTCGACGTCGGCCGCGCGCGCGTGGCCGTGGGCGGACTCCTCGGTGGCCCCGAGGGCGAACGGCATCGCCCGCTCGTCGGCCTCGTGCGTGTGGTCGGGCCGATGGTGGGCGAGGTGCCACACCGGTCCGACGATCCCGCCGCCGACGAAGACGGCGAGCTGGAGGACCGCGGCCTGGCCCCGCAACATCATGGACGGGAGAGTCTACCAGTCACCGGCCGACGGGGCAGCTGGCGCGTCGGGTCGCTCATGCTCCCCATCGACGGCGACTCATGACCGTCTCGGGCGGATTCGCTTGACAGGGCGCGGGCCCGAGGCGCACTATCGGCCTTCGTCATGGACGACGCGAACCTCAACCCGCCCCGGCGTCCTCTCGAGCGTCGGCGTACGACTGTCGCTGCGGGTCCTGCTGCTGCTGGGCATCCTGCCCGGGGGGTTCGTGATCTAGGCCGAGAGCAAGCCGAGGCCAGACGCGAACCCCCGAGGGAGACCTCGGGGGTTTTGCTTTTTGGGCCTCTCGTGGAGGAGCGAGTGCAACGAACCGGCGCACAGATCGTCTGGGAATGCCTGGTCAAGGAAGGGGTCGACGACCGTCTTCGGCTACCCCGGCGGGGCGATCCTGCCCACCTACGACGCGATGCTGGACTACCCGGTCCGCCACGTGCTCGTCCGGCACGAGCAGGGCGCGGCCCACATGGCCGACGGCTTCGCGCGGGCGAGCGGGAAGGTCGGCGTCGCCATCGCGACCTCGGGCCCGGGGGCGACGAACCTCACCACGGGAATCGCGACCGCGATGCTCGACTCCTCGCCCACCGTCTTCATCACCGGCCAGGTCTCCTCCAAGGTCCTCGGCACCGACGCCTTCCAGGAGGTCGACGTCACCGGCATCACGCTGCCGATCACGAAGCACAACTCGCTGGTGACCGAGACGCGCCACATCGCGCACACGATCCGCGAGGCCTTCGTGATCGCTCGCTCCGGCCGGCCGGGGCCGGTGCTCGTCGACATCACCAAGGACGCGCAGCAGGGCAAGGCCGACTTCCACTACCCCGACGCCGTCCACCTTCCCGGGCTCCACGAGCCCGAGGCGCCGGACGCGGAGAGCCTCGCCCGCGCGGCCGAGCTCATCGACAAGGCGGAGCGCCCGCTCATCCTCGCCGGGGCCGGGGTCATGCGCTCGGGGGCCTCGCAGGCCCTGCGCGACTTCGCGGAGAAGACGGGCACCCCGGTCGCCCTCACCCTCCTCGGGATCGGCGGCTTCCCCCAGAGCCACCCGCTCTGCCTCGGCATGATGGGCATGCACGGAGAGGCCTGCGTGAACACCGCGATCCAGCACGCCGACCTCCTCCTCGCCTTCGGCATGCGCTTCGACGACCGGGTCACCGGCAACATCAAGACCTACGCCCTGCACGCGAGGAAGATCCACGTCGAGATCGACCCCTCCGAGGTGGGCAAGAACGTCAAGGTGGACGTGGCCCTCGTCTCCGACCTCCGCGTCGCCCTCGAGGCGCTCACCCCGATCGTGAAGGCGCGGCGCCCCGAGGCCTGGCTCGCCGAGATCGAGGGCTGGCGGCAGGACACGCGCTCGCGCGACATCATCCACCAGGACGGGAACGGCCGGCTCCTCGCCGCCCACGTCGTCCACGACCTGTGGAAGACGACCGGGGGCAACTGCGTGGTGGTGAGCGACGTCGGCCAGCACCAGATGTGGGAGGCGCAGTACTACAAGCACGACGACCCGCGGACCCTCATCACGTCGGGGGGCCTGGGGACGATGGGCTTCGCGCTCCCCGCCGCCATCGGGGCCAAGATGGCCCGCCCCGAGGCCGAGGTCTGGGTGGTGGCCGGCGACGGCGGCTTCCAGATGACCCAGTGCGAGCTCGCCACGCTCCAGCAGGAGAAGCTCGACATCAAGATCGCGATCGTCAACAACGGCTTCCTCGGCATGGTGCGCCAGTGGCAGGAGTTCTTCCACGACAAGCGCTACGCGGCGACCCCCATGCTCTCGCCGGACTTCGTGAAGCTGGCCGGAGCCTACGACATCCCCGCCTACCGGGTGAGCGCGCGCGGCGACGTGGTGCCGACCGTGAAGAAGGCCCGCGAGACGAAGGGGCCGGTCCTCGTCGAGTTCCGGGTCGAGAAGGAAGAGGCGGTCTACCCGATGGTCCCGGCGGGGAGCGACCTCCACGCCATGATCCGCCGGCCCCCGAGGCCGGGAGGAGGTGCGGTCGTGAAGCACACACTGGTCGCAAAGGTGGCGGACCAGCCCGGCGTCCTCAACCGGGTGGCGAGTCTCTTCCGCCGGCGCGCGTTCAACATCGACAGCCTGACCGTGGGGCACACCGAGACGGCGGAGTTCTCGCGCATGACGATCGTGGTCGACACCGCGCGCGTGCCCGCCTCGATCGTGGCCGCGAACCTGCGCAAGCTCATCCCGGTGGCGGAGGTCGTGGACGTGACCCACCTGCCGACCGTGGACCGCGACCTGGCGCTCATCCGGGTCAAGAGCTCGCCCGCGGGCTTCGCGGAGCTCGCGAGCCTGGTCGAGATCTTCCGCGCCCGGATCGTGGACGTGGCCACGGACTCGGTCATCATCGAGGTGACCGGGCCCGAGGCGAAGGTGGCGAGCCTCGTGGAGCTGCTGCGGCCGCGGGGCATCCTGGAGATGGTGAGGACCGGCAAGGTGGCCATGGTCCGGGGAAGCGTCGGGGAAACCAAGCCGGCCGCGCACGCGGCGTCGGCGGCCTAGGGAGATTGAAGACAATGGCGAAGATGTACTACGACGGCGACGCGGACCTCGGCCTCCTCTCGGGCCGCAAGGTGGCGGTGATCGGCTACGGCAGCCAGGGCCACGCCCACGCGCTCAACCTCAAGGACAGCGGGGTGGACGTGGTGGTCGGCCTGCCCGCGAGCAGCCGCTCGCGCGCCAAGGCCCAGGCGGACGGCCTCACGGTGAAGACGCCGGCCGAGGCGGCGGCCGCGGCCGACGTCGTCATGATCCTGACCCCCGACACCGGGCAGGCGAAGCTCTACCGCGACGACATCGCCCCGGGGCTCAAGCCGGGCAAGACCCTCATGTTCGCCCACGGCTTCAACATCCGCTTCGGCACGATCACCGCGCCCCCGGGCGTCGACGTCTCGATGATCGCGCCCAAGGCCCCCGGCCACCGGGTGCGCGAGGTCTTCAAGGAGGGCCAGGGCACGCCGGGCCTCCTCGCCGTGCACCAGGACGCGAGCGGGCAAGGCGAAGGCCATCGCCCTCGCCTACGCGAAGGGCATCGGCTGCACCCGCGCCGGGGTCATCGAGACGACGTTCGCCGAGGAGACGGAGACCGACCTCTTCGGCGAGCAGGCCGTGCTCTGCGGCGGGGCCTCCGCGCTCGTGAAGGCCGGGCTTCGAGACGCTGGTGAAGAACGGCTACCAGCCGGAGATCGCCTACTTCGAGTGCATGCACGAGCTGAAGCTCATCGTGGACCTCATGTACCGCGGCGGGCTCAACTACATGCGCTACTCGGTCTCGGACACCGCCGAGGACGGCGACTACACGGCGGGGCCGCGCCTCGTCACCGAGGAGACGAAGAAGGAGATGCAGCGGATCCTCGACGAGATCAAGGACGGCCGGTACGCGAAGCGCTGGGTGGCGGAGAACGAGGCCGGCCGGCCCGTGTTCGAGGCCACCCGGGCCGCCGAGCGCAGCCAGCAGCTGGAGCAGGTGGGGGCGCGCCTGCGCGCCATGATGCCGTTCCTGGACGCGGTCGAGGTGACGGCGGAAGGCGAGGTGAAGCGGGCCGCGGACAAGCCCGCCGGAGCCGTACGATGACCGCCCGCGTCACCGTCTTCGACACGACGCTGCGCGACGGCGAGCAGTCGCCGGGGTGCAGCATGCACACCGGCGAGAAGGTGCGCATGGCCCTCCAGCTCGAGCGGCTGGGGGTGGACATCATCGAGGGGGGCTTCCCGATCGCCTCCCCGGGCGACTTCGAGGCGGTCCAGGCCATCTCCGAGGCGGTGCGGGGGGCGAAGGTCGCGGCCCTGTGCCGGGCCAAGGCGAAGGACATCGAGGCGGCGGGGCGCGCGCTCGAGGGCGCGGTTCACCCGGTCATCCACACCTTCCTCGCCACCTCCGGCATCCACCTCAAGTGGAAGCTGCGGATCACGCCGGAGGAGGCGCTGAAGCAGGCGGTCGAGGGCGTGCGTCTCGCGCGGACGATGTGCGACGAGGTGGAGTTCTCGGCCGAGGACGCCTCGCGCTCGGACTACGGCTACCTGAAGGAGATCCTCCAGGCCGTCTTCGAGGCGGGTGCCCGCACCCTCAACGTGCCCGACACCGTGGGCTACGCGCTGCCCCCGGAGTACGCGGACATGGTCCGCAAGCTCGTCCGCGACATCCCGGGCGCGGTCATCTCGGTCCACTGCCACAACGACCTCGGCCTCGCGGTGGCCAACTCGCTCGCCGCCGTCCAGGCCGGCGCGCGCCAGGTCGAGTGCACGATCAACGGCATCGGCGAGCGCGCCGGGAACACCTCGCTCGAGGAGCTGGTGATGGCGCTCAAGGTGCGCCGCGAGGTCCTGCAGGCGGACACCGGGGTGAAGAGCGAGCTGCTGATGCCGACCAGCACCCAGCTGTCGACCGTGACCGGCGTCTGGCCCCAGCCGAACAAGGCCATCGTCGGCCGCAACGCCTTCGCCCACGAGGCGGGCATCCACCAGCACGGCATGCTCGCCAACCCGCTCTGCTACGAGATCATGACCCCGGCCAGCGTGGGCCTCTCCCAGTCGATGCTCATCCTCGGGAAGCACTCCGGGAAGCACGCGGTCGAGTCGCGCCTCAAGCAGCTCGGCGTGAACCTGAGGCCGGAGGCGATCGAAGACGTGACCCGCAAGGTCAAGGAGTTCGCCGACCTCAGGAAGTTCGTCTACGACGAGGACCTCCTCTCGATCGTCGAGCACACCGCCGAGCCGCGGGCGAAGCTCGTGCGCTACCAGGTGATCGCGGGCAACCAGATCCTGCCCACCGCCACCGTCGAGGTCGAGGTGGAGGGTCACCGGCGCTCGGCCTCCGCGGTCGGCAACGGGCCCCTCGACGCGGCCCTGAAGGCGGCGGACGCGGCGCTCGGGTTCGAGCTGCAGCTGCTCGAGATGCACACCCGGGCGGTGACCGCGGGCAAGGACGCGCTGGCCGAGGTCACGGTGCGCGTCGTGCACGACGGGATCGAGTCGCTCGGGCAGGCGGCGAGCACCGACACCATCGAGGCGACGCTCAAGGCCTACCTCTCCGCGGTGGCGGCGGCGCGCGAAGCGCGCGCCGCGGCCTGAGCCGGCCATGGGGGACGGCGGACGGACGCTCCTCGACAAGATCTGGGACGCGCACCTGGTGGCGGCGGAGACGGACGAGGCGCCGGCCGTCCTCTACGTGGACCTGCACCTCGTCCACGAGGTGACGTCGCCGCAGGCCTTCGCGGAGCTGCGCGCGCGGGGCCTGCGCGTGCGGCGCCCCGAGCGGACGGTGGCGACGATGGACCACGCGATCCCCACGCGCGTGGGGCCGGACGGCCGCCGGGCGCCCGCGGAGGGGGCGGCGGCCGAGCAGGTCTCGGCCCTCGAGCGGAACTGCCGCGAGTTCGGCGTCGCCCTCTACGGGGTGGGCGACGATCGGCAGGGCATCGTCCACGTGATCGGGCCGGAGCTGGGCCTCACTCACCCGGGCTCGACCATCGTCTGCGGCGACAGCCACACCAGCACGCACGGGGCCTTCGGCGCCCTCGCCTTCGGCATCGGCACGAGCGAGGTGGGCCACGTCCTGGCGACCCAGTGCCTGCTGCAGCGCAAGCCGAAGGCGTTTGCGGTGGAGTTCGACGGGGCGCTCTCGACCGGCGTCTCCGCCAAGGACCTGATCCTCGCGCTCATCGCCCGGATCGGCACCGGCGGGGCCACCGGTCACGCCCTCGAGTACCGGGGATCGGCCATCCGCGCCCTCTCGATGGAGGAGCGGATGACGGTGTGCAACATGTCGATCGAGGCCGGCGCGCGGGCCGGCCTGGTGGGCCCCGACGAGACGACCTACGCGTTCCTCGCCGGCCGGCCGGGAGCGCCCGCCGGCCCGGCCTGGGAGGCCGCGGTGGCGCGCTGGCGCGCGCTGCCGAGCGACGAGGGCGCCGCCTTCGACCGGGTGGAGCGGATCGACGCCGCCTCGCTCGAGCCGATGATCACCTGGGGGACGAGCCCCGGCATGGGCATCCCGGTGCGCGGGGTCGTGCCGGCGCCCGACGGCGACGCCGGCCTCGAGAAGGCGCTGCGCTACATGGGCCTCGAGCCGGGCAAGCCCCTCCTCGGCCGGAAGATCGACGTGGTCTTCATCGGCTCCTGCACGAACTCGCGCCTCTCCGACCTGCGGGAGGCCGCGCGCGTCTTCCGCGGCCGCAAGGTCGCGAGCGGGGTGCGGGCGCTCGTCGTGCCGGGCTCGCAGGCGATCAAGAAGCAGGCGGAGGCCGAGGGCCTCGACCGGGTCTTCCGCGAGGCCGGGGCGGAGTGGCGCGAGGCCGGCTGCTCGATGTGCCTCGCCATGAACGACGACCGGCTGCAGCCGGGCCAGTACGCGGTGAGCACCTCCAACCGCAACTTCGAGGGCCGGCAGGGGCCGGGCGGCCGCACGTTCCTGGCGAGCCCGCTCACCGCCGCCGCGTCCGCGGTCACCGGCACGGTGGCCGACGCCCGAGAGCTACTGTCGTGACCGGGACACGCCGCGCACAGAGCGGGCGGCGGCGCACCTCTCGCTCGCTCCGTCCCGCGGCTGGTGGCAGTCGCTCGCTCCGGTGACCCGCGCCCGCCCCGACCGAGGCGTGTCCCCCGTCTGGAGGCACCGATGAAAGCCGTCAGAGAGATCCGTTCCCGGACGGTCGTCCTTCCGGCCGAGAACGTGGACACCGACCAGATCATCCCGGCCCGTTTCCTCGTCACCACCACGCGCGAGGGGCTCGGCAAGGCCCTCTTCGCCGACTGGCGGTGGGAGAAGGACGGCAGCCCGAAGGCCGGCTTCGTCCTGAACCGGCCCGAAGCCGAGGGCGCCCGCGTGCTCGTGGCCGGGCGCAACTTCGGCTGCGGCTCCTCGCGCGAGCACGCGGTCTGGGCGCTGCAGGCCGGGGGCTTCGAGGCGGTGGTCAGCACCGCCTTCGCCGACATCTTCCGCGGGAACGCCCTCAAGAACGGCTTCGTCCCCGTCCAGGTGGACGAGGCGACCCACGCGCGGCTCGTCGAGGCGCCGGGGGTCGAGGTCTCGATCGACGTGGAGGCCGGAGTGCTGTCGTTCGGCACGCGGCGGGCGGGGTTCCCCCTGGAGCCGTTCGCGCGCTACTGTCTGCGCAGCGGGCTCGACGAGCTCGCCTTTCTTCTGTCGCGGGAGCGGGAGATCGCCGCCTACGAGGCACAGGCGGGCCCCGCGCCCTGGAGGTCCTCATGAAGCCGAAGATCGCAGTCCTTCCGGGCGACGGGATCGGTCCGGAGGTCACGAGGGCCGCCCTGCGCGTGCTCGAGGCCTGCCTGCCCTTCGAGGCGAAGGAGGGCCTCGTCGGCGGCGCCGCCATCGACGCGACCGGCGATCCTCTGCCCCCGGAGACCGTCGCGCTGTGCAAGGAGTCGGAGGTCGTCTTCCTGGGCGCCGTCGGCGGCCCGAAGTGGGACAAGGGGAAGGTGCGCCCGGAGGCGGGCCTCCTGGGCCTGCGCCGGGCCCTCGACGTCTACGCGAACCTTCGCCCCACCCGCTACCTCGGCCTGCCCACGCCGCTCAAGGAAGACCTCGCCCGCCACGCCGACATCCTCGTCGTGCGCGAGCTGTCGAGCGGCGTCTACTTCGGCGAGCCGCGCTGGGAGAAGCCCGAGGAGGCGCTCGACACCTGGCGCCAGACCGCGGACGAGGTCCGGCGCGTGGCCCACGTGGCCTTCAAGCTCGCGCGCCGCCGCAAGAAGCACCTGACCTCGGTGGACAAGGCCAACGTCCTCGCCTGCTCGCGCCTGTGGCGGCGGGTGGTGACCGAGCTGGCCGCCGAGTACCCCGACGTCGCCCTCGACCACATGTACGTGGACGCGGCCAGCTTCGAGATCCTGCGCGCCCCGCACAAGTTCGACGTGATCGTGACCGACAACATGTTCGGGGACATCCTCAGCGACGAGTCGGCCGCCCTCGCCGGCTCGATCGGCGTCCTCCCCTCGGCCTCGCTCGGCCCCGGGCCCGGCCTCTACGAGCCGATCCACGGCGCGGCGCCGGACATCGCGGGCAAGGGCATCGCCAACCCGACGGGGGCGATCCTGACCGTGGCCCTCATGCTCGAGCACGCCTTCAAGCGGCCGCAGATCGCGCGCGCGGTCGAGTCGGCGGCCATCGCGGCGCTGCGCGAGCTGCGCACCCCCGACGTCGGCGGGCCACGCCACCACCGACCAGCTCACGGAGGCCGTCCTCCGCCACCTCTCCTGGTCCCGCTGGTCAACCGACACCGAAGAGGAAACAGTCGGCGCCGAATGGGGAGTGTAGGGAACGAGAGTCCCGCAGAAGGCCGGTCCGGGGGGGCTCTGGGGGCGGTGCGTTTCGGCTTCGCATCCCGCACCCTGTGGCGCACCTCGACTTCCCGGAAGGCCCGTATCCACCATATGCACCATACGAACCATTGACGCCAAAGCCGTAACCGGGTTTCCTAGCTTGGAAGGGTTTCGCCCCCAAACCGCCCTCCAGGCGGATCCAAATGACTGGTTGCACCAGGAGCCCGGTGTCCGTACAATCTTTTGCACATCAGAGGCTACCGGATGCTCTTTGAGCGGCCCGAGCGGGCTTGGCTCGCGTTCAGCATCGCGTCGATCGCGCTCCTCGCGGCCGCGGCCTGCGGCGGAGGCGGTTCGCCGACCACGCCGCTCCTGCCCTCCCCGGTCGCGGTCGCGCCGACCCCGGCCCCCTCGCCCAAGGTCGCGATCCTCTCGGTGGACGGCCTGCGGCCTGACGCGCTGGCCAAGGCCGACGCGCCGAACCTGAAGGGGCTGGCGCTGCGTGGCGCCTACACCTGGGCCGCCCGCACCGTGACCCCGTCCGAGACGCTCCCGGGCCACGCCTCGATGCTGTCCGGCGAGGACCCGAAGGTCCACAAGATCACCTGGGACTGGAACGACTTCAAGCCCGAGCAGGGGTACATCGCCGTCCCCACCGTCTTCTCGGTCGCGAGGGCGGCCGGGCTGCGCACGGTCATGGTGGTCGGCAAGAGAAAGCTCCAGCACCTCGCGCCGCCGGGGACGGTGGACAGCTTCGTCCTCACGGAGCGCGGGGACGCGGACGTCGCCAACGAGGCGATCGTCCAGGCCGGCGTCGGCTTCGACCTCCTCTTCGTGCACTTCCCCGACGTCGACTACGCGGGCCACGCCGAGGGCTGGATGTCCGCGGCCTACATGGCGAAGGTCGCGGAGGTGGACGCGGCCATCGGCCGGGTGCTCGCCGCGCTTCCCGCGCAGACCACGGTGATCCTCACCGTCGACCACGGCGGGAAGGACCGGAACCACGGGCCGGACGTCCCGGAGAACATGACCGTCCCCTGGATCGTCGCCGGGCCGAAGGTCCTCCGACGCGGCGAGATGACGTCGCGAGTGCAGGCAGGCCGACACCGCCGCCACCGCCCTCTGGGTGCTCGGCCTGAGCCTGCCCGGCTCCTGCGCCGGCCAGGTGGTGCGGGAGCCGTTCACCGCCCCCGCGCCCTAGCCGGGCCCTCGCCCTACTTCTTCCCCCCGACGGGCCGCAGGTGCAGCACGGCCCCGCCTCCCGCCGCGAGGCTCAGCTCGAGCGGCCGCGAGCCCTTGCCCCCGAGCCGGGCCGGGAGCACGGCCAGCCGGGCCGGGTTCGCCGCGGTGTCGCCCGTGTCCGCGTAGATCGTGGCGTCGAAGGCCTTGCCGCCGAGGAAGCCGAGGGGGATCGCGACCTTCCGAGCGCCGTCGGTCATCGCCCCCACGAACCACTCGGTGCCGTGCCGCCGCGCGATCACGACGTACTCGCCGATCTTCCCGTCGAGCACCCTCGTCTCGTCCCAGGTGGCGGGCACCGCCTTCAGGAAGTCGGCGCCCGGCTCTCCGCGGTAGGCCGAGGGCGTGTCCGACAGCATCTGCAGCGGGCTGTCGTAGACGACGTACATGGCGAGCTGCTGCGCGCGGGTGGTCATCACCACCGGCAGCTCGTTGCGCGGCGCGAACGTCGGCGGCGGTGACGTTGCGGAACCCGCCCGGCGTGTAGTCCATCGGGCCGGTCAGCATCCGGGTGAAGGGGAGCGTCACGTTGTGCCGCGGCGTGATCCGGTCGCTCCACTTGTTGTACTCGAGGCCCATGACGCCCTCGCGGGTCAGCCAGTTGGGGAAGGTGCGCTCCTCGCCCGAGCCGGCGTAGGCGCCGTGGAAGTCCACCGTGAGGTGGTGCTTCGCCGCGGTGCGCGCGGCGCGCTGGTAGAAGGCGACGATCTCCTGGTCCTTCCGGTCCATGTAGTCGATCTTCACGCCGGCGAGGCCCCACTTCTCGTAGAGCGGGAAGGCCACGTCCATCTGCTCGCGCGTGGGCTCCCAGTTGAGCCAGACCAGGAGACGGACGTTCTTTCCCTTCGCGTAGGCGGCGAGGCCGGGCATGTCCATCTCCGGGATCGCCTGCGTGATGTCGGCCCCGCCGTCCCGGTGGTCGCCGTACCAGCCGGCGTCGACGAGCACGTACTCCAGGCCGAACTCGGCGGCGAAGTCGATGAAGTAGCGGAACGTCTCGTTGTTCATGCCGGCCTTCCACGGCACGTTCGGCACGACGGGCCCGCTCCACCAGTCCCAGGCCACCTTGCCCGGCTTGACCCACGAGGTGTCGCCGATCTCGTTGGGGTCGGCGAGGCTCGTGAGGATGGTGGACTCGACGAGGTCGCCCGGCTTCGCCCCGAGCATGAGGACGCGCCAGGGCGAGACGAGGGGCAGGGCGCCGCGCACCACGATGTCGGGCTGGGAGGGCAGCGGGGCGAGCTTCGTGACGAGCGTCGGCTGGCGCGAGTCGTTCCCGCCCTCGACGCGGGCGAAGTGCAGGCCCGACCACTTCCGCAGGTTGGCCTCGGCCAGCGCCACCACCAGGCCGTCGCCCGCCTCGATCGTCAGCGGCGGGCCGACGATCGACTCCGGCTTGATGCCGAGGAGGGGCATCGGCACGAACTCGCGCTCGTTGCTGGTGGTGAACGAGCGCGAGCTGCAGCACCCAGGCCTTGTGGTCGGCCAGGAAGCGGAAGCGCGTGTCCTCGGAGACCACCTCCACGCGGTCGAGGCCGGGCTGCTGCGGCAGGACGTAGCGGAAGGCGGCGCCGTCGTCGAAGGCCCGGAAGACGACGTCCAGGCGGACCGGCTTCTCGCCGGCCCTCTCGAGCGACACCGTCATCTCCTCGGAGCGGTCGCGGGCCTCGCGCGTCTTGCCGGCCACGAGCGTGTACGTCTCGTCGCGGCTCGCGCGCTTCACGTCGAGGACGCGGAAGCCGCTCGCGAGCGGCCCCGTCTGCCGCAGGGTGAGCCCCAGGCGGGAGCCCGCCACCACCGGCTTCCCGGCGTAGGTCACCGAGTAGAGAGGCGCGCCGTCCTCGGCCAGCGAGAAGGACACCTCGACCTTGCCGGTCGGCGACTTGAGGACCGCCGGCTCGGCGGCGAGAGCGGAGGCGAAGGCGGCGAGCAGAAGGACGGCGAGAGACATCGATCGTGGCATGGGTGGACTCCTTCGCGTGTCATCCCGAGGGACTTCGGTGGGACGGGTCCCGAGGGATCCGCCGGGCTGCGGATTCCTCGTCGCCCGGCGAGTGGAAGCTCCTCGGAATGACACGAGAGCTTCATCGCGGCCGGCGGAAGCGCGCGCGGGCTCGCTCGGCGCGCTCGCGGACGGCGCAGCCCTCGACGTGGTCGTTCGACGAGGCCCATCGCCTGCATGAAGGCGTAGGCGGTGGTCGGGCCGACGAACGTGAAGCCGCGCTTCTTGAGGTCCTTGCTGAGGGCGATCGAGGCGGGCGTCTTCGCCAGGGTGAGGAGGACCGGCCAGGTGAGACGCTTCGGCCGATCCGTGGCGAGCGGCTCGAAGGACCAGAAGTACGCGGCGAGCGAGCCCTTCTCCTCGACGAGCGCGCGGGCCCGGCGGGCGTTGTTGATCGTGGACTCGATCTTGCCGCGGTGGCGGACGATGCCCGCGTCCTTCAGGAGGCGGGCGACGTCGCGCGCGCCGAAGCGGGCCACCGCGTCGAAGTCGAACCCCCGGAAGGCCGCGCGGAAGCTCTCGCGCTTCCGGAGGATGGTCAGCCAGCTCAGGCCCGCCTGGAAGCCCTCGAGGCAGATCTTCTCGAAGAGGCGCCGGTCGTCGGCGACCGGGAAGCCCCACTCCTCGTCGTGGTAGCGGACGTAGAGGGGGTCGCTTCCCGCCCAGGAGCAGCGGACGACGCCGTCCTCGCCGCGACGCAGGCCTTCGGCCAGCCGTGCCATGGACGGAGCTTACCCCAGCCGCGGCTACGGGAGCCCGAGCTCCTCGAGGACGCCCTTCATGAGCAGCGGCCAGACGGTGGTCGCGTCGGCGTAGACCTCGGCGAAGCGGCCCCCCTCGGACGGCGGCACGAACTTGCCCCAGGAGACGCCCTCGGAGTAGGTGCAGCCCGAGAGGCCGCCCCAGTGCCCCGGCTCGGGGCAGATCCGCACCGCGTAGAGGTAGCGCGGGGGCGTGAGGCCCACCCCGAGGCGGTGGTTCGTGATGTCGACGTACGGTCCGACCTCCTGCGCCCAGTTGCGCGGCACGCCGCCGCCGATCGTGAAGATGCCGAGCTTCTTCGCCCCGAGGGCGAGCTTCGCGAAGCTGCTCAGGTCGAGGAAGGGGTTGTAGCGCGGCAGGTGGTCGAAGAGCTCGAGCGGGTCCGTCACGCCCCGCGCCCGGGCCTTCTTCATCGCCCAGGTCGAGAGGTCGAGGCCCAGCTCCGAGTCCGTGAACGCCGGCACGTAGACCGGCACGTTCTTCAGGTAGGCGCTGCGCAGGACGCCGCTCGAGTGGGGGTCCTCCGCCAGCACCTGGCCGAGCGTGCGGTTGACGATCTCGCTCGAGAGCTCCCGCTCGCCGTCGAGCCGGTCGAGGGCCTTCGAGGTGAAGGCCTCGACGTAGTTGAGGTTCGACTCCATCTCCAGCGTGTCGTAGACGCGGTTGTAGCCCTTGTCGAAGAGCTCCTCGTCCGACACCGTCGGGTCGTGGCGGTAGTGGGTGAGCCCGACCGCCTCGGACATGCCGTGGGCCATGAGGGCGCCGGTGGAGACGACCGCCTGGACCATGCCGGTGTCGATCATCTTGGAGATGACCTTGCCCATCTTCGCGATGGTCATGGCCCCGGACAGGGTCAGGACCACCTTGCAGTCGGGGTCCTTCACCATGGCCACGGTCACGTCGAGGGCCTCGCCGAGGGACCGCCCGCTGAAGGCGGTCTTCGACATGGCCCGCAGCAGGGAGGAGAAGGACTTCACCTGGTCGAGGTCGAGGCTCTCGAGGGCGACGAGCCCGTCCGCGCGCCCGTCGTGGAACTCGCGTGCGTCGCTCATGGGCGCATCGTAGTGGCCCCGCCCGCACGCCGCAACGGGGTACCCTGTGGCCATGCGCCGTGAAGAGCTGCGCCTCCGGCTCGAGGAGCTGTACCGCCAGTACGACCACCGGTTCGTGACCCCCGACCCGCTGGAGTTCGTGCGGGCGCAGGCGACGGACGCCGACCGCGAGGTGGTCGGCCTCCTGGCCGCGGGGCTCGCCTTCGGGACCGTCGCGCAGATCAAGCGCAGCATCGGGAAGGTGCTGGAGGCCCTCGGCCCCGGCCCGGCCGAGGCGGTCGGGGCGCTCGACCCCCGGGCCGCGGCCGCGAGGCTCGCGGCCTTCCGCCACCGCTGGCTCGACGGCCGCGACGTGGCGTGCCTTCTCTTCTTCGCGCGCCAGATGCGCGCCTCGCACGGCACGGTGGAGGCCTTCTTCGCCGAGGGCCTCTCGCCCGCCGACGAAGACGTGGGCCCCGCCCTCGCCTCCTTCTCGGCGCGGGCCCTCGCCCTCGACCACGGCGGCCTGTACCGCGGCCGCCGCCTGCCGAAGGACGCCGGCGTGCGCTACTTCTTTCCGTCCCCGGAAGCGGGCAGCGCCTGCAAGCGGCTCAACCTCTACCTGCGGTGGATGGCCCGCCGCGACGGCGTCGACCTCGGCGTCTGGCGACGGCCGGACCCCTCGCAGCTCGTCCTGCCGATCGACGCGCACACCTTCGCGATCGCGCGCCGGGTCCGCCTGACCCGCTACCGCTCACCGAGCTGGGCGATGGCCCTCGACGTGACGCGCCGGCTCCGCCAGCTCGACCCCGACGACCCGGTGAAGTACGACTTCGCCTTCCACCGCATGGGGCTGCTCAAGAGGAGCGACGAGATCCGACTCCCTCGTGTCTCCCGGCGGCTAGCTGCGGCGCAGGACCTCCCGAGCTCAGTTTCAGCTCGCCGGGCCCCAGATGCGGATGCGGCCGTCGGCGAGAGCCACCGCGAGGTGGTTCGACTCGCCGAAGAGCGCGAGGCCGACGAAGCTCTCATCGGCCGGCCCCCACAGCGTCGTGCCGGGCGAGCGTGTCTCGAGGTCCCACAGCTGCACGGCGTTCTCCTGGCACACGGTGGCGAGGTAGCCGCCGTCGGCGAGGAAGCACACGGCGGTGGCCGGCCGCCGCATTCCCGTGAGCAGAGCCGATTGCTCGCGCGTGGCGAGGTCGTAGAGCCGCACCGTCCGGTCCTGGCTGGCCACCGCCATGTACCGCCCGTCCGGGGAGAGGACGAGCAGGCTCACCAGCGCCTCCGGGCCCGCGCAGCGTGGCGAGGAGGCGCCCGCGGTGCGGGTCGGTCAGGCGCAGGACGCGGGCGGAGTGGCCGGTGAGGATCCACTCGCCCCCGCCCGCCCAGGCCAGGGCGGTGACGCCGGAAGGCTGACGAACGAGCTCGCGCCTGGCCTCGCCGCCCAGGGCGGCGCCGACGTCCCACAGGCGCAGGTTCGCGTCGAGCGAGCCCGTGGCGAGGGTCGCGCCGTCGGGCGAGAAGGCGAGCGTCCCGACCGACTCGTCGTGGCGCAGGCGGACCGGGACCTCCTCGGCCTTCGCCATGTCCCACAGGTGCACGACCCCGTCCACGTGGGCCGAGGCGAGGAGCGACCCGTCGGGCGAGAAGCCGAGGCACAGGGCCGCCGCGTCGTGGCCGGTCCGCCGGTGCAGGTCGGTCCGCAGGACGTGGGCGCGGTTGCGCGAGCGCAGGTCCCAGAGGCGGATGGCGCCGTCCGCGCCGGCCACCGCCAGGATGTCGGCCACCGGGGACAGCGCCGCCTCCTTCGTGGCCGGTGGCTCGCCGAAGGTGCCGAGCTCGCGGAAGGCTGCCGCCCCCCGCGCCCGCAGGGTCGCCGTGTCGAGCGGCCCGGGCGGCACCGGCAGGGCCGGCACGGTGGCCGCCGTGGTCGGCGTGCGAAACGGGGCGGCGAGCGCCGTGCGCGTGGCGTCCGAGCCCGGCGACCCGGGCGGCGCGCGGCGCACGGTGGCCACCGCGCGCAGCCGCTCCTCGATCACCCGGACGAGCGAGACGATGCCGGTGCGCGTGTTGTCCAGCGACTGCGCGCGCTTGGCGGCCTCGAGCGCGCCGGAGAGGTCGTCCTCGGTGAGCAGGCGCCGCGCCTCGGCGAAGTTCGCCTCGTAGGCGCGCTTGCGCACCACGGGGTCGAGGGGCGTCTCCGGCGGGGGCGTCGCCCCGATCGCGGCGAGGAGCGCCTTCGCCATCTCGTCGAGGTCGGGGAAGCGACGCGACGGCTCCTTGTCGAGGGCCCGCGTCGCCACCGCGGCGAGGGCCTCCGGCAGGCGCAGGGCCTTGGGGTCGAGGGCGGGGAGCGGCTCGTTCACGATCCGGTGGATGAGGCTCGTGATCGTGGGCGCCTCGAAGGGCCGGCGCCCCGTCAGCATCTCGTACAGGATCACCCCCACCGCCCACATGTCGGCGTGGTGGTCCACCTTCGCCCCCTGCACGAGCTCGGGGGAGAGGTAGCTCGGCGTCCCGAGGACCATGCCCGCCTGGGTCAGGTTCGGGTCGGTCGTCTCCGAGCCGCGGAAGCGGGCGATGCCGAAGTCGAGGATCTTGACCGTCCCGTCCCGGGTCAGCCGGATGTTGGCCGGCTTCACGTCGCGGTGGATGACCCCCATCTTGTGCGCGAAGTCGAGGCCCCGGCAGACGTCCACCACCATGCGGACCCTCTGCTCGAGGGTGAAGCGGTCCGGCGGGGTCATGGCCTCGCCGAGGTCCATCCCCTCGACGAGCTCCATGGCGATGTAGTGCGTGCCCTCGACCTCGCCGAGCTCGAAGATCGTGACGATGTTCGGGTGCTGCAGCCGGGCGGCGGCCCGCGCCTCGCGCTGGAACCGGGCGAGGGTGTCCTTGCCCGTGAGCAGCGCGGGCGAGACGGTCTTGAGCGCGACGGGACGGTCGAGTATCGGGTCGTGTGCCCGGTACACCTTGCCCATCGCGCCCTGGCCGAGGTCGGCCAGGATCTCGAACTTGCCGAATTTCAAGGGGGTCTATGATACGGCGGCCAGCAGCTCCGCGCCGAATGCCTCCACCCGCCAGCGCCTCAGCCCCTCCACCTGGGCGAGCCCCGCCGCGTCGCGGGGGCGGGCCTCGGCCAGGCGGTCGATGAGGCGCTGGGGCAGGACGACCGAGATGTCCAGCTGCAGCTCCGCTCCCTTGCGCACGCGAAAGGCCTTGAGCCGCTCGACCCGCTGGCGCACGGCGTCCTCGACCACGGGTCGAGGCGAGCGGGTGAGCTTCGGCAGCTCGCTCTCCGGCAGGTCCTCCGCCCGCCGGACGGCGCCGAGCAGCTCGCCGGCCTGCCTCTGCAGGCGGGGGAGGATCCCCGGCACCGTCCCCAGGCCCGCGGCGTCCCTGGGCCGCAGCTCCGCCAGGCGCAGGAGGCTCTCGTTGCCGAGGATCTTGAAGGGGGGCGTGTCCTTCTCCTCCGCCCGGCGCTCGCGCCAGGCGTGCAGCTCGCGCAGCGCCGCGAGGGCCCGCGGCGGCAGGCGCCGGGCCCCCTTGACCCCGAGGTAGGCCTCGGGGTCGCGCTTGCGGGCCGCGGGCTCGAGCCGGGCCACCGCCTCGCACTCCTCCTCCAGCCACCCGAGCCGCCCGGCCGCGGCGAGCTTCTCCGAGAGCCGCTCCCGCAGCTCGACGAGGTGGAGCACGTCGGCGAGGGCGTAGGTCTCCTGCTGGGGCGTGAGCGGCCGGCGCGACCAGTCGTCCTTCTGGTTGTCCTTGGTGAGCGCGACCCCGAGCTCGTCGCGGGCCACGGCGGCCAGGCCGATCTCGCTCCGGCCGAGAAAGCGCGCCGCGATCATGGTGTCGAAGAGCGAGGCGAACGAGAACCCGAAGTCCCGCTTGAGCGTCGTCACGTCGTAGTCGGCGCCGTGGAGGACCTTGACGAGGCCCGGGTTGGCCATGGCCGGCGCGAGCGGCGAGAGGTCGCGCACGGCGAGCGCGTCCACCAGGACCGCCTGGCCCCGGTCCGTCGCGATCTGGACGAGGCAGACCTTCTCGAAGTGGTGGTAGAGGCTGTCCGACTCCGTGTCGAGGGCCATCGCGCGGCAGGCCTCGAGCGAGCCGGCGAGCTCGGCCAGGGCCTCCGGGGTGCGGATCCAGGGTGTGGTCACGGGCGGGAGTATACGCTCCGACCGGGCACGGGCGGAACTGGCGGCCCCACAGCGACTTGCGCGCCGGGCGGCTTGACGGGCTGTAACGTTCCGGCGGCCACTGGGTCTAAGCTAGTGAGACGGGCCGCGGGCGGCGCCCGCCGGCCGGAAACCCCGAGGAGTGGAACAGTGAACAAGGACGTGGTGGTTCTGACCGACGACAACTGGAAGAAGGAAGTCATGGAGGCGGACGGGCCCGTGCTCGTGGACTTCTGGGCCGAGTGGTGCCCGCCGTGCCGCATGATCGCCCCCTCGATCGACGCGCTGGCCACCGCGTACTCGGGCCGGGCCAAGGTCGGCAAGCTCAACGTGGACGAGAACCCGGCCGTCGCCCAGACCTACGGGGTCCGCTCCATCCCGACCCTCCTGGTCCTCAAGGGCGGCAAGGTGGTGGACCAGCAGATCGGCGCCCTGCCGCAGCCGCGGATCGCCGAGATGCTCGAGAAGCAGCTCACCGCGGTGGCCGGCACGCGCACGGCGTGAGCGGGAGCGGCCTCGAGACGGTCGAGGTCGAGCCCCGGACGGCGGCGGACGCCTGCCGTCGTCCTGATGCACGGGCTCGGCGCGGACGGGCACGACTTCGAATCGCTCGTGCCCGAGCTGCGCCTGCCCGCGTCGCCCTCCGTGCGCTGGGTCTTCCCCCACGCCCCGGTCCGCCCCGTGACGATCAACGGCGGCCACCGGATGCGCGCGTGGTACGACATCACCGCGATCGACCGGCGCGCCGTCGAGGACGAGGCCGGCATTCGCCAGTCGGCGGCGGACATCGGAGCTCTCGTCCGGCGCGAGCGCGAGCGGGGGATCGCCGCCGATCGCATCGTCCTCGCCGGCTTCTCGCAGGGCGGGGCGATGGCGCTCTTCACCGCGCTGCGCTTCCCGAGCGCCTGGCCGGAGTGGTGGCCCTCTCGTGCTACCTGCCGCTCGGCGCGACGCTCCCGGCCGAGGCGCACCCGTCGAACGCCGCCGTGCCCGTCTTCATGGCCCACGGCACGTTCGACCCGATCGTGCCCGCGGCCCTCGGCGAGGGCTCGCGGGACCTCCTGCGCTCCCGCGGCTACGACGTCGACTGGCGCACCTACCCGATGCCGCACAGCGTGTGCGCGCCGGAGGTGGCCGACCTGCGGGCCTGGCTGCTCCGGGCGCTGGGGGGCTGAGCCGCCCGTCTCACCCGCGCGGCTCCTCGCCGCGCTCGAGCGCCTTCGCCTCGTCCCAGAGGCGGTCCATCTCCTCGAGCGTCGAGTCGGCGGGCTGGCGGCCCTCGGCGCGGAGGCGGTCCTCGATGTGCCGGAACCGCCGGCGGAACTTGCGGTTCGAGGACTTGAGGGCGCTCTCGGGGTCGACCCCGGTCAGGCGCGCCACGTTCACCGCGGCGAACAGCAGGTCGCCGACCTCCTCCGCGACCTTGGCCGGGTCGGTCTTCGCGGCGATGGCCTCGCGCAGCTCCAGCACTTCCTCGTCCAGCTTCACGAGGGCGCCGTCGGCCTCCTTCCAGTCGAAGCCGACGCGGGAGACCTTGGTCGTCATCTGGAAGGCCTCCATCACCGCCGGCAGGCCCTTGTGGACGCTGTCGAGCATCGACTCGTCGTCCTTGCCCTTCGCCGCGCGCTCCTGCGCCTTGATCGCCTCCCAGCTGCGCAGCACCTCGCCCGAGGTCGAGGCCGAGTCGTCGCCGAACACGTGGGGGTGGCGGCGGACCATCTTCTCCGAGACGCGCTCGATGATCTGCTTCAGGCGGAACGCCCCCCGCTCCTCGGCGATGTTGGCGTGGAAGACGACCTGGAGCAGCAGGTCGCCGAGCTCGCCGGCGAGCTCGGCGTCGTCCTTCTCGTCGATGGCGTGGGCGACCTCGTAGGCCTCCTCGATCGTCATCGGCTTGACGCTCTCGTGGGTCTGCTCGCGGTCCCACGGGCAGCCGCCGGGGGCGCGCAGGCGGGCGATCAGCTCGACGAAGCGGGCGAACAGAAGGCCGGCCTCGGCCGACGCGGGGGAGGGCTCGATCCTGGTCATGCCGGCATTTTCCCCTCGAACGGTTCGGCCGCATACTCTCGTCATCCTGACTCGACAGGGGACTAGTCCAGATGAAGCTGCGCCTCTTCCAGATCGATGCGTTCGCCGGCCAGGTCTTCAGCGGCAACCCGGCCGCGGTCGTGCCGCTCGAGCGCTGGCTCGACGACCACACGCTGCAGTCGATCGCCGCCGAGAACAACCTCTCCGAGACGGCCTTCTTCGTCGGGGAGAAGGGCTACTTCCAGATCCGCTGGATGACGCCCACCGAAGAGGTGGACCTCTGCGGGCACGCGACCCTGGCGGCCGCCTGGGTGATCTTCAACGAGATCGAGAAGGGCCGGAGCGAGGTCCACTTCCGCTCGCAGAGCGGGCCGCTGCGGGTGAGCGCGCTCGGCGACACGCTGTCGCTCGACTTCCCGTCCCGCCCCCCGGAGGCCAGGGACGGCGCGACCCTCGCCCTGGCCGCCGCCCTCGGCGCGCGCCCTCGCGAAGTCCTCGTCTCGCGCGACTACCTGGCGGTCTTCGAGACCGAGGCCGAGGTGCGGGCCCTGAAGCCGGACATGGCGAAGGTGGCGGCCCTCGATCACATGGCGGTGATCGCGACGGCCCCCGGGGGCGACTGCGACTTCGTCTCGCGCTTCTTCGTGCCGTCGCTGGGCATTCCCGAGGACCCCGTCACCGGCTCGGCGCACTGCACGCTGGTGCCCTACTGGTCGAAGCGGCTCGGGAAGACGAGGCTCTTCGCCCGCCAGGTCTCGGCCCGCGGCGGGGAGCTGTGGTGCGAGGACCGGGGCGAGCGGGTGTCGATCGCCGGCCGCTGCGTGAAGTACCTCGAGGGCACGATCGAGATCCCCGGCGCGTAGCGACGGCGGATTCCTCGTCGCCCGGCGAGACGGAGCTCCTCGGAATGACAAGGGCGGGACGGAGCTCCTCGGAATGACAGTCGGGACGAAGCTGAGGTTGCGAGATGATCGAGCCGCTGCTGAAGGCGCACTCCACGCTCAACGGGTGGGTCTGGGGTCCCGTGACCATGATCCTCCTCATGGGGACCGGCCTCTACCTGACGATCCTCCTCCGGGGTGTCCAGTTCCGGTGGCTCGGAAAGAGCCTGCGCGAGGTGCTGGGCAAGGTCTTCACGAAGACCCACGCCGAGGGCACGGTCACGCCCTTCCAGGCCGTGGCCACCGCCCTCGCCTCCACGGTCGGCGTCGGCAACATCGCCGGCGTCTCGACCGCCATCACCATCGGGGGGCCCGGCGCGCTCTTCTGGCTGATCGTGTCCGGTCTGCTGGGCATGGGCACGAAGTTCGCGGAGGTGGTGCTCGCGATCACCTACCGCGAGCAGGACGACACCGGCACCTACCGTGGCGGCGCGATGTACATCCTGAAGAACGGCCTGAAGGCGCCGTGGCTCGGCAACGTCTTCGCCCTCCTCACCGCGCTCGCCGCCTTCGGCATCGGCAACATGGTCCAGGCCAACAGCGTGGCCGAGTCCGTGAAGGCCACCTTCGGCGTGCCCGCCCACGTGAGCGGGATCGTGATCGTCGTCCTGACCGGCGTCGTGATCCTGGGCGGCATCACGCGGATCGCGGACGTCACGCAGTTTCTCGTCCCCTTCATGTGCCTCTCGTACCTGCTCGGGGCCGCCGTCATCCTGGTGACCCACGCGGACCGGCTCCCGGCCGTCGTCGAGACGGTCCTCTCCTCGGCCTTCACCGGCCACGCCGCGGTCGGCGGCTTCGCGGGGGCGGGGGTGATGCAGGCCCTGCGCTTCGGGGTCGCGCGCGGCCTCTTCAGCAACGAGGCGGGCCTCGGCTCCGCCCCGATGGTCCACGCCACCGCGCGCACCGACCACCCCGTGCGCCAGGGGCTCTACGGCATCTTCGAGGTCTTCGTGGACACGATCCTCGTCTGCGCGTCGACCGGGCTCGTCGTGCTCGTGACCGGGGAGTGGTCGAACGGCCTCACCGGCGCCGCGCTCGCGGCGAAGGCGTTCGAGACGGGACTGCCCGGCGTCTGGGGCGACATCGTGGTCACCACCGGGATCCTGACCTTCGCCTTCTCGACCCTCCTCGGCTGGTCGTTCTACGGCGAGACCGCGATCGCCTACCTTCTGGGCACGAAGGTGATCCTGCCCTACCGGCTGCTGTGGCTCGTCGCCGCCTACGTCGGCGCGACCGGGTCGCTCCACGTGGTGTGGGACGTCGCCGACACCCTGAACGGCCTCATGGCGCTGCCGAACCTCGTGGCCCTGCTGCTGCTGAGCCCGGTGGTCGCGCGCTCGCTGCGGGACTTCGTCGCCCGGGAGAGCGCCCGGGGCTGAGAGCGCTCAGTTCCCCTTGAGGGGGATGCGGCGCGCCTGGCCGGTGCCGACGTCCTCGAGGTCCACCGACTCGAGGCCGATGCGCGCGATGCGGTAGCGGTTCGCGACGACCTCTCCCGCCTGCCCGGTGAGGACCTCGCGCCGGTCCGTGACGAGGACCGCCACCTTCACCCCGACCTTGTTCTCCACCGAGCCGATGTACTTCAGGTTGAGCGGGGGAAGGCTCGGCGTGACCGGCAGGGATGCCACTTCGTTCCCGGGCATGCCCGGACCGCCTCCCGCTCCGGGGGGGCCGAGGGGCGGCGCGACGACGGGTGGCGGTGTCCGGTCCTCCTCGGGCTCGACGGCTCGCCCGAACGCGAAGAGGTCGCGGCGGCCGGCCGCGTCCTCGCCCCGCGGGGCGTCGATGCGGGCCAGGCCGATCCGGGGCACGGGCGGCAGGGGGGCGGCGGCCCGGGGCCGGCCGAGCACGGACGGGGCGTTGTCCGAGTGGCGCAGCGCCCACCCGGTGACGGCGACGGCGGCCAGGGCCGCCAGGCCCAGCAGCCCTCTCTCCCGACGGCTCAGCTTCCTCACGCCACTCCCACCCTCGCGAGCCTAGCACGACTCGTCGTACGCTATACGGGCTCCGAGCGGAGGTATTCCCATGAAGGCGATTCGAATCGAGGGCTTTGGCGGGCCCGACGCGCTGCGTCTCGTCGACGTGCCCGTCCCGTCGGCCGGTCCCGGGCAGATCGTGGTCCGGGTGGAGGCGGCCGGCGTCAACTTCATCGACGTCTACCACCGCACCGGCCTCTACCCGAACCCGCTGCCGCTCGTCCCGGGCATGGAGGGCGCGGGCGTCGTGGCCGGCGTGGGGCCGGGTGTCGCCCTCTTTCGCGAGGGGGACCGGGTCGCGTGGGCGAACGTGCTCGGGTCCTACGCCGAGCACGTGCTCCTCGCGGCCGAGCGCGCGGTGGCCGTCCCGCCCGGCCTGCGCGCCGACACGGCCGCGGCCGCGATGCTGCAGGGCATGACCGCCCACTACCTCTGCACGAGCACCTTCCCGTTGAAGCAGGGTCACACCTGCCTGGTGCACGCGGCAGCGGGGGGAGTGGGTCTCCTCCTCGTGCAGATGGCGAAGCGGCGCGGCGCCCGCGTGATCGGCACCGTGGGCACCGAGGCCAAGGCCGTGCTCGCGCGCGAGGCGGGCGCCGACGAGGTCGTCCTCTACGCGCAGCAGGACTTTCTCGAGGAGGTGAAGCGACTCACCGGAGGCCGAGGGGTCGACGTCGTCTACGACTCGGTGGGGAAGACGACCGCCGAGAAGAGCCTCGACTGCCTCGTGCCGCGCGGCATGATGGTCTTCTACGGAAACGCGAGCGGGCCCGTGCCGCCGATCGACCCGCTCGTCCTCTCGCGCAAGGGTTCGCTCTTCCTGACGCGCCCGAGCCTCGTGCACCACATCGCCGACCGGGCGAGCCTCGAGGCACGGGCGGCGGACGTGCTCGGTGACGCGGCCGCGGGCCGGCTCAAGGTGCGCATCGACCGGATCTATCCCCTCGCGGAGGCGGCCGAGGCGCACCGCGCCCTCGAGGGGCGGCAGACGACCGGGAAAGTGCTGCTCGTCCCGTAGGCCGCAAACACCAGGCGGAGGAGACCGTGAGAGCTGCCGTCACCGAGGCGTTTGGAGGGATCGACCGCGTCGTCGTGCGCGACCTGCCCAGGCCCGTTCCCGGTCCGGGCGAAGTCCTCGTCCGCGTGAGGGCCGCGGCCATGAACCCTCTCGACTGCAAGCTGCGCGAGGGGAAGTTCCGGCTGCTCTTCCGCGTGAAGCCGCCCTTCGTCCTCGGCTTCGACCTGGCGGGAGAGGTCGAGGCGGTCGGGACGGGCGTCACGCGCCTTCGGCCCGGGGACGCGGTGTTCGGGACGATGTCGCGCCCCGGCGCCCACGCGGAGCACGCGGTTGCCGGCGAGGAGCTGCTGCTGGCGAAGCCTTCCCGGCTTTCTTTCGAGGAGGCCGCGTCGCTCCCCGCGGCCGCGCTGTCGGCTCTCCAGGCCCTGCGCGACGACGCGGGGCTCCGCGACGGCCAGCGCGTCCTGCTGAACGGCGCCGGAGGCGGCATCGGTACGTGCGCCATCCAGATCGCCAGGGCGAGGGGCGCTCGGGTGACCGCGGTGGCCAGCGCCCGGAACCAGGAGCTCCTGCGCGAGCTGGGGGCCGACGAGTGCCTCGACTACGCGAAGGAGGACTTTGCCCGGCGCGAGGCGGCGTTCGACGCGATTCTCGACCTCGTCCCCAACCGCTCGTTCCCGGAGTGCCGCCGCGCGCTGGCGCCCGGCGGAACCTACGTCACGACCCTGCCCGGCCCCGGTCCCTTCTTCTGGCGCGTGCTCGCCGCGTTGCCGCTCTTCGGCGGCCGCCGGTGCCGGATGCTCATGCTCCGGCCGAAGCGCAGCGACCTCGAGGAGCTGGCGCGACTCGTCGAGGGGGGGAAGCTCAGGGCCGTCGTCGGCGACGTCTTCCCGCTCGACGCCATCCGCGACGCGCACGCCCGCATGCAGTCCGGCCACGCGCGCGGCAAGATCGTGGTCCGGCCGTGATCGCGCGCGAGGAGTACCCGGGCGGCCGCGCCTTCGAGGTGGTCACCGGCGACCTGCTGAAGGAGCCGGTCGACGCGATCGTCAACGCGGCGAACGGCCACCTGGCCCACGGCGGGGGAGTCGCCGCCGCGATCGCGCGGGCCGCCGGCCCCGCGCTCGAGGAGGAGGGAGACCGCATCGTCGCCGGGCGGGGAGAGGTCCCTGTCGGCGAGGCGGTGGTGACGACCGCGGGGCGGCTGCCGTTCAAGGGCGTCATTCATGCGGTGGGACCGCACCAGGGCCTGGGCCGCGAGGAGGAGCGCCTGGAGCAGGTCCTCGAGGCCGCCTTCCTTCGCGCCCACGAGCGCGGCTGGGCCTCGGTGTCCTTTCCTGCGGTGAGCAGCGGCATCTTCGCCGTGCCGCTCGACGTCTGCGCCCGCGCCTACGTGCGCGCGGTGCGAGGCTTCTTCGCCGCCCACCCGGGCACGAGCCTCCGGACGGTCAGGCTGTGCCTCTTCGACGGCCCGCTCGTGGCGCTCGTGAAGGCCGAGCTCCTGACGATTACCAGCTCGCGGAGAGGTTGAGGCCGACGCCCTGACCGTGCGGGTCGGTGGCGGGCCCGACGCTGATCTGTCGCTTCTTCGAAGGCCGCTCGCCGTCGAGCCGGGCGACCGTCCGCCCCACGATGACGCCGAGCGTCGCCCCCGCCAGCACGTCGCTGAGGTAGTGCTTGTCCTTCTCGATGCGGGAGAGCCCGATGCCCGAGGCCAGCAGGTACGCCGGGACGCCGACTTTCCAGCCGTAGTGCTGGTTGGCGACGGTGGCCAGGCTGAAGGCGGTCGAGGTGTGCCCGGAGGGAAACGACAGGCTGTTGCTCGCGTCCGGGCGCGTTCGCTGGACGGAGTACTTCAGGATGCTCGTGTAGGCGCCGTTCACGATCATTGCCTGGGCGAAGTCGTACGTGGCCGAGCGGAATCGGCCCTGGGGGGCGAAGCGGCCGGCCACGAACATCGCTCCGACGAGCGGCACCATGGCGGCTCCTCCCGCGGTGGCGCCCGTCGTCCCGCAGGTGTCGCAGGTGCCCTTGAGAAGGCCCTGCGTCCGGGAATCGAACGCCGAGGCCGAAACCGTGGCGGCCGCGCCGACGGCGAAGGGCAGCAGGTTCTGGCCGGAGAAGACACCCACGAAGTTGCGGCCGAGGTTCTTCGGGAAGGCGCCCATCGTGCGGCGGCCGTCGCCGCGAGGGGTGTCGAAGAGGGGTCGGGAGTCGAACGACTTCGGCGCCGGAGGGCCCTCCAGCAGGTCCGGGCCCTGCGCCCGGCACGGGAGGGCCGAGCAGGTGAGAGCCATCGCCCGCCACGACAACCGTCGCCTGGATCCTCTTCACCCCTGACCCTCCTGTCGCCCGCCCCTTGGGGGGTTGAAAGTGGGACGAGTATGCCATGACGGGAGTTCGACGGCTCTGCCACATGGCGCCAAGAGGCGTCAACAGTTGTGAATTCAGCCAAGTGGACGAGCGGCGCAGCCCCTACGCCCGTGATCCCCCTCACACCGGTTTGTCCGCAGGGCAGGGGGAGATTAGGATCGCTCACCATGAGCGACAACTCGCGACGGACCGTGTCCCGCCGGCAGTTCGCCTCGACCTCCGCCCTGGCCGCGCTTTCGGCCGCCGTCGTCCCGCGCCGGGTACTGGGGGCGCAGGCGCCGAGCCGCAAGCTGAACATCGCCGCGATCGGCGTCGGCGGGATGGGGACCGCCAACCTGAAGGCCTGCCAGG
This sequence comes from uncultured Acidobacteriota bacterium, assembly GCA_963818355.1. Lineage (GTDB taxonomy): Bacteria > Acidobacteriota > Vicinamibacteria > Fen-336 > Fen-336 > DATBSL01. The sequence goes on along the minus strand of CAWFSB010000002.1, from coordinate 2,828 downwards.
CCGAGAACATCGTCGCCCTGTGCGACGTCGACAGCGCCTACTCGGCCACGACCGTCGGCCTGTTCCCGGGGGCCAGGTTCTACAAGGACTACCGGGTGATGCTCGAGAAGGAAAAGGGCATCGAGGCGGTGATCGTCGCGACGCCGGACCACACCCACGCCGTCATCACGATGGCCGTGCTGCAGGCGGGCAAGCACGTGTTCTGCCAGAAGCCGCTGACCCACACGGTCTTCGAGGCCCGCAAGATCACCGAGGCCGCGCGCCGGGCCGGGGTGGTCACCCAGATGGGCAACCAGGGGCACTCGTACGAGTCGATGCGGGTCCTCAAGGAGTGGCTCGACGACGGCGCCATCGGCGACGTCACCGAGGTCCACGCCTGGACCGACCGGCCGGTGGGCGGCGACCCCTGGTCGGACTTCGCCCAGATGGCTCGCCCGAAGGACGTGCCGCCCGTGCCGGAGTCGCTCGACTGGGACCTGTGGCTCGGGCCGGTGCCCTTCCGGCCGTATCACCCGGAGTACCACCCGACGAAGTGGCGGGCCTGGGTCGACTTCGGCACCGGACCGCTCGGCGACATGGGCTGCCACATCCTCGACCCCGCCTTCTGGGCGCTCGAGCTGGGGCCCCCGAAGACCGTGCAGGCCACCTCGACGCACTTCCAGCCGGAGGTCGCGTCCGAGACGTTCCCGCGGGCGACCATCGTCCGCTACGAGTTCCCCGCCCGCGGCTCCCGCCCGCCGGTGAAGCTCACCTGGTACGACGGGCGCCTGCTGCCGCCGATTCCCGAGGAGCTGGAGCCGGGACGCGCGCTGCCCGGGAGCGGCGCCCTCCTGATCGGAAGCAAGGGGAAGATCCTGCACGGCTCGCACGGGGCCGACGGCGTGCGCCTCGTCCCCGAGGCCCGCATGAAGGAGTACGTGCGGCCGCCCAAGACCCTGCGCCGGATCACGGGCACCCACGAGGACGACTGGATCCGCGCGTGCAAGGAAGGCCCGGGCGGCGTCCCCGCGTCGTCCCCCTTCGAGTACGGCGGAGCCCTCACGGAGATGGTGCTCCTGGGAGTGCTGGCCATCCGCCTGAAGGACCAGAGGCTGGAGTGGGACAGCGCGAGCCTGCGGTTCACCAACAACGAGAAGGCGAACGAGCTGCTCCACATCCGCTACCGCGACGGCTGGACGCTGTAGCCCGGACGCCCGTCGTCTACAGCACCTTCCCGATCAGCCGCCCGATCTTGCGGGCCTTCTCCTCTTCGACCGGGATGAGCTTCGTGAGCTCGGCCTCGTTCTCCACCCAGGTCGTGGCCGCCATCAGCAGCATGAAGTCGCTGTAGCCCACGAGCGACCACGGCCCGGCCACGACGAAGGCCGTCTCGCCGTCGAGGAAGGCGCTGCGGGGGTCCTGGTTCTTCGACCCCACCGTCAGGTAGAAGACCGCCTTCTCCATCCCGGGCGGCGGCTCCTTCCTCATCCGCTCGAGGATGGGCCGCTCGGTCTCGAGCGGGCTCTCCTGCTCGAAGACCGACACCGGGCTCGCGGTGACCCTGGCGCGCGCGCCGAGCTGGCCTCGCAGCGACTCGACCACCTCCGGGACGTCGGCGTAGCGCGCGGAGGGCCTCCCGCGTCACGAAGAGCTGGGTCTTGCGGTGCATCTTGGGCCGGCCCTCGCGGGTGCCCTCCGCGATGAACTGCGGCTTGTAGCCGCCGGCCTCGAGCTCTGCCGCCACCCGGTCGAACAGCCCGGCCGTGTCGGTCGGCATCGGGAACTCGTCCTGGAGGAACGGGTACTTGCGGAGACCGTCCGCCGCCTCGCGGATCTTGCCCAGGGTGTCGCCGGAGGAGGAAGCCCGGGTGTAGACGCCGACGCGCAGGTGGCCGCCCGAGGCCGCGATCTCGCCGGCCATGATGCGGCGCACCTCGAGGAGCCGCGCGAAGATCTCGCGGGTGCGAGCGAGGATCGGAGCGCCGGCGGCCGGGGCGTTGTCGAGCGAGGGGGCCACGACGTAGACGTGGCAGCCCCGCAGCGCGGCCCCGGCCAGCTGGCCGGCCCAGAAGGGACTCGCCCACAGCGAATCGGGCGCGACGATCACGGTGTCCGGCGGGGCGAGCGTGTACAGGATGGCCTGGGTAAGGGTCGCTTCCTTGTCCCCGAAGCCCACCGCGTTGTGGACGTTGAGGGCGCGAGCGCCGTACCCGGCCGCCTCGCGCGCGCTCACCTGCCCCTCGTAGTCCACGGGAAGCGGCCGCTCGCGCAGAGGCTCGGGGACCTCGCTCTCGGGGAATCCCTGCGAGCGCAGCAGCCGCCGTGCCTCGACCTTGAGTTGCAGAAGCGCGGGGCCGGAGGCGAGTAGCCCCCGGTCGTCCCAGGTCGGACCCCCGTACTCCGAGCCGACGCCGGTGCCGCTGAAGAGCGCATGCCCGCGGCCCGGGTCCTCCTCCGCGACGTCGTAGAAGAAGAGCTTGCGGTGGTCGAGGGTGATGGAGTCGGGTGCGAAGGGGAGGAAGTCGACGATCCGGCTCGAGCGGAACGACAGGTCGGCGGGGAACGTCACGCTCACGTGGACCTTGACCACCTTGCGGAGCCACCCCTCGCCCCCACGCTCCCTCGCCTCGGCCTGGAGCCGCTTCGAGGACGCGACCGCCTTGCGGAGGTCCTCCTGCGCGTCCCGCACCTCGGCCTCGAGCTTCTCCTGGCCGGCTCCGAGCTTCAGGCGACACCCGAGCGGGTCCTCGAGGAGGGTCAGGTAGAGCCGGCTCTTGCTGCCCTCGTAGAAGAACTGGGTCTGGAAGAGGAAGAAGGCCGGCAGGCGTCCCGTCGTGTCGTACTCCCGG
>CAWFSB010000001.1:0-23272 GCA_963818355.1 uncultured Acidobacteriota bacterium | reverse complement strand
TCCTCGAGGGTGACATCCTCCTGGCCGTGGACGGCGAGGAAGCGCTGAGCCCGGCGCGGCTCGAAGCCGCCCTCGCCGGCCGGCGCGCCGGCAGCCGCCTCACGTACTCCCTGCTGCGCGAGGACGAGCGCCGCGCCCTGGACGTCACCGTCATGCCGCTGCCGAGGGGCAACGTCAGCGCGTTCTTCTACCTGTCGCTGGCCGGCTTCTTCAGCCTCGTGGTGGGCACCGTGGTGCTGCTGCGCCGTCCCGCCGACCGGACGTCCCTGCACTTCTACGCGGTGTGCGCCCTGTTCTTCCTGCGCTACTCCATCTCGTACGCCGGGAAGCTCAGCACGGCCGACTGGGCCCTCTTCTGGGTCGACTCGCTCGCCGGGCTCTTCCTGCCCGTGGTCTTCCTCCACTTCTGCCTCACCTTCCCGGAGCGGCGCCTGCGCGCCCGGCCCGCGTGGCTCGTCCCCGCGCTCTACATGCCGGCCCTCGTCGTCGCCGGGGCCACCGCCACGAGCCACGCCCTCTTCGCCGGGGGCGAGGCGCCCGGGGCCCTGTGGGGCATCGTGGAGGCGCTGTCCCGGGCGGAGCCGCTCTACTTCGCGGTCTTCTTCACCCTCGCCTTCGCGGTCCTGCTCGACTCCTACCGGCGCACGCGCGGGCTCACCGCGCGGCGGCAGGTGAAGTGGCTGCTCTGGGGGACCGCGGCGGGTGTTTTCCCCTTCCTGGCCTTCTACGCCCTGCCCTTCGCCCTCGGCCGCGAGCCCGGGCTCGCCCTGCAGCTCGCGGGCTACGGGCCGCTCGCGCTCATCCCGCTCTCGCTCGCCTACGCGGTGGTCAAGCACCGCCTGATGGACGTCGAGCTCATCTTCCGCCGCGCGCTCGGCTACGTGCTGGCGGTGGCGGTGATCGTGGGGCTCGCGCTGCTGACCGTCGGCGTCACCGACGTGCTGTGGGAGGAGCCGCACACGAGCTTCATCGTGCTCCTGAGCGCCCTCGTGGTGGCGCTGCTCTTCACGCCGGTCAAGGCGCGGATCCAGGAGACGCTCGACCGGCTCTTCTACAAGGAGCGCTACAGCTCGCGCAAGGCGCTCGTGCGCCTCTCCGAGGACCTCAACGCGGACCTCGACCTCGAGCGGACGAGCGAGCGGCTCCTCGAGGGCGTGGGGACGGCGCTCGGCCTGCGCGAGCTGGCCCTCCTGCTGCCCGGCGAGAGCGGGGACTTCGCGCCGTTTCGCACCCGGGGCGTGCCCCGCACCGGCGAGGGGCGCCCCCGGATCGCCGCCAGCAGCCCGCTCGTCGCGCGGCTGTCGCTCGGCCAGCCCGTGGACCTCGACGCCGCGCCCGTCGAGCGCGCCGACATCGCGGCCTGCGGACTCGCCTGGCTCTTCCCCTGCCGCGTGAAGGGGGAGGTGATCGCGGTGCTCGGGGTGGGGAGAAAGGACGGCCTCGACCCGCTCAACAGCGAGGAGGTCGACACCCTGAAGACCCTGGCCGCGCAGGCGGCCACCGCCATCATGAACGGGCGGCTCTTCCACAGCCTCCAGGAGAAAGCGGAGGAGCTGCGGGGGCTCAAGGAGTACAACGAGAACATCCTCGAGAGCCTCGACTCCGGCATCGTGGTGCTCGACCTCGAGAGCCGCGTCGTCCGGTGGAACCGCGCCATGGAGGCGCTCGACGGGCGCTCCCGGCAGGAGGTCCTCGGCCGGGCGCTCGACTCCGCCTTCCCCGGGAGCTTCCTCGAGGCGCTGCGCGGCGCGCTCGTGCTCGGCGACCACGAGGAGATCGCGCACATCTACAAGCTGCACCTGCCCTCGGCGGACGGCCGCAGCCTCATGGTGAACGTGTCGGTCGCCCCCTTCCAGGCCGCGCCCGGCGAGCGTCACGGCACCATCCTCATCCTCGACGACGTGACCGCCCGCGCGCGCCTCGAGGAGCAGCTGCAGCACGCGGAGAAGATGGCCTCGGTGGGGCTCCTCGCCGCCGGCGTCGCCCACGAGGTGAACACTCCCCTGGCCGGCATCTCCTCCTACACGCAGCTCCTCCGGGGGCAGTTCGAGGAGAGCGACCCGCGCCAGCAGGTGCTCGAGAAGATCGAGAAGCAGAGCTTCCGCGCGGCGAAGATCATCAACGGCCTGCTCAACTTCTCGCGCTCGAGCGGGACCGAGTTCGAGCGCGTGGACGTCAACAAGGTCCTGGCGGACGTGCTCTCGCTGGTGGAGCACCAGCTCGAGGGCTCGAAGATCCGCGTGCGCCGCGAGCTGGCGCCGCAGGTCCCGCTCGTCCGGGGCAACGAGAACCGGATCCAGCAGGTCTTCTTCAACCTGATCCTGAACGCCCGCGACGCCATGCCGAGCGGCGGCTGGCTGACCCTGCACACCTACGCCGACGCCGACACGGTGGTGGTCGAGGTCGGCGACACCGGCCACGGCATCCGCCGCGAGCACATCAAGCGGATCTACGACCCGTTCTTCACCACCAAGGGCATCGGCAAGGGCACCGGGCTCGGCCTGAGCGTTTCCTACGGCATCGTGCAGGAGCACGGGGGCGCCATCTTCGTCGAGAGCGCCCCCGGCCAGGGCACCACCTTCCAGGTGGCGCTGCCCGCCCTCGTCCTGGCCGAGACCGCGCAGCAGGGGTGAGATGAGCCAGGAACAGGTCCTCGTCGTCGACGACGAGGAGGTGATGAGAGACGTCCTCGGCCGCGTGCTCGGCCAGGCGGGCTACGACGTCACCTTCGCGGAGACGGGCGTCCAGGGCGTGGAGCTCGCCCGGCGGGGCAGCTACGCCGCCGCCATCGTGGACGTCATGCTGCCCGAGATGGGGGGCCTCGAGGTCCTCGAGGAGATCAAGAAGCACGACCCCGAGATGGTGGTCCTCATGATCACCGCCTTCGCGTCGATGGAGATGGCGATCGACGCCATCAAGAGGGGCGCCTTCTACTTCGTCCCGAAGCCCTTCGACAACCAGCAGCTCCTGCACGTCCTGGCGAGCGGGCTGCGGCAGCGGCGCCTCGAGGGCGAGAACCGCGAGCTGCGCACCGCCCTGCGGGACCAGGGACGCTTCATGGAGCTCGTGGGCAAGAGCCAGAAGATGCTCCAGGTCTTCCAGCTCGTCTCCCAGGTCGCCCCCTCCCGCTCGACCATCCTGGTGTCGGGCGAGAGCGGCACGGGCAAGGAGCTGGTGGCCAAGGCCGTCCACCAGAACTCCCCGCGGCGCGACAAGCCCTTCGTGGTGGTGAACTCCGGGAGCCTCCCCCACGAGCTGCTCGAGTCGAACCTGTTCGGCCACGTGAAGGGGGCCTTCACCGGCGCCGTCTACGCGAAGAAGGGCCTCTTCGAGCTCGCCGACAAGGGCACCCTCTTCTTCGACGAGATCGGCAACATCCCGATGGAGACCCAGGCCAAGCTCCTGCGGGTCATCCAGGAGCGCGAGTTCATGCGCCTGGGCGGGGTCGAGACGGTGAAGGTGGACGTGCGCGTGGTGGCGGCCACCAACGTGGACCTGCGCCGGGCGGTCGAGGAGGGGCGATTCCGCGAGGACCTCTACTACCGGCTGAACGTCATCGCCGTCCAGCTGCCCGCCCTGCGCCAGCGCAAGGAGGACGTGCCGGCCCTGGCCCAGCACTTCGTGGACAAGTACGCGCGCGAGAACGGCAAGCAGGTGGAAGGGGTCACCCCGGAGGCCCTGCAGGTCCTCATGGACTACGACTGGCCGGGCAACGTCCGCGAGCTCGAGAACGTGATCGAGCGCGGGGTGGTGCTGTGCACCGGACCCATGATCGGCAAGGACCTGGTGCCGGAGCAGGTGCGCACCAGCCCCGGCTTCTTCCACATCCCGCCCGTCTCGGTCCCGCCCGAGGGCATCAACCTGCGCGAGGTCATCGCCGGCTTCGAGCGGCGCATCATCGAGTCCACCCTCGAGACGACGGGCGGGGTGCAGAAGGACGCGGCGCGGCTGCTCGGCCTCAAGCCGACGACGCTCAACGAGATGATCAAGCGGCACAGCATCCCGCTGCCGCGCGACCGCGAGCGCCGCGTCGGCTCTCTCGAGCGGGACGAGGCGCCCCTGGCCAAGCCGTTCGCGTGAGGGCGGCTCTCCGCGCGTCGTCGGTCCCTCGTCCTTGACAACCGGCGGCGGGATTGATAGCCTCACGCTAATTGGCGGCAATTACAGGACTTAACCGTCCCCGCCACGATCCCGACCATGGCCTTTCAGGGTTCTCTCGCCGAGCTTCACCTTCCCGACATCATCCAGCTCGTCAGCGTGAGCGGGAAGACCGGCGTCTTCCACCTGAGCGACGCCACTCACCGCGGCAACATCTGGCTCAACGAGGGACGGATCGTCCACGCCGAGACCGAGGACCTCTACGGTGAGGAGGCGGTGTACGCGCTGGCCATCTGGCGCGCGGGCGAGTTCCGCTTCGAGGCCTCGACGGAGGCCCCGCGCCAGACGATCCAGAAGAGCAACACCAACCTGCTCATGGAGGCGGCGCGACGCCTCGACGAGTGGCGGGTGCTCTCGAAGAAGATCCCGTCGGTCGAGCTCGTGCCCGAGTTCGTGATCCTCGAGAACCGCGAGGGCCAGATCAACCTGAACACGATGGAGTGGCTCCTGCTCTCGAAGATCGACGGCGAGCGCTCCGTCCGGCAGATCGCCGCCGCCGCCGGCATGGGGGTCTTCGACGCCGCGAAGCTCCTCTACGGCCTCGTCGCCACCAACCTCATCCGCCTGAAGGAGAAGGGCGCCACGCCCGCCACGGAGCGGCCTGCGGCGCGCCCCGGAGCGGTGGCCGCCGCGTCCGGCCGCCTCGCGGCCGGCCCCGGCACCCGCGCCCGCCTCCCGCTCCCCCGCCGGCGCTCACCCGCCTCGCGCGGCTGCGCGACGAGTGCGTGGCCCTCCTCGGCCCGGTCGGGGAGAGCGTCGTGCAGAAGCACTACCAGCGCGCGCGGGGCGAGATCGAGCGCGGGGCGGGGCCGGAGGCGATCGAGGAGGCGATCCAGCAGATCGCCCGGGCGGCGGCCATCCTCAAGGGCAGCGCCGTCGCCGACGCCGTCCTGCGGCTCCTGAAGGGCAGCGAGGCCTAGAGCCGGCCCCCAGCGGCGGCTTTCAGCAGCGCCCGCCAGCGGTCGATCACCACGTCCCAGCGGTACTCCGCCTCCACGTAGCGTTGGCCGTTCGCCCCGAGGGCGTCCCGCAGGGCCTCCTCGCGCGCCAGGAGGTCCATCGCCTCCACGTACTCGTCGCCGTCTTCGTAGAAGAGGCCCGCGTTCGAGCGCCGGCAGTGCTCCTCCAGCACCGCCGAGCGCGCGTTGACGAGGCCGGGCGTCCCGAGGGCGAAGCCCTCGAGGAGCACGATCGAGAGGCTCTCGTAGGCGCTCGAGCAGACGACCGCCCGCGCGCCCGCCATGGCCGCGGCCTTCTCCGCTTCCGGCAGGAAGCCGAGGTAGCGCACGCCCTCCCCCCTCGGCTCGGGCATCGCCAGGTTGCCGATGAGGACGAGGTCGGCGCCGCCGGGACGCTCGCGCCGGTAGCGCTCGTGGAAGGCCAGCATCTCGGCGCAGCCCTTCCCGGCGTCGATGCGGCCCGCGTAGAGCGCGTAGGGCCGCGCCAGGGCGTGCCGCGCGCGGAAGCCCGCGACGTCGGGCCTCTCGGGGACGTCGACCCCCATGCCGGCGAGGACGCACGGCCGCTCGCCGACGTCGAAGCGCCGGCGCACGAGCGCCTCCTCGGCCCGGGTCAGGAAGCCGAAGGCGCGCGGCCGGGCGAAGACCTCGCGGTAGATGCCGAACCGCAGCGGGGGCTCGTCGTGGGTCGTGGGCACGAGCGCCGCGCGCTCGGGGGCCGCCTCGAGGCCCCAGTAGGTCGGCGAGTAGAGATAGGTGAAGAAGACGACGGCCGCGAAGCGGTCCTTCTGCGCCCGGAGCGCCTCGACGAGCCGCGGCGCGTGCGGCCCCTGCCGCCGCAGGAACTCGATCTCCTCGTCGTGGGTGCGCTCCCGCGCGTAGAGCGGCTCCGCGAACGCGTTGAAGGCGGCGAGGTCCCGCTCCTCCTCGACCGGGAAGCGCAGCACGTCGACGCCGCCGAGCCGCCCGGGGCCCTCGGGTAGCTCGTTGCGCCAGGTCACGTAGTCGCGCGCGCAGGTGGTGAACACGGTGATCCGGTGGTCCCCCGCGAGGCGCTCCGCCACCGCGCGCGCGAGCGACTCCGAGCCCCCGGTGATGCCCTCGCCGTAGCGCTGGACGACGAAGGCGACCTCGGGCCGCTCGCGGGCCCTCCGCTCACGGCGACTCCACCTGGTCCCGCAGCGCGGCGAGGACTGCCCGCCGGCTCGAACGCGGCGAGACGGCGATCCTGGCCCGCGAGGACCCGCGAGCGCAGGGCCTCGTCCGTGGCCAGGGCGTGGGCGATCTCCGTCACCTCCGCGAAGCGCTTCTCCGTGAACTGCACGCCCGCGTCCCCGAGCGTGAACGGCACCGCGGTCGACGAGTAGGCCAGCACCGGGACCCGCGTGAGCATCGCCTCGACCAGCGGCACGCCGAAGCCCTCGTGCTCGCTCATCGAGACGAAGACCCGCGCCGCCGCGTAGCAGGCCAGGAGCTCGTCGTGGGCGACGTGGCCGGTGAAGACGACCTCCTCCGGCGTGAAGCCCTCCTCGTAGGCGAGCGCCTGCAGCGCGTCGAAGTACGCGCGGCGGCGGGGCGGCTTCCCGACGAGGACCAGGCGCACGTCGGGCGCGACGAAGCGCTTCCAGCAGCTGGCGAGGCGGATGAGGTCCTCGGGCTTCTTGTTCGGGGCCAGGCGGCCGACGAAGAGCAGGTTGGTGCGGCCGTCCTCCAGCAGCCGGCGGAGGACCGGGTTCGGCGCCTCGCGGTAGCGCGCGAAGTCGAGGCAGATGGGCAGGACGCCGGTGCGCGCCACCCCGAGCGCCTCGAGCTCCCTGCGGTTCCACTCGCTGTCCGCGAGGCCGAGGTCGCAGTGCCCGGCGAGCGTCGCCAGCTCCTCGCGGCCCACGCGGCAGATCCGCGCCATGTCGTCGTCCCAGCCGGCGAAGTACTCGGGGGGCGTGACGTTGTGGTAGAGGAGCACCCGCCGGCCGCGGTGGGCACGGAAGGCGGCGGTGAGGGGCGAGGGCAGGGCGAAGTGGAAGATGACGACGTCCCCCGGCCCGCCCGGCGCCCACTCCGCGAACCCACGGCCGTCCCCCTCGAGGTCGGCGTCCTGCTCGAGGGCATAGACGTCGGCCTCGTGCCCCCAGGACCGGAACGCGTCCCGCATCAGCCGGGCCGAGTCGCCGATCGCGTCCCCGCGGTGGAGAGCGGGGACCCACTGGTCGATTCTCACCTGAGGGCATCCCGAGGAGCTTCGTCTAGCCGGGATCGAGGGATCGCCGGCCGCCACAGCGATCCTTCGTCCGGCGGATCCGTCGCAAAGTCGCCCGGCCCGACCGTGCTCGTCCCCGGATGCACCGGGCTCAGCCTCTCCCGCAGCAGCGCGCCGAAGTCCGTCGAGCGGATCCCCGCGATCGCCGTGGCCTGGCTGGCGAGCACCGCGCGCCGCAGCTCGCCTCCGCGGGTGAGGCGGTCGAGCAGATCCGCCACCAGCTCGGGCCGCTTGTCCTGCAGCAGCAGCCCCCCGCCCCGCAGGGTCTCCCGCACCGCCCCCGCGTCGTAGGCGATCACCGGCAGGCCGAAGTGCATCGCCTCCTGGAGCGGCACGCCGAAGCCCTCGTGCTCGGAGAGGCACAGGAAGACGTCGGCCAGGCGGTAGTAGGCGTAGAGCTCGTCGTCGTCCACCTGGCCCGTGAAGACGACCTCGTCCAGCCGCAGCTCGCGGACGAGCTCCTGCAGCCGGTCGAAGTAGCGCTCGAAGCCCCGGTGGTCGCCCACGAGCAGGAGGCGGCTGCGGGGCCGCAGCCACTTCTGGAACACCGCGAACGAGCGGACGAGGTCGTCGATCCTCTTGTTCGGGATGATGCGGCCCACGAAGAGGACGTTCGTCCGGCCGTCGTCGTAGAGGCTTCGCACGACCGGCGAGGGCGGCCGGTCGTAGAGGGAGAGGTCGAGCACGATCGGCAGGACGGCTGTCCTCGCGAACCCGGCCTCCTCGAGCTCGCGGCGGTTGAGCTCGCTGTCGCCGAGCGCGAGCTCCGTCCGGGGGGCGAAGGCCTCGAGCTCGCGCCGCCCGTGGTGGCACAGCCCCGCGAGGTGGGGGTGGAAGCCCAGGAAGAAGTGGGCCGGGCGTGATGTTGTGGTAGACGATCACCAGCCGGTCGGGGGCGTGGTGGATGAGCCGACCGGCCGCGCTCCCGATCGAGAAGTGGAAGATGCAGACGGTGTCGGGCGAGGACACCTCGCGGTACTCCCAGAGGGGGCGCGCGAGGTGGGCGACCCGCGGGTGGACGAGCTCCGCGAAGATGTCCGACTCGTGCCCGGCCGCGCGCAGCTGCCGCTGGATCGCCAGGGCCTCGTTGCCGATCGCGTCGCCGTAGCTGAGGGCGGCGAGCAGCTGGTGGACCCTCACGCGCTCCCGTCCTTCGGGCCCCCTTCGTCGCGGTACGCCACCAGGCCCTCGAGCGTCTTCTCCCGGCGCGCGAGCGCCTCGAGGCGGCCGGCCATCTGCAGGTTCCGGTTGCGCAGCTCCTGCACCTCGAGGTTGAGGCGGCTCAGCTCCAGGACGAGGTTGTGGAGGAGGTGGGCCTGGAAGCGGTTGAGATCGGACTGGCGCGAGAGGGCCGCGATCATGGGGTTCGGGTTCCAGAACAGCTTCTGGACGGGGCGCAGGGCGCGGCGCGCCGTCTCGAGGGCGCGGCCCACGAAGCCCCGGCTCGAGCGGTAGATCGTCTCGGGGTCGAAGGCGAAGTTCCACTGCGCGTCCCGGGCCCGGAGCTCGTCGACGAGGTCCGCCCGCAGGTCGCGCCCGGTGAGGACGCCCTCGAGGGTGCGCTCCGCGACGAAGCGCAGCTCCTCGTCGGTGTAGAGGCCGGCCTGGCGGCGCTCCTCGATCCGGTTGTGGACGTCGGCCAGCAGCTGCTCGACGTCCACCCCCTCGGCCTTCACCTCGAAGCTCATGCCCCTCCCCGCGCTCAGTGCCCCCGCGGCACCGGCAGGCCGGGCGCGGTGTAGACGATCAGCACCACCGCCGCCGCCCAGAGAGCGACCGCCGCGAGCAAGGGCCGGTCGGTGAGCAGCACGTCGCTCGGGCTGCCCCCCTGATCCTTGCGGTGCACGAGGTAAAGATAGCGGAAGATCCCGTAGATCACGAAGGGGATGGTCAGGGCCAGCCGGTCGGTGCGGTACTTCTCGACCGTGTCCGGCGCGAGCGTGTAGAACGCGTAGGCGGTGAGGCACGAGGCGGTCACCACCGCGATCATCTGGTCGAGCAGGTACGGGCTGTACTCGGCGAGCGCCTGGCGGTGGCCCGCCGCGTTCTCGAGCGTCGCGAGCTCGTGCCGGCGCTTGGCGAGGGCGAGGAAGAGGGCGAGGAGGATCGTGCAGACGAGGAGCCAGTCGCTGAACACGACCTGGATGGCGAGAGCCCCCGCCACCGCCCGCACGACGAAGCCGATGGCGATCGCGAGCACGTCGAGGATGACGACGTCCTTGAGGACGAAGGAGTACGCGAGGTTGAGGGCGAGGTACGAGAGAGCGCAGGCGAAGAATCCGGGGCCGAGGCCCCAGGCCGAGAGCAAGCCGAGGGCCAGGAGACAGGCGGCGGCGGCTCGTGCCGTGGGGACGGGCAGGGCGCCGCTCGCGATCGGCCGGGCGCGCTTCACGGGGTGGAGGCGGTCGCGCTCCAGGTCCACGAGGTCGTTGACGAGATAGACCGCCCCGGAGAGGACGCAGAACGTGGCGAAAGCCATGGCCGCTCTCACCACCGCGTCGCCGTCGAAGAGGTGCTTCGAGAAGGCGAGGGCGGTGAGCACCACCAGGTTCTTCGTCCACTGGTGGGGCCGGAGCGAGACGAGTAGGGCTCGCGGAAGGCTCATCGGAGCGCGGGCCCGGCGCGCCCCGGGCGCGCGGGCGGACCGCAACGGCCCGCCCGCCACGGGATCGCCGAGGCTAGGACTGGTAGCTGCGAACGGCCTCGTCCTCGGACTCGTAGGCCTCGAAGACGGTCAGGAGCTTGGTGATCGAGAGGAGGTCCTGGATCTTCTTGGTGAGGTTGAGCAGCTTCAGCTTGCCACCCTTGCGGCTCACCGTGGTGTAGGTCCTCACGATCTCGCCCAGGCCGGCGGAGTCGACGTACGGCACGTCCGCCAGGTTGAGCAGGATCTTGGTCTTGCCGGAATCGGCCAGCTTGGTCACGGCCTCGCGGAGGGCGTCGTCGCCCTCGCCGATGAGGATCTTCCCGTGGAGATCCAGGATCACCACGTCACCAACCTGACGTTCGACGATCTTCATGGCCGCTTTCTCCCTGCAGATAAGGCTCTTACGTAAGAGGTGCGTACGCTACCACGCGTCCGCCGAGCAAGTCAACGAGAGGGACCGGGCTAAAACGACCGGCCGCGCGCCCCAAAAGCGAGGCGCGCAACCGGGTCAGGGGCGGGCGGCCTTCCTGCTGGAGAAACACTCCTTGCACAGGACGGGCCGCCCCTGGGTGGGCCGGAACGGGACCGTCGTCTCCTTGCCGCACTGCGAGCAGGTGGTGGTCGTCTCCACTCGCTCGCGCGGAGCCTGTCCACCGCGTTCGCTGCGGCGGCTCTTGCACTCCTTGCAGCGCTTCGGCTCGTTCGTGAAGTTGCGGTCGTGGTAGAAAGTCTGCTCGCCCGCCGTCCACACGAACGTCTGGTTGCACTCGACACAGACCAGACTCTTGTCCTTGAACTCCATGGCCTCTCCTGAGGCGAACTGGGTCGCTACTCGGTTTCCCGGCGCAGCTTCTTGCGGCTCCGCTTGCGGGCGAGGGCCTGTTTCGCACGGCGCTTGTCGCCGGGCTTCAGGTAGAAGCTGTGCTTCTTGATGTCCTTGATGATGTCTTCCTGCTGGACCTTGCGCTTGAAGCGTCGGAGGGCGTTCTCGATGGACTCCCCCTCCTGCATCTTGATCTCAGCCAACCTGTTAAAACACCCCCTGACCGCCTTCGATTTCCCTCTGTCGAGGAATCGGGCCGTTACGAACTTTCGATGCTAGGATAGGCCCCCGCGGCTGTCAAGCGATCTGTCGGAAGCTCAGTGAGTTAAATGCCCGACCCCCCTGCCCGTCCCGGCACGCTCTTCGTCGTCGCGACCCCCCTCGGCCACCTGGAGGACCTCACCTTGCGGGCCCTGCGCGTGCTGCGCGAGGCCGTCTCTCGTGGCCTGCGAGGACACGCGACGGACCGGCACCCTCCTGCGCGCTCACGCCGTGGCGACCCCCACGACCTCCTACTTCGAGCAGAACGAGCGGTGGAAGGGAGAGCGGATCCTCGAGGCGCTGCGGTCCGGCCGGGACGTCGCGCTCGTCTCCGACGCCGGCACCCCGGGCATCTCCGACCCGGGCTACCGCCTCGTGCGCGACGCCCGGGCGCAAGGCCTCCCCGTCGTGCCGGTGCCCGGCCCGAGCGCCGCGATCGCGGCCCTCTCGGTCGCGGGCCTCCCCACCGACCGGTTCCTCTTCGTCGGCTTCCTGCCTCCCCGCTCGGGCGCCCGTCGCCGCGCCCTCGAGGAGCTCGTCCGCGAGCGGCCGACGCTCGTCCTCTACGAGTCCCCGGTCCGCGTCGTGGACTGCCTTTCCGACATGGTCGAGATCCTCGGCGACCGCGACGCGTTCCTCTGCCGCGAGGCCACCAAGGTGCACGAGGAGTACCTGCGCGCGCCCCTGTCGGCGATCCGCGCCTCGCTCGCCGCGCGCGAAGCGGTGAAGGGCGAGATCGTGCTGGTCGTGGGTGGCGCGCCCGAGGCCGCGCCCCTGGCCGACCAGGACCCGGTCGCGCTCTATCGCGCGCTGGCCGCCGAGGGCCGCACGCGGCGCGAGGCGGTCAAGGAGGCGGCCCGCCGGCTGGGCCGGCCCGCGCGCGAGGTCTACCAGCTCGTGCAGGAGGCGGAGCCCGGGGGCGAGTAGGAGCGCCTCAGCGCGACGTGGGCGGGAGCAGCCGGTCGAGCGTCCGCAGGAGCTCCTGGGCGGCGATGCGGTGGGCGATCTCGTTCGGGTGCTCGTCGTTGGCCCCGTCCACCACCAGCAGCTCCGAGCGCAGGCCACGGTAGGCCGGCAGCAGGTCGATGACCACCGCCCCGGCTTCGCGCGCCGCCTGCGCCACCTGCGCGTGGATGTCGGCAAAGGGGTAGCGTTCGTCGAGGGGATCGGCGAAGAGGGGGAAGACCATGACGACGAAGGGCACGTGGCGCTCGCGGCACAGGGCGCCCATCCGCGCGAGCGCCGCGCGGCACGCGGCCCAGCCGGGGTAGCCGGGCCGGAACTGCGAGCGATAGGCCTCGAGCCGGCGCCGGTTCTGCCCCGTGGCCTCGAGCCGGCCGGCGACGAAGCGCCACAGCGCCGAGCGGTCGAGGAATCGCCGCCCGCTCCGCCGCTCCTGCCTCTCGCGTCGCGTCTCGTCCCAGTCGCGCGCGCGGCGGGCCTCCGCCGCGTTCTCGTCCTCGCTGTCGTTGAGCACGAAGCCCAGCACGACGACGTCCGGCTCGTAGGCGAAGCCCTCCTCCGCCAGCTGCTCCGCCTGCTCGACCGTGCCCATGCCCGGCCGCGCGAGCTGCACGACCTCCCAACGCTCGCCGGGGCGTCGGTCGAGAGCGCGCTCGACTCGCCGGGCGTAGGTGTCGTCGTGCTCGATGCCCACGCCCCACGCGAAGGAGTCGCCGAGGGAGACCACGCGCCGCACCCCCGCGGGCTTCGGCCGCGCGCGCTCCACGTCGCGGTACCCGAGGGAGTTGGTGGGCCGCCGCTCGCGCCGGCGCGTGTTCACGGGGGCGTAGCCGGTGGGCCGCTCGTCGGCCAGGCCGACCACGCGCAGAACCGCCTCGGCGAGGAGCAGGAACACGACGACGCTCGCCAGGGCGAGCGCCACCTCGGCCAGGCGCGGGCGGGTCAGGGGGCGACTTCCAGGTCCAGGCGGACGATCTCGTGCGGGGCGAGATCGATCTCGGCCCCGACCTCCTCGCCCGGCGAGGCCTGGCCGAGCGCCGCACGCCGCGCGGTTCCCCCGAGGCCCTCGACGCGCACCGGGTGCGGCTCGGCGGTGACGTTGGCGAGGAAGACGCGCGCGTGCGGGCCCGAGCGCAGCGCCAGGACCTGGACCCGCTCGGGGCGCCGCGAGCGGGCGGGCAGGACGAGGGCGCCGGGCAGGGCGAGGGCGTCGGCGAGCGCGTGCAGCACCGGGAACCCGACACCCGACTCCGTCACCCCGCGCGCGCCCGACAGCTCGAAGAAGGTCAGCGCTTCGAACCCGGCCTCGGCGGCGGCGGCGAGGAAGCCGAGCGTCCAGGCCGCCGCGAACGGCGTCGCCTGCCGCGGGTCGTCGGTGAGCGGCGGCTCCCCCGGGGCGCGCGAGGAGGCCGGGCGCGGGTCCCTGCGCGTGCGCAGCGTGACGGGCGAGATGCCGAGGGGGACCCCGCCCGCGAAGCCCCTCGCCGTGTCCGCCATCGAGCGGAGGCTGGCGAGGTTCTCGACCATCGTGGCCTCGTCGAAGGCGTGGACCTGGGGAAGGAGCGCGAAGACGAGCCGGTCGAGCCCGCGGCGCGAAGGCCGACGCCGGTTCAGCTCGGCGAAATGGCCGTCCGTCCCGCCACCGAAGAGGGCCGCGGGCAAGGCCGGGGCGAGCGCTTCCCGCGCGAGGGCGGCGACCCCGTCGGCGGTGGTCCCGTCGGACCCGAAGAGCAGACAGCAGGCGACGCGCGGCCGCAGCTCCGCCGCGCGGCCCGCGAGCTCTCGCAGGACCGCCCTCGGGTCCTCCGGCAGGAAGAGGGCCAGCTCGAGGGGCGCCTCGAGCGCTCGAGCGTCGGCGATCGCCCGCTCGAGGCCGGCCTCCCAGCCCGGCGCATCGAGGCGCAGGTCGGCCCGCACGTGGTCGAGCCCGATCGATCGCAGGCGCTCGGCGTCCGCGGCCCCGATCGGCCCGAGGCCGGCGCCGCCGAGCCCCACGGCCGGCCGCGCGAAGCCGCCCGTCCTCCCCACCCGCACGATCACCGGCTCGGTGCTGTTGCGCTTCTTCGGGAGGGCGCCGGGCACGGTGGCGGCGGCCTCCTGCACCGGCTCGCTGGTCACGCCGAACAGCCGCACGGTCACGGACTGCGCGAGGCGCGTCCCCTCGGCCACCTCCACCGGGTACGGGAGGTGCAGGGGCGTCCCGTAGGTCTTGAACGACGCGTCGGACCAGTTGCGCTGGTCCTCGGTCTCGAAGGTCTCCCCCTCCATCCGCACCTCGGCCTCGACGCCGGGCGTCACCTCGTGGAGGATCGCGCGGACGTTGCGGAACGGCTGGTGGGGAGCCACGAGGCTGGGGAAGGCGGAGGAGGCCCGGTCGCCGTCCACGGTCTCGACGATGCAGGGGCGGCCGGCGCAGGCCTCGGCCGGGTGGAGCACGCAGAAGCCGATGCGGTTGCGCCGGAAGGTCGACCCCGCGGCGCCGTCCATCGTGTAGGTGATGCGGCCGTCGGTGCCGCCCTGGATGCGCCCCACCCAGTCGAACGAGACCCCCCCGCGGCGGTGGCGGGCCCGGAAGCGGATCCGGAAGGCCTCGGGCTCCGCCTCGATCTCGAGGTCCTCGAGCTCGGCGGGCACGGTGGCCCAGCCCTCCTCGCGGACGGCCACGTAGAGGCCCCGCAGGACCTCTCGTTCGCCGAGGCGGACCCAGCGCAGCTCGCCGCGATCGAACACGAGCCGCAGCGGCCCCGCGCGCAGCGGCACCGCGAGATCCGGGGCCGCGTGGACGTCAGCTGCCGGGGGTTGCGTCGCTTCCGGGGCCATCGTCGATCACCCGCGCGGAAACGTATCAGGAGGGCGGGACCGTTGTCCAGGGAACCCTGCCCCCCGCCTTTCCGTATGAGTCGCTGGTGTAGTCTATCCCTCTCGCCGCATCCCCTTTTCGACGGAGGCCTTGAACCCATGAGTCGACTCGCTCGAACCGCCCTCCTCGCGTGCCTCGCGCTCGCCTTCGGCCTCGTGGCCGGAGCCGCTGCCGCCGCACCGCCACCGGTCCTCGACCGCGAGCTGTTCTTCGGCAACCCGGAGATCTCCGGCGCCCAGATCTCGCCCGACGGCCAGTACCTCGCCTTCATGAGGCCCTGGAAGGACACGCGCAACATCTACGTCAAGAAGACCGGCGAGCCCTTCGAGGCCGCGCGGCTCGTGACCGCCGAGACCAAGCGGCCGATCCCCAGCTTCTTCTGGTCGCGCGACAGCCGCCTCCTCCTCTACGTCAAGGACAACGACGGCGACGAGAACTTCAACGTCTGGGCCGTCGACCCCGCCGCGGCCAAGGCCGAGGGCAAGGAGGTCCCGCCCTCGCGCAACCTCACCGACGCGAAGGGGGCACGGGCCTTCATCTACGACGTCCCCAAGAAGTCCCCGGACAAGATCTACGTCGGCCTCAACGACCGCGACGCCGCCTGGCACGACGTCTACGCGGTCTCGATCTCCACCGGAAAGCGCGAGCTCGTCCGCAAGAACACCGACCGCATCGCGGGCTGGCAGTTCGACCTCGAGGGCCGGCTCCGCCTGGCGGTGCGCACGACCGACAAGGGCGACACCGAGGTCCTGAAGGTCCTCCCGGACGGCTTCGAGACGGTCTACACCTGCAGCGTGTTCGAGTCCTGCGGCCCCGATCGCTTCCACAAGGACGGCAAGCGCGTCTACATGCAGACGAACAAGGGCGACGTGGACCTCGCCCGCCTCGTGCTCTTCGACCCCGAGACCGGGAAGGAGGATCTCGTCGAGTCCGACCCGATGGGCCGCGTCGACTTCGGCAACGCGATCTTCTCCGAGTCCGCCGAGGAGCTCGTCGGGACCTCCTACGAGGACGACAGGGTGCGGGTCTACTTCCGCGACCCGGCGTGGGAGGCCGACTACAAGCTGCTCCAGGGCAAGTTCCCGGGCAAGGACATCACCCTCGGGTCGTCCACCGCCGACGACCGGGTCCTGCTGATCACCGCCTCGAGCGACACCGACCCCGGGGAACGCTACCTGTTCGACCGGACGACCAAGAAGCTCACCCTGCAGTACAAGGTCCGCGAGCGGATTCCGCGAGAGCACATGGCCGAGATGAAGGCCGTTCGCTACCCATCCTCGGACGGGCTCGAGATCCCCGCCTTCCTCACCCTGCCGAAGGGCGTCCCCGCGAAGGGCCTGCCCGCGATCGTGGTGCCGCACGGCGGCCCCTGGGCGCGCGACAGCTGGGGCTTCAACAACCTCGCGCAGTTCCTGGCCAACCGCGGCTACGCGGTCCTGCAGCCCAACTTCCGCGCCTCGACCGGCTACGGCAAGAAGCACCTCAACGCCGGCAACCGGCAGTGGGGCGACAAGATGCAGGACGACATCACCTGGGGCGTCAAGTACCTCGTCGCCCAGGGCGTCGCCGACCCGAAGCGGGTCGGGATCATGGGCGGCTCCTACGGAGGGTACGCGACCCTGGCCGGGGTCGCGTTCACTCCCGACGTCTACGCGGCCGGGGTGTCGATCGTCGGCCCCTCGAACCTGATCACGCTGCTCGAGTCGATCCCGCCCTACTGGGAGGCCGGCCGGATCATCTTCCACGAGCGCATGGGCAACCCGACGACGCCCGAGGGCAAGGCGCAGCTCGTGCGCCAGTCGCCCCTGACGTCCGCGCAGAAGATCAAGACCCCGCTCCTCGTGGCCCAGGGCGCCAACGACCCGCGCGTCAAGAAGGCCGAGTCGGAGCAGATCGTCATCGCCCTGCGCGACCGCGGCTTCCCCGTCGAGTACATCCTCGCCCCGGACGAGGGCCACGGCTTCCAGCGCCCGGTCAACAGCATGGCGCTGTGGGCCGCGAGCGAGGCGTTCTTCGCGAAGCACATCGGCGGCCGCTTCCAGGAGGGCGCGACGCCGGAGGTGGCCACCCGCCTGAAGGAGATCACGGTCGACCCGAAGACCGTCGTGCTCTCGAAGTCGGTGGACGCGGCGGCGGTCGGGGTGCCGAAGGTCGTCGCCTCGCTCAGCCCCGGCCGCGCGAGCTACCAGGGCAAGATCGAGGCCGGCGGGCAGACGATCCCGATGTCGATCACCCAGACGACCGAGGAGAAGGACGGGTCGTGGGTCGTCTCCGGCGCAGCGAAGATGCCCATGGGCGACGCCATCGACGTCACGACGCTCGACAAGGAGAGCCTCGTCCTGCGCCGGCGTTCGATCAAGCAGGGGCCGGCCGCGATCGAGCTGGTGTTCGAGGGCGGCAAGGCCACCGGCACGATGGCCATGGGCGGCGACCCGAAGCCGGTGTCGGTGGACCTCGGCGGCGAGCTGTTCGCGGACGGCGCGGGCAGCCACGATGCCCTCGCCGCGCTGCCCCTGGCCGAGGGCTACGGCGCGACCTTCCGCAACTTCGACGTGCGGCAGCAGAAGGTGCAGCTGAAGAAGGCGAAGGTGGCGGGCTCCGAGAAGGTCACCGTGCCGGCCGGGACCTTCGAGGCCTGGAAGGTCGAGATCGTCGCGGCCGACGGCGAGCCCGGGTCGACCACGCTCTGGGTCGCCAAGGACACCCGCAAGGTCGTGAAGACGATCACGACGCTTCCCCAGATGGGCGGCGCCGTGGTCACCACCGAGTTGCAGCCGTAGTCCCTGTTGTCATTCCGAGGAGCCTAGACTGGCCGGGCGACGAGGAATCCGCCGGCTCGCCGGCGCCGAGACTGCGGATTCCTCGGGACCCGTCCAATCGAAGTCCCTCGGAATGACAGGGCCTACCGCATCGGGAACGTCCGGCCCGGGAACAGGTCCTGCGGGTCGACCTTGCGGGAGAAGCGCAGCAGGACCGGCTTCATGAGGTCGATCCGCTCGTAGCGGACGCCCAGGCCGGCGAGCTTCTCCTCGAGGCGGCCGGCCGACGTGGCGTTCACCGCGACGATCGCGGCCTCCGGCGCCTGCTCGACCCGCTCGCGGTACTCGAAGAAGTACTCGGTGGTGTTCGGCCCGAGCTTCGCGGAGCAGACGATCCTCTCGCCCGAGAGGAAGTTCAGGCGGGTGGCCATGAAGAAGTCCGTGTAGCAGAAGCGCACGCCCTCGCGCTCCAGGTCGGCCACGAACTGCCGCCATCTGGCGTCCTTGCGCAGGGTGTCCGGCACCTGGGCGAGCGAGCCGAGCGCGCCGGTCGCGACGAGCAGGGCAAGGACGAGCCGCCGCCACCGGGCGCCCCCGCCGAGGGCATCCGCGAGGAAGACCGGCAGGACCGACATGAGGAAGAGGATGTAGCGGGGATTGCCGGGCACGTGGGGCAGGGCGACGAGAGCGACGGCCAGGTTCGTCGCGGCGAAGAGCAGGAGCGAGGCGAGGGGCCACGAGCGCTCCCGCCACGCGCGCCGCGCCGTCCACGCGGTGGCGAAGAGGGCGGCGGCGACGCCGATCCACGAGAGGGCCGCGAGCAGGCCGTCGACGGCCGGCCCGTAGCCGGTGTCGTACCCCATCAGCACCGGCCAGTGGTCGGTCACCATCAGCCGCAGCTTCTCGCCGAGGCCGGAAGCCGCGCCGGCCAGGCCGGACGCGCCCGCCTCGTCCGTGCGAGCCGCGCCCGGCACCAGGTAGTGGAAGGACTCCCAGTCGTTCGCGAGGTTCCAGAGCCAGCCCGGGGCGTACCCGATCGCCGACCCGAAAGCCAGGGCGACGAGCGATGTCATTCCGAGGAGCCTCGTCTCGCCGAGCGACGAGGAATCCGACGGGGTTGCGGATTCCTCGGGACCCGTCCAGCCGGTGTCCCTCGGAATGACAGTTGACCTGCGGGTTCCGCCCCGGGATCACGGCGGCGAGCCACCGGGCAGGCCCGGGACAACCGCGGCCAGCCCGAAGAGCGTGGCGATCGCGGCCAGGTGGATGATCGCGAGGATGTGGCACCAGAAGGCGAGGCCCAGGAGAAGGCCGGCGGCGAAGGCGAGCCGCGCCCGGTCCTCGTGCTCGCGGGTCCAGCGGGCGGCCAGCCACAGCGCCCACGTGCCGAGCGCGAGCACCTCGAC
The DNA here is from genome assembly GCA_963818355.1 of uncultured Acidobacteriota bacterium. GTDB lineage: Bacteria > Acidobacteriota > Vicinamibacteria > Fen-336 > Fen-336 > DATBSL01. The sequence continues at coordinate 4,179 of CAWFSB010000001.1, read as the reverse complement.
GTAGTTGCCGTCGTTGCTGAGGCTGTAGCGGGTGACGAAGGCCGGGCTGAAGGCGGCGTAGAGCCCCGCGAGTAGAGCCGCCCGGGGCCCCGCGACGAGGAGGGCGAGGCGGAAGAGCCCCGCGACGTAGATCAGGTAGAAGAGCACCGAGACGAGGGCGAAGGCCCGTGCCGGGTCCATCACGAGCGTGAGGGGGGCCGTCAGGTGGGACTTCAGGCTCCCGCTGTAGGGCACCTGGGGAACGAACACGAGCCGCTCGCTGCCGTTCGCCACGCGCAGGGCCACGATGCCGGACAGCGCCCCGTCGGGCGTCACCGCCGCACCCGCCCCGCCGACCACCACGGGCAGGCGGAAGAAGAAGGCGAGCGCCAGCACCAGCAGGAGGGCCGGGGCGGCCGCGCCGGGAGCCGGGGCGGCGAGCGTGCCCCAGCGGCCCCGCAGCCAGGCGAGCCCGGCGAGGAGCGAGGCGGCCAGGACGGCCAGGGGAGACAGCGCGGCGAGGGCGGCCGGGCGCCACGGCGTCGCCACGTCGAACCACAGGACGCAGAAGACGACCCACAGCACCGCGGCGGCGCCACCGGCCACGGCGGCCGGGTCGGGCCCCCGTCCGCGGGGCCGGGGAGGCGGGCTCGGGGCTTCCGTCATGGGCACGCAGAGGCTAGCACGAGGCCGTCAGGGGCCGCCCGCGCGGCCGCCCTGGCGGTTGACAGGGGCGGGGCCGCGTGTCACCTTTCCCCGCCCATGAAGATCCTGATCGTCGGGAACGGGGGCCGGGAGCACGCCCTGGCGTGGAAGATCCGCCAGAGCCCCCTCGTGACCGAGCTCTACTGCGCCCCCGGCAACGCCGGGATCGCGGAGATCGCCGACTGCGTCCCGATCGACGCCTCGAGCATCGTCGAGGTGGCCGACTTCGCGCAGACGGTCAAGGCCGACCTCACCGTCGTGGGCCCCGAGCTGCCCATGGTGCTCGGCATCGGGGACGAGTTCGTGCGTCGCGGGCTCACGATCTTCTGCCCTTCCCGCGGGGCGGCGGAGATCGAGGGCTCGAAGGCCTTCGCCCGCGAGTTCATGACGCGGCACAGCATCCCCTCGCCGCGCTACGAGGTGTGCTCGTCGCTCGAGGACGCGCTCGCCTTCGTCGAGGGTGCCCCCCTCGGCTATCCCTACGTGGTGAAGGCGGACGGCCTCGCCGCCGGCAAGGGCACGGTCGTGGTCGGGGACCAGGCCGAGGCGCGGGCCGTCGTCGAGCAGATCATGGGGGACAAGAAGTTCGGCTCCGCGGGGGCGAAGGTCGTGATGGAGGAGTTCCTGGAGGGCGAGGAGGTGTCGTTCCTCGTCTTCTCCGACGGCTCCCGCGTGGTGCCGATGGCCTCGGTGCAGGACCACAAGCGCGCGCTCGACGGGGACAAGGGCCCGAACACGGGCGGCATGGGCACCGTCTCCCCCACCACGAACATCAGCCTCGACACCCACAAGCGGATCATGCAGGAGATCGTGGTGCCGACGGTCGCGGGCCTCGCCGCCGAGGGCCGCCGCTTCCAGGGCGTCCTCTTCGCGGGCCTCATGATGACCGAGTCGGGGCCGAAGGTGCTCGAGTTCAACGCCCGCTTCGGCGACCCCGAGACGCAGGTCATCATGGCGCGCATGCGCTCGGACATCGTGCCGATCCTCGAGCAGTGCGCGACGGGCGCGCTCGGCGAGACCCGCATCGAGTGGGTGAAGGAGCCGGCCGTCTGCGTCGTGGTCGCGAGCCGGGGCTACCCCGACACGCCGGACGTCGGGAAGGTCGTGACCGGGCTCGACTCGGTGAAGGACTGGACCGACGTGATCGTCTACCACGCGGCCACGAAGCGCGAAGAGGGAGAGATCCGGACGGTCGGCGGCCGGGTACTCGGCGTGACGGCGCTCGGCGCCAACCTCGAGTCGGCGATCGCGAGAGCCTACGAGGCCATCGGCCGCATCCAGTTCGACGGGATGACCTGCCGCCGCGACATCGGCGCCCGGGCCCTGGCCCGGCTGCACGGGCCTCGCCAGGCGTAGCCCCCGCCCGGCGGGTACGGCTACTTCGGCGGCCCGCTCAGCAGCCCGCCCCCGGCGACCTGGAACCGGAGGATGTCCGTCGCCGCCCCCGGGTTCTTCCCCGGCCGCGGCTCGAGGGGCAGGCCGTCGAGGTCCACGATCCCCGGCAGCAGGATCAGCTCGACCACCCGCCCCGGCCGCAGCCGGTCCCCGGGGTCGACCTGCAGCGTGCGCAGCCCGCCGTCGTAGGTGAGGCGCATCGCGTCGAGCGAGTTGTCGCCGGGCTGCGGCCGCCCCGCGTAGCGGAAGCTCACGCGGTCCTTGAAGCTCGGCTCGTCCATGTCCTTGCTGAACTGGACCTGGAAGACGCCGTCGGGCGGCACCTCCCGCTCTCCGTCGAGAGGCATGGAGAACACCACGACCGGCGGTTTCTTCGGCCTCGGCGGCGGCGGGGGCGGCGCCTGGGCCTGGGCCTGGGGACGCGCCGACGGGGCCTTGGAGAGCACGACGTCGGTCGCCTCGATCGTGACCGCTCCTTTCCCGAGCAGCACGCGGCCGGTGACTTGAAGCCACTTGCCTGAGTCGCGGCGCAGGCTCGGGTCGAGGTTCCAGCCCGGCCCCTTCGTCTTCTTCCCGGTGACCCAGACCGCGTAGACGTCTTCCTTCAGCACCCAGTCGGCCGAGCGCCGCCGGCTGGCGGAAGGCAGGTCGCCGAAGAGGTTCTCGCCGCGGAACTGCCCCCGGACCGTCACCATCTTGCCGTCGTAGCGCGCGGCCTTCGTGACGAGCTCCTCGAGCGGCACCGTCGCCTCGTTGCGCCGGGCCTTCTTCTCGTCCGGCGGGCCCAGGATGCCCCAGACCAGCATGTAGACGGACTGCCCGCCGCCCGAGGAACTCTGGCTGACGTTCACGGCCCCGGTGACCTCGACCTCCCGCCCCACCCAGGTCCGCGCCTGGCGCTCGAACTCGCTCTCCGCCTGGGGCACCGGGAAGATCATCATCCGGTCGCCGAACGTGCCGCGCATCGCGTAGGTCAGGCGGGTCGTCCCCGGCATGTTGTCGAGCTGGCCCCGCGTGCGCACGGCCTTGCCGACGTAGTTCTCCGGCATCCGGATCAGGTCGTCGAGCGAGACCTCGACCGTCTTCCCGTACTGCATCTCGTAGTCGCTCACCTGCGCGGCAGCGGGATGGGACAGGCCGGCCGCGAGCGCCAGCACGGGGAGCACGGCGCGGGTTGCGGCCTTCAGCAGACGCCCCATGCCCGAGTATAGGCACAAAAGGGAGCCCCGGAGACGGCCATGTGGAGTGATGTGGCTCACTTGACCGAATTGTGGATCGCGTGCTACGGTCGCCCGTTACGAGGTGCCCGCAAGCGTCTTTGGCACAGGGACTTGCGGGAGAGCGAGCCATGAAGATCCGGGTCCTCGGCTGCTACGGCGGCAACGTCCCCGAGTGCGGGATGACGTCGTTCCTCGTGAACGACACGGTGTGCCTCGATGCGGGCTTCGTGTCGGGCGCGCTCAGCCTCCGCGAGCAGGTCAAGGTGAAGGACGTGGTCATCTCCCACTCGCACCTCGACCACACGTGCTCGCTGCCGTTCCTCATCGACAACAACTTCTCGGCGCCCGGCTTCATCCTGCGGATCCACGCCATCCGCGAGGTGATCGCGTCGATGAAGGCCCACCTCTTCAACAACCAGACCTGGCCCGACTTCACCTGCCTCCCGAACGACCTCACCCCGGCGCTCAAGCTCGTGGAGGTCCCGATCGAGAAGCCCTTCAAGGTGAACGGCCTCTCGATCCGAGCGGTGCGCGTCGCGCACATCGTCCCCACCACCGGCTTCGTGGTCGAGGACGAGACGGGGACGGTCGCCTACTCGAGCGACACCGCGCCCACCGACCGTTTCTGGGAGGTGGTCAACAAGGTGGGCAACCTGAAGGCGGTGATCGTCGAGACGTCGTTCCCGAACGAGCTGCAGGACCTGGCGAACGTGTCCGGGCACCTCACGCCGCAGACGCTCGACACGGAGCTCGACAAGCTGAAGCACGACGTGCCGGTGTACCTGTACGGCGCCAAGCCGCGCCACCTCGCCCGCATCCGCGCGCAGGTGCGCGCGCTCGAGCGGCGCAAGCTCGCCTTCCTCGTGCAGGGCAAGACCTA